>NZ_KB907000.1 GCF_000381745.1 Psychromonas ossibalaenae ATCC BAA-1528 | reverse complement strand
CTTTTAAACGACAGATAACACGAGCAATAGTGTCATGCCGAGGTATCCCGGATTCAAAAGGACGATATTGACGAAGCCAATCAAGCTTTATATGGCCGAAGTTTTCAATATCCTCCCAGCCTTCAGAGCCAGACATAACGGCACTAATAGCGAGTAAAAGAATATCGAGTAAATTATGTTTCTTACATCGTTCAATACGAGGGTCTGAGATGGAATCGAAGTATTTCAAAAAAGTAGCGCTCATTATTATCACCAAATAGCTAATTGTTAGTATATGGTGATCAGATCGCTAGTTGGAGGAAAAGTTCAATTTATAATGATCTTGCCGTGCTTGAAGTGGAAAGAAGGGCAATTCGGTTCAGTAAGGATCAGTGGATAGTTTCGCTTTATGGAAGAGGCCTATCCATGGGGGGATGGAGTGATGCTGAAGAAAAAGTGTATGGAGCCCTAGCCCAAATTGCGAGCAAACTGCTAGTGCAAGGAATAGATGTAATTTTAGACTATGGATTTTGGTACAAACGTGAGCGTACTGCTGCCATGAACTTAGCGTCTTCTGTTGGAGCGGCGGCAATCATACACTTTCTCGATACACCGGAAGCACTTCGGCGGGAGCGTATACTGGTTCGTAATAAAGCTTTGGATACTGACTCTGTTGAGATCTCTATCCAAGAGTTCGATAAGCAGCTTGATTGGTTTGAAAAACCATCTGAATCTGAGGGCTTACAAGTCGAAGTCATCCTTGACAAGCATGAAATATAGCAACAACATCGCCAAACCTATGCGCTGTTGTTTGCGGCGTTGAGGCTGTAGAATTTCTCTAAAAAGAGCGTTTTTCGCTCTTTTTCTAATTTTATTTGATTGTATAAAAAACGTACTTTATTGTGCTGATCGTCTGTGATCTAATGGTTATTATTCGCCTAGAGTGAAATGTAATGGCCAATTACAAACCTGGCTGAAAATGAGTAATTCTACAGCCTCGTTATGTGCAAGTTATCCTAGCTAGAATACGTCGTTATGCGAACCGATACGTGCCAATTGCAATGTGGTTTCATTAGCTCGGTAGATTAACACTAAATCCGGCTTAACGTGGCAATCCCTAAACCCATTCCAGTTACCAGATAGAGGGGGATCTACATACTTAGCCTCTAGTATTAATCCTTTTGAAGTGTTGAAATTACGTTGCCAACTTCAATGATATCGGGGATTAGCATTTTAGTTATTTTTTTGAAGTCCTTTTTAAACTGGTTTGAGTATTCAAGAGTTAACATTGTTTACTTTGCCCTCAGTTAATTCTGAAATTAGGCTAGTAACACTTTCTGCTTTATTACCTTTTCCTTGTGACAGCTCGAGAATCGCACTTGCAGTCACATCGTTAGGTTGTTTTGCTTTAAGCTCGAAGGGAATGCCACCATAATTAATTACTGCACGAGCAAATAACTTGATTGCTTGTGATGGGCTTAATCCAACTTCATCACAAATGTGTGTGAAAGCTAATTTGGTATCATGGTCAATGCGAGTTGTTAGCATTTCTGTTTTCATAATATTGTCCATTGAGTCTATTTGTAATACATTGCAGTACAAACGTAAGCATTTGCACATAAGTTGCTTAAACGGACGTGGAATAGTTGGCTCACGCTCGTTCCTCGCAAGTTTAGCCAACTGTTCCACGCCGCTTACAAGACAATTAAATCGGACAAAAAACAGTTGGCTTTTGTTCGTGCCTCACAAATCATAGCCAACAATATTTTGCGCCTTAACAGAGGCGTATGCTGCTTTAGGCATGAGTCAATAATCTAGTATGCAATTATAGGAATATATGGCATTTACAAAATCGGAATGAAATGAATTCGAGCATTTGGTTTATGAGCTTATCGAAAACCGAAAAGAACAAGCCATTAAAAATGGTTTTGATTTAGGCTGCAAATTTAACAATCAAAGTACCGAGTTGTTCGAGATTCATCCTAGTACCCATAATGAACAAGGCTTTTTTAACTTGTCAGTTGCAAAACTCACATTTATTAGGACTAAGGATATATGGAAAATATTCTGGATGAGAGGCAGTTTAAAATGGCAAGGGTATGGAAGAAGTCCAGAGGCGAGAAAATTGAATGAAGCATTATTTGTTGTAAATGAAGATGCAGACGGGTGTTTTTGGAAGCTATCATCTGCAACATAAGTGCGTCATGCGGGAATTTTATTCGCTGGCGGTTCCCGCCAAAACGCTCATAAAATACCCATACGCAAGCGTATATGTGCTCAAGCAGAATTTCATATACAATCCACTGTTCATAGAAATTAGCGAAAGGCGACCCATGCTTATAGATACGACACTTGTTAAAAAATTGGTTGATAAGCAATTTCCCCAGTGGTCTTCGGAAGGTATATCACCAGTTGAGAAGTCAGGCTGGGACAATAGAACATTTCACTTGGGTAAAAATATGCTGGTACGACTTCCCAGTTCAGACGATTATGTTTCCCAAGTAGAAAAAGAGCAAAGGTGGCTTCCTGAACTAGCAAAAGTAGCGTCACTCCCAATACCGAGGCCTGTAGCCAAAGGAATATCCAGTACAGATTTTCCGAGACCGTGGTCTGTTTACGAGTGGATAGAAGGTGAAACTATTCTTAATAAATGTCCTAAGGATTTAGACTCTATCGCTTATGATTTAGCAGAGTTCTTAAACTCACTGGATAAGGCTGATACGGAAGGAGCGCCTCTGGCGGGAAAACATAATTTCTATAGAGGCTGCTCACTCAATAATTACGAAAAAGACATTTACAAATCATTAGAAGTTTTGAAAAACGAGATCGATACAGAAACCGTTATAGCCGTTTGGGATAAAGCAAGTGAGCATGAATGGTCTCAGCCTTCTGTATGGTTCCATGGGGATATGAGTTTGGGAAATATCTTGGTCAAAGATGGTAAGTTATCGGCTATTATAGATTTCGGATGCAGTGCCGTTGGCGATCCAGCTTGTGACTTGGCAATTGCATGGACTTTGTTCGAGGGCAATAGTCGCAGGATTTTCGAAGAAAAAAGAAATGTTGATGCTTACACATGGAATAGAGGTCGGGGCTGGGCTTTATGGAAAGCCTTGATTATATGGTCAGGCATAGACTCAAACCAAAGCGACAGAAATAAAGTCGAACAAATTGTTCGTGAAATTGTAATAGACCATCAACTCCAACTTGGCTAGTCCGAGGCAGCCCGCACATAACAAATGCATCGTAGGGACTGCCGCCTTCGGCAGCAGTCCACATGCAGGCGTTGATGCATCTTGCAGGGTGTAAGTCCCTGTCAGGTAAGGTTTAACCAACTACCTATATGGAGTGTTACGCCGATGCTATTTGCTTGATACAGTTCATGCAGTTTGAGACGAAATAAGCTCATATTTTACATCATGTTTACAGAGCGGTGCACTGTGTTCCCGTTTAAATCAGTTGTTTCTGTAAGTTTAAATCGAGCAGATACTGCACTTTTTCCGGCTCTTTATCTATTTGTTTTGCGGCTTGTTTATAAAGACTTCGTAAATATTTTTTAAGGTGTTTCATCGCCTGTTTATGCGGGATGTTTTTTAATTTACAAAATAGTGCAAATGCAAACACGACTTTATCTTCAGTTAAGCTTGCGCTGCGATTTGCTTGGGCATTATAACAACTGCCGCAGCCGCCTCGGTAGGTATAGGCTGAATTACACATCATCACACCAAACCCCATAAAGACGGCAAGTACTTCACTGCTTTCTACAAGTAGATTAGCACCACCTGGTGGTAACTGTTGTGACTGTACGATCAGATGTTGCGCAAAGTGACTGGTAAAAGTTGCCGCAAGATCTTCCGGTTTGCCTGTTTGATGTCTGTTATAGGTTAATACGATAGGCTGAGGTGAAACTAACTTCGTTAAATTATTGTTTTGTGAGTTGCGTTTTAGTGCACCTTCAATGCTATCCAGCGCCATTAATTCTGCTGTTTGATTCGTATATTGCTCCGGGTGCTGCAGCTGCAGAGGCCAATGTTGTAACCCTGCATATTTTACGCAGCATTCAAACACGGTTTGAGCTAAAGCTTGATGACTGTCTACCTGCCCTTTGAAAAACTGATCCGTTGGTTGAATCAATCGGCTGCGTTGAAAAAATTCGTCTTTATCAAAATGAATGAGCGCCCAGTGAAAAGTACTAAATATCCATTGGCTTTCATCGTCATTTAGTAATGGTTTACTTGCAAATAATGTGAACATAAAGCTTCTTATTTTGTTTGTCAGAATGATAGCTGAGAAGGTAATTATTGCGTATATCTTACCTTTACGATGCCCGGCAGCAAAGCGCTAATCTCGCTATTTCTCATTGTCTGTGAATGTTGTTTCTCATATTAAGGGAACAAAAACAGCTTGTTTTGTTTGTGCTTTACAAACTTTAGCGTCTTAACACGACATTATGGTTCGAATTGTCGGGAGACATCTTTCAGAACCGACAGGGTAGTTTGCAGATCCTTTTTGCTGAAATTTAGTGAATTGTCTTTTGCCCATCTAACTTGTTTTTTATCAAGTTTAGCGTAAATATCCATGCCGCTGTCGCTAAGGCTGATTAGTCTGGCTTTTTTATGTACAGGGTTCGCTCTAAACTCAAGCAGCCCCTCCTTGCTGATTACATCCACTAACCGTTGAACAGCCTGTCTGCTTAACCCCATGGTTTTAGCTATTTGAGAGACTGTTTGCGGAGAATCTGCTAGAGCAATAGCACCTAATACTTTCCAGCGAGCGCTCGTAGTTCCATATTCTTTGGATAGTTGATCTCCTTCGCTAATGAGTAGTCCTCCTAACTTAAAAATCTCTAATATTACATTTGTAAATACTTCACTTTTATCAGCTTTACTCATAGTAACTGAACTCCAAGTTGGCAATATGTTGTCAATTGTAGCTTGGGTGATCTATTATGACAATGTGTTGTCACATTTGTTTGAAGGAGCAGAGTAATGAAAAAAGTAATTCACTTGGTTGGAGCGTTATCGGCTACGCTGTGTATTCTCGTTTTTTTTACGTCGACCGTATTAGTAGAAGTATTCGGTTCAATAGAAGCTGTGGCGAAAGTAAAAGAGCTGGTCGTATTTCCTGGATTATTTATTTTGGTTCCCAGTATTGCCGCAACGGGAGCAACAGGTTTTGCGTTAGGAAAAAATAGAAAAGGAAAACTGGTAAAGAGAAAAATGAAAAAAATGCCGGTCATTGCGCTAAATGGTATTCTGATCTTGATGCCGTCAGCTGTTTATCTGAACATATTAGCTTCATCCGGTACGTTTGATACAAGTTTCTATATAGTGCAAGGGGTTGAGCTAATTGCCGGGGGCATTAACCTGGTTCTAATGGCAATGAACATGAAAGATGGACTGAGAATGTCAGGTAAACTGCGCCCCTATAATAAAGCCAATCAATCAAGCAGTTAACAGCTCTCAGATTATCATTGATGAGTAGGCATTGCATGTTTTAGAGGAAATAATGAAAAATAATATCAAAGGATTGTTTCAACATTACCTATTGCAGTTAGATGTGATAGCAGCAAAAATCCCCCCGGAGAAGTTTTCCCTCGCGTTATCTGAAGATATGTTTTCGCTGGAAATGAATGCCAAAATTGCTGCGAATTTTGTATTGAGGGGCTATTGCCCGCTTTTGGATCAAGAGGTGGTTTCATTTTTCGAAGATAATACGGGCAAAGAAGCGGTAAAAAAACAACTTGCCGAAACAATGAAGTATCTTAATGAAATGCCGGATATCAAAGTGTTTGATGATAAAAAGCTTATAAAGGATAAAGCTGGTACTTCAGACATTGAGTTGTGCCAGTCACAGTACATTTATCAATATATATTCCCCAATTTCTTGTTTCACATAAGTATGGTTTATGCGATAGCAAAAACCAATGGTGTGGCGCTGAGTAAAGAGGACTATGATGGAATTCATTCATATCCACAGGGTTTTTCCTTGGTGAAATAGTCTTGATAAAGTCGTCAATGTGCTTTATTAAGTTTTTATATTTTTCAGTGTATTAGGTGATGATTTGTATTTCGTTGTGTTAGTGGTAAATGTGTTATGGTGTTAGATATCAAAAGTAGGCATTGGGTATTTTATGAAGTTAGCAGTCAGTTTAAATGATGTAATTGAAGAATCAGAAGTGCTTGAGCTTTACAGAGCTAATAAATGGTCAGCCGCAGAGAAGCCTGTGGAACTAATGGCTGCATTACAAAATTCTCATTCTCTCGTTACAGCTCGTTATGGTAATAAATTAGTGGGTTTAGGTAATGCAGTTTCAGATGGTCATTTGGTTGTGTATTACCCGCATATGCTTGTTCATCCTGAATACCATGGTAAAGGTATCGGCAGCAGAATGATGCAGGCGCTGCAGACAAAATATGCTTCATTTCACCAGCAAATGTTAACTGCCGATGGAGACGCGATTGATTTTTATAAAGCGCTGGGATTTGAGCGGGCCGGTAAAACCGAGTCTATGTGGATTTACTCCGGTAATGAGCACTAAATGCACAAGAACCCGTTAAAGTCCGACTAAATATAATTTAGGGTATCCAGACCTTCTGGATCTGCTGATGTTATGCTTCAAGAGGAGTAATCGTGTGACTTATGATGAATATAATGCGTTTTGTCTTTCACTGCCGGCGACGACATATGTAGTTCAATGGAACAACTCCCATGTCTGGAAAGTGGGCGGTAAAGTTTTCGCGATTGGTGGTTTGGGAGAGAATGATAAACCGGCTTTTATCTTTAAAACATCGGAGCTTAATTATTATTTTTTAAGTGAAATAGCGGGTTATAAACCAGCCCCTTATTTTGCCTCTCGAGGAATGAAGTGGATACAGCACTATGACAGCTCAGAACAAACAGATGAAGATTTAGTGTATTACCTTAAAGAGTCTCATCGGATTGTTTCCCTGGGGCTTACCAAGAAAAAGCAGAGAGAGCTTGGTTTAAATCAGGAATAACAGCGGCAGAGCAGGATGCATAACAATCAATCTGACAGGGTATTTGCATACAGCCGCTGGCTAAATTCAATATTCAGCTATTGAAGTAACAGCTGAGGTTACAAGCGCAGATTTTAATAATTATCCCGAAATGATTTTGAAGGAATTCCTCCGCAGTTTTTCTAGTTTTACCATTCAACAAATAAATCCCAAAAGGGATGGTTAATTTTCATGGCTAATTTAAAGCAGAAAACTAGTTCTGAATTAAATGTAACCAGAGAACACATAAGGGTAAACAGCCCTTAATAAGTCTTGTGATCTATTCTTATCCGTTAGTTGTAATGCATTCCCTGAGCAGGTTTAAAAACTGTGGTTAATGACAATAATTTTATCACTTTACGATACCTGTAACAAAAAAGGGTGGTTAACATAGTGTTATGTTTCTTATTTTGTCACAATAAAATAATAGGATTGTAATATATTGATCAGTTAAAATTTCAGGGAGGAAATCAGCCGTGCAGCTTGAAGATTACTCACAGATTCAGCAAAAATATAAAAGCCAGCAGTACATTGTTTTTAATGCGCTGCGCAGTCAAGACAACCTTTCAGTCAGCATAAAAACCTCTGCACAAGCGTTCCCAACTCCGCGTCAGGCAGCATGCTTAAGTCGTGAGTATGAGATATTAAGTGCCGTTGAAGGAAAAGGTATTCAATCGGCTTTAGCATTTATCGAAACGAATAACTCTGCCGCACTGATAACGAAAAGGGCAGAAGGTATTTCGCTGAAAGAGTATGAAAAGCTGTCTAGTATCGATCTGTTAACTGCTCTTAAAATCAGCCTAAGTGTAACAGAGATAGTTGCGGATATTCATCGTCAGTCATTTTGTCACCGGGATCTGTCTCCTAATAACATCATTATAAATCCTGAAAATGAACAAGTGACCATTATTGATTTCGGTTGTGCTTTAGAGTTTCCCCACAGTGCAAGGGCGATGATTAAACCACTCTTTATTGAGGGTAGTCTTGCTTATATGTCGCCTGAACAAACAGGCAGAATGAACCGCGGGCTTGATTACCGTACTGATTTTTATTCCCTTGGGGTGGTGCTTTATGAGCTGCTGGGCAAAAAACTGCCTTTTACTGCAAATGACTCCAATGAATTAATTCACTGTCATATTGCATTACATCCTCGGCCCCTCTGCGAGCTTGACCCTGCTATTCCTCAAGTTTTATCGGATATTGTTGCAAAGTTAATGAGCAAAGATGCCGCGGATCGTTACCAAAGTGCGCAGGGTTTACACTCTGATCTTAGTAAATGTCTGCAGCAATATGAATTAAACAGGCAGATAGAAGCTTTTCCGCTGGCAGCTGATGATCTGCAGGATCGCTTTATTATCCCTGAAAAACTCTACGGCCGCAGCGTAGAAACTAACAAACTGTTCGATACTTTTGCCAGGGTGAGTAACGGTTGCGGGCACTTTGCTTTTGTCGCGGGCCATTCGGGCGCGGGTAAAACCTCTTTAATTAAGGAGCTTTACAGTGTAGTGACAGCAGAGGGTGGTTATATTGCAGCCGGAAAATTTGATCAGTTTCTGCGTCATCAGCCTTATTCAGCCTTCATTCAAGCTTTATCTGCCCTGTTTAGACAGATAATGGAGGAAAGTGACGACAAAATAGCCAGCTGGAAAAAGACAGTCTTGAATGGTATTGGTGTTAACGGGCAGGTTTTGATCGAAGTTATTCCTGAACTGCAGCTGCTTATCGGAGCACAACCGGCTGTTGCTGAACTTAGTACGGAAGAGCAGTCTATACGTTTTAATACTGCTTTTCTTAATCTGTTATCGAGTTTGGGGGACTGCCGTTATCCATTATTAATATTTATGGATGATCTGCAGTGGGTTGACGGCGCAAGTCTGTCTCTGCTTGAAGCGTTAGCGCCGTATATAGAACAGAAATCACTGTTTATTATTTCCGCTTACCGCAGCAATGAAGTACAGAGCAGCCATCCTTTATTACTGTCAATGCCGATACTGCAGGCTGCAACTCGAAATATTGTCTCGATTGAGTTAGCTGAGCTGGATGCTTCTGTTCTTGCTCAGTTAGTAAAAGACACGCTGCCGTTATCTCGAGATGATGCAGACCGGTTAAACCATTTACTGTTTGAGAAGACCCATGGTAATCCGTTGTTTTTCAAAACCATGTTTAATACTTTGTATAACGATCGACATATTTTCTTTGATTACGATCTGAACTCATGGAGCTGGAACCGCAAAACAATTGAAGACCTGCCCTGTGCTGAGAATGTCATTGATATGCTCCAGGGTAATATTAATAAGCTGCCGCTGCAAAGTGTAAAACTGCTGCAGCTGGCGGGCTGTATCGGCAATCTCTTTGATTTAGCAATGCTGAGTAACGTAGCTGAATTATCACGAGCGAAGGCTGCGAGCTCACTTTTACCAGCTGTTTCTGCGGGGTTAATTCAACCACTGCATGATGATTTTGAACTACTGACGGTAGAGCAGGCAGTGCAGATGCCAAGCATGTTATTTCGTTTTGCACATGATCGTATTCAACAAGCTGCATACGATATGCTGTCAAAAGACAGGCAGGCAGGTCTACACTGGATTATTGGTAACCTGCAGCTCAGAAATATAGAAAAAAGCGGATCTGAGGATCAATTATTCAGCGCTGTGGCACATTTAAATCAGGGGGATTGTTTTTGTCCGGCTCAAGAAACAGATGAGCTGATTAAATTGAACCTTAAAGCCGCAGTAAAAGCGAAAAAATCAGCTGCCTTTAATGTTGCTAAAGCCTGTTTAACACACGGCGCAAAACTGCTCGGTGAAAACTGCTGGCAGATAAACCACGAATTAGCAATGCAGCTTCACTTAGAGTTAGCAGAAGCCTGCTATCTAACTTCACAGTTTGAAAATGCAGAGAACCTCTATCAGATCATCAGGGATAACCTCAAAAAAGACCAGGATAAGCTCAAGCTGTGTAATATGCAGGCTAAGCAGTATCATCATCAAGGCCAATATCAAAAATCAGTTAATCTTGAATATCAGGCACTGCAGTTATTAGGCTTTGATTTACCAACTGATCAGCAGGCGCTGATGCAGATCTTTTCTCAGGAGCAGCTGAAAATTGAGAAGCTTCTTCTGGAGAAGGATTTTGATATTTTATATCAGCAGCAGGAAGTGACGGATGCTGATTTTATTCTCACCCATGAATTATTATTTGATACGTTCGTAGATGCTTATCTTCTGGGTAACGGGCCTCTGCTCTCTGCCGCAGCTGCTATCAGCACCAGATTATCGATGGAAAAAGGTAACTGCTCCGTTACGTCTGTGGGTTATGTTAACTATGCGACTATTTTATGCTCCAGTGGTTCATACCGCGAAGGACACGCCGTCGGGCGCCTTGCTATGCGCTTAGCAGATAAATACCAGAATCCATGCATGAAAAATTATACCTATCATGTCTTTTCTCTGGGTATTAATCACTGGTTAAAACCACTTAAAAGCAGTCACGGATACTGGCACGAAGCATCTAAGCTTTCAATGGAGTCCGGCTCTCCCTATGCCGGCTGGGTATTTCTGCAGTTAGCGCATGTTCTGTTCGCATCGGGAGCACCTCTAGACGAAGTTGAAAAACAGGCTCAAGAGAGTTTGTTATATCTCACTAATGCAAAACTTGATGATATTGTGCACTTACTGAAACTGATCGTAATACAGCCGTTGAAGCATTTAAAAGGTGAAACGGTTAGTTTTAACAGTTTAGACTCTGCTGATTTTTGCAGCCGGACTCTTCTCGAAGATTATCAGGAAAATCCATTCTTTTATGGTCATTGTGTTTATTCAATGCTCCGCTCATCATTATTAGCAAGAGATATTCAGCCGCTTGCTGTTATCAATAAATGGCTGCCTGTTATTGAAGCCACTGTGCAGGCACAAATCATTCAAATAGACGCCAGTTTGTATGCGGTCCTGCATCTTACCGCTGCTTATCCAGCATTAGACGAGCAGGCCAAAATAGAATATAAAGCCGCTATTGATTTTCATCTTAATCGATTTGCGCAGTGGGCTGAGTTATGCCCCGAGAATTTCCACCATAAATACCTGTTGATCAAAGCCGAAGTCGCCGCTATTGAAAAAGAGAGTTTAAGCGCGATTGAACTTTATGAACAGGCGCGGGAATTGGCATTAGACTCCGGTTTTCTGCTGGATGCTGCACTTACCGATGAATTAACGGCACTGTTCTGGAGTCAGCTGGCTAAACCCCATCTAACGAAGTTCCGTATGGAACGCGCTATGGCGGTATATCAGAGCTGGGGGGCGTCAGGTAAAATGAAGTGCTTAACAGATCAGTATCCGGATTATTTCCGGACAGCTCCTGCATTAGCAGACAGCCAGGCAACAGTGAGCAGTTCTCTCGGTACTGAAGACTTTTCCAATATACTTGATCTTGCCTCTGTAATTAAAGCTTCACAGGCTGTTTCGAAGCATATTGATGTTGATAAATTAACTGTTGAACTTTTAAACCTGGCAATTGAAAACGTCGGCGCGACAAGAGGAGTGCTGCTGTTAAAAGAGAAGCAGCAGTTTATTGTTAAACGCCTGGTCGATAAAATGGATATAAATGCTAAAAATGAAGAGCAGGATTTAGCATTTAATAAATCAAAATATCTGTCACCAGCGGTAGTTAATTATGTGATAAATTCTGGAAACAGCGTTGTATTTAACGATGATAGTAAAGATCAGCAGTTCAGCCGCTGTCATTATCTTAATACACATAAAATAAAATCAATCTGCTGTGTGCCGATTGTTAAGCAGAAAATATTAGTGGGCCTGCTCTATCTCGAACATTCACAATTAACTTATGCCTTTAAATCTGACCGCATACAGCTGTTAAAAGTAATCGCATCACAGTCTGCTATCTCACTTGAAAATGCGCGTATTTATTATGAGTTAGAGCTGATGAATAAAAATCTTGAGCACCTTGTTAAAGAGAGAACGCAGGAACTTCAGCAGAAAAATAGAGAGCTTGAAACCCTTTCTATAACAGACCAACTGACCGGATTATCTAATCGACGGCATGTAGAAGAGCAGATCTCAATAGCGCTAAGCCGTTGTGAACGTTACGAACAGGAGATGTCATTGATTATGTTAGATATTGATCACTTCAAAGAGGTTAATGATAACTTTGGTCATGATGTCGGCGATGTTGTACTTGTTCATGTTGCTGATCTTCTTAAACAAAATACCCGTAATGTTGATTTAGCCGGGCGCTGGGGCGGTGAAGAATTTATTATCCTTTTACAAACAGACAGTCGCGGTGCGTTAGCGAATGCAGAAAAGTTACGCGACAAAATGCACTGCGAAAAGATCGGCAGTGTGGGGACTGTTACTGCCAGTTTCGGCGTCACACAATATATCAGCGGCGACAGTATAACAAGCATGCTCAAACGTGTTGATATTGCTTTGTATAAAGCCAAAACAAACGGAAGAAACCGCGTTGCAGAGGTGGTTAACAGTTTAATATAAAAAATATAGGAAAAGAGCAAAGAATGGATTCGTTAATAAAGACGGTTTACAGGGTAATTGTTTAAAGTCAGCTTTGCTGGTTGTTACTAGTCATACTCAGTTAGACGGGGGTGATCAGAAAACAGTTTTTTGGTTTGAAGGGTTAGCCATCCCTTTATGGGCTTCTATGATGCTTAACCCGTTTCCTGTTGCATTTTTTTACTGGCGTGATCACTATGGTGTGCAGTGGGAGATGGAAGGCGGCAGAAAAAGAGGCTATCTACGCGGTATTTTACCATGCTGGAAGATATAGAGTCGACGTGTGATACGTCGGCTTCTGTACCAGCAACTACTATTGGAATTATAATGAAAAATAACAAAACTGGTCGTTTTTTGCTGATCATGATGTTCATACTGCTGCCTAAATTATCATTCGCAGACAACGCTTTTAGTGTACAGCTCTATTTTGGCCAGTCTATTCCAGGCGGCGGCTCTGTATCATAACAACAGTGGCTGCATTTTATGAAAAAGACAATTACAGCCTCATTTGAGGGATTTAATGTTGTAGATTCAACCGGTTTTTATAAAGGTAAAGCAGAGCACTCAAAAATAGTCACCATTATAATTGATGAAAATGAATTAGAGAAAGTGGTTAAACTTGCGCAATTTTATGCGGCAGAATTTCAGCAGGGCTCTGTGATGATGATAAAACAGCCGATAGTGCAATGGGACTTTATTGAACCTAAGAAGGTAGTGACTGCTGAGTAAGTTATTCAGTGCTAATCGGTATACAAGCATCTACAAGAAACATATGTTCTGGTAATAAGGCTGCTAAATGAACCGGCTTTTGCCGGGGTGGAAATATCTGCACTATCACTTACAGGAGGTAGTGCAAAGCTTTGCAGCCAGACTGCTCACAAGGGCAGTAAATACGAAGGATAGTTTAGCCATGGCGATACTCCTGCTTCACTTAAGTTTAGTTCTTAATAAGTCATCTCCTGCAGCCGAATCATCGCTTTCATTTCGGTGATTTGTTTTATAGAATCACGGATTCTACTCACCTCAAATTAATTAGTAATTATGCCTGCTCACTTTATAAACAATATCCCTGCCGGTGTCAGGTATATGCTGATATCAGCTTTTGCTTTTGCACTTATGACTAGCTGCGTTAAATTAGTTAGTACTTATGGTATTCCTGTTTTTGAAATCGTTGCAGCTAGAGCATTGGTTTCATTAGTCATTAGCTTTATAGACGTGAAAAGGAAAAAAATCTCAGTCTGGGGAAATAATAAAAAGCTGCTGATAGCAAGAGGGGCTGCTGGATCATTTGCTTTGATGTGTGTTTATTTTGCCGTAACTACTCTACCTTTAGCAGAGGCTACTATTCTTCAATATCTGCATCCTGTCTTTACGGCTGTTCTGGCGTTAGTCTTTCTTAGAGAAAGAGTTCAGCTGTCAACGGTAATTTGCATTATTTTTTGTATTGTAGGATTGTTTGTAATAGTAAGTCCGGGATTTACCTTTGAAAATGCAGCAGAACTACCTTTGCTTAGTGTTACGGCTGCGTTACTGGGCGCTTTCGGAAGCGCTGTTGCTTACGTCATTGTAAAACGCCTCAGCAGCAGTGAAGACAGTTCGGTTATTATTTTTTACTTTCCGCTTATTGCGTTGCCGCTATCTGTTTTCTTACTTGGCAGTGATTTTGTCATGCCGGATATGGAAGCGCTGCTGTTACTGCTGTTTGTTGGTATTTTTACTCAAGTAGGGCAGGTTGGCCTTACAAAAGCAATGCAGACTGAAGTGGCCAGTAAAGCGACCGCATATTCTTATGTTCAGGTGGTTTTTTCAATCATACTCGGCTGGTTATTCTTTAGTGAAATCCCGTCAGTCTGGACCTGGATAGGCGGTATTTTGATTATTGCCGGTGCTTTAATCAATGTTTTCGGCAGTAAAATTTTCAAGCAGTTAAAATTGAAACGAGCAGACTATAAGTCACTAAAATCAAACTCATAACAACTGGCTGAGTTTCACTTCACTACATTAACAGCCGCTGTTATCTGTTATTTAATGAGGTCTACACTAATGTATAAAAATATGCTCAGACTTGCTTTGCCTGCGATAATACTTAATTCTTCTTTTGCATACGCACAAGAAGAAGATTTTATTACAAGCTTTGTTGCTGGTAAGTATCTTTTAATCGGCCAGTCTCCTGACTCTGACAGTACATATAACGGCAAAGTCGAAATCTACACTGAAAATGACATCCTGAAAGTAAGCCGGATAATCAACGGCAAACGGACTGAAGCCAACGGAAGCATTGAACCGGCATTGAATGGAGATGCTCAAGTTCTTCGTATACGCTTTATGGAAAGTGGAATTAACTATGAGGAAACCTGCTTAATTCAAGCTGATTTAGACAACTATGCCCGCCTTAGTTGTCACTGGTATCAGTCGGGCGTCAAGACAGGGAAAGCTGGTTTAGAAGCTTTGTTTATTGATCATACGATAAAATAAACATGCCGCTGCGCTGGCTGGACAATAAGGCTTCAATTTGGGTCACCTTTTTTATAAATATTCTCTGCTCTAGGGGGATAAGGCTGTAGAGTTCGTATTTCAGCCGCAATAGTGCTCTAAGTTGTGGATTAAATCTACTGCTATTCTATTCGTATTGGATATATTGTATCTAACGCTCTATCTGCACAGGAGGAATCATGGACAACGTGGAAATTACAAAATATCAAGAAACACTTCTGAAAATCACAAAAATTATCGAAACTGAATGCGTGCAAGACGCAGGTAACCTATTAGCAGAGGGGTTTGTTTTACTTGGTGTCGGTAATAGTATTTTTGAAGACAGTGAAAGCCGTTTTGTTTATACCCTTGGTTTTCCTAAACCAATTGAAGAGCTTAGTGATTGGGCTCGTTCTAATTTTAAATAAACAAAACGCATCACAGGTGTATGCAGTGAGTCAGGCGGCTTCTTGAGGTGTTAGGTTACAGTGAGGTAAATATGAAAAGAATGATAGTGCTGTTATTTATTCTTTTATTATCAACAAATTCACCGGCGGCGTTACCGCCTCAATATCAAAACAGCAGAGATTTAGATGTGATAACTGCATTTATTAAAAAACATGAAAAAGTAATATCTACTTTAACATCAGTCGACTTTGAAAAATTTGTAATCTATTTCGAAGATGACTGTAAAGCTATTTTTGCTAGAAAAGAAATCCCTAAACCTTCAGGATGGGTTGGGCCGGCTGATCCTCTTGAGTTTAAGTTCTCAACATGCAGCCTGGATTAGTTATAATCCAGGCTGCAGTGTCAGTAAAAAACAAGGCGTTTTATATGAGTCTTAAATATCCTAATAGCTCTACAAATATAGCCAGAAACTGGATTTCATTTTCCGGTGCCAATGATGATCTATTTTATCTGCTGAAATATATGCGCTGTTTGATTTTGTGGTATAGAACTGTAGTCTCTGCCGAAGAAAGTTAACGAACATGTCTTTTAGACATCGTTAATTTCCCCTGCATCGCTTCACCTTTTGATTTATCCCATTCAGATTTAAGCAGAAGCTGTGTATTTCGTTCAATACGCAGCATCTGACGTGAAATATTATCAAAATCTCCCATGCTGAGCTGATTAACGACGCGGCTCATTGCACGGACTAACTTCGCATCTGGCTGGTTAATCGATTCATGCGGATTTATTCGCAACCTTACTTTTACTTTCAACTCATTTAAGCGGGAAACATGTTTGGAAAACAATTGTTCAATAAGCAGTTCATCTTTGAACTGACATTCATGTTGAATGCTGTAAACCAAGGCGCAGAACTCTGCAACCTCTTCGCGTAATGATTCGCGCCAAAGGCTGCGCTCGCGAGTAACATTTTCTAAAAATAACTTTTTACTGGCATTTTTATGCTCAAAGAGGTTTTTAAACAGACAGATAAGGAAGGTAACCGATAAACCGGCTGCAAACCATAACAGGTGAGAATCAAAAATAGTGCCTGAAAGTTGTTCCATAAGCCGACCTTTAATGTAAATATAATAGCTTCAAACTTACGTGTTAAATTAAATATAGCTGAATGTCGCTATTATTTTCCTTTGTTTTTCTGCGGCATAAATAAAAATGCTAAATTTGTTAATCAGGGCAGGTCGCTGTTGTTTTCTGCCTAGCTTTGATTTGCTTTAATTTAAGCATGCCGTTTAGGTAAGCCTGGTTTTGTGCCTGGTAAATATTTTGCGGGGATATTTCTGACGGTTTGATCACTTCCAGAAAAGCATTGTCAGGATGATAGGGGGCTGGTCTGTTACCTTCGCCGGCTTCGGGTTTACGTTGAATTTCCGTAGCGACCAGATTAATTTTGTGTTGTCCCCACTGCGGATATAATCCATTTTTACCATCTTCAGGCCAATAGGTTTTGCCCGGCTGTTCACTTTTAATATTCCAGTATGTGTTATAGGCGCCGGCATTGTAACCTTCAGCCGGATTACCTGTACTTTCCCACATACGCTCAGGGTTACCTAGGTTTAACTGCGTCCATACACTGTCATAAATCCCCTGGCGATGGTGGTCCATATTCATCTGCGGCGCACTGCCTCTTGTTACTACGCATCCGTGGCAGTTATTCATGGTTATATCATGTACAAAGCTTACTTCCAGGGTAAAATCTTTTAGCAGATGGTCTCGGCCTTTTAATGTAATGCCGTGATGGCCATAGGCATCATAACGCCGGCCTGCCGGGCCGGATCGCCGCGGAGTACGACTGCTTTTCAGCAGAACATTCTGGATGGTATTATTAAAGGTGTTTTTGTCTATTTCGATTCCATTATCGGCATTAATAATTTTTACATCCCGTACCCAGCTGTTATCACTCATTATTTCAACAGCACCTTGTCCCTCCGTTCCAAAGTGCTTTAGCCAAGAGGTCTCGGGTAGGTCGATAGTGAGATTTTCGAGCCCTATCTGCTCAGTGTCCCAGGAGGTTATAATATCTCTTACTGCAATGCGTGCACCTCCATTGCGCATCTCAGCAGAAGTGGAGAAACGCAGCGGGCGATCCAGTATCAAGGTTTGATTATCTTCACAAATGTTAACCACAAACTGTTGTGATACCAGGCTGCCGCCTGTTGTACTTCCAGGCGGAGAAAAATCACTACCGCCATAGACGGCCGCGGCCAATAACGGCGTATCTGAATTTTTACCGTATCCCATCGGCTGTGCTAAACGGATACGATAATTCTGATTAATAATGTTTTCTTTTAAGTCTGCCTTAAGCGGTCTGGCTAGACGTAGGATAAAATCCCCCCGCTGCGGTAACGCACTAAAATCTACTGACGCGCTGTAGCCCGGATCCCACTGGCGCCAGTTTACACCAGACTTTAAGCTGTGTTTTTTATCCAAGCCTCCCCCGAGCACAATCAATTTGCGGCGCTTTTTATCATCGCCCAGCGCATCGGGATCATTAACAAGACCGGTGGTGAACCGCAGCACAGACTTGTCTCGACCTGCGCCGCGTAAAACCAGGCCGGAGGTGCTGAGGTGCAGCTGTTTGTCTAAATTGTATATGCCTCCCGGGATATACAGGACACCCGGGTTATCGGTACTCACTAGAGACGCCGCATATGTCAGAGCATTTTGAAATGCTCTGCTGTTGGCCGCGCTGTCCTTTTGGGGAGATGCCCCGAAATCAGTAACGACATTAGCAACAATACGTGTATAGCTTGGAAGAGCCGCACCTTCGCCATAACCTGCTAATGCGACAAAGGGCAGTCTGGAATCCGGAAGCCATAATTCCCCCTGTTTGCCCCATAGGCTGGAATATACAGTTTGAGATGGAGCCGCCGAGCCTTGTTTGTCACGGTCAGTATTGTTTAGCTGATCACCGAGCAAACTATTCTCCTCACGATTAGCAACACAGGCTGACAGTGCTAATATCAGAAAAAAAATAATAAATCGATTAAATGGGGGGCGCATTAAAACCTTCTTATTAAATACCTTGGTGTGCCGGAGATAATATACGCGATGTTGTTTGAACTACACTGTTTTATTTTGGCTGTTTTAATGGGTAACAGCCCAAGTCATGAGATACATATCGGGTCACTGACTGAATTGACAATAAATCAGTTATTTATCAACCCGTCAGATTAATATCTTTAATCGTCTGCAGCAGATAAGCATTTGCCTGCTGCTGTTTAATATAAGCTGTCAGTTTATAAGCGGTTTTCATCCAGCCATTTCATCAGTTTTTCACTGCATGTCAGCAGCTGCTGCAGTTCTTGATCCTGCCAGTCGGCAAAACATAAACTGATATCGGGCTGAAGTTTGTTCATAATCTCCGAGCATAAATGCAGTCCCTGCCTGGTGATCGTTAAGTGGCGTTTGCGTTTATCAAATTCATCCACGGCTGCGCTAAGTGCAGATTTTTCTATTAAGCTTGCTGTCAGTTTAGTGATGCCGGGCTGATTCATCTCCATCACCTCGGCTAATTCCGAGACAGTCCAGCTGCGTTCAGGTTTATGGCTAAAATGACTTAGCAGGGCAAACTCTGAGCTGTTAACAGCAAAGTTTTTAAACAGCTTACTGGTGCGGGTAGTCATTAACTGCTGAATGATCCCCTGCAGCATAATGATCCGTCTTTCATTTTGCCGGCGTGAATCCACAGCATTCTCCAAAAAGTAGGTTGACAAACATTCCAAGGAATACTAATTTATATTCTGTGGAATGTATATTGATTATAGGAGATAATTATGAAACGTCGTAGTTTTATTCGTTTGATGGGTTTAGGTATGGCCGGTGTCACGTTAACCAGCACCTTAAGCAGTTGTTCGGCAGGGGATGAAAATTAGATTACGGCTGGAACGGCCCGAACGAAAGTGAGACGGATATTCGTTTAAAGGTGCTTGCATACGCCATACTTGCTCCTAATCCGCATAATATTCAACCCTGGTTGATAAAATTAAATGATCAATACAGCTTTGATCTGTTTGTGGATCAACAACGGTTATTGCCTGAAACAGATCCCTTTGCACGGCAGATCCATATCGGTCAGGGCTGTTTCTTAGAAACACTAACTATTGCCGCCACGGCTTATGGTTTCAAAGCTGAAATAGACTACTTTCCGCAAGGTGAGTACAGCAACCGCGTAATTGAAAGTCTGCCGGTCGCTAGGGTCGTGTTGACAAAAAGTGATGATGTAAAAACAGATCCTTTGTTTGTGCAATTACTTAAACGTCAGTCTAATAAACGTGAATACGATAACAGCCGTTTAAACCCGGCACAAAAATCTCAGCTGCAGGCATTAGCAGATACCACACAAAGCAGTTTTACGCTGGTAGACTCCGAGCCGGACGGCCAGTATCTGCAGCGGGTATTAACCGAGGCAATGGCCGTTGAATCAGGGCATAAAGCCCGCGATTTAGAAACCATTAACATGTTCCGCTTTAACGATCAGGAGGTGCAGAAGTTTAGAGACGGGTTTGGGCTGGAGCATGCAGGTGTGAGCGGTATTAAAAAAATAATGCTGGAAAGTTTCTTTTTAGATCGCGAAAAAACGCAGAAAGATCCTTCAGAATTTGCTAAGCAAAGCGTGGATATTACCCGTTCTATCAGTGCCTCAACCAGCAGTTTTGCCTGGATAACCACAAAAGGTAACAGTCGTCTGCAGCAGGTGAAAGCTGGACGTGATTACTGCCGTTTAAATTTAACTACCGCTGCAATGGGGCTGGCGCAGCATCCCATGAGTCAGGTGTTAGAAGAGTATGAAGATATGCTTGATTTACAGCAGCAGTTTAAACAGCATTTTCAGATTAAGGAGCATCATACAGTGCAGATGTTAGTGCGTTTAGGTAAAGCGGAAAAAACCGTACATACCCCGAGGCGTTTAGTCAGCAGCTTAGTATTGGGATAAGCTGTATCTTTTAAGCCATCCATATAAAGAGTCACTATAAATCTGCAGCTTGGAGATGCACATGTTCGCAAGTGCAATTGTAAACTGCTTTTGACGACTCTTTATATTTCAATCAATTTTAGTAAATATTATGCCGTTAGTTAAATGTTTTAGCCTTGAGTAATTAGTGGTGGTAAATATTCACAGACTGCAGTTTTACACTATTTTTTACCTGAATCATCAAAATTCACTTTTTATCACTTTTTCTCACTTTTAAGTATTGTCTTTGTGGTGTTAGTTTTGCGCTGTCGGTCGTTTGTCGATCATTCACTGGTTGTTTGTTAACCACTTGTTATTCGAAATTTTAAGGTAATAAAAATGAATCCATTTAAAAATACTGCCATTGCATCTGCCATCACTTTAAGCTTTATATCCTTGCCGTCATATTCAAATAGTCTTTATATGGTTAGTGCTAACTATAGTGGAAATACTGTAAGCCAGCTTTCATTAGAAACAAATACCCTTAATGAATTGTTTGTATTAGATAGTGCGTCAGCAATCGATGAAGCGAATGGTACTTTATATACCCTCGTTACTACTCCCGGTTTGGCTTCAATTTATACTTCAGACTTAAATGGAGATGATTTTCAGTTCTATAACCAGCTACATATACAGAGCTCGCAGATAAAAGTTGATGCACAAACTGAAGATATCTATATGAGTTCAACATTGAATGGCTGGATTGCTATTGTCCCTGAGCCGGGAGTGACAGGTGGTGAAGATGATATTATTTTTGATCCGATCAGTGAAGAGTGCTGGGGACATTGTATGCTAGAAGCGATGGCAATATCGCAAACGGAACAAAAGTTATATTACAGTAGTAGACTAGGTGAAGAAGCAATAATAGAGAGTGTGAACCTAGGAGATCATGTAAGTGTAAGCGGTGAAGTCGTGCTTACCGTTGAAGATGGTTTTAAACCGAGTGAATATATGCCGGCTAAGGATATGGAATATGACGAGAAAAAAAGTACTCTTTATTGGTCTAATGACAATTATATTCAAAAGTTAAACGTTGATAATGGAAAGGTAAAAGACTTATATGAAATCAGTGCGGGAAGGATTAGTGCAATGACTGTTGATTTTGAAGGAAAGAAAATATACTGGGCAGAAAATGAAGAGCTGTACTCTTCAAACTTAGAAGGAAAGAATATAAGACTTGTTTTGACTCATGATGAAAACATAATCTCTCTCGCGGCGGTTAGTGAGGAAAAATAGACCCTGTAAATAATCGATGGCGATGGGCTGAAAGCTTCTCGCTATCGATACCCCTGGGCTTATACGCTGATATGTCTTATTTTCATTAATGTAGTCAACTTGGAATATTAATAGAGGTTAAATATTTAACCTCTTCCATTACCACATAGGTACGCGAATCTTTTATATCAGGCAGTGCCAGCAGGGTCTGGCTTAATACCTTACGGTACGCCGACATGTCTGCCACTCGAGTTTTTACCAAATAATCAAAATCTCCGGATACCATATGACATTCTAAAATATTATCCAGCTGATTAGCCGCTGCATTAAAACGCTCGAAAACGTCAGCGCTGGAGCGGTTAAGCTTGATTTCAACATACACCAGCAGAGAAGCATCTAAATATTTAGGGTCAATCAGTGCGGTATAAGATTTTATTACCCCTTTTTTTTCCAGGCGTTTAACACGCTCTATACAGGGAGTAGGACTCAAGCCGACTTTTTCAGCTAATGCCACATTAGATATGCGGCCGTTTTTCTGTAGTTCACGCAAAATATTGCGGTCAATCTTATCTAGTGTCATGTGTCACAAAACTCCAGGTAGGCAGTGTAATTAACTGCTTGTTATATTTTTGTTAGTGATATGTTCTAATGTATCTTTAAATGAGATAAAAATACAGTCAAAAAATCTAAGCCAAAGCTTTTATACTTTCAGCACGTAATAAAGACATCTCATCAATCAATGAAAGGAAATAGTTATGCTTATCGGAGTACCTAAAGAAATAAAAAACCATGAGTATCGTGTTGGTATGGTTCCAGCTAGTGTTCGTGAACTGATTCACAACGGCCATGAAGTGATTGTTGAAGTAAATGCCGGTATCGGCATCGGTTTTACCGATCAAGATTATATTTCCGTCGGTGCTGCAATTGAAAAAGATGCACAAAGTATTTTTGCTAAAGCCGATATGATTGTGAAGGTAAAAGAGCCGCAGGCTGTAGAGCGTGCCATGCTGCGTGAAGGACAAATTCTGTTTACTTATCTGCATTTAGCGCCGGATCCTGCACAAACACAGGATTTGATTGATTCAAAAGCTGTGTGTATTGCTTATGAAACGGTGACGGATGCAAACGGCGGACTGCCGCTGCTGGCTCCTATGTCTGAAGTTGCTGGTCGTATGGCCATTCAGGCCGGTGCGCAGGCGTTAGAGAAATCAAATCAGGGCTGCGGCATGCTCCTGGGCGGCGTACCGGGTGTTGAACCTGCTAAAGTAGTGGTTGTCGGCGGCGGTATGGTTGGTAATAATGCCGCGCAGATGGCGGTGGGCCTTGGTGCTGACGTGACTATTTTAGATCGTAATATTGATACACTGCGTAATCTCAATATTCAGTTTGCTAATACAGCTAAAGTTCTTTATTCAACCGCTGCGACATTAGAAAAAGAAGTACTTGCAGCTGATCTTGTGATTGGAGGTGTGCTTATACCGGGCGCCGCCGCGCCGAAACTTATCACTAAAGAGCATATTGCCAAGATGAAACCAGGTTCAGCGATTGTGGATGTTGCCATTGATCAGGGCGGATGCATTGAAACTTCTTATGCTACAACGCACCAGGATCCTACTTACATTGTGGATGAAGTGGTGCATTACTGTGTTGCTAATATGCCGGGAGCCGTGCCTAGAACATCAACTTTTGCGCTTAACAACGCCACACTGCCGTATATTATTAAGCTGGCAAATGAGGGCTACCAGAAAGCGCTTAGCAGTGACAAAGGTTTCTTAGACGGACTGAATGTTATTAACGGCAAAGTAACCTGTGAAAGTGTTGCTCAAGCGCTCAATATGGAATATGTTGCGCCGGAAATAGCGCTTGCTCAGGAACTGGGTTATGCGAAATCGGAAGCTGCGGTTGCATAAATTTTCAATTGACTGATAAAAGGGAAAGCTCTGTGCTTTCCCTTTTTTGTGCTCAAATATCAAGCCGACAGGAGTTCATTTTCTGTGTTTATCCTCTGTTTTACGTTCTATCCCTGCATTCTTTGCAGATCATTCTGTATTATCCGTTCAATATTTTCACACAGTGCCTGTTATTAAGCACACAGCTTCTATAGTTAGAATATATAGAATGCTGAGGTGGATGATGAGAACAGCAAAACATTCAAGACGGTTTAAGCGATTTATGAAAGATATTTCAGCCCATACTCCGATTCTTCGATTATTGATACGATTGAATACAACCTTGAACAGTTAAACGATCTGTCTATTGACGAGCTGGATTTATTCAAGGAAACCGTTGATACACTGAGCGTTCATGTGAACGTATTAAGCAGAAACAAAGTGAGTAATATGAGGTACTGATATGGATAATATAATTCCATTTCCCACTGATCCCGGAAATTTTCAAGCGGTAAGGCAGTTAATTTCTCAGGTAGGCTGTAAAGCGGGGCTGTCTGCAGAGATGATCACTCATGTGACTGAAGAGTATCATGAATATTATGACCAGCTTTTTGTCAGAGAAAACCGGGCGCCGGAGCTGCCGGATGGTTTAGGTATTCATCAGGCGCCGCTGGAGGCACAGTTCAAAGCGCTGCAGGAGCAGCATAACCAGCAGATCCGTCATGCCTGCCACCTTATTCTCGGCCTGTTAATAAAGGAACAGTTAAGTTCGGTCCGCTGAATCAAGCAGGCTGTGTTTATAAAGGCAGGTCAAACGTCAGGGAAATTAAGATGATATCTGAGCAGGATAACGCCTATACTGAAAACAGACATGATTATGTTTGTGGATAGTGATTCACTAGTGATCTAGTTTTTATCCAGAGGACTGTCCGGTGTACCAATGATGAAGATATTTCAGTGTATTACAACCGTAATTTTATCTATTTTCGTACCCTGTATATTACAGGCGGCAGATCGTGAAATAGAGCTGGTACGTGTTTGTGACGATAGCGGTGAATGGCCGCCTTTTATTCATTATCAGTCTAGAGATGCAGATAAAGGTGTCGCTGTTGTCGGCTATTCTGTGGATGTTATTGAGGCTGTTTTTGCTGAAAATAACATACAATTCAGTGTTGACCTGATCCCCTGGAAACGCTGTCTGCGAGAGGTTGAACTGGGCGAGTACGACATGCTTCTAAACGCCTCTTCTAATGATGATCGGGCCAGAAAATATTACCTTTCTTCAAGTTATTATGCGGTAACTCCGTATTATTTTTATTCTAAGAAACATAATCCTGATGGATTAACTATCCGCAGTCGGGCTGATTTGAGTAAATACAGGGTAGGCTGCATTATCGGATATAATTATGACTACTGGGGAATAAAAACGGTTGAAGTGGATCGAGATGCAAATGATTATGCACATCTTATCGGTAAACTTCATCGAAACAGGGTCGATCTTTTTGTGGAAAACATGGAAGTAATTGCCGGTTTTTCACTCATAGGGCAGAATTTTATCGATGATCCTGATTTGGGTTATAGACCGTTTCCCGAGGCGCTGCCAACTCCGTTTCATATGATGTTTACCCGAAACGAGCGTGGCCAGAAGCTGATGCGGCTGGTCAATAAAACACTTGCTGAGATGCAGAAATCGGGTCAACTGCAGGAATTTCTGAAAAAATATTTCCCATAATACTGCTGATATCTCTTATTTCACAGCCCTCTAAACTTACCTATTGCTATATTAGTAAATCTTACTTTTGATATATTCAGCGAATTAGTTGAAAGTTGAAATCTTTGCTAAGAAAATTTCGACATTAATCTGTTTTTTAAGGATTTGTTTAGTTTTTGCTGCCGTTTTGTAATATGTTAGCGCCGTCTTGAAAATTATAGTCGCTATACTGCCTTCATATTTAATTTAAGGAATCCAAATCCTATGCATATCAACAGCAATTTCGACGGTGGAAATATCCGTTGCCTGAAATGTGAACATCCGTCTGACATTGAGTTAGAAATAAATAAAGACCATAACAGTGATTTTTATCAGTGGTTTTATTTTCGTTTAACGGGTGCCGAAGGACTGGACTGTACATTAAAAATTACTAATGCAGCTAATGCATCTTATACAAGCGGCTGGCAAGGTTACCACGCGGTTGCCTCTTACGATAAAGAATACTGGTTCCGCGTGCCGACAACCTATAAAGACGGTATCTTACAAATCGATCATATCCCAGAGTATCAGTCTGTTTATTACGCATATTTTGCGCCTTATTCAACGGAGCGTTGTGCAGACTTTATCGGCTGGGCAATTAACGATGATAAAGTACAGCTGAAAACATTAGGCCAGACATTAGACGGTCAGGATTTAGATCAGCTGATTATCGGTACACCTGAGCCGGGTAAAAAGAAAATCTGGGTTCAGGCTAGACAGCATCCGGGTGAGACTATGGCATCCTGGTGGATGGAAGGTTTTGTCCTGCGCCTGCTCGATGAAAATGATCCTGTCTCACGCGCTTTATTAGAACAGGCGGTTTTTTATATTGTGCCGAATATGAATCCGGACGGCAGCCGCCGCGGGCATTTACGTACTAATGCCGCTGGAGCTAATCTGAACCGTGAATGGCTGGAGCCGAGCATGGAATCAAGTCCGGAAGTTTATCTAGTACGTGAGCAGATGCATCAGGTTGGTGTTGATTTCTGTCTGGATGTGCATGGTGACGAAGCGCTGCCTTATAACTTTATTGCCGGTGCAGAAGGTATCCCTGGCTGGAATGATACCTTAGCGAAACTGCAGCATTCTTTTGCTAATACATTAATGCAGGTTAATCCTGATTTTCAGATGGAGAAAGGCTACGACATTGATAAACCCGGTGAAGCTAATATGACCGTGTGCACTAACTATATTGCACAGACATTTAACTGCCCGGCGGTTACACTGGAAATGCCGTTTAAAGATACTATTGAGACGCCTCAACCGCTTCAGGGCTGGTCACCGGAAAGAAGTACTAAACTAGGTGCTTCCAGTATTGATGCGTTATATGCAGTAGCTGCAGATTTATAAAGGTAGTGGTCTAAAAAGACAGGCAGACAGCCTGTCTTTTTAATGCCGAAGCTGAGATCTCTTAGCTGAGTGAAACACCTAAGTCTGCAAAAGTGGCCATCTCTTTCATCACTTTTACACCTGCATCAACAATAGGCAGTGCCATCGCCGCACCGGAGCCTTCACCCAACCTTAGTTCCAGATTAAGAATTGGATTTTTATCGAGCTTTTCTAAGGCTGCGATATGTCCTCGTTCAACACTGCTGTGTCCGGCGATCAGCGTATCGGCTACATCCGGATTAAGTGACTGGGCGATGAGTGCTGCTGCCGTGCAGATAAAACCATCCAGTATTACAGGTTTGTGTAAGGCCGCCGCCGCCAGCATAACTCCGGCCATTGCACCTATTTCAAAGCCGCCGACTTTTGCTAAAACATCCAGTGCATCGTGTGGATCCGGCTGGTGCAGAGCAAGGGCCGCGCGGATAACTTGTGCTTTATGCTGTCTTCCCGGCTCATCCAGACCAGCTCCGCAGCCGGTGACGATATCGGCTGATAACCCGCAGAGCAGTGAGACAATTGCACTGCTGGCGGTTGTATTACCTATACCCATTTCACCAAGCACAAAAAGATCAAATTTATCTTTGATATTGTTGACCACTTCGATGCCGGCTTCGATTGAAGCGACGGCTTGTTCACGGCTCATTGCCGGCACTTTGGCAAAGTTTGCGGTGCCTTGAGCTATCGAAAAGTCAATAATTTTACCTTCGTTATAAAGCTCAGACAGATCGCCTTTTACACCAACATCTACAATAACCATCTCTGCGCCGATATGGTCGGCCAGTACATTAATTGCCGCACCGCCTTTAGTGAAAGCCGCCATCATAAGCGGTGTAACCTCCTGCGGGCAGGGGGTTACACCTTCAGCGGCAACACCATGATCTGCGCCCATGACGATGCACGCCCGTCTACTGATGTCCGGGGTGATTGAGCGGGTAATACCGGCAACATCAACAGCTAGATCTAAACTGCGTCCTAATGCCCAGTGAGGCATAATCAGAGTTTCAATACGCTGTGCTGCTTTTTCACGCCACTCGCTTGAGCTGGGACTGATTTGGTTAAGTGTTGTTTCTAGGAGTTTCATGTCACATCCGTTTGTATAGGTAATTGAATATTAAAGGGGATAATAACGCAGATTCAATACAAAATCAGGCAAGCTTATTTATGACCTGCTGCATGTAACAACTGCCAGCGGCTAATTTCAAGCACCTAAAACTCTGAGGTTGAATCATTACTGCTTAGCGGTGAAGAGAAATCAATCATCACGGTAGTGCCGATATCACTGTTTGCCTGCAGAGAGAATTTCCACTGCTGGGCTTTAACAATCTGGCGTACAATATCCAGGCCGAGTCCAAATCCCTGACCGTCGCTGATGCCGCGTTCCTGAAGTTTAGCGGCCGTTTCCTGAGCAAAACCGCAGCCCGTATCTTTAATAGTGACCACTGTGTCTGAGACACTAATTTGTATTTTACCGTTGTCGGTATGTTCAAAGGCATTTCTAATTAAATTACTAAGGACGATGCGGCAGAGCGTTTTTGCTAACTGAAGTTCAACGCTGTCGGATCCTGCTAACTGCACTCTGACATTTTTCCCTTCAAGAAGATAATTAAGATCGGCCGCGACATTTTTAACTATGTAAGAAAGATTGACCTGTTCAGCAGCTTCCGGCTTGTGCTGATCCCGACCGGTTAACAGAATCGCCTCGCTCAGCTCTGCCATCGATTGATTGGAACGACGGATATTCTGGAGCTGATCCTCTATCTGCTGATTTCCCCGAGAACTACGCAGTGCAATAATATCTAATGAACTGGCAACAACGGCAATAGGTGTGCGCAGTTCATGACTGGCATTCTGTAGAAATTTTTTCTCGCGTTGATGAAACTGATGAATCCGCTGCAGAGAGTTGTGCAGTGTGTTGGCGACATCGCCGATTTCAGTTTTATCAGACATAATTGAAAATGAAAGTTCTGGATTATTTTCGTCTAAATGATTCGCCATTTCACTAAGCTGATAAAGGGGGTTTAAGACCTTCGAAATTAAACGCTGTGCTAACCAGAAAACCAGAATAATAGCCAGTACTGCTGTTAGTGCAATGGCGCCGGGCAGGTTTATTATCCAGCCTTTTCTGGACGGCCTAGGTAATTCACGCAGCGCCTGGTCGTTGTAAAGCACAAGCAGTTGGTGCTTGGAATTGTTAAGCGGAAACGCCAGCATAAAGTACCGAGTAGGAGAGTTTTCATTTCCATGATAGATATGCATCTGATAATCATTTAAAGGCTGCTCTTTAAAGTAATCCTGAACCGTGTGAGGCAGGTTTTGTCTACCGATATAAGCGCCGACACCGCCGCTTTGCGGTAGAGGGGAATCAGGTTGAAGTTCGAGTTGAGCTGCATAATGTTCAGCTAAAATCATCATTGAGCGGTGTGTTGCATTAGCATGGCCCATAAAATAGAGGTTATAAAGCAGGATAGAAAAAACCACCACCAGTAAACCAATACTGATAAAAAGCTGTTTTCTAAACTGGTAACGCAGACGGCTTTTATGCTCAATCATAGGGGCTGACTCTTAACTACCAGGCCGATACCGCGCACTGTTTGAATTAACGGAGTGGTAAAGGGTTTATCGACCACTAGACGCAGCTGGTAAATATGTGATTTTAATACATCTGAATCGGGCACCTGATCCGGCCAGATAAGCTGTTCTATTTCCTGGCGCGTAACCACTTTCGGACTTGCCCGCAGTAATATTTCCAGAATTTTCCAGCCGGCCCGGTTTAAGGTAAGGTTTTGTCCGCCGCGGGACACTTCTCTAAGAGCCAGGTCCATTTTTAAATCAGCAGCCTGGAGAATTGTTTTAGTGCCTTTGGAACGGCGGATAAGAACCTGCACACGGGCAAGCAGTTCAGACAGTGCAAAAGGTTTCACCAGGTAATCGTCGGTACCGGCGGTAAAACCTTCGAGTTTATCTTCTAGGGTATCTCGGGCGGTAAGCATCAGAACAGGGCTGTCATTGTGCTGTTCGCGAAGTTTTTTACAGACACTCATACCGTCGAGTCCCGGCAGCATGATATCAAGAATAACGGCATCAAAAGCGTGTGACTGAGCCAGAGCAAAACCTTGATCACCGCGATGAGCAAAATCGCATTCAAAGCCGTGTGCTTCGAGATACTCGATAATATTTGCCGCCAGCGAGCGGTTATCTTCAATGACTAAAATCATAATTTTCCTTCCCTGTTTAGCTAAGTATATATTTATCAGCAAAATTAAAGCCTGCATAATTTTATAAATACAGGTGAAGTCTAAAAATAAAAGAAAATAAATATTAAGCCGCTCAGTTCACCTGGATTTCACCAAGGTTTTGTTATTGTGCCCTCATGTGGTTTTCCGAGTTTTTTATTGATAATAAGTGAGGAACAGATGAGCATAAACTCAATTTCAGCAGGTATGCAGGTGCCTTCTATACAGATAAATAAACCCTCTATGTCAACAGAACAGCGCGAAACAGCAACTGAGCTCTTGTCTAATTTTGATGCGGATGCATTAAGCAGCGATGATGCTGTTTATATCGTCGCAGGTTTAGCTGATGCAGGTATCAGCCCAGGTAAAGAGCTGGCCGAGTTGATGCAAGACAATGGTTTTGATGCACACAGTATTGGTGAAATGGCCGGCGCAGAGAGTGGACGTATGCCGCCGCCTGCGGGCGAAGGGCAGTCTGCAGAGATATTAACTTATTTAGAAGAGATACTTGCTGAATATGATTCAAGCAAATTAAGTGATACGGATAAAGACTCGATACTGGCCGCTGTACAGTCAAAATTTGGACTGTCTTCTGCTGATTCAATTATCGATATAACGGCGTAAGCCTCGGCAAATATCAGTCTTCAATTATAAAATTTAATGGAATAAATATTATGAATATTTTCAACACAAAAACCTTTAAAGGCAAAACGGGCGCTGCTTTGATATTTACAGCCGCTGCCGCTTTAAGCGCCTGTGGAAGTAGTTCTGATACTGACAGTTCTGCCAGCAGTGATGATTCACAGGAAACGGTCAGCAGCGGTGATACTGTGTCTACAACCACAGATGGATACAGCTATGCCGTTGTGGATACTAACCAGAGCAGTTGTTACAGCTCTGCTACGGGAGGCAGCAGCAACTGCAGTGGAGCTGGTCATGACGCTGATTATGCAGGAAATCAGCCGGATTATACGGTCAGTGAAGATGGTTTAACAGTTACTGATAATGTAACCGGCCTTATCTGGCAGCAGAGCAGTGATAGTAATGCGGACGGGGAGCTCAATTACAGCGATAAGTTATATCAGGTTGAAGCGCTGAGTTATTGCGATAACTTGACGCTGGCAGGGCGGGAGGACTGGCGTCTGCCGAGTGTTAAAGAAGCGTATTCACTGATTTTGTTCAGTGGTAAAGATGCAAGTAATTACCAGGGAGTAGATACTTCGACTCTGGTGCCTTTTATAGCATCTGAATTTGACTGGGCTTTCGGGGATATTTTTACCAGTGAAGGCATTAACGCGGGAGACCGGATTATTGATGCCCAGTACGCCACCACCAGTCTGTATGTCAGCACGACCATGCAGGGTGACAGCACAATGTTTGGCGTTAATTATATTGACGGGCGGATTAAGGGGTATCCGGCAGACTTTAAAGAATATTATGTACGCTGTGTCACCGCTAATGAAGAGTATGGTGTTAATCAATTCACTGATAACGGAGATCTGACTATTAGTGACAGTGCAACCGGATTAATGTGGCAGCAGAATGACAGTGATTCAGTTAACTGGGATCAGGCGGTGCTTACATGTGAAAATGCTGCTACAGCTTCTTATGAAAACTGGCGTTTACCTAATGCCAAAGAACTGCATACTCTTTTAGACTACAGCCGTTCACCAGATACCAGCAATAGTGCCGCAGTGGATCCGCTGTTTAATGCCTCTTCATTTGTTAATGAAGAGGGAGTCACCGACTGGGGGTATTACTGGAGCTCAACCAGCCATGTTGATAATAACGGTGAAGGGCGCAGTGCCGCTTATGTTTCATTCGGTCGCGCATTAGGTTATATGAACAGCACGGTTATGGATGTGCATGGTGCAGGTGCACAGCGCAGCAACAGTAAGTCCAGCGTTGCCGATGAGCCCGGTGCGCAAAGCGTTAGCGGGGTTAACGGAACCTTTTATAGCAAGGGACCGCAGGGAGATATTTTGCGTCTGGATAATAAAGTAAGGTGTGTACGTAATATCGCTTCATAGTTGCTGTTAAAAATACTTAAGAACAAAAATTGAAGGTCTACTTTTTGGCAGAACGCTCACCATTTCAATGCTGCTGGTCACCGCTGTCAGTCTCCCTTAGGCAGGCTGCTTTAACCAACAGCAGATAATAGTTCTATGAGTGTTCTGTCTTTTTATAAAACTCGGATTTTCTTATCAGCACTTGCTAGAGCCGCCGTTGATGACAGCAGCATTACTAACACTACGGGCAGCAGTTCTCCCAGACTGATTTATTGGGGCTGTGCATTTACCTATTCAGTTCGGCTTTTCTTATCGGCGCTAACGGCACTTGCTAGAGCAACTGTTGATGACAGCAGCATTACTAACACTACGGGGAGCAGATTTCCCATACTGATTACCGCGGCAAATGCACTGATCGCAGCTCCGACTGTATACTGCATTGCTCCCAGCACCGCAGATGCAGAACCGGCATTATGTGCATAGTATTTTAGAAAGCAGGCACTGGCATTGGCCATAATGCCGCCGTTGGCCGCAATGCTTACCACAAATCCTATTACTGCAAAATAGAGCAGATCTGGAGCAATAAAAACTGAGGCTGTTAAAATCAGTCCGCCGCTGACCTGAAGCAGTAGAAAACATTTCAGCAGCGTCGCGGGTTCATACCAGCGCAGCAGCAGAGTATTAAGGCGGTTAATGATTACCAGGCCGCAAATATTAGCGATAAACAGCATTGAGAAATGCGCAGCGCTTACCCCGAATATTTTCATATAAATCATTGAAGCATTGGTTAAAAAGGTCATCATAACCGAATAGGCAAAAGCTTGAGCGAACATAAAACCCAGGGCATTTTTTTGTCTGAAAACCGAACGTAACCCAGAGTCTTTAGAGAAGGATTTAGCCGTACTGGTTATATTTTTTACTTGAGGTGAGCGCGCCGGGATAAATACCATGACCAGTCCGATAACGACAACTGCGATCACTGCAAGGAAATAGAAGATCCACTGCCAGCTGGACATGGAGAGGATCAATGTACCCACGGTTGGTGCGATGGAGGGGGCAATCATCATAATCAGCGCAATCAATGAAAAAAGCTTAGCGGATTCTTTTCCACTACTGACATCACGAATGATTGCAGGAACGCCGACTACCGCCATACCGCCGCCTGCCGCTTGGATAAAACGCCACAGCCATAGAATTTCAATTGATGTGCTGGTGGTCAGTAGAACACTGCCGACAGCAAAAATCAGCAGGCCGAGCATCATTACAAAGCGGCGTCCTTTTTGATCCGATAAAGGTCCGCCTATCAGCTGACCGAGTGCCATACCCAGTATGTATAAGCTGACGGTCACGGATACCATTGATATATCAACCTGCATCGCTTCTGCCATATTCGGCATAGCAGGCAGGTAAGTGTCTATTGCAAAGGGGGAGATAGCAAAAACTGTTGCTAAAGTCAGGATCAGGGTTTTAGAAATAGTTTTGCTCTGTAAAGCATTGTCTGCCTGGTTTGTTGTTTTTATTGTAATTTCATCTGTTATGGATTGTGTTGTCATTAGTACCTCTTATTTATCTTTCCAGAAAGATATTATATGGACTTTACCTTTCTGGCAAGATATATTGCCAATATATTTTTTCTGCAGGAAGCAAACAATGAATAACAGTATTAAGCAGATTCTTGAAGCGGGGGTGTTAAACTGGCCTGAATGTGCAGAATCTACCTCTCCTGCATTACTGCGGCTGCTGAGAGTCAGCGATATTTTTCAAAATAGCGCTCAAAAGCATGTCGAAAATTATAATCTGCAGAGAGCTGACTTCGGAGTGCTGTGTACTTTACGGCGCAGTCCTGCACCTTACTGTCTCTCCCCGACCGCACTGTATCAGTCGATGCTGTTCAGCTCCGGCGGGCTGACCAAAGTACTAGGGCGGTTAAGCCGGATCGATCTGATAGAACGTCTGGATAACCCGGAAGATAAACGCAGTAAATTAGTGCAGCTTACAGCGCAGGGGAAAATACTGGTGGAAACAATGCTGCCGGAACTGCACCAGCATGAACAGCGTATATTAGCAGTATTAAATAAAGAGGAGCAGCAGCAGTTAAATTCATTATTAGAACGTATTCTACTGCCGCATGAATAGCTTATATATATGCTCAATCAAACTTTAAACTGACCAATAAGTTCCTGTAATTCCTCCGACATTGCAACTAACTGGTTTGCTGATTTTAAGAAGTCTCCTGCAATTTCAGTGGTATTCTCAACAGAACTGCTGATGCTGTTAAGGCTCTGATCTATCTCATCGGCAACAGCTGTCTGCAGTTCAGCCGCTGAAGCAACCTGGTTGTTCATATCTGAGATTATTTGAATACTGCCGCGCATAGTGCTGATGCTTTGACCTGCCTGTGAGGCCTGTTCAACACCCTGCAGGGTTTTATTTTTACTTAACGTCATTGCATCAACAGCCGTTGTAGTTGCATTCTGTAGTTCTTCAATTTTAGATTTACTTTCTAAAGTTGACTGTTGTGTTCGTGCTGCTAAGGTTCTAACCTCATCAGCAACAACTGCAAAACCGCGTCCTTGTTCTCCTGCTCTGGCAGCTTCAATGGCCGCGTTTAACGCCAGCAGATTAGTCTGCTCTGCAATACTTTCTATCACTTCCAGTACAGTGCCGATATCCTGACTGTCGCTTGCTAATCGCGACATTGCCTGATTGACCTGTTCAACGTTTTCATTTAATTCTTCAATAACCTCGATGGTCTGCTGCACAACATTCGAGCCGGATTCTGCGTCAACATTCGCCTGCCGGGCCGCCTTAGAAGCTTGTTCAATATTCTGTGCAACATTCCTGGAATTCTCCGACATTTGTGTCATTGAAGTCACCAGCTGCTGCAGCTGACTTTTTTCAGAGTCAATGCTCCGAGAAGAACGTGTCGATAATTTATCTACATCGGCAGCCGCATCTTGTAAATTGGATGCTACCTGCTTAGTTTTTATGACTATATGATGAATTTTTTCAATAAACAGATCAAATGAATCAGCCAGCAGACCAATTTCATCTTTACTGGTTAAATTGAGACGCTGCGTCAGGTTGCCTTCACCTTGTGCAATATCCTGCAGTGCGACGGATAGATGTTTTAACGGGGTGGTAATCGTGTGAATCAAGATTAAGGCGCCGACAATACAGATGATAATCGCGAGTACTAATACAATTACAACGGCATTTTTTGACAAGCTGATCTGCTCTTCAAAATCAGACGATGTGCTTTGAATATTTGTATTCGCGACCAGTACACCGGCACTTAACTTATTAATATTTTCTAAATCAGCTGAAAGCTGATTAATACCTTTAACCTGGCGGTTAATGCTGCTGGTAAAATCGCCCATTTTTGTGACCACCTTACTGACACTAAGCAGGGCTTCGCGGCGCATTATCTCTTCAATATCACCCACAGCATCGGTGACATCTTCTATGGTATCTTTGGCAAGTCCCTCGGGTATCTCTTCGGCAGCTTCGCTGACTTCTTCGCTTAACTCATTTAAAGTTGCCGAAACTTGTTTGATTTTTCTCTCAAGTACTTTGATGTTCATATTAGTATTATTAATATTATCAACTAACTGGAGCATTTGAGATGAAATCTCAGACAAGTTTTTATTGGCATTAACTATTTCGCTTTCAGATTTTTGTGAGTTCTGCACACCTGTTACTGATTTGCTCACAATTTCAGAAAAGCCGCCGGTCAGGTTATTAAAAGAGTATACGGTCAAAATTAATACCGCCGCTAATAACAGGCAGATAGCGATGCCGCCGCCGAGTAACTTGATACGGATAGTCAAAATAACCTCCTTACAAAATTAATTTATTAGCCTGCTTATTTGCCAGATTCTTTTTCATACATACCGACCGCTTTATTCATCTCTTTTAACAGCGGTAGATTAGTTTCAGCTAATTCAGTTATTTTATCAGCACTTATTTTCGCAGTTTTGTAATCCGCAGCGGAGGCCACAATAGGTTTGAAATTTATCCATAATCCGTTAACAACATCCAGCTGGTCTCTAATATGCTGCGGTTTAGTGCCGGGTAAACCTAAATTGTGATCTCCGTCCTTAAGGCCTTTTAAGGTATTTTCAAATAATGAGTAGGTTTCCAGCAGGCTTAATTTGTTGTCTTCAACATTATAGCCATAGGCTACTAACAAAAATTCTTTGCTCATTTTCTGGGTTAGCATGCGCTGTTTGCCTGCAAGGTTGATGGTTGCCGCTAAACCTGGAGCTGCTTTAAGTCCGCCTTTTTTCGCATCTTTTTCATAAAGTCCCACCGCTTTATTCATCTGTTTCAGCAGCGGTAGATTATTCAGGGCAATCAGTGCAACTTGCTCTTTATTCGCGCTGTCGGCCGCGAGGATATCTTTTACGATAGGATAAAAGCCTGCCCAGATTTCATCTATTTTATCTAGCTGGCGTAAAATGCGGCTGCTGCTGGTTGCCGGTAAACGTAATTCACTGCTTCCGCCCCGTAATCCTTTAAGGGTCTTATCAAATAAAGTGGATGTGTTTTTAAGATTAACAAGGTTGGCGGCTTTATTTTCATTCAGTGCAATTAATAAAATTTCTTTAGACATTTTCTGAGTCAGCATGCGCTGCTTTCCTGAAAGATTAAGAACAACACCATATTCGGCGGATGTAGGGCCGTCAGCTGCAAAGGCGGTCGTTGCGGGAGTTAGAGAAAACAGTAAAAAGTAAATAATGATGACCGGGCGTGTTAAAAGCATTTTAGTCTTTACGATATGCATTTATTTTCTCCTAAAACATAGTGTTATGAATAGATTAAAGATGAACCTTTTGTTGATATAGGTTAGTAGAGTGCATACTAAGATTCCTTGTAGGCTTCGCTTTTATATCAAATATGTTGCAGTGGTCACGTCAGATTATAGTGAGTAAGTGTATCTGTTGTAATTTTTCCTAGAAGATCGTGACGTTTTAATAACCCATGCGACTATACTCAAGAGTAATGGATAGTTGTTGTGACAGGAAATTGCGATGAAATATCTACTTTTAATTTTTTTAATTATCTCTGCAGTGAGTCGTGCTGAGCCGATTGTCTTGTGTGTCGAGAAAGCGGATTACCCGCCGTTTATGGATCTGGATCAGGAAAACGGGGTGTTCTATCAGTTCATCAAGATAATGAATAAACAAAGTGATCAGCAGATTGAACTGGTCAGCAGACCATGGAAACGCTGTTTAAGGGAAGTTGAATTAGGGATATTCGATGGTGCCTTTGCGGTTATTTATACTCAGAAACGTGACCAGATGTTTGCTTATCCCAAAACGCACGACGGCCTTCTTGATAATTCTAAAGCATTATGGACAGTAAATTACCCGGTTTTTGTACATAAAGACAGTACGCTGCAATGGGATGGGCGTACGTTTAATCAGTCTCAAATACAGGTCGCTTCACCTCTGGGCTATATAGTCTCCAAACAGCTTGGACAGATTCGTTCATTAACAGCCTTGAACATGGAAGCAGTTAAAGGTTTGAAGTTAGTGGCGCGGAAGCGCTTAAATGCTTATGTGATAGAGCAGTCTATCGGCGAAAAAATGATTCAACGCCATGATTTAGATTCGTTGTTAACCACACTGGAAACTCCGTTTATGGTTAAAGACTGGTACATTATATTATCTAAAGATTTTACCCGGAAAAGCCCGCTAAAAGCCGGGCGTTTCTGGGAATCATTAGCACAGGTTCGCATGGAGCATGGTGCGCGTTTATATCAGTTTTATATGCAAGAAGCTTCCGGAGATCAGTCTGAATAATGTTTTTTATGTTGGCTGTATATTTCAGGCCGGTTCCGGTCTGTTAATATAGATCGCTATATTCTTCAATAAAGGGTTTCTTTCTTAACTGCAGAAATGCTAAAAACTGCTTAGCTGTATGAGTGATTACCTGTTCAGCAGGCATTTCTACTTTATCCAGCAGATCACTGACTAATTCTAATTCACCTATCTGCTGGCAGAAATGCGCATCTGTTCCTGTGGTTATATAAGCGCCGACATCCCGCGCAATGCAGGCAATTTCAAGGCAGCGGCTTGGGCTGCCGATACGGCTTGCACCTTTAAGTGAACTGTTGTTGATCTCAATGGCGACATTAAACTCTTTAGCGCATTCAATTACTGCACGGTAATCGAAGTCAAAGTTAGGATTGCCCAGGTGTCCAAGGGCATCAATACGTCCGCCTTTAATCACGTTAATTAGTGCCTGTGTATGTGCAGCTTTGTCTGCCGGGCCGAATACTGGTTCATGCAGACTGGCAATGACCCAGTCAAGGTGAGAATCTGTTTCTAAGGGGATGTCTATCTCACCTTTAATATTTAAAATATTAGTTTCAACACCGCGGATCACTGCCACATCACAAAGAAATCTCGGCAGTATTTTCTGATTGGAAAAAAACCAGTAGTGAGGTGCACCAGGCATAGACTGTGAATGATCGGTAGTGCAGAACATCTTTAGGCCGTTTTCTTTTGCCGCATGCGCATTTTCCAGCAGGGTGCTGTAGGCATGCCCGCTTGCATAGGTATGAGTGTGGGTATCGACGTCAAATTTCATAAAACCTCGTGTAATAATTAATTGAAAAGCTGGAGAGTCTGGTAAATATATAAGTCCTCTAGTGCCCTGAAAAACTAAGCTTTAAAAATCCATATTGTTTAAAATGCTCAGTCTCGAAATGTGATTAAGTATTTGACTTCAGCTGTTAGTCTACATTTCAAGGCCGTTTCGGCCACGTTAACTTAGAACTTCCGGGAGGATAATTCACTTTATACTGTGTGAATTGATTTTGAAATAGAGCTGACATAATTTTAGCAATAAAGTACTTTCAGCCGGCAGATAAAGCAGTAGATAATCAGCTGGAGCGATGGATTTATCGGTCATGATTATTTAATCATTCTGCAGGGCTGCTGCAGGCAGGACACTCGGCACCCCATGCTCACCACTGATTCCAATTTTCAAATAGGGTATTGTCTGACGGCCTTTATCAGCGGCAGATTTAACCAGCTGACCTTTCATCTAACGGAAGATACAGATACAGATATTTCTCTGTCCCGTCATAATTAAACATGACGGGCTCAACGTTGAAGTGCATAACCCCTAGTTTAGCCGAGGTAAGTTAATTCTATTATCAGTTTGTGTATTCTCTGCGAAATGTAAAATTTATGCTCAAGAAGCGCTGCCGCTTGTATTGTTGAAACTTTCAAAAATGCTGATGAGCAAGCTGTTAGCTTGGGATATTTCTCTGCGCAAACAAAGTCTGGTGAGTGTGATTTTTTACTTAAAAAAGGGATGTTTGAGAAAAATAAAGACAGAACTCAATAATAGTAAAAGTCATTCTCATCTGCAGATTTGTATCTTTTGCAATATTTGTAATCAAAATGTCACATACGCACTCAAAAAGCGTGAGTTGCGATTATTTGCGTGATCTTGATCTAATAAGTCTTTATTCGGCTTGCGAAGAAAGGTTTTTTGCATTCAAATAAGGCTTTCAAACTACCAGTTAAGTAAGGAAGCATAATGTTTAAAAAATCGCTTATTGCAGTATCGATGATCGCATCTCTGTCTGCATGCTCAACAATCAACAACTCTCAAAAAAGTGTTAATCAGTTAGCTGATAATTTAGATATTAATTACACCGTATTAAGCAATACAGCTGCAAATGACGGGGTTGACTGTAAAGGCCTTGAAGCGGAATGGGCGTCATGTAATACAGTTAATATGACATTAACTAACAGTGGTGATGCCGTTACAGCAAAAGACTGGTCTATCTATTTTCATAGTGTACGTTTAATTCTGGCTGTGGATAATGAACAGTTTAAAATTACACGTATTACCGGTGACCTGCATAAATTAGAGCCGACCGATAAATTTGACGGTTTTGCAGCCGGTGAAGAAGTGATTATCCCTATTACCGGTGAATACTGGCAGTTATTTGAAACCGATTTCTTTCCGGGGGCTTTTGTCACCGCGCCGAATGCTGAGCCTCGCAGTATCGTCTCTTTAGATACTGAAGATACCGGCAGCTATGTGTCAGGTCTGCAGGGCGAATTATTAAAACGTACCGCTGGTGATAATAATATTGTCGCTGATGCGAACAGCCGTTTTGATAAAAATGCGGATGTTAAACATCAGGATATCAGTCAGCAGGTAATGCCGACACCGCAAAAAACAGTGTATAAAAACGGCAGTGCAGATTTATCTTCGGGGCTGAATCTTGTCACTACAGGTCTTGATGCAGGCCAGCTGGAAGCAGTTAAAAGCCGTGCGGCTTTATTAGGCTTATCAACAACGGGCAGCTACGACATTAACATAGCTGTTGCTCCTGAGCAGTTTGGAAAAGATGCTGTTTCCGGTCAGTACAAACTGGATGTTTCTGAACAAAATACTCAAATCAGCGCTTTTGATCAGGCAGGTGCTTTTTATGCCATGCAGTCACTGTTTTCATTAGTCAGTCTCGAAAATTCCGTTATTCCGGCATTGACCATCGAAGATGCACCGCGTTTTGAATACCGCGGGGTAATGGTGGATGTTGCACGTAATTTCCACTCTAAAGAAGCGATTATTGCCACGCTGGAACAGATGGCCGCTTATAAAATGAATAAACTGCATCTTCACCTTAGTGACGATGAAGGCTGGAGAATTGAAATTCCAGGCTTGCCGGAACTTACCGATGTGGGCAGTAATCGTTGTTTTGATGAGTCAGAAACCAGCTGTATACTACCGCAGTTAGGCTCAGGTGCAGACAGTGATAATTTCGGCTCAGGTTTCTTCTCCAAAGCTGATTATATTGAAATTCTTACCTATGCAAAAAACCGTAATATTGAAGTCATTCCAGAACTTGATATGCCGGCTCATGCACGAGCTGCCGTGGTTTCTATGGAAGCCAGATTCAAACGTTTATCAGAAGCGGGTGACCTTAGCGGTGCAAATGAATACCGTCTGATGGATCCGCTGGATACATCTAATGTCACCACAGTACAGTTCTACGATAAACAAAGCTTTATCAACCCTTGTATGGAATCCTCTTCGCGCTTTGTTGATAAAGTGATCGGCGAAATTGCCGCTATGCATAATGAAGCTGGAATGCCGCTAAGTACATGGCACTTCGGTGGTGATGAAGCTAAAAACATTAAACTTGGAGCTGGTTTCCAGGATATTAATGATGAGAAGAAAATCGGCTGGAAAGGGGATTTAGATCTTTCCAAACAAGATGCACCGTTTGCCAAATCGCCGTTATGTAAAGCGGTTATTGACAGTGAAGTTGTCGCTGATTATGAGCATCTACCAAGCTACTTTGCTGAAAAAGTATCTAAAATTGTTGCAAAACACGACATCGCTAACTTTCAGGCATGGCAGGATGGTCTGAAACATTCAGAAGATTCAAAATCATTTGCGACAGATTCAACACGAGTAAACTTCTGGGATACTTTATACTGGGGCGGTGATGCATCTGCTTATGAGTTCTCAGAAAAAGGTTACGACGTAATCATTTCTAACCCGGATTATGTGTATATGGATTTCCCGTATGAAGTTGATCCGAAAGAACGCGGCTACTACTGGGCAACACGCGCAACAGATACGCGTAAAATGTTCGCTTTTGCACCGGAAAACTTACCTCAGAATGCTGAAACATCGGTAGATCGTGATGGTAATGGTTTTACCGGAGAAGGTAAAATAGAAGAAAGCAAACCTTTCTACGGTTTGTCGGCGCAGCTGTGGAGTGAAACAGTGCGCAATGATGAACAGTATGAGTACATGGTATTTCCGCGAGTACTGGCCGCTGCTGAGCGTGCATGGCACAGAGCTGACTGGGAAAATGATTATAAAGTAGGTAAAAAATATACTTTAGAGTCAGACTATGTGGATCAGGCGCAGCTTGATGCTGACTGGCAGCGTTTTGCAAATATTATGGGACAGCGTGAATTAGCTAAGCTTGAGAAAGCCGGTGTTGATTACCGTCTGCCGGTTCCTGGAGCGAAAATTGCTGCATCGAAGCTGCATATGAATTCACAATTTCCGGGTGTAACACTGCAGTATTCAACAGATGCAGGTAAAACCTGGAACAATTACTCTGAAACCGCTAAACCGTCTGTTACGGGCGAAGTGGCAATCCGTACTGTATCTGAGTCGGGTGAACGCAGCAGTCGAGTAACAACGGTAAAATAAATACCTTTCACAATTAAGTGTATTAAAAAGCCGATAATTTATTATCGGCTTTTTTTGTTTGTAGTAGTTTATCTTCAAAAAATAGTATGTATAGCCATGTTACCTCAAGATGCTTTGTCAGGCGTTAGCTCGGATACGAGAGCAAGACGAAACATGAGGTAATTGCTATTCATTTTTCGATTGTTGCAACGCAGGGCTGGTTTTCGAACTAACGGCCCGAAGGGTAAGGCAACATGCACCAATCTGCGTTGTAATAAAATCTATATGTAGAATAATTATAAAATAATTAAAGTCTTTATTATAATTCTATCGACAGAGGATTAACGTAGATAATCGCTCGAAAGGCTCAATTTTATGCCTAGCATTTCGGCACCATTTGCCTTGCTAACTTTGCATCTTGAAGTATCTATGGGAATAGAGGATATCAATGATGGCCGTTACATTTAAAATTTCATTTCTATACTGCTGACATAACAGGCTGAACGGCATCTGCCGCAGCCGTCGCATTTACTTTTCTCTAGTTCTGGACGTTTCTTCTGAGAAACGGTTATCGCCTGCTGCGGACAGGAATCAACACAAGTCTGACAGTTTCCTGAAATACAATTAATACAGCTTTTAAGAAAAAACGGGCGCAGTCCGATATCTTTACTCTCTGACGCTAATGCGCCGGAAGGGCAGGCTGCACTGCACTTTGTGCATTGCGAGCAGTGATTGTAATCAAGGGTGATAACCGGGCGGCTCTCTAATATATCGATAACCTGCTCAGGGCAGGCATTTTTACACAGATCACACGACTGACATAACTGCACAAAAAGTGCTTCTTCAACCGCTCCCGGCGGTCTTGGATGCTCTCTTTGCAGCTGCTTTATCTGCTCGTTTTCGGATGCCTTTTTAACACCCGAAAAAATACCTCGGAATAAACCTCGGCGGCTGACGGAGTGATGCTCTAAAAAAGCACGGTAGTAGCGTTGATCGCGTTCAGCCATTAGGGATACAGCTGATAGTGTTTAATTTCAATGTGCATGGCGTGTTTTACCGCTTCTAACCAGTCTCGGCAGATTGTTGCTAAGGTTTTATAAACGTCTGTTTGCGCGTGTGTTATAAGTGTATCTAGATAGTGGAAAGCCCAGGGTAAAAGGTGTTCGGCGAATAAAACAGCGGCCGCATCGAGACTTTGCTGTTTTTCAATAAGGTGAGCGGCCGCAAACAGTGATAAACCAAACTGATCTTCTGGTTCGCGCATACCGGTATCTGTCTCAATCTTATGCAGCGCCAGAAAGCTGCGTAAACGCAGAGTAGAATCGCCGAAAATAACTTTCTCTCTATCTAAATAGACAGAGCCCCAGGGCGGTGCGGGCATATTATCACAGCCTTCAAATAAACTCTGATAATCGCTGTATAACACTTCCTGAGAAGTGTTCTGATAGTGCTTTATAAAATCAGCAAATGGACTCTCAGACAGATCTTCACATTCCCGGAGCTCTTTTAACAGCAGCTGGTTATGGTCACTGCTCATCGGGAAGTAAAAAAAACTGCCTAATAAGCGGGCGGTAATAGCAATATTGTGCATAGTTAGTTCTCTAACATAAGGTTGAATGACTCGCTGAGTGCACGAGTGTGTTTTAATGCCAATATGAAAAGCACAGTGAAACAATATTTATTGTCATCACTATGCTTTTTCTTGGTTAAGTTACATTCCTATCGTCATATGCAGGCCGTAAAATATACCGCGGGCAATAAACTCAGAAACAAATATTAAAACAAAAGCCGGCACAAGCAGTAGAGTTGTCGGTTTATTTTTTGTTATTAGAGGCTTAAACCACAGCGCTAAAGCCGCCAGCATTAAAGCGCCGCGAATAAGCTGCAGCTGCTGCATATTGTCGATAATACCTGAGGCAGCTGTGACTGCGGAGTTAATACTGCTCAGGTCAATCATCTGCAGAACAGTTACCACTAGACTGATAACCGCTGCGGCGGCGCCGGCAATCGGTAATATCTTGTACAGTCCGGTCAGTTTTGACTGAGCACCTGCCAGTAATAACTGCGCAAATAACAATCCAGACAGCAGCATGGTCAAGATAAAACCAAGCGGTGTAAACATGTTGTTCCAGGTCGGCACGGTATCGATTAAATACACTTTAATCATGGCATACATAAACACTATACCCATCAGCATAGCGGCAGCTAAAAGCCCTTTGCGAGCCTGCACTGAACCTTTATTGAGTATTGACAACAGCCAGTAAAATCCGCCGGCGGCAAAGAAAAGGCTGCCGAAGAATATTTCATTTGAAAGCCATGAGCTGCCCAGCTGGTTAAGTGCATTCACAGCACGCAGCGGACTGCCTAAATGAGCCGTTGAGGCCATAAAACCCAGTCCCATCAAAGCCCATAGAAAGAACATCGCTTTATGTAGTCTGGTCTCTTCATTCAAAGATAACTGACCGCTTAGCAATATTCCGCCTAGTACTAAAAAAGATCCCACTGATGTTTGTGCTAATACCGTAAACATCATTAACGGCCATTCATGCCAAGCCATATTATACCTCCTTTGGATTCGCTAAGTGCCCGCTCTGATCATCAGTCGGACGTGCATTACGATTCTGTTTAATAACAATATTCGGTTTTGTCGTTAATGATGACGGCAGCGGTGCTACATCTGCATTTGTGCCGTATTTATCACGCAGTTCAGCAATAGGACCAAACTCCAGCGCCCGCAGAGGACAAGAGCCGACACAGACAGGCTGCATACCCTGTGCCACGCGTTCATAGCAGCCGTCACATTTAATCATGTGACCTTTCTCTTCATTGTACTGCGGCGCGCCGTATGGGCAGGCCATGGAGCAGTACTTACAGCCTATGCACACTTTTTCATCAACAACCACAAAACCATCATCACGTTTGTGCATTGCACCAGACGGACATACCTTGGTACAAGCAGGCTGATCGCAGTGATTACAGGCAATTGACAAGTAGTATGAGTAGACACTCTGACGATATATTTCGCCTTCTTTTAACCAGTCGCCGCCGGCGTATTCATAAACACGTCGAAAGTTGACACCAATATCTAAGTCTTTGTTGTCTTTACATGATAACTGGCATGTTTTGCAGCCGGTGCATTTGCTTGAATCGATATAAAAGCCGTATTGTTTCATTAGTTAACCCTTATACTTTGTTAACAAGCTGCACATCAACCAGGTTGGTATGCTGCGGATTACCTTTTGCCAGAGGGCTAGGGCGTTGTGTTGTGAGTACATTGATGCACCCGCCGTGATCTATTTTCTGTCCGTCCGGTGCGTACCAGGCGCCTTCACCTAATGCCACTACACCGGGTAAAATACGCGGGGTTACTTTGGCGGCAATATGCAGTTCACCACGGTCATTAAAAATGCGGATTAAGTCGCCGTTATTAATACCACGGCCTTGTGCATCCATCGGATTGATCCACATTTCCTGCGGGGCCGCATCTTGAAGCAGACTGACATTGCCGTAGGTGGAATGAGTACGCGATTTATAATGGAAGCCGGTTAACTGCAGAGGGTAGTTACCCTGTTTTGAATCTTCCCAGCCTTCGAAGTTAGGTGCGTAAACCGGAAGCGGATGAATCACTTCATCTTTTGCTAATACCCAGGTTTCTGCTAATTCAGCCAGTTTTTCAGAGTAAATCTCAATTTTACCCGACGGCGTAGACAGCGGATTCGCTTTAGGATCATTACGGAAATCCTGATAAGCGACAAAGTGATCTTTTACCAGACGTTTATAGATGCCTTGTTTACGCATTGCCTCGAATTCAGGCAGGCTTGGATCTTGAGCGCGGGTCTGTTGATAAAGATGACGAAGCCAGCCTTCCTGATCACGCCCCTCGGTAAAGGCGTCTTTTACCCCTAATTTATCGGCAAGACCGGTGCAGATATCATAAATACTTTTTGCTTCAAACTGCGGTTTGATAACCTGTGAAGCAAAGATAAAGTAAGGCATGTTGCCTGCTGATGCGTCCATACAGAAATCAGACTGTTCAGATGTGGTTAAATCCGGCAGTACGATATCGGCGTATTTTGCAGAGGAAGTCATATGATTATCAATAACCACAATCATTTCACAGGCGCTTTCGTCTTGTAATATATCGTGTGTACGGTTGATGTCTGAGTGCTGGTTAATAATGCAGTTGCCTGCGTAGTTCCAGATAAACTTGATCGGCACATCCAGTTTGTCTTTACCGCGAATACCGTCTTTGACTGCGGTCATTTCCGGACCGCGAACAATCGCATCGGTCCATAGGAACATAGGAATTGAAGCTTCTACGGGATTCTGTAAGGTTGGAAAACGCACAAAAGGAATGCTGGAGCCGCCTTCACGAGCGCCGCTGCCGCCGCCGTTAATACCAACATTACCAGTTAGTAAAGACAGCATTGCCACTGCACGAGAGGCAATTTCACCGTTAGCGGTACGCTGAATACCCCAGCCTTGAATAACGGCACAGGGTTTAGTTGAGCCGATTTCACGAGCTGCTTTTATAATGATATCAGCCGGGATCCCGGTAATCTTAGATGCCCATTCTGGTGTTTTTTCTACCGTGTCTTCACCTAAACCTAAGATGTAAGATTTGTAGTCACTTTTTGCCGGTGCTGATTCCGGTAAAGTTTTTTCATCGTAACCGACGCAGTATTTATCCAGGAAGGCCTGATCAACCAGGTTCTCGGTGATCATCACATGTGCCATGGCTGCAATAAATGCTGTATCTGTTCCAGGACGAATGGGAATCCACTGATCTTCACGCCCGCCTGCAGTATCGGTATAACGAGGATCAACCACGATTAAGCGGGCATTTGATTTCGCTTTACCTTCCATAAAGTGATGAATTACACCACCGCCGGACATGCGGGTTTCAGCCGGGTTATTACCAAATTGAACAATCAGTTTACTGTTCTCCAGATCCGACGGGGAGTTGTTGTTCGCCCAGCCGCCGTAGGTATGGCTTAAACCTTCTGCAATCTGCGCAGAAGAATAATCTCCATAATGATTCAGATAGCCGCCGTTTAAATTCATTAAACGAGCAAGCAGACTGCCGCCGGGAGGCCATGATTTTGTCACCGTACCGCCAAGGGTACCTGTGCCGTAATTAAGGTAAATGGCTTCATTACCATAGTCTTTTTTAATACTGGTAATGCTGGCTGCGATATCAGTAAATGCTTCGTCCCAGGTGATACGTTTGAACTTGCCTTCTCCGCGTTTACCGATTCGTTTCATCGGGTACTTTAAACGGTCCGGGTTATAGACTCTGCGGCGCATAGAGCGGCCGCGTAAACATGCCCGCACCTGATGTTCGCCGTAATTATCACTGCCGCTGTTATCGGTGTCGACCCATTTGATTTCGCCGTTTTCAACATGCATTTTTAACGGGCATCGGCTGCCGCAGTTAACCGTACAGGCGCTCCACACTACTTTTTCTTTATTCTCGGGTTTTGCCTGAGCAGCCGCTTGAACCTTAGTTGTTTTAAAGGGTAAGGTTAGTCCCGCTGTAACGGTAGCAACACCAGTAAACAGAGCACTGGATTTAAGAAAGCCGCGCCGGTCAATCTGTGGATTTAACAGTGATTTTAAATTGATTTTCATAAAATAATATTCTCGGTCATATAGGTTGGATATATTGTTTCAAGCGCAGTATCGATCTTTTCCCATTAATAATATTGTTCCATATCAATAATATAATCACATCATTCATAAACCAGATATAAAATGAGGCTTACAATCATTTTTAAATTTATTTGCACAATAAAATCATATGTATATGACGATAATCTGTCTTTTTTGACTGCCGAGCGATAGTGTCTTTACATACTCCAATAGGAGTGTTTTGTGCAGGTTGCAGGAAAATTAAGGAAAATTAAGGAAAATGTTTAGCAGCGTTTGAGAGTGAATATTGCAGCAAGACAAACCACCGTGAAAATATCAATTTCTCACGGCGATCTTCATGTCTTTTATCTTACCTTTTTATGGCCTTTAGTTGATTGCGTTCAGAAGCATACCGGCGCTAAGGTACAAAGCGACCATAGCAACGATAGGTAAACGCAGACTTTTAAGTAGATACAGACCCAGGATAACTAACGCCATGTCGACACTGTTAATCACCGCACTGGAAAATACCGGCTGATAAAGTGCAGAGAGCAGTAGGCCGACAACAGCTGCGTTAACGCCATTCATTGCACCGCTGACCGCAGGAATCGCCGCCAGCTGACGCCAGTGCTTTAGAACGACCAATATCAGAAGAAATCCGGGTAAGAAAACGGCAGTAGTGGCTAGTAATGCGCCCCATATCGGATTGATCGGCAGCAGTTCAAAACCGAGGAAAGTAGCAAAGGTAAACATCGGGCCGGGTACTGCCTGAGCTGCCGCATAGCCGGTTAGAAAACTGTCCTGTGTAAGCTGATCGCCCACCAGATTTTCTAATAACGGCAGTACAACGTGCCCGCCGCCGAATACTAGACTTCCCGCTTGAAAGAAATCAGAAAAAAGCGCAATTTGTGGAGAATAATGAGCAAGAGCGGGTAACCCGATTAACAGCGCAATGAAAACCAGCAGCGGCGGCCAGCTTAAGTCTGTTTTGATATTGAAAGAGGTACTGCTGAGATTATCAGTCATTAAATATTTTCTGCCGACAAGCGCGGCTGCTGTCAGTACGGCTATTTGTGAACCGATAGAGGGAAGTACTAGCAGCACCAGAGCAGTAAACACACATAAAGCGATACTGATTTTACGTTTGCAGAAATTATTGAACATGCCCCAGGCCGCATCGGCTACAACAATAACAGCAAGCAGTTTCAAACCGTGCACGGCCCCGATAAACAAGCTGTTGTCGGTTAAGGAATGGCTGAGCGCTGCAATTATCAGCATCAGTATCACAGAAGGCAGGGTAAAACCGATAAAAGCAGCCGCCGCGCCGCCTAAGCCGCCTTTGTGATAACCGATGGAGAAACCTACCTGGCTGGATCCCGGACCGGGCAGAAACTGGCTGAGTGCCACAAACTGTCCGTATTTTTCATCGCTCAGCCATTTATGTTTTTCTACAAAGGCATTTCTGAAATAACCAAGATGAGCAGCGGGACCGCCGAAGCTTACCCAGCCAAGCATGAAAAATTTAATGAAGATATCAAACATAAGTGCATTTCCTAAAAGCTAAAATTGAATGAAATAAACAGATGTCATGAAGATAATTAAAATTGTATAATGATTCAAATTGATTGTTTTGGTTGAAACTATGAATGAAATTAATTGGCGCGCCGTTGACTTAAATCTGCTGGTTGCGTTTACGACTCTGATGGAGCAGAGAAGTGTTACCAAAGCGGCTGATAAACTGGCAGTGGGGCAGTCTGCGATGAGTCACAGTTTATCTCGGCTGCGCAGTTTATTAAATGATCCGCTGTTTTCCCGGCAGGGGCACTTGATGGTGCCGAGTAAAAAAGCGCTGGAATTAGATCCGGTGATCAGCCGTATTTTAAATCAGATATCTACAGAAGTTTTGTCCCTACAGGAATTTGAACCGTCAAGCTTTTCCGGTACCTTTAAAATCGGTTTAACGGATTATGCTGAACTGCTCTTTGCACCACTTTTGTTTGATCTGCTGGCTGAACAGGCATCTAACAGTCAGGTGTGTTTTTACCATGTGGACAAGGGCAACTATCAGCAGGTATTTGATCAGCATAAGCTGGATGTGATGATCGGAAGCATCAGTGAAGAGAATAAAAACTTTAGTCGTCAGTTTCTTTATACCGAGCAGCATGTCTGTCTATTTGATCATCAGGCAACCGGTATCTCTTTGCCGGTCTCCATGCATGATTACCTTAGTGTTCCCCATGCGCTGGCAAACCCGGGTGGACAGCTAAGCAGCCAGGTTGATGCACAACTGGCTGAGTTGGGCCTGCTGCGCCAGGTTAGTGCTACCTGCCGCAGTTTTTTAACTCTGCGTCACCTTATCCGCGGCAGAAAACTACTGTGCGTAGTGCCTGAATTAATGGCTAAAATGGATCTGTTCTCTAATGAACTTCATTTCGGTAAACCGCCGGTTGACGTCCCTGATTTTGACATCGAAATGTTATGGCAGAGACGTAACGATCAGCATTCAAGAAGTCTGTGGCTCCGGGAACTTGTCAGCAGAGCTGTTAGTGCGCAGGTGCTCAGATAAATGCGCAGCTTGTTTTTTTATATTCTGACAATTTGAATCAGCTAAGGCTGTTATATACTCGCTGGTATCAAGCAGACGATTGGCAAATCCCCATTCGTTGTCACACCAGACTAACAGCTTTACTAAATGGCCGTCACTGACGCGGGTCTGTGTGCCGTCAATAATGCAGGAGCGCGGGTCATGATTAAAATCGATGGATACCAGCGGTGCTTCTGTATAACCAAGAATTCCCTGTAATTTGTTTTTTGAAGCCTGCAGCAGACAGGCATTTATATCATCGATAGTGACATTTTTACTGACGGTAATGCTGAGATCCATTGCCGTGACATTGATAGTCGGTACACGTACCGCAATCGCTTCAAACTTATTAGCAAACTTGGGTAATATGCGCTCAATACCGGCGGCTAATTTAGTGTCTACCGGAATAATAGACTGACTGGCTGCCCGGGTACGGCGCAGATCTGAATGGTAGGAATCGATTACCGGCTGGTCATTCATTGCCGAATGGATAGTGGTGATGGTCCCGCACTTAATATCAAAGGCGGCGTCTAAAACATCGATGACCGGCACCATGCAGTTGGTTGTACAGGATGCGCCGGAAAGAAAGGTCTCGTCGCCGCTCAACTCCTGATGATTAACACCGTAGACCACAGTTGCATCAACGTCTGAGTCAGCCGGATGGGAAAAGATAACTTTTTTTGCACCGGCATCGAGATGTGCCTGTGCATCACTGCGGCTGCCGTAAATACCGGTACAGTCGAGAACGATATCAATATCATGCTCTTTCCAGGGCAGGTCTTTGAGCTCAGTGAATTGAACTAAACTGATACGGTCATTTTCAATCTGAAGCTGGTTGTCAACCAGTTCTACCGGAAAAGAAAAACGCCCATGGGTTGAGTCATACTGAGTTAAATGCGCAATGGCCTCAGGTTCAGCTGGTTCATTAATAACAACAACCTTGATCTCATCCTGGCGGCTGCTTTCATATAATGCGCGTACGACACTTCGTCCGATTCGTCCATAACCGTTAATAGCAATTTTAATTGACATAATTGAGGGGAAACACCTAAAAATAAAAACGAACGTCATTGTAGAATAAAAAACGCCATAAGCAATATTTAGACAGGAGAATGTTTATTAATTGATTATTACAAGCAAGGCGTAATCAGGTGGTCGCTTCGTTTGAAATTTTATATTTTCAAATAGTTATGAGTTAGAAGATTACGGTATTTAGTAACTCAGGGCTGCTGGGGTGATAATAACGACAGGTTATAAACAGAAGGATTTATTATGCTTGTTAACAAATTTATTATGGCGGCAGTATTACTGAGTATATTGCTGTCACTGTTCAGCAGCGGGCTTATTTCGGCAGCCTTTGATTTATCGGCATTCTCATTACTGCTGTTTTATTTATACAGTAATAACAGACATTCAAGCTTGATAAAAAGGCCTAAATAAGAATATTAGGCCTTTATAAAAAGACGGGGAAGTTGTCTTGTTAAGGCATAAACATCTGGATATAAGCTAATGAGCTGCCGCCGATGATCACCCATAAAATGATACCTAACAGCAGTGGCTTGAATCCTGCTGATTTGATTTTATTAAAGGTAATACCTGAGCCGATTAAGAATAAGCACAATACCAGTAAACGTTTTGAAGCTGTAAATACCTCCTGATAAAGCCCGGAAAACTGCGGTAGATAATGCGCGAAAACAATCGCAGCGCAGTAAAAAACAATAAACAGTGGAATAGTGATTTTCTTGCTGTCGCCTTTAAACATTAAGGCACTCAGGAAAGCAATTGGAATTATCCATAATGCACGAGCCAGTTTTAAGGTTGTTGCAATTTGTAAAGATTCATTACCGTAAGCAGAAGCTGCGCCAACAACTGATGAAGTATCATGAATAGCAATAGCACTCCATACGCCAAAGGCATGCTGACTCATATCGAGCAGATGGCCAACTAGTGGAAATACAAATAACGCGACAGAATTAAGAATAAAAACGGTCGCCAGGGCATGAGAAGTATGATCGTCTTTAGCATTAATGGCAGGAGCCACGGCTGCAATTGCACTGCCGCCGCAGATGGCGGTGCCTGAAGCAATTAAGTGTCCGGTTTTTGATTCAATGCCCATCATTTTGGTCAGCAGCCAGCCGAAAAGCAGCGTACTGAAAATTGAAGTAATAATCAGGCCCATATTACCTTTACTGGCATCCATTGCCTGCTCTAAGTTAATACCAAAACCTAAACCCACAATGGAATAAGCCAGTAGTTTTTTAGTCAGTGCATTCAAGTTTAACCGTTTAGGAACCAACCCAAAAGTTGCTAGAGCAAAGCCAAGTATTAAAGCAATCGGAGATGAAATAACCGGAGACAGACAAAGCACTGCCGCCACGATAAAAACAGTATCTTTTTTAGTTATTTGTTTAAACAACTGAATGTTTTTTATATTTGTTAACATAACGAATCTCGATAATGGAAGAGAGGCTATTTTGTGCTTATATCTTTGTTTAGTATATTCGAACATAATTAACGATGTGTTAAGTTAAGATTAACGAAATTCTGGTTAAAACACACAATATAGTGAATAGTACTGCAGGCTTATAAGCCAGGTAAGCGCCATGTTAATAAAATTCAAAGCAGATGATTATACTGAATTAAGCATTATATGAATGAGCGAAACGAAAAGCATATCATGCGGCACGTTTGCCTGCATTATCAGCAGGTGGTGAGGAATAAACAGACATCTGGAGCAGATGCCTGCTTTTATTGTCGTTAAATAACGCCAAGTTCCCTTAGACGTTCCTGCAGGTATTCATGTGCAGTGTAATTATCTGACAGTATGACTTCTGGTTTTGGGTGCAGAAACAGCGGTAGTGAAATTCGTGACTTAGTTTTGTCTGCGCCGTCGGGGTTAATTACCCGATGTGTTGTTGACGGGAAATAACCGCCGGATGCTTCCTGAAGCATATCCCCGATGTTAATAATCAAATTGCCGAAATCAGACGGTACGTCTAACCACTCGCCGTCTTTACTCTTTACCTGCAGGCCTGGTTCATTAGCTGCCGGCAGAATAGTCAGCAGATTAATATCTTCATGGGCTCCAGCGCGGATTGCACCTAACTCCTCATCACCTTTTAACGGCGGATAATGCAGTACGCGTAATAACGTCTGCTCATTGCCTTTAATCATATCCGGAAGCGGCTGCGTAAATAACTGCGATATTTCAGCAGGAGAATTGTTTTCCACCCAGCCCAGAAGCTGTGATGCCAGGTTGTTAGCCTGCTCATAATAATTCTGAAGCTCGATTTTTAATTCTGCTGGGCATTGTCCCCAGGGATAATAATGAAAGTACTCTTTAATATCTTTTACTGAATGGCCTTTCGCGGTTTCTGAAATTTCAGCCGGGAAAAAACCGTCTTGAGTTTGTACATTAAACTGAAAGTCGCTTTTATCTTGAGAGTTAAAGAACTGATACCAGTTATCATAGATTGAATTGACTAATTGTTTCTGGATCGGATGGTTTTTTAATACACCAAAACCTGTGTTGCGAAGAGATTCGACAAACAGTTGCTCGGCATTATCTGCCGTATAATCTATAGCTTCAAGTTTCATAATTCTGTCTTATAGGTTAAAGGGAAGTTGTTTGTTTTAACAATTTGTTAACATGGCAATTGTATTGATAATTAAAGATTTGAAAAGCGTTATAGAGCACAAAATGAAAGAAACAGCTGAAATATGTGTATTAAATTGATTATCGCTAAAATATGGAGGTCGGTTTTGTTGTGTTACAATCGCCTCAGTTATAAAACATGAGGTAGGTATGGCAAGAACAGCAGCAGCTTTGCATATATTAGTAAAGCATAAAGAACAAGCAGACGATATTATTCAGCAGCTAAAGAAAGGTGCGAAATTTCAGTCGCTAGCAAAGAAATATTCAACCTGTCCGTCGGGTAAAAAAGGCGGCGATTTAGGGGAGTTTAAGAAAGGGCAGATGGTGCCGGCATTTGATAAAGCCGCCTTTACGGGGGAAATCTTAACCCCGTTATTAGTGAAAACTAAATTCGGCTGGCATGTTATTAAGGTTTTGTACCGTACTTGATAGTGCATTTTGTAGCATATTGATTATATCACTGAGTCGTTATCTAAACTAAGGGGGAAAAATGCAGAATTTGAGATTACCTTTTATCTTAATTTCGATGTTGTTGTCTTTTCAATATGCACAAGCAGACTCTATTTCTCGAGTGCAAGCAGATGATTTAATGGCTGAATGTCAAGAGTTTCGAAAGCAAGAAATCGAGCCGCTTAAAGCGATTGAAATAAATAAATGTATTAATGAGCAGGGTAAAGAAGCTGATCACTGTACACGATTTTATAAAGACTATGGTGAGACCTACATAGAAGCTAATGGGTATATGCAAATTGGCATGTTTTGGGGCTCACCAATATGCGATAAAGCACTTGCTGTAGAAAAATACTTTAAAATGTATCCTGGCAGCAACAAATATGAAAACAAAAAATAGCTTAAAGCACATCGCACAAGACTAAGAACCCCACAAGCAAAGCATTATTATTAGCTTGTTGACGACGAATTTTTCACAATGTTCGTCGTTAATTATCTGTGATTTCAGCTATTTCTAGTTCCATTTTTATATCCGTATAGCTATTAATCCTCAGTAATTTTTACTTCATAAGTCACAGCGCCTGTTTTGGACTGAAATCCGGTAAAAGCATTACTATAAAGGTTATTAGGGATCTTTCTGCGTTCCCTTTATTAAAATTGACTCAAAAAACGTGCATATATTTCTAGTGATGTATTTTTCGATGCACTAATTTGTCATGTGAATTTACAATTAATTGAATTGATTTGATTTTTTGGTTATTGTGATGTTTTGGCGGAAAATAGATACAATGGGTAATTGTGCTGCTATGACGTACAAAAAGCTGTTAACTGCCTCGATATAATAGTGCTTATATTGCTAAGGAGATATTTGTGAAAGAGTTGTTGAAAGCCTTAGCTGGGTCACGGCAAGATCATTATAAATTGAACTTTTCCTCCAACTAGCGATCTGATCACCATATACTAACAATTCGCTATTTGGTGATAATAATGAGCGCTACTTTTTTGAAATACTTCGATTCCATCTCAGACCCTCGTATTGAACGATGTAAGAAACATAATTTACTCGATATTCTTTTACTCGCTATTAGTGCCGTTATGTCTGGCTCTGAAGGCTGGGAGGATATTGAAAACTTCGGCCATATAAAGCTTGATTGGCTTCGTCAATATCGTCCTTTTGAATCCGGGATACCTCGGCATGACACTATTGCTCGTGTTAT
>NZ_KB906999.1 GCF_000381745.1 Psychromonas ossibalaenae ATCC BAA-1528 | reverse complement strand
TAAAGTTACATCGGATGTATATGAAAAATCCACAGGAAAAGAGACCACAGAAACCCGTTGGTACATTAGTTCACTGAACTTAAACGCAGAACAAAGTCTACATGCAGTCCGTAATCATTGGCAGGTTGAGAGTATGCACTGGATGCTAGATATGACTTTTAGAGAAGATGAATCAAGGATTCGTAAAGGCCGAGGTCCACTTGCTTTTAATGTAATGAGAAAAATAGCGATGGGCTTATTTAAACAAGATAAGACAAAGTCGGCGAGTATAGCTGCAAAAAAAAAGATGGCAGCACTAGATGATGGCTATCGCTCAGCCCTTTTAGAATCAGGGATTAAAATGCGCTAGCCGTGGCCTGATCAGTCTGCAAATGCATAATAGCTAACTTCAAGATAAACGTTGTACTGCTCTTTATAGTGTTTTTGAATGCGCTGAATTTTGTCGTTCAGGCGCTGATTATTGTGTTAATTGTTATTGCCATAATTTTTCCTGTGACTATGCTTAGTAACTGATAGTTAATCATATTTGAATAATTTTATTAACTTGGCAGTGACTGTAATGTCAGCTGGATTGGCAGGATCAGCAGGTTTGTGTATTAACGCTAATAAAGGGCATGAGTATGAACTGGTTATACCAAAAATTAGTACAGACCAAATTAACATGCCGTCTGATTGTTGTATACAGCACAGTTTTTTTAGTTATTATCAGCATTACTGTCTCTGCGATATTGTTTAATGTTAAAAAAGTGATTACCACTAATATTGAATCAGAACTGCAGAACAGCTCATATCTGATCAACAGCATGATTAAAACGGCCCTTGATACCTCTATAAAAACTCATCTGAGAACCACCTCCGAAGTTGCTCTGGAAAATGCCGCCTATTATTACGATTTATATAAAAAAGGGGAGCTTAGTGAGCCGCAGGCTAAAGAAAAGGCGCTTAGCAGTATCAGACCGGTAAAAATCGGTACTACAGGTTATATGTATATCTTAGACAGTACTGGCAAACTTCTATATCACCCCTATAAGGCGCTGCAGTATACTAATATTTCTCAATATGACTTTATAAAAAAACAGATAAAAAACAAGAATGGTTATATTGAGTATATGTGGAGTAATCCTGGAGATACAACAGATCGTTCCAAAGCATTGTATATGAGATATTTTGCGCCCTGGGACTGGATTGTCAGTGCATCGAGTTACAGGAGTGAATTTTCTGACTTACTTAACCTCAGCGACTTCGAGCAGCAGGTAACCGGTGTTAAATTCGGACAGGATGGTTATCCGGTTATTCTTGATAACCAGGGCACCTTTTTAGTTCATCCGTCACTTAAAGGGCGTAATTTAATTGCTGAACAGGATCCGCGTGGTGCCGTTGTTAGTGAAATCATTAAAAATAAAAACGGCATTATTGAATACGACTGGAAAAACCCTTCAGACAAAGTATCAAGAAAGAAAGTGTTAGTTTATTCCGAATTAAAAGAATATAACTGGATCATTGCCTCTTCTGCTTATAAATCTGATTTTTACGGCGCGCTTAATGATGTTACAAAAATTATTGTGATCGCACTGCTGTTCTCTCTGCTTATAATGACAGCGGTGACAGTCAAGATAAGCGCCATGGTGATAAAACCAATTAAAAAACTTGAAGAAACAGTATTAAAAGGGGTAAACGGCGATTTGTCGGTACGTGTTGCAGTAAACGGTGGTGATGAGATTAATCAGCTAGGTATTCATTTTAATAATTTTATTGAATCCCTGGAAACTAATAATGCCAAGCTGCATGAAGAAATTATCAGAAGGCAGAATATCTCTGGGAAACTGGCTGCTTTAAACGAAAATTTAGAAGAGGTAGTAAAAGACCGTACTAAAGAGCTTCATGAAGCGCAGAATGAAATTATTCAAAGTGAAAAATTAACTGCTGTTAACCGCCTTATTAAAGATATTGCTCATAATATCAATACCCCGTTAGGTATTTCGATTACCTCGGCAACCTATATTGAAGACCTGGTTGCGCAGCTGCATCAAACCTATAACGAACATAAGATTAGTAAAAAAAATATTGAAACTTTTTTTAACCAGCATGATAAATCCTACGAATTATTAATGTCAGGTTTACAGAGGTCTGCTAATCTGATTGATATGTTTAAGCTGCTTACCAGAGATGATGTCTCCCTGACTAAAGACCGCTTTAATGTAAAAAGAGAGATTGAAAAAAGTATCAGTATGCTGCGCCTTGGAGAGCATAAAATCACACTCACTTGCGAAGAAGATATCGAGATAAACAGCTACTCAGCGGTCTTTGACCTGATTATTAATAATATACTGAGCAACTCACTGACACATGGATATGATATTGATAAATCGGGTCTTATCGATGTTAATGTTGTTATGAGGAAAATGCATCTGTCCATTCTAATTTCCGATAACGGCAAGGGTATCAGTGAGCAGGATCTGCATAGTGTTTTTGAACCTTTTTATACCAATAAATCCAGTACTAATGCCGGGTTAGGTTTAAGTATTGTGCAGCATTCAGTCAAAGATATTTTAAACGGCACAATTGAAATCAAAAGTACGATTGAAAGTGGTACTGAGGTCAAACTGGAAATTCCTATCGTATGATCTCAGCTGCTATTGTGCTCTTTAAACGTATGTCTTTCCGTAAAATAACCGCTAAGTGTTTGTTAAATCGGGTTTAATTCGTAATTGATATGTTTTGGTTATGTAAGCTATTAAAATGTGATATATAACTGCGCCAACCACTCAAACTCTAATATGATCAATATATCTGTAATAATTTCTCCCTTTATTATGAATTTGTGCCTCATTTGAATCTGAGCACAGAGTCAGTGTGTGTATACCTGTTATCAATCGAAATGTAAAAATCAGCAAGTCGAGAGGCGAGTAGGTTCTAAGCATGAAATTGAAGATCTAACGGGTATATGTATTGAAAAATATTAAAGGATTAAGAGTTATATATTATGATGAATAAATCAAAATTATCTATGACTGCACTTTGCGCAGGATTAGCGTTTAATGTAAATGCCGATGTACTTATAAGTGAAGTACTCTATGACGCTCCAAATAATGACACTGTTGAGGAATTTGTTGAGCTGTTTAATGCCGGCTGTGAAGCGGTAGATTTAAGCCAGTACCAGCTTAGTGATAACAGCAGCAGCTATAATCTCCAAGGCAGTTTAGCATCGGGTGCTTACTTTACGATAGCATCGGATCAGAGCGGATTCAGCAGCCTTTTCGGCGAGACACCGGATCAGTCTCCTATGTCGTTGACCCTAGGTAATTCCGGTGATTATGTACGTTTGAATAAAGGCTCTGAAGAGGTTGATGTGGTTGCCTGGGAAGGCGGGCTGTCGGGCTGGTCTTTAAATGTACGCAATGTGTCGCTATATAGAACAACCGTGGTTAACAGCAAATCTGCGGCTGACTGGAGTGCCAGCAGTAATGCAGGAAATCCCGGAAGCGGTTCGCTGTCGACTAGCTGCGATAACAACGGCGATACAGGCGGCAGTGAAACAGATCCTGCTCTGCTAGAAAATGGTCAGATTAAAAGTAATTTAGCAGCGTCGGCGGGGCAGACACTGAAGTTTACAGCAGATATTCCTGCCGGTGCCACAAAGCTTAGTTTTGTTATGAGCGGTGGAACAGGTGATGCAGATCTTTATATGCGTCAGGGCAGTGAACCGACAACGAGTGTAAGCGACTGTGCGCCTTACCTCAGTGGAAATGACGAACAGTGTGCAGTGGCGACACCGGTGACAGGCCGTTATTATATTAATATAGAAGCCTATGAAAGCTTTAGCGGTGTTAGTTTAATAGTAAATTATACTGCGCAAAGCGGTGGTGACACCGGTGGTGAGAGCAATGGTGATTACAGCTATTCTGTTTATTATAGTGATGCTATCGGCAAGTCCGGCTCTGCACTGAAATCCAGCCTTAATCAGATTATCAAAGGGCATACTCGTTTTAGCTATTCACAGGTTTGGGACGGATTAAATTATGCCGATGAAGATCCGAATAACAGCGATAATGTTATTTTACTGTACACCGGCCGCTCTGAAGCTAAAACAAACCGTGCAGGTATGAGTAACTCATCAGATGCATGGAACCGTGAACATGTATGGGCTAAAAGCCATGGTTTTCCTTCCAGCGGTCAGCATGGTTATACCGATTTCCACCACCTGCGTCCTGCCGATGTGAGCGTGAACAGCAGCCGAGGTAATAAAGATTTTGCTGCCGGCGGCAGTGAGATATCTGAAGCACCGGGTAATTATACCGACAATGACAGTTTTGAGCCGAGAGATGAAGTGAAAGGTGATGTCGCACGCATGGTGTTTTATATGGATGTGAGATATCAGGGCAATGACAGCAGCGGTACACCGGATTTGAGCATTGCTGACGGTACAACATCTACAGGTGATCCATTATTAGGTGATCTTTGTACTCTGCTTAGCTGGCATCTTCAGGATCCTGTCAGTGACTGGGAGCGCCGCCGTAACAACCGTATCTTCGAATGGCAGAAAAACCGTAATCCGTTCATCGATAACAGCGGCTGGGCATCAGAGTTATACGCTTCTTCATGCCCGTAGTTTTTTGAATTAAAATGTATGATTAAACGCAGCCGTCCGGCTGCGTTTTTATTACAAATTAACCTTATATAAACAGCAGCAGCGAAGTCACATAGAAATAGATCAGCAGACCACTCAAGTCAACGATAGTGGTGATTGCCGGGCTTGCGACAACTGCCGGATCCTGCTTACAGAATTTTGCCAGCAGCGGCAGTGTAGCTCCTACAACGGTTGAGGTGACAACTTGAATGAACAGTGCCAGAGCAATCGCAAAACCTATCATATTTAGAGACAAATTGTCCGGCAGCTCAACGCCGAAGGACAGAAATTGAATTTTTAAATATGAGACACCTGCTAAAGCCACTCCGATAAAAATTGATATGCGCAGCTCTTTCCATATTACAGCAAAGCAGTGTTTTATATTAAGCTCTCCTAGCGCCATTGAACGTATAATTACAGTGGCCGCCTGACTTCCTGCGTTGCCGCCCGTATCTGCCACCATCGGCATATACAATGCTAAAATAACCAGTGCAGTGATAGCATCCTCATAACTTTGAATAACCATACCCGATAAAATACCCACAGCCGCGAGCCCGGCGATCCAGTAAATACGTTTTCTAACATGCGTTAATACCGGGGTATCGAGATAGGGGGCCGGATCAGCAGCGCTTTGAATCCCCATTAAAAGCTCTACATCTTCAGTCTGCTCCTGGCGCATTACCTGCATAGCCTGTTTCGGGCCTAATAAACCAGCGGGGCGGCCTCTGCCGTCCACAATAGCCAGGCAGTCTAATGAGCTTTGCTGTAATAATGTTACCGCCTGCTCTTGATCTAAACCGGCATAGTGACCGGAAGCGGGCTCGCCGATATCTTTAAGCAGGGTATCCGCATCATGTGCAAATAGCTGATGTAATTCCAGTAATGCGCAGTACAGACCTTGTTTATCAACAATAAACAGTACTTTGTTATCAATGCTTGGATCCAGTAATTTAATCTGTTCAATTGCTTGTGACACAGAAGTTTCTGCGCTTAAAGATAAAAACGGGCTGTTGGATATAACGGAAATAACCGGATTCTGCTCAAGAGACAGCTTTATGATATCGCTCATTAACCAGACGGGCATATGCTTTCTTAAATAGGCTCTGTCCGGTTCAATCAGGGGGTTATAGATGTAAAAGCACTGCTGCAGTGACATATCAGAAAGCCATTCACTAAGCTGTTCAGAAGTTAAACTTTTTATAAAAGTAAGTAATTGTCGTTTTTTGTTGTCTGTATCAAAGTTGTGCTGTTCATGGCTTCTGTAATCAAAATCAGCAGGACAGTGCGGGTTAATGTAATTTGGTGTAATAGCTGCAATTGTGGACATGGTTAGTCCTCCCAAAAATAGGATTTAAATATATGATGTTGGATTTTTGAAAGGGACAACGACAGGGGGGATTAACAGTGTCTGCTGATTGAACAATCAGAATTTTATTAAATACAAAGGTAAAATTTAAAGCTTAAATTTTACCATAAGTATCCTCCAGCGCTGTTTTCCCTACTCGGAGGGATATCGTTAAGCATAAAGCTCTCCTACGTATGAATGGTTAGGGTGCAAATAGCAGTCTGTCTGAATGAGCAGATAGTTATTCTCACTGGTATTAAAAAATATGACTAAGGGGCTGCTGAATATTGTTGATTCAGACGTTTAACAGCGGCTGGCCGTTTTTTACTATGGTGTTAGATTGTAATAAGGAAAGCTGTAAGCCGGGAGACTGGATAAATCTAAATAATGTTTCAGATTAGCAGTGAGTCCTCCTGTTTTTAAAGCAGATTTTCCTGCAACTATCTGTACCCATTAGTTTTATTTGCCTAGTTAATTTTTTGGAAAGTATAAAGTTGTTTTGATGTATGTCAATAAAAACATCTGTTTATAACATACTCAAAAAAACAATAGATTTGCTGCTGTTTTTTATTTTATATGTTTATCTTGAATTGTTTTTATTTTACCGCTTGATGCCAGTCTGCTCAATATTTCATTGAAACTTTTTATTATTTGCTCACCTTCGGCATTAGTTTTGGGTATGATAAAATAATGACCTATTTTAACAAAACTATTTTCCAGCATTTTAAATTTGTTTCTGTTTTCAAACAGGTCTTCAATAAATTTCCAGCCTGCAATTTTATTGGTCATTACCAGATCGACCCGATCTGATTCCAGCATTTTAAAACAATGACCCATGCTTTTGGGTCTGGCAAGCTTAATAACATTCTTTTCCACTAATTTTTTTAACCCGAACAAGTTATATCCTATCGGTTTACAAACTCGTAAACCGGTTAAATCATTGTCTGTTTGATAGGTAAAATTAAAGGCCTGTTTTGTAAAAAAATATTCATGAAGCTCGTACATTACATCCGAGAAGTATAAGGTTTTTTCGCGTTCACTGTTTTTACTGTAGGGAAAGGTGCCTAGGAACTGGCCGTTCATAGTTGCAGAAAATCCGCGCTTCCAGGGTCTAAAGGTGATTTGCGGCTGATGCCCCATATTCGTGAAAACCTGATGAATTATTTCTGCTGCCATACCGCCGTTTTCTAGATGACTGCCGACAAAAGGCGGAAAATCTCCAGTTACCAGATTAATTTTTTGTGCCTGGCAGTTCAGGCTAAGTAGTAAAGACAGTAATAAAATTATTTTCATAGTGGCTCATTGACGGCAGGCTTCATTTACTTGGTAATAGGACTTATTATTATAAAGGATAAGCACCCTTTAATATTTAAGCAAATGCTGTACTGCCGGGCACGAATCCATGGTGATTTGATTTTGACTTATTGACCGAAGCGGGTCGCTGCGAAACTATTAAGTAAGCGGTGGATCAGATAACAAAACAGTAAAGTGGCGACAATGGCGAACAAAATACTGCTGATCCGGTACAGGGCGCTGAAGACCAGATCATTATCAGGCGCAAGATACTGCCCGAATAGTATGCCTAAGGTGGTGAGCGCAGCAAATCCCACACCGGAACCGCCGTCTTCTTTTACGTGTGCATAACTAAGCAGCATTAAACCTATCCACAGCAGCGGTATTACTAATATTAATTCACCCGACCAGTTGTATAAAAACAGTTGAGCGGCTAACCCGAGCACAACCCCTAACAGTGTGCCCATGGCACGTTTTCTTGCATAACTTAATGTGCCGTTCCAATGCATAGGAAATAACAGAAGAAGGGTTGTTGCCTGGGCAGACATTGAATCGCTTAAGTCAAAGATCTGAAACAGCAGAAATGATAATGCAGCAATTGATGCGCCCATTAGCGCTTCATGGCGCATTCGCTGTGACTGTTTAGTTTGCGGGGCATATTTTGCTCTTTCTTCACTGTCCGGAATCAGCATTGTCATTAACAATGCGATACTGACGCTTATTATACTTGCCCAGAGATTAGTGAAAATAAGTTCATTGAGATCTGTTGCCGGATAGCTGGCGAAATTCAGCATAATACTTAAGCTAAGCACGCTTTGTGCACCGAATAAAAACAGACTGCCTTTTGACATGCAGGCGAATTTATACAGAAACAGAAAAAAAGCAATGATCAGCATCAGCACCGGATGACTGCCGAATAAACCGCCTAAAATACCGACTTCCACCCCACAGACAACGGCCGCTGCAATGCACTGCTTGGCAGCCTGGCTATTCATTTTGGGTATCATTCCCAGCAGCAGTATCGGGGTTACGGTGAAAAATACGCCGTAGTTCCAGTTGAAAATTTTACACAGAGTGAAACCCAATGTCGCGCCCGTCGCGATGCGCAGGCATTGGCGGATATCATTTTCAGATAAAGAGTGATGCCATAATTTCATATCAGCGGCCTAATAGATGTAATGTAGATAGCTCAGCAGGCTGATCTGCATCTGTGCAAGTAGAGAAAAAACAGAATTGTCAGGCAGCAGCTGCACCGTTGCCCGCGCCCCTGATGGCAAGGTATACGGATAGTCATCGTCAAGTGTCAGATGCATGCGCATACGCTGCGCATCCCGTACCCAGCGGTTTGACTTTGCTGGTGTCGCCAGGCTGCCGTTGGCCTCAAACTGACCGGCGCTGATCCCGGCATCCATGCTTGTTATATAGGCTGGATAGAGATGACCCGGATCACCGTCAAAGGCAACTAATGCACGACCGCCAGTTATCGCCTGGCGCGAGCTTTTCTCCCGGAAATCCGCAATGATATCGAGCTCAGTGGAAACCAGAGCAAGCAGCGGTTTGCCGGTGGCCGCATAAGCTCCGGCCTTAAGCTGTAGATTAGTGACAATACCGTCCTGCTCTGCTTTAACCTGGGTATAGGATAAATTTAACTGCTGCTGCTCAAGCTGGTTTTGTGCCACCCGCAGATTGACGTTCTGCTCATCAAGTTCGCCGCGGCGTACCTGCAGTTCTTTCAAACGTGCTTTGGCCGCCAGTAAGCTGGCCTGAGCGGCTGTTGCCGTGCTTTGTGCATCATCTTTCTGCTGCTGCGATACATCATTGCGGCTGATTAGTGAGCTCATGCGCTGCGCATAGCGTTGTTTCTGCTCTGTAACAATACTGTTAGCTCTCACTTCTGCCTCAGCAGCTGCTAATGAGGCATCCAGCTGTCTATTACTTTTGCGGGTCTGTTCCAGGTTTAGGCGCGCTTTTTCTACCGCCAGGTGATGGGGGGCCGGATCAATATTAAACAGCAGCTCACCTTTAGAAACCCGCTGATTATTATTAACGTTAACCGCGGTAATGTGACCATTGAGCTGCGGTGCAACTTTAGTGACAGATCTTGTCGCCATTGCCTGTTGAGTCAGCGGCATTTTTAAATCGGCTAAAATAAAATAAGCAAAAACCATCACAAAGAGGATCATTGAAAGCTTTATCCAGCGGCTGAATTTTTGTTCTGGTGTCATATTAATTTCTCTCTTACTGTGCTTCTGTATCACTTAATCTGTGTAATGCGTTGCGTGCTATTTGTTCGATAATTTTTTTAAATTGAGCAAGTTCTGCCTCATCAATACCGGCTAATAAATCGTGGCGAACCTGCATAATGTGGGTTTCAATTTTACTGATGACTTCACCGCCCTGAACGGTAAGACTGACAATGCGTACGCGCTTATCTTTGTCACTGCAGTGACGGACAATCAGGCCTTGTTCTTCTAATTGTTTAAGTGTGCGCATCAGAGAAGCTAATTCAATTTCAAGTGCATCAGCGAGTGTTTTTTGACTGACATTATCCTTTAGAGATTTCAGCTTCCATAACGCGGTCCAGCGTGAATATGTTAATCCAAGTGGTGCCAGTTCTTTATCTGCAGCAGTGCGCCATAAACGCGCAAGACGGCCCAGCTGCTCGGCCAGCGACAGTTCCTGTAATACTTTAATATCATCAATCATATAAACCCTTAATAACTTAGCGTGCTAACTAATGTATATTGGTTAGCACGCTAAGTAAAATAAAAGGTGATAATTTGATATTTTTGAATATAAGTGAGAGCGCTTAGCTGAAGCTTTTGTTCTTTAAAGAACAGAGCATGTTATTTAGAAAGAGTATTATTTAACGATTGAAATGTTAGCGAAGAGAATATCGTGAAAAACGAAGCTTCTCGACTATAAGGTGTTTTATATGAAAAAAGCTTCCAATATAGCTCCCTGTGAATTTTGTTCGCTGAATTTAGAGACTGAACGGACGGCATATTATAAATGCTTAATACAGCCGTTTAATAGAAGCGTATTTATGCTTTCATCAATTAACTTGTTAAGCTTTGATAGTGCTCAGGAAAATAATTTGATATTTGATGAGCTGAATCGATTTAACCAGGAGGATAAAAATTTTTCGGGCTTAGCCGATGAGCAGACAGTTACTGCTGCATCTAAGTTATTTAAACATGCAGCAGTTCAAGAATGGAGATTAGCACAGTCTGACAGCAGTATACCGGCATTATCGATTAGAGAATCTGAAACGCTGATTTTAGATACAGCTGCCCGCTTATACCCGGCCCTTGAAACAGCGCTTTCCATAGAAGGAGCTGCGCATCATTTAGATCCATACGTTGATACTGCACGCTGTCTGCCTGATGGAAATACAGCCTCTGAGGATCTGCGTAGTTCTGATATTGTCAAATTGTGTGCAGAAGATAAACAGGTAGAGTATTGTTATTCGTATAAGCGGCTGAACGGTGAGGTTCGCGAGTACCGTATTGCTCAGAAATTAAAAGAAGCAGCATATGAAGAGTTGTTTCATCTGCTCTACCAGCCTGCAGTTATTCTCGATAGTAACTGTTTTTACGGGGCTAAAGTACTGCTGGGTTGGAGCGATTCTGAATTAGGTTTCGTAAGCCATGATGAATTTATTCCTATTGCCGAGCATCTGGGGGTAATACCGGACATCGGGCAATGGTTAATTAAGCAAAGCTGTCTGCAGTTAAAAAAATGGAATGATGCCGGGACTCCTTTATCCGGCAAGTTGTCAATTAACATATCAATTCACCAGCTCAAGCTGAAAAACTTCACTCATGAGCTGCTCAATAATGTTCTCTCTGAGGGAGCACTGCCAATAGATATTGAACTTGATTTTACAGAAAGCTTTTTATTGAACGATTCAAAAAAAGTAGAAGAGAAATTCAGTGAATTAAGTATGCTGGGATTTGGTGCTGCTATTGATGAATTTCAAACGGGTTATTCGACTTTAGCTTATCTGAAAACAAGCTCTGAGCGGACGTTAAAAATAAGCCGTGCATATATAAACAGTATTTTCAATAATCCTTGTGATAAGAAGCTTGTGAAGGCAATTATTGAGAATGCTAATCGGCTTGGAATAACAACTGCAGCTGAGGGGGTCGAAACAGCCGAGCAGGCTGAATTAGTGAAAGAGTTAGGCTGTAAACTGGTTCAGGGGCAGTATTATGCTGAACCCTGTTCAGTAGAGCAATTTATATTGAAAATGAACAGCCGCTGCACAATCTAATATGAAGCTGCCGGGGTTAAATACTTAACTGCATTATAAAGCTGATATCACCTGTATCTGCCGGATCGTTTGTTGACTGATTTAGTATTAACGTTGAAGGCAGGACATTGTAAATACAATGTCCTGCCTGGTGAAGTATTAAGCGCCGGCTAATGAAACCTCTTTATTATCAAGCGCCTGTTTACTGCTTAAAACAATCTCTTTTTTATCAAAGGTTAATAACAGCGCCGGCAGCAGCAGCAGATCAACAACCAAAGCGATACTGATGGTCATTGCCGTGATCAAGCCTAATTCAAAGTTTAACTTGAATGTTGATAACATCAGCACTGAAAAACCAGCTGTTAATACCGCTGTGGTAATAAATAATGCCGGGCCGACATTCGTAAAGGCATAACGTACAGCCTGCTCAGCATTGAGCTGCTTTTCGCGGCGGCCGCGCATATATTTGCTGAGAAAGTGCACCGTATCATCAACAATAATACCGATAATCATGCTCACCGATAAAGCCAGTGCAAAACCGATTTCACCTACCAGCAGCGCCCAAAGTCCGAATGACATCAAAGGCGGTACAAGGTTGGGTACCAGGCTGATAATGCCGATTTTTAGTGAACGCAGCGAGATTAATATCAACAGTGAAATCAGTGCCAGTGCAAAAGCAACACCCCCGGTCATCTGTTTAACGGTGCGTAAACTAATATGTGAAAACATAAACTGCGGACTGCCTGAGGTTACGTTTATCCACGGCGCCGCATTATGCAGCCACGCTTCTGCCCGTGCATTGAAAGCAATCATCTCGTTGTTTGATAAATTGTGCAGTGACACTGTAACCCGTGTTCCTGACTTATCAACATTAATCTGATTGTTAAGGTCTAGGCCGTAAGGCAGTGACATTTCGTACAGTAATAAATACTGTGCTGCTAATTCTCTATCTGCCGGTAAACGGTATAAGTCCGGGTCATCACCATGCAGGTTTTTATTCAGACGTTTCATAATATCCGATAAAACATTGACATGAACGACTTCCGGCTGCTGATATAACCAGCTGCGGTATTGTTCCAGCACTTGTAAATATTCCGGATCACTGGCACCGCCGGGCTGGTTTGAATCTAAACCATATTCAATATTATACGGGCCGGTAAGATGATCCGAGGCATAATCAGTATCTACTCTAAAGGCGACGGACTGATCAAAAAATTCCCATATTTTGTCGTTAACAATGTTTAACGGAATCAGTGAACACAGCAGCACTGTCAGCCCGGTCATTGACCATAAAACCTGTTTACGTCTGTTAATCACAAATTCGCCGATAACCTTGATGCCGTTAGATGTTTTGTTTTTACTGACTTTGACACGCACCGGAAATAACATCAGCAGCCAGGGAAGCAGTGTCATTGACAGCATAAATGAGATCAGTACGCCGACAGCTACCATATTGGCCAGATGGTGAAAGGGCGGTACGTCAGAAAAGTTCATGGTTAAAAAACCAACCATAGTGGTGATGGTCGCCAGTACTACCGGCTGCATGTTAACGCGCAGGCTTTCACTTAATGCAGAACGTTTTTCCATTCCGGCGCGCATATTATGGATCATGGAAAGCAGGATATGCACGGCATTAGCCACAACAATGGTCATTACAATGGTCGGCGCACTGGCTGAAACCGGAGTAAGCTGCACCCCTAACCATCCGGCAAATCCCATGGTGGACACAATTGATAACAGAATAATCATCAGTATAGTGAGTGTTGCTGTAATGCTGCGCAGGAAGAACAATAAGCCGATTAAGATCAGGGCAAACATGATTAATGTTAAAGACCCCATATCCGCCATTGAGGCTTCCATAAAGGCATTATCCATCGCCACTAAACCTGTCAAACGTACTTCAATGTCCGGGTTACTCTGCTCTAGCTGGCTGATTAAATTCCGGGTATAAGCAATGACTTTAGGGCTGCCTTCAGAGTCGCCTTCAGGCAGATTAATGGTGACATTAACTGCGGTTACTTTAGCATCTGCCGAAATGGCGCTGTTAAGCAGCAGCGGTTCGTTGAGCGCTATCTGTTTTATTTCCGCCAGCTGCTTATCACTTTTTGCGGCCGCATTTTCAATCAGATCTCCGACCACCAAATCATCGTCTAAGGCATAGGTATATTGAAAATTACTCAGTGAATCTACCCGTGATGAGAAAGGAATCTGCCAGGCTTCATTAGTCAGCCATTCTACGCTGCTTAATGTTTTCTGATTAAAAACCTGTCCGTCTTTAGGGGTGATAAGAATAACCACATTATCGGCTTTTACATAGGTTTTCTGAATTTCAGAAAAATCCAGGTACTGCGGATTATCATCTGAAAACCAGATCTGATAATCCGTTGCGAAGCTTAGAAAACGGGCGCCGCTGGCCATAGTGAAAACGATCACTAAAGAAAGCAGGGCAAACAGCCACCGCCATCTAACTAGGTTTTGTGCAAGTAAATTGGTCATAAATCCCTCTTTGATAACTTGGGTTATCGTTATGTAAACTTTTAACTGCTCTACAGAGCAGTTAGTGTCCCTGATAATTAAAAATAGCGTTCAACGGAAAGCTGAATATGATCATCATTGTTAAGCATGGAAACAAAATCCTGCGGCTGATTACTGTCAAACAGGCGCAGATCAAAACTGACTTTGTAGTTGTCGCCGAAACGCCGGTTTGCTTCGATTAAAAAGGTATTGCTGTGGTGCTCCATATCTGTTCTAAAACCAATTAACAGCTCGCTGCTCTGTACATCGTTAAGGGCAATACGGCTTCCGAGAAACAGATCATTCTGCAGATCCGCGCCGCGGGAAGCTTCACTTGCCTGCCCGCGAGAATCCCAGGCGTATTCCATCAGCCAGCCAAGGTCTGCACCTGAATCGAAAATACCGACACTGGTATATTCAAAACCGGCCTGTGCAGCTGCAAAATTATCCTTACTCGTGTCGCGGTAAATACTTTCAAACTTCCATAACCAGGCGCCGCTGGTTGCTTGAATATCAATACCGAGCTGATCCATCTGCTCATAATACGGGATCAGGCTTTGCGGTTCCTGACTACTGGGCTGGAGAAGCGGTTCGCGGTTAGTACCGTGAAACCAGTAGCTGCCGAGATCAAAATCGCCGATGCTGTGTGACCAGCGGAGAGCAAGATCGACATGCTGTTTACCCGCTGACGACTCATAAACTGCATTATCCGTATCAACCGCAGCCGGACCGCGTAACCGCCCGTTCTGGCCGGCAAAGGTGCGTTCTCTAAAGCCGGGCAGCAGATAATAATCGACAATGCCCCAGTTATTGACCGTGGACAGATTAAGCATCAGCTGGCCGAGCTTATCTTCTCCGTCGATGTCTTCTACTGCGTCCGTCTGATTAATAACATCCACTAAATGCTGAAATTCAGTCACCCCCCAGAATACCCGCCGTATACCTGCACGCAGCTCCCAGTTTTCACTGACATGGATATAGGAAAGCTCTCTGATATCCCCGTGAGTACGCTCTGAGTCCTCGCTGTCATAGCGGTAATAAGGGATAAAAGTGATGGAATCAGCACTGTTGTTCCAGGCGTAATAAATTTCCGCCTGTGCATAAAAACCCGGCTGTGTATTTTCTAACTGCTCAGGGTACTGGCCCTGTTCAAAAAAATAACGACTGTCGGCACCGACCTTGGCATTTGCTTCAAATTCTGAACAGGTAACTGCGCTGCTTAGTAACAGGCTGATGGTGAGCAGTGACCATTTAAACCACATATCAGCGTACTCGTTTTAATGCATTTTTGTTAAAATCACCGTCCTTCAGACCGCTTTTAAAGGTGTAGTTTTTCCACTTCAGCTCGGTGCTTTTGCCGTTCTGGTGGTTAACCATATTCAATGTATCGGCGCGCCAGTATTGATTAAGATACTGCCGGTAACTTGTATAAGTTAAGGTTTTCAGCAGGGTATTTTTGCGATCGTAGAAATCAATTTTCTGAATGCGGTAAGCTTCTTTATCTACCCAGACGATACGCCGTGTATAACCGGAATGCGGATCAACGGGGTACTGTTCAACTTTAAAGCTGTCCAGACCGTTAATGACTTCATCTCCCAAGTATTTATAACTGTATTTTTCAATTTCAAAGGAGCTTAAATCTTCAAACGCAAACTGCGAGCCCATAAACGGACCGGATTTATTGCGTGATGAAATTCGTTTTACCCGCTTTAAAGCTGGTAGATATAACCATTGGTCATCAGCTTCTACCGGGTGAGAAAAACTTAGAAACGCGGTGCCTTTAACATCACGAGGCTTGTTAAAGGTGGTGAGGCTTTTGTCTCCGTCAGTTAATTGCTCAATGGTTTTTATTTTTAATTCACGTATGCTTTTCTGCCCCTGTGCATTGTGCAGAATCATCAGCATGTCGGCGCTGCTGTCTGTCCAGCCCGTATCGTGTTGTTTTACCTGCTGCGATATTTCCAGTCCCTGCTGCTCCTGAGTTAATGCAAAGCTGCTGGTGCTTACCAGGGTAAATACGGCGGCGGCTGCCAGTTTATTGATGCTGATATTGTTCAACATTTTCACTCCTTAAATGCGTTGAAAGTAAACCCTCATGACCATGCAGATCGAAAAGATTTATACTGCGGCTCAATGTTCTTATTGATTCGAGCTAATCTTAGTTAACTTTTTCTGGATGATATATAACCAAAATCAACCAGTGGTGGTGCTAAAATGCACCACATAAAAAGTCTGCTGATGTTAAAATATGAATTAGGCAGTTTAATTTCATCTATGCATGCAGGGGAAGAGTTATGAACAGTTGGAACGATGTACGTTTTGTCCTGGCTTTAGCACGAAGCGGCTCTATCAGGCAGGCGGCTAAAAGTTTACAGGTTAACCATACAACGGTTGCCAGGCGTATCGATGCCTTAGAGAAGCGTTTACAGGCGCGTTTATTTGAAAAAACACCCGGCGGTTATGTACTGACGGCATCGGGAAAAATTATCAGTGAAGCCGCCGAGGAGATGGAAGATCTGCTTCTTGGCAGCGAGCGGAAAATAGAAGGTGCGGATATTGAATTAAGCGGTGATGTGCATATTCATTTTCCCGATGCGTTTAACGAAATGCTTTGTGAATTATTAGCACCGTTTTCACAGCAGCACCCTAAATTAAAAATTCACCTTTCCTGTAGTTCTGAGGTTGCCGATCTGGCGCGAAGAGAGGCGGATATTGCCCTGCGGGTTGCCCAGTCTCCCCCGGAAGATATGGTCGGCAGAGCAGTTGCTAAACTGCCCGTAGCACTGTTTGCAGCTGCTGATTATTCCGTTGATTCTGCTAAAAACTGGTCTGACTACCCCTGGATTCGCTGGGCGCCTAAGTTTAGACATGCACCAGCTGAGCAGCTTGCTGAAAAGCTTTGCGGCGGTTCGACGTCTGCACTGGTGGTGAACACCTATGCATCAATATCCAGTTTAATAAAAAATGGTGCGGGTATCGGTTTATTAATTCCCTGTCTGGCAAACAGAGATCCGAAACTAAAACAGATCTCAGCGGAGTTCGCTGAAGGAGCACTAGATGTATGGATCCTTATTCATCCGGATTTAAGAGGAGTTAAACGGATCAAAGCAATTACCGACTTAATAAAAGATAAATTTGATAGTTACAGCTGCTAAGCGTCGTTTCTATAACCGTTGTTTTGGGCAGATTTTTCCGGTTAATAGCGCTTTAGCCTAATTGTCTGACCATAATAGCTTTTTGCGGCGTTTTATACTTTTATCTGCGGACATTTTTGGTTAAGGTGTATTGATAACTATATACAACGGCATTAGTGCCTTCACTTCATTATCTTGAGTAATATTCTATGCCATTAAAAACAGATGAATTACGAACCGAAAGACTAGACTACCTTATTACTCCGGCTGAATTAGCTGAAGATTGTCCAATATCAGATAGTTCTGCCGGTGTGGTGACCCGTGCCCGCAGAGAGGTTGAAGCGATTCTAGCCGGTGAAGATCACCGCCTGCTGGTGGTTGTCGGCCCTTGTTCTATTCATGATCCGGATGCCGCCCTTGAATATGCGCAGCGTCTGGTAAAACTCAAAGATGAATTTACCAATGAGTTGTGCATTGTGATGCGTACCTATTTTGAAAAACCGCGCACGATTGTCGGTTGGAAAGGGCTGATCAACGATCCTGATCTGGACGGCACGAATAATGTTAATAAAGGTATTAAACTGGCCAGAAAATTACTGGTCGATATTAATGAGCTGGGCCTGGCAACTGCAACGGAATTTTTGGATATGGTGACCGGTCAGTATATTGCTGACCTTATTACTTGGGGGGCTATTGGTGCCCGTACGACAGAGAGCCAGGTACATCGTGAAATGGCATCGGCACTGTCCTGCCCGGTTGGATTTAAAAACGGGACTGATGGTAATTTAAAAATTGCTATGGATGCGGTGCGTTCGGCTAAAGCCCGTCATATTTTTTATTCGCCGGATAAAATCGGCCGTATGACAATTTATAAAACTGCCGGTAATCCCTACGGTCACTTGATTCTACGCGGCGGCAAAACACCTAACTACAGCGCGGCTGATATTCGCAATACAGTAAATGAGCTGGATAAGGTCGGCTTAAGTCAGCGTCTAGTGGTTGATTTCAGTCACGGTAACAGCTTTAAAGAGTATAAAAAACAATGGGATGTTGCTCATGATGTGATGGCGCAGATGCGTGACGGATGCCGTTCAATATCCGGCGTGATGATTGAAAGCTTTATTGAAGAGGGCAGTCAGTCCGTGGAAGACGGTAAAGAACTGGTTTTCGGTAAAAGCATTACAGATGCATGCATTAACTGGAGCGACACGGAAAATATGCTTCGTGAACTGGCTGATGCAAGCAGAGACCGGATGCATAAAATCTGATCAATCCTGTTTTATCTAACACACCCGAGTATTATCTATTTTAGTGAGATAATCTTCGGGTGTGTTTTTACCTGTCGTTATAATTGCCGGTTGTTGTTAATTTCCTAATTTAAAATGAACGGCCGGAAAACTGCAGGTAGCGGTTAGCCGCTGTAGAGTTGGTCTGACTAAAGTGAATTTGGTTAGTGGCCGAGATTATGTTCTTTATCTCCTTTAGTGAATTCAGATCTTGTTCATCCCATTTTTCAGCCTGATCACCATTCAGGTATGCGGTGATTTCTATCAAGGATACTTTTACATCGGAAGCGTTTAATTTCCCTGTTGTTGAATCTAAGTTTTCTATGACCTTTTTTGCTCTGTCTAAGGTGCCGATAAGATTATCCTCAGGATCCTGACTGCTCACTTTATCTGTAAAACTTTCAATAAAATCCAACACTTTAACCACAGCATTGGCGTTTTTATCTGCCTGTGCAGTTTTTGAATAACCAAGCTGCTCTACCTGCTGATGCGTCAATAAACCATCGCTCTGCAGCCTTTGAATATATTTCGGGATATCTGCCATAGAAAGCTGTCCGCTGCCGAAAAAATCCGAGGCAATGCTTTGTATTTTTATAGCCCTGCTTGTGAAGCTGACCGTTTCACCTGCCGTTCCGTCCGTTGTTTTACTGATCGGCGCAGTATTGTCCGCTGCTTTAACCTCTTTGCCGGCGGAAGCCGCTTCAGTGCTGCTGGTATAACCAATACTGTTTGATAAGGGTTGAGGTGTTTGTGATGTGATTACCGCCGTCATCTGCTGAACCTTTATTTAAAATTAATAATCATATAGTTAGCAAATATCATGCCTAATGTCTTATAGCCGGGCGGCTGCTTTTTTAGAGCAGTTACAGACAGATCGTGATTCTATTACTAAAATTATAAACGGCCGGTTAATTCTACCGGTGTAAATTTTCTTTTTTGGAATAACTGAAAAATAATGACTGTAGATAAAATACAACTTGTCACCCATAACGGTACTTTTCATGCAGATGAAGTCTCGGCAGTGGCTTTGCTGCATGTTTATGGAATTATTGACTATCCCAGCCTTAATATAATTCGCACTCGAGAAATGGATGTTATTAACCAGGCTGATATTGTATTAGATGTCGGTGGAATTCATGATCCTGACAAGCGGCGCTTTGACCATCATCAGATTGTAAACGGCAGGGTGTCAAGTGCCGGGCTGGTATGGCAGTGGATAAAACAGCAGGGCGGTGAAGTTAACAGACAAATTGACCGCTTTGTTGATGCCGTTGATAAACATGACTGCGGCGTGCAGAAGATGCCCGGCTTTTCATTTGCAGAGATTATTGCCTCCTATAATCATGGTGATGTATTTAATGAAAGCCGCCAGCAGAGGCAGTTTTATGAAGCGCTGAAAATTGCGGTTACTTTTATCGCCGACCTGAAAGTAAAGCAGGAACGATTGATTAAAACGCAGGAAATCATTAAACGTTCGCAAATTTACCATATCGGAAAATGCCGCATACTTATTTTAGATGAATACGCTTATGACTGGACGGCATTAATCCATGGTCAGAGCCGCTACTCGAAAATTACTCATGTGGTCTGGTTTGTAAAAGCGAAGAATGAATGGTGCATTCAAATACCTACTGTTAAAGCTGGTAGTTTTGACCTTGTTTATAGGAAGCTGCTGCCGGATGATAAAGCTGCATTTGTTCATCAGAATGGTTTTCTGGCTGTTTATAAAAGCAAAGAGGCACTTGTAAATATGTTCGGCCGCTTAAGCCGTCCCGCCGCTAGTGACTGAGTTTTTTGTTTTTAACCATGCATTCGGCAGCTTAAGCGGTGCAGATTTGTACTCCAGCTTTTCTTAGAAAACTTTATGCGCTGCTCTTTGCCGCTTTGACAGAGGCTGCCTGCAGCACTAACGTTACAAATACAAACAATTTTATTTCGACAGTTCCGGAGTGAACAAATGAAGATATTAATAATATTAACTGTCATTTTAATGGTTATGCAGACGGCTAATGCAGATGGCGATTTTGTTACTTATCAGGTAAGCGGTAAACTGTACCAGGGGTATTTTGTCACTCCTTCCAGAGAAGCTCCACTGGTTTTACTGGTTCATGACTGGGACGGCTTGACTGATTATGAGGTAAAGCGCGCTAATATGCTGGCAGATTTAGGGTACAGCGTTTTTGCCGCGGATCTTTTTGGTAAAGGGATTCGTCCCACGCAGGTAAAAGATAAACGTCAGCACACCGGAGAGCTATATAAAGACCGAGTTAAGATGCGTGAACTGCTTCAGGCCGCCTTAGGTACAGCTCTGCTTAAAGGTGCAGACGGCGATAATGCTGTCGCTATGGGGTACTGTTTCGGCGGCGCCGCGGTGTTGGAGTACGCTCGTTCTGGTGCAGATCTGAAAGGTTTTGTTACCTTTCATGGCAGGCTGAAAACGCCGCCAGGGCAAGATTATAAACACACTAAAGGCAATCTGTTAATTTTCCACGGCAGTGCTGACAGCAATATCAGTATGCTCCAGTATGCACAGCTGGCCGTTGAATTAGAGAAGAATAATATTAGCCATGAAATGACCAACTACAGCGGCGCGCCCCATGCCTTTACTGTATTTGGATCTGCACGTTATCAGGCCGATGCTGATAAAAAGTCCTGGGCCCGTTTTACTCAGTATCTGTCTGAGACATTAAAAACAGCAAAGTAATTATTTATATGCTTAAAATATGAACTTAGACCAGTCTGTTAAGCTGCTGATGGTACTCTCAGATGCTGGACTAATGTAAAGCAGTATGCAGATCGCAATAAAAGTCAACAGGGTTAACATTTTGTTGTCAAAGTCAGCCAGTTTGAAGGCGCTTCCAAAGGAGTTCTTAATTCTGACATTACGCAGATCTACGCTGAATACTTCATCTAATATTAAATGAATGATTCCTCCCAGAAAAATTAATCCTCCGGAAAGCCAGGCAATAATCTCGGATTGTTGTGAATGAGTCTGACTTAATCTCCAGGTTACCTGAGTTGTGAGCAGGGCACATAGCAGTAGAAAAAGCAGAGAGTGACAGCTTCCTCTATGGTCAGTGATCTTTTCAAATATCGGCCGTATAACATATTTCATAATACTGTAAAGAATTACAGGAATAATAATCAGTTCAGTAAAACTTATTTCTCTGAACTGACTGTCGGTAATAAAACGCAGCACCAGCAGTATTACGGTTAAAGCAAATAGAGTAAAGATACTGTCCAGTGATGTTGAATTGTCAGAATCAATATCCGGGAGAAGGCCTCCGACTGTCCCGATAAACCAAAGCCAAAGCGCATTATTAAGATCAATATGTCCAGCCGATAAAAGTGCTGAGGAAGCAAGGCCGGTTGTCACCGCCGCGGTATTGAGGTGGGTCTTGAAGTTTGCCATGGTTTACCTTTGTCAAAATATTTAACGACTATTTTAGCATCTGCAGCCGTTAAGTTTTCTGATTTATTAGCTTTGATAGAGCTAATGGTGTTTTTATGTACGTGTGTAGAAAAGCCTAAATTGTGATATTCTCATTGCAATATCATTTTTGCATAACTATTTACTTGAATTAATTGTCAACAAAGTGTATAAATGTAAACGCTTACAACTTATAGGGATATTGGTGGATAAATTTCACCACTGGCTTTGTTTAAGGATGAACCAGACAACCCATAACAGTACCTCTTTGAACAATATTGAGATGTAAACGCTTACCCTGCTCTATGGACGGTTAAAAAACAAAGACAGTGTGCTCCTCATTGGAAAAGTTCACTGCTCGAGTTTGCAGGAATGAGTTAAACAAATCAGATCCGGTTATACATTCCAGTTGAATGAACTTTCAGGTGCAGACGAGTGGTGAACATGGGCAGAGTACAAGTCACAGCATATTTACGGAAAAAGTGTCTTCGATATTCATAATAAACCAATTATAGGACCCATAAACAATGCAAGATATTCATCAACTAGCAATTTTACCAAATCAAGATTCAATCAACTGTGTTGCTGAAATAAGCAATGACTTTAATGCCAGCCATGTTGAATTTGGTGCGTTATTAGCAAAGCTTCAGCATGCGGTAGTTGACTCTGGATTTATGTCAGGACAAGACAATCATGAATGGATGGCGTCACGAGGCTGTAACTTTATAGCGAATCCAAAGTTATTTGATAGTGCACCATTAACATATACCTGTGTTTTTATTGGAGAGCTGTTTAATAATATGGAACCAGAAGAGATTCTTCTTCGTGTGCCCGCGCCGGTTATTAAACAAGCTTTGCTGCGTATGAATGATTTTAAAAGTATGTAAACAGCACTATTTTTGATGAACAAAGGGGCGGCTGCTGCCGGTGTTTTAAAACATCAGCAGCAGCTGCCCTTTTTCTTTTTGTACTGAAAAGAAAAACAACACACGAGTTCAGGAATAACTAAGTTATAATGTTTTAATAGTTGCGGGTTGTGATGTTTTTTATCAGCCGCACGTGTGTGATATGCCCAAACAGTTTGGGTATAAGCTGTAATTATGAGATATAAAAATGGCAAAACGAGATTGTTATGAAGTGCTTGGTGTTAATAAAAGTGCAACTGAAAAAGAAATAAAAAAAGCTTATAAAAAATTGGCCATGAAATACCATCCGGATCGTAATCCGGATAATCCTGTTGCTCAGAACAATTTTAGAGAAGTGAAATCCTCCTACGAGATCCTTTCTGATCCTGATAAAAGACAGGAATATGATGATTTTGGTCATCAGGCATTTGATCCGAACCGGCGCTCTGCTCACTCTGGTTTTGACAGCTCTTCCGGCGGTTTTAATGATATGTTTGGTGATATGTTCGGTCAGCAGCGTCAGCGACGTCAATACCAGCCTCGACCGGAAAAAGGAACTGACTTACTATATTCTGTTGAGTTAACTTTAGAGGAAGCAATTAACGGCTGTCACAAGGAGGTAAAACTACCCAATAATCCGCAGCTTCTGAAAGTTTCTGTTCCTGCGGGCATTGATCAAGGGCAGCGCGTACGTATTCCAGGTAAAGGTAATCCTGGTACATTAGATGCGCCGAGAGGAGATCTACTTGTAGAAATTTCTCTTACTGAACATGAGCTTTTCAAAAGAGAAGGTAATGATCTGCATTGTCTGATACCAACTTCTTTTCCGACGGCCGCACTAGGCGGTACAATGAAAGTGCCGACTTTTGACGGTTATATCAATATTAAAATCCCTAAAGGTACACAAACCGGACGTAAATTCCGTATTAAGTCAAAAGGCATTAAGGCGATGAAGGGCAATGCCTGTGGTGATTTAATTTATGAGGTTATTATTAATACGCCAACCACATTGACGACAGAGCAGGAAAGTCTGCTCAGCCAGTTAGCTGAGACACTTTAAATATAATTATATACAAAAGGGTTAATCATTTGATTAACCCTTTTTACTTTGTGCGAAACCGATAGTGCACCGTAGGGGCTGTTGGCCTTTCTATTCTCTACATTTGCACGTCTCCTTTTTATCAATGAATAAATAAAAATAAAGTAAGATTTGATATTTGTGTGTTTCTTATTATAACCAGCTGATTTTAAAGAGTAGAATGCGCCGCTCTGTGCTTCTGAGCAGTTATCGTAAGAAGCGCCGTAGAACAAATCTTTTTGAATTTTATAAATAATAATGTGAGTTAGTAATGAATAAAACGTTTTTGTATTCAGCGGTATTTGCCGCTGTGTTCAGCGGTTCAATTAATGCGGCAGATGGTGATATTGTCGATGTTACTATTTTAGGTACGTCTGATCTGCATGGGCATTTCATGCCGTGGGATTATGCGACGGATAAAGCTAATATGCGCGGCAGTCTAAGTCAGATTGCCACTAAAGTGAAAAAAATCAGCAGTCAGCAGAGTAATATCATTCTGGTTGACGCCGGTGATACCATCCAGGGCAACTTTGTTGAAACATTTAAAGACGAAGCTGTTGATCCTATGATGCTGGGTTTTAACGAAATGAAGTATGATGTCTGGGTGCTTGGAAATCATGAATTTGATTTTGGTTTAAAAGTACTTAACCGCTCGCTTAGTCAGTTTGAAGGCCAGCCTCTAGCCGGTAATATCACCCGTGCCGACGGTAATCCTTTTCTGCCTTCGCATACAATTATCGAGCGCAGCGGTATTAAAATTGGTGTGATCGGTATGGACACCCCTATGACAGAGGTTTTTGCTGCCGGGACAAATCGCCTTGACGGTATGACTTTCAGTAATCCTTCATTAGAAGTTAAGAAAGTGATTAAGCAGATCGATGATCAGGTAGATGCTATTGTTCTGGTTGCTCATATGGGCATAGATAATGAGAATAATATTGCGGATACGGGAGTACGTGACATTGCGATGGCTAATCCGGAACTTGATGCGATTGTTGCCGGCCATATGCATACGCTGATTGATAAAGAGGTGATTAACGGTGTGATTATTACTGAGCCTGATAAATACGGAAAAGCATTATCGCGTATTGATCTGCAGTTTGAGGAACGAGGCGGCAGGTTTTCGTTAATTAATAAAGACAGCTATACCTACAAAATTGACGGTATTGCTTCGGATCAGAAGATGGAAGCCTTGTACCAGCCTTATCATAAACGACTACGGGAAAATGCTAATCGTGTGCTGGCAGAATTAAGCGGTGAAGATCTGGTACCTGAGAATGAGATCCAGGGGATTCCACAGGTACATATTCAGGATACCGGGATCAGTGCTTTGTATCAGGAAGCTGCTTTTCATTATGCACCTAAAGCGAATGTGATTGCGCTGCAGATAGATAATGATTATGCGCAGCTGGATGCAGGTCCTATAAAAGCAAAGGATATTGCATATAATTACCAGTATACCGGCGGTGAAATCACAGTGTATTCTATGACAGGTAAAGAGCTTAAAACCTATATGGAATGGTCTGCGGGTTACTTTAACAGCGTGCAGGAAGGTGATGTAACATACAGCTTCAATGCGCAGCGCCGCGCTTCAAAATATTCTACCAATGATTTTTTTGCCGGTGTGACTTACCGTATTGATCTTACTAAACCTGCAGGTCAGCGTATTACCGATCTATATTTTGCAGACGGTGAGGCGGTTACTGATAACACTAAAATCAGCCTTGGTATGAACAGCTACCGTATGGGGCACTTGACTCAAGAGGGAGGGGTACTTGAAGGTTCCAACTTCCCTGTTCTTTCTGATACTAAAGTTGAATATGGTGAAGAGCAGGGGACTATCCGCAACTTTACTGCCCGCTATTTAACTGAAGTGAAAAAAGGCAGTTACCAAGGAAAAACAATGAACCGCTGGAAGCTGAGTGGCTTATCGGGTTATGAGAGTCAACGAGAAGTTGTTAAATCATTGATTAATTCAGGTAAGATTACGGTTCCAATGAGCAGTGACGGGCGCTATACGAATGTCGCTTCTATTAATGTTAAAGGAAAAACATTTAGCGATAATAAGGCCTTCAAAAAGCATATTCAAATGCTGGAAAAACAACTGACAGCCGCTGACAGTGATGCGCATAAGCGTCAGATTGAGCGTGATATTATTATTACTAAAGCGCTTAATAAACAGGATTAAACTGTTATAACTAAAAAGGGTTAACTATTATGTTTAACCCTTTTTGTTTCAGTTTGCAAAATCCCTTAAGCCTTACAAAGCGGCTCCCAGCTAACTTGGGCAGTAAAATAGCTATTCGACAAATCGATTAATTATTTCCTGAATTTCTCCGCTCTTTTTCATTTTATAAATTTCAATGTCAAATTTAATGGAAAAATCTTTTTTAAATGGAAAATTATTCTCAGCATTGATATCGGTGTAACCTAAATATGCCTCATTGGTACCGATAATTTTAGACTCTAAAGTAACCTCTGCTGCCCATTGTGTATACTCTCCATTTTTTTTCATTTCGTTAATCAGGTAATCAAACACCATTTGGGAAATAACCGTACAAGATTGTTTCCCTGCCAGTACTTGTTTTATATACCCAAGCTACTTGAAGATGCAGGAATCAGCAAGTCGAGAGGTGACTAGATTCAAGGCATAAAGCCGTAGGTCTAGCATTCTACATCAAGGTTTTATAACGCTGAAGATGGTTGACTCTCGCCTTGCCCTGCGGGAGCCTAGCTCGAAAACCAGCACGGCGTTACAATATTTGAAAAGGGAATAACCATTCTCTGCATATTGTGCCTTGTTCTGACTTTCGAGCTAAGCTCTGAATCTGCATCTTCAAGTGGTTTGGGTATAGTATGCAGAGTGGAGCGAACAAAATAGATATTGATCTTCTTTTTCTCGACCATTTTGTTGAATTTCTCACCTGCGATTCCATCTCCCCGCTGCATTGCAAAAGATAAATCCTGATAATCCTCAGGCCAGTTAGAGCGGGAAGGTTTTAATTTCACTGCATTGCAGACAACAATATCAGTTTGGGTAACTAACGACAAAGAGTAGGGCCAGATATAAGGACGTTTAGGTTTCTTATTAGTCAGCCAGTCATGGGCATGGAAATAAGGCGGAAGCATTGCAAAGGATATCCCCTTTTTAATATGAAGCTTAACTCGTGCCCAAGGCAGTTCTAGGAATTTAACCTGGTACTCAGGCATTCTAGCAACCGCCTTTCTTACTATTTCAGGGTAAATGCCGGTTACATTTCCGTCTTTATCATTAAATTTATATGGTGCAAAGCGCCCGTCTTCAATAAGTATGGTTACTTCCTGCACGGAAAATGCCGGCGAAGTTAGGCTCATTAAGCATATAAATACAATAATGATAAACTTCATACTAACCTCTTTTACTAAAGAATATTCGGAGAACATATTTCTGTTTTATTTCACAAAGTATTCGAGAATTTACTCAATTTCAGCGTGTTAAGCATTTTGTAATTTCCGGACTTAATCTTATTTGAAAGCAAGTATCCCATTATCACTGTCAGTATAGTTCATGGCCTTGGTGATGTGGCGGATGGTTTTCCGACGGCGTTAGGTGAGTCTTTGTTAGACGGGATCGTTTAATAAACTCTGCATTAAAATCATTTGCTGTTAATTTAGTAATATCAACTTTTTTAATACTTTACTTTAGGCAGAGCAAGCATCATCTTACTGCTCGGTTTGGTCTTGAACGAAAAAAACTACGCTCGCTTTTTTCTGAAGCGAGCGTAAAGGGCTGCTGTACATTTTGCATAACGTTAGGGGACTGCGACAACTTATTCTTTATTCAATCCGACTAAACCAGGCTGTCGAGCATCTCATCGGAATAGGGAACGAGCTCTGCACCCTCGCGGACACGGTTGACATAATCCGGATTGGCGATAAAAGGCCTGCCTACTGCGATTAAATCAAACTTATTTTCATTAATCGCGGTGCTGGCGGTTTCTGCAGTGTAACTGCCGACGCCAACCAGTGTTTTGTGGTAATGAGTGCGGACATAGCTGGAAACACTGCCGCCTAAATAGTCAAACTGCATACTGTCGTCAAAAATACCTATATGCAGATAAGCCAGATCCCGCAGTTCTAGTTCAGCTAATAAATAATCGAAGACTGCACGGTCACGGCTGTCGGCCTGCATATTAACATAGGCCCCGGGACTGATGCGTAGTGCTGTTTTATTATTGCCGATACGCGTGATAACAGCGTCAGTCACAGCTAATGCAAAACGTGACATATTTTCAGCACTACCGCCGTACATGTCGCTGCGCCGGTTGCTGTCATGGTGCAGGAACTGGTCGATAAGATAGCCGTTAGCGCCGTGAATTTCGACACCGTCAAATCCGGCTTCAAGCGCATTGGCGGCTGCCTGTGCATAATCTTCGACAAGCTCTTTAATATCTGTATCACCGGCAGCTCTTGGAACCTGATAGGTTAATTCACGCATGCGCGGCACACTGCCTTCAACGGCGAGTGCTGAAGGGGCAATTACATCACCGCCGCCGAAAAAGTGCGGATGAGCTACACGGCCGGTATGCCATAACTGGGCAAAAATTTTGCCGCCGTTACTATGCACGGCTTCGGTTACTTTCAGCCAGCCGTTGATTTGTGCTTTGTTAAATAATCCCGGCGTATTCGGGTAACCCTGACCGTCAGGGCGGATAAGAACCGCTTCAGAAATAATCAGACCAGCTTCCGCGCGGCGACCGTAATAATCTGCCGTAGCTTGTGTCGGCACAAGATTTTCATCTGCCATACAACGGGTAAGCGGCGCCATCAAAATACGGTTTTTAAGTTTAATGCTGTTATTTAGTGCATAGGATTGAAACAGGTTACTGGTCATAAGCTTCTCTCTATCTTGAATGTTTATTCAAGATACTGTGCTTTGAATGTTCATTCAAGTGTTATTTTGAACAAACATTCAAAATTAAGTATACTGCACCAGAGTTAATTACTGAGTATGAAAATGAGAAATGCCGAATTTAATAGAGAAGCAGTACTGCGCTCTGCCATGACTGCCTTTATGCACAAAGGATACGCAAAAACGAGTATGCAGGATCTTAGCCGTGCAACCGGACTGCACCCCGGCTCCATTTACTGCGCTTTTGAAAATAAACGCGGTTTATTATTAGCTGCGTTAGAGCAGTATAATCAGGATCGAACTACTGAATTTCAAGGATTTTTTGACGGTTCACAGCCGGTGTTAGCCGCCCTGAAAAACTATCTGAATAATATCGTTAGTGAGTGTTTAAGCTGTGATACGGCTAAAGCCTGTTTACTGACCAAGGCGCTTAATGAGACAGCAGGTCAGGATGATGAAATTCGTCATAGTATCAGCGCTAGTCTTACTGACTGGCAGAATGCGTTAGGCGCACTGTTTGAACAAGCCAAAGAATCAGGTGCCCTTAAAACAAACAGAGACAGTGCTCACCTGGCTCGTTATTTTGTGATGGGTATATATGGATTAAGAACATTTGCTCATACCCATCCTCAGCCGGAAGTGCTGCAGCAGCTGGCAGATCAGCTTTATCAGGATATATGTGCCTGTTAAAGCAGCAGTTAACCTTAATATATAAACGGCCTATTTATGCAGTTAGCAGAAACACAACAAACTAATGATTCACCGGCACGACAGTTATTTACAATGACCTGGCCAATGTTGTTCGGCGTACTGTCACTAATGAGCTTTCAGTTAGTCGACAGTGCGTTTATCGGCCAGCTTGGTGTACTTCCTTTAGCCGCACAGGGATTTACACTGCCGGTGCAGATGGTCATTATTGGTATTCAAGTTGGTTTGGGGATCGCCACAACGGCTATACTTGCGCGTGCATTAGGTGCTGATAAACACACCTACGCTAAGCAGCTCGGTGGATTAGTTTTACTCATGGGGTCGCTTGGGGTAGCGGTAATCTGTATTGCTCTATGGCTGCTGCGCCGCCCGATTTTGTCTATGCTAAGTGCACCGCCGCCTGTTTATGCCGTGATTGATGTCTACTGGCCTTACTGGCTGCTGAGTGCCTGGGTAGGAGCGGTATTGTATTTTTATTACAGCGTCTGCCGTGCTAATGGTAATACATTTTTACCCGGTACTATGATGATGGTTACCAGTGCGGTGAATTTAGTGCTGGATCCTGTGTTTATCTTTACTTTAGATATGGGTATTAAAGGGGCCGCTCTGGCTACCGTTGTGGCGTTCAGCTGCGGTATTCTGGTGGTTGCGCCAAAGGTGTTGAAAAAACATTGGGCAAGTTTCAACTGGCATGGGCTCGATATTTCCGCCAGTATAAATTCCATTACAAAAATCATGGGGCCGGCCATGATAAGTCAGCTGCTGCCGCCGCTGTCTTCGATGCTGGCAACAAAACTGATTGCCGGTTACGGCACCGCTTCTGTTGCCGCCTGGGCGCTGGCATCTCGCTATGAGTTTTTTGCGATTGTGGCCGTGCTGGCTTTGACTATGTCCATGCCGCCTATGATCGGTCGTCTGCTTGGTGCTGGAAAAATTACTGCTATCCGTCAGCTGGTCAGTATTGCCTGCAGGTTTATTTTAGGCCTGCAGCTGCTGGTTGCGCTGCTTACTTTACTTTCCTCTTCATGGCTGGCAGCTTTAATGACGAGTGAACAAAATGTGGAGAGTATTCTTAACTGGCATCTGACATTTGTCCCCTTTAGTTTAGCTCCTTTAGGCATTTGTATGCTGATGGTTTCAGTGTCTAATGCATTAGCTAAACTTGGTGATGCGCTGCTTATCTCTGCACTGCGCTTATTTGCTTTTTTTCTGCCTTGTTTATGGCTAGGTGCTCAAATTGGTCAGATAAAAGGGCTGTTTATCGGGGCATTGATAGGAAACTGTCTGGCAGGGCTGGCTGCCTGGTATTTTTATCGACGAACCATTGTCCGGCTTGAGCATAGTGCGAATTTAGCCCATGTTAAGGGATCTGAATAAGATCCCTTACTGTTTTCCCTGCTGTTATTTATATTCACCACGGCGGGATGCCTCAATATATTTTTGATAACGCCCGTCGGCTTTGAGCTTTTGAAAACCGCGGTTAAAAGCATCAACCAGCACTTGTGCATTTTTCGTGTTTTTGGAAATAATGACAGAGTAATCTCTAGAGGTCAGTAATTTGGGAAGAAGAGATACTTTATCATTAAGACCCAAGCGGGTTACAATTTCCAGGCCGACGTCGCCATTTTCAAGCACAATATCTAAGCGTCCGCTTGCCAGTTTTTTAAAGTTAGCTTCATCGCTGCTGATGCGCTTTATCTTCATCGCACCCGAAGCTTCCAGATTCTCTGTGCCGTATGCATAACCGAGAACGCCGCCGATATTATATTTACTAATATCTTTCATTTCGTTCCATTCGATATTTTTTCCTTTCTGTACGAACAGACCTGTACCGAGCACTGCCACAACATCGCTGTAAAGAAAGTCTGCAGCACGCTCTTCAGAAAATCCCCAGATCAGTGTACCGTCATATTTTCCCTCTTTTGCCTGTTCATAACCTCGTTTCCAGGGTAAGAATACATATTCAACTTCGATTCCCTCTTCTGCAAAGGCTTCACTGACAATATGTGCAATATAACCATACTGTTTAAGATCTTTGGATAGATAAGGAGCCCATTCACCATTAGCGAGTGTTATTTTTTGTGCCAGTAAGTTAGGAGAAAACAACATAATTACAATAAGAAGCAGTGTACGGAGCATAATTTTGTCCTCTTGAAAAGATCATCACGTATTATTGATTATAGCTGATAAGCATATAAGTACAGGCTGCTGAGGATTTGTTTGATCACAGCTGAAAAGGAGGGGGCTAACAGCAAGTGTTAAAGAAATAACACAGTGTATAAGCCTGAACATACTTAGCGCTAAGCGTAGATAAAGGTATGTGACATTTACTTGTAAAAAATGGTTGTTTTAAGTCAGTTTCAGGAGCGGCTGAAACTGACTGTTGTTGTTAACGGATTGATTTTTGGTAACGACTGCTTAGAGTCAGGTAGTTTCCAGGGGAAGAAAATACGCTGTCCATTAGAGGTTGTAATGCCGTCAGGCGATCATTAGCCGACGGATGGCGTTTCATAAAGGTCTGCCAGCCCGCAGAGTCCGGTTTTTCGCTGGCTATTTTCTGTATAACAGCAATATAAGAGTAGGGATCATAACCCGCCCGAGCGCAGATAATAACAGCCATATTATCGGCCTGCTCTTCATCTCCTCTGGCTAAACCATTGGTATACAGGTCATCCATTGCAGAGCTGATTTCTTCAGCCAGTTCCATATTTTCAATGGTATCGCTGTCATAGTTGTCTCTTCTGGTACTTTTAATCTGATAGGCTAGTATGCCGATGTCAGACGCCAGATCCAGCTGCGTCTGTTTCTGCAGCGCTTCTAAATAGTGGCGTTTTAATACGTGTGCCATTTCGTGGGCAAGTACGCCGGCCAGCTCCGCTTCATTGTTTAATCTCAACAGGGTGCCTGCTGTAATAAAGATATAACCACCGGGGGCGGCAAAAGCGTTAAAACTTTTATCATCGAGTACGATAAAGTGCCAGTTAAGGTTCGGACGTTCACTGTTCTGCACCAGCCACTGACCGACACTGTTAACGTAACGCTGAACTTGATCGTTATTTAACAGGCGACTGTCGGTTAGCAGCACCTGTGCAACTTCGTTTCCAAAGGCCTGTTCCTGCTCTTCAGTTTTATCGCCGAGGTCAATGAATTTTTCAAAGGTATTGGTCAGCTGATCGAGGTCGATATTGTCCAGCCCTAAATCTGTGGTTTTGCAGCTGGTCAGTGATAAGACCATGCTTATTAAAACTGTGAGACCTGCTGTTTTCCATAAATTCCGTTTACTGTTTTTCATGTTCAGCTCCCTGCTATTCTGTGTCTGCATAAGGCAGGTGTTTTTTCTTCAGACCGCCGGCTTTCGCAAAGGCTTTGGCCTGCTCTGGCGAAACCGTGAAACGCTCCAGCGTATTGACGGCATAGGGATCACCCTGGCCTTTTTCAAGCTCTTCTTCAGACAGCCCGCGGATTCCTGTTGCCACAGTAACACCACCCCCCTCGGTGAGCAGTGAAAAACCATTATCGCTTGTGCCTGTCACTGAGTAGCGCAGCCACAGCATTTTTAACCAGCCCTGCAGCTGCGGAAATGTCTCTACTCGGTACCAGCCTCCCTGTCGCTCGAGAATAATGACAGATGTATCTGTTTTTAGGAATTCGATAGATTCGCTTCTGATGGACGGGGATGTTTTCAAATGTGCATCAATAATTGTTGATGCCTGTTGTGCCGATGCTGAAAAAGTGCTGAATAATAGGTTGACGGCAACTATAATCAATAAGTTTTTCACTGCTTTTCTCCCTGATATAAGCAAGTTGAAAATGTCGATTTTTGAGTTATTCTGCTGTAGTTAAAGGCGCTGGCAGAGCATGCTTCTATTTCGCTGTCAGGCTTTTAGTTCAGCTGTTTTCTGTGGTGATTATTTCCATGTTTTCATGACGTTTTGGTATAAATACTGTAACGGGTTCTTCTCTACCTTTTAAGGTATAGCTGCCAAGCTCAATAAAGTCAAAATGATCTCTGCAGGCGTTACGAGTTGCTTCTGATATAAGAATATTGCAGCGGTTTTTGGTAACTCCCTCAATGCGGCTGGCAACATTGACCGTATCACCGATTACGGTGTAATCGTAGCGCTGTTCGCCGCCGATCGCCCCTACAACTCCTTCACCGGTATGGATACCTATACCGATATTAAAATCAGGAAGCTTCTGCTCAAGGCGGAAACGTTCAAGTTGCTCAACCATAGTCAGCGCGGCTTCTACCGCTTGTATTTCCTGATTTTCATTTTCCAGCGGGGCGCCCCAAAAGGCCATAATGGCATCACCGATAAATTTATCCAGAGTCCCTTGATGCCGGAAAATGACTCTTACCTGCATGGAAAAATAATCGTCCAGAAGCTGGACGATTTCCAGGGCGGTATGTTTTTCCGAGAGAGTGGTGAAATTACGGATATCGGAAAAAAGTACCGTAATTTTGCAGCTTTTAGCATGCAGCGCCTGCTCTGTTTCACCGGAGTCAACTAACTGCCGGACTACGTTGCGGTCCATGAACCGTCCGAAAATATCAATAGCGTAGGTGTATTCCCGCTGCCGCTGCAGAAACTGCACCACCAGTACGGAGAAAAAATAGCCGCTGATTATCATCATCGGGCTGTTAACCGTCATCAGAAACTTATAACCGGTCAGTTGATAACTGACCAGATAATAACAAAGCGTTATCATTAGAAAAGCCAATGCTACGGGTAAGATGCGTTTGGCAAGCAGCAGACCGAGTGTCAGCAGCAGTAGAAATAAAATTGCGGCCAGCAGGTTGATTACGACTGGAACAGGGCTCAGCTGCTGACCGTGCAGCAGGTTATCAAGCGCAGTGGCTAAAATATACACGGCGGGAAACAGACCGCTTACCGGGGTGTTTTTTATGTCATGCAGACCCGTTGCTGTTGAGCCGATAATTATAATTTTATTGTGGAAAAAGTTTTTGTGAATAAAAGTCTGCTCCTCGCTGACTGCTTTATAAATCGCCGCGTAAGAATAGGTCGCATAGGGTGATACTGAGCCGCTGGATGCCGCCCTGTGCCAGTCTAGAATTATCTCTTTCTGCTCCGGAATCCTGGCGCCGAGATAACGGGCTGCTTTGGTTGGTAATGAGTCTATGCGCCACAGTTCAATCGGGTGTTGTATCTGGTAACGGCGTCCGACGCCATCAGGATCGGGATAAAAATTAATGGTGCCCAGTTTCCAGGCGTCAGAGTTGACGGCTGCGGGAAGCAGTAGATTCGCGCGGGTCTGTTTATATGTTTGTGCAGAATCAGGCGTGACAGTTAGTCCGACGCTGGGCGGATAGTCGATAAGTTTCGGGAAGAGTCGGGGCTGATCTGAATTTAAATGAAGTATCGGTAGAAAGATATTGTCGGCATCGCTGATCACTTCGGAAAGGTATTTATCAGCATCGGGACGGTAGATATCGGGTTCGGCAAACAAAATATCAAAAATCACTGCTTTAGGCTGCTGTAACTGTAACTGCTCCAGCAGCTCTGCGTGAACCGAACGGGGCCAGGGCCAGCGGCCGACTCTATTTTTCATTGCCTGCAGACTGGGATCATCGATATCAATAACAACAATCTCGGGATCCGCAGTGCTGTCGCTGCTCCACTGCTTCACTGCAAAATCCAACCAGATATTATCGAAATTAATAAAAGGATGATAAATACTATTAATGGTTAGAAAGCTGATAAACAGCAGCAGTGCGGCTAAAACAGTACGGTTTTTTTTGTATGTTTTATTGAAGTCACTTTGTCGTTTTTTATTGCAGCTGCTCTGAGAGTTTTTCATTGAAACTCCCTCAGCTGTTGTCCAGCAGATCAAAATCACAAACGTGGTGATGGAAACAGCTGACCGTATTACCCGGCTTCCTGTAGAGCTTATCTTTAATAACCAGATAGACTTTAGTATCGATAAATAATTTAACCAGATCACCGTTGAGCTGCTGTTTTTCTGCTTCATTATGTAGAATTTTAAATGCCAGTTCATTGGGAACGGCATGCTTATAGGGACGGTCAGATGCGGTTAACGCATCGTAAATATCACAGACCGTCATTATCTGTGACGGCAGTGGAATCTGATTTGTTGTTAATCCTCTCGGGTAGCCGCTGCCGTCTATTTTTTCATGGTGAGCCGCCGCAATATCCGGGATATCCTGAAGTTCTTGAGTCCAGGGAATCTGTCTTAGGAAGTTCTCTGTGTGGGTGACATGCGAGCGGATCTCAGTCATTTCATCGAGGGAAAGGCTTCCTTTAGGAATCGATAAGGCTAATAACTCTTCGTGGTTAATTAACGGCGTTAGTATGCCGTGGTCATTAGGTGCGTGGTAAGCGTGAATCTGCTCGAGGTTACTGCTTAGAGATTCAGGCAGTATAGTGGGCTCATTAGCCTTGAGTATATCCTGCCAGAACTGTTCTAATTGAACAATCTGCTGTTGTATCTGCTCCTGCTGTCTTAGGTGCCGGTTCGAATTTCTGCACCCTTGCTGCTGAAACAGCTGCAGTTCGCTTTCTGCTCTCTGGCGCAATAGTGTCTGCTGCGCAAGACGGATACGGTATTTGATAACATCCAGTTGATGTACAGTGAGTTTTTTAGCTTTGGTAAGTACGGCTTCGCGAACACCTACTTTGCCGAAATCATGCAGCAGAGCAGCATACTTGAGCTGGCGCAGTTTTTTTTCATCGAGCAGCTGCTTTTGATACTGAGGCAATGCAGCCTGCTGCAGCGACTTAGCGAGAGCAAGGCATAAATCGGCTACACGAAAGGAATGACCGCTGGTGGTAGGATCCCGCTGCTCGATCGCTGTAACGGAAGCTTGTACAAACCCTTTAAACAGTCCGTGTATACTTTCAATCAGCCTGCGGTTTTCAATGGCAATAGCTGACTGGCTGGCCAGCGCCCTGAGCTGAGGACAAATGTTGTCGTCAAAGGCAATCACATTTTCTCGGGTGATCTTATGCGAGCTGAGGCGGATATCCGGCTGACGGGTACGGTTGATAAACTGCAGTATGCCGATGACTTCGCCATGGTGGTTTTGTATCGGTAGTGCTAGTAGTGAGCGGCAGCGGTAACCGGTAGCATCGTCGAAAATTGAGTTAAACTGATAAGGTTTGTCTTTGAGATCGTAGACGTCATCTATATTTAATTCACGCCCATGGGTCGCTACATAACCGGAGATGGAGCTGTCATTAAGAGGAAAACACTGCTCCTCAAAGTGAAAGTCGATGGAAGCATTTTGAGTGAGCTTTAGTATCAGTTTACTGTTTTTACTGTCCTGGTTATCCAGAAGAAACAGGGAGGCCGCATCACAACAGGCTAATTTTCGGCCTTCAGTAAGAATTCTAATTAACAGAGCGGTCAGGTTTTTTTCTGCAGAGAGGGCGATACCAATATCTGCTAATCTGTTCAGGTTGATCGATTTATCGGCCAGCAGACGTGAGAGCTGTTCCTGCTGCCTGTCCTGAATAAAAGACTGCAGTGCGGATTCAATATGCTTCATTGTTACTTTTTTAGTAAACCCTTTTGGAACATAGAGGTCTGCTTCAATGTCCAGATGCTCTTCAGCAATCACTTGTAATGACTCCGGTTTATGCCATCTGCCTGCTGAGTCTTGATTTAATTGTGTCAGCAGTTGTTTATCCAATATAAGCAGGGCAGGCGACTGAACCTGCAGTTCTTTTTTATTATTGATACACACGCAGCTCAAGTGCTGTTTAGTAAGCTCTTTTTGAATGCCGGAGAGCGCAAATACAGGACCGTGTGCGATCAGCAGTTTCTGGTGCAGGTTGCTATCATCTGTCAGCTTCATCTTCATTTCCTTATGTCACGTTATTAGAATAGTTCAGCTTTGCTAAAGGAGGGGGATTAGGCTGCAGTTTTGGCGAAGATACTGTTATCAGAAGTATTTTTGTGATGGCAAGGCGGGCTATGGATAATTTATCGAGTGTTTTATCTTGTCAGTCTCTGCTGCTGGAAAACCCGTTATAAGGGGCTAAAATTGACAGTATAAATTGACAGTATAAATTGACAGTATAAATTGTCTGCATTGTCCATTTCATACCTGGTGCGGATAAATCTATATGGAGGAAATATCATGGCTGCTCACAGTCTTACTATTACAGATAACCGTACGGGGAAAACTTATGAGATACCTATTCAGTACGGAACCTATCCAGGCTACGGTGCCACCATTAATGCAATGGATCTTAAACAGATAAAAGCGACTGAAGAAGATTTCGGCCTGTTGACCTATGATCCTGGTTATACAAATACCGCTTCATGCCGAAGTAGTATTACTTTTCTTGATGGCGAAGAGGGCATTCTTCGTTACCGTGGATACCCCATTGAACAGTTAGCCGAACAAAGTACTTTTCTGGAGACTGCCTATTTGATTCTACATGGTGAGCTTCCCGACAGCGAACAGCTGCAGAAATGGAGTGCTGCGATTACTGAGCATACCTTTGTTCATGAGAATATTAAAAAATTGATCGATGGCTTCCACCACGATGCCCACCCGATGGGAACACTGGTTGGTACTGTTGGTGCCTTATCTACTTTCTACCCAGATGCTAAAAATATTCATGATCAGGAATGCAGAGATCTGCAGATCTTTCGCCTGATTGCTAAAATGCCGACTCTAGCCGCCTTTGCATATCGCCATAGTATTGGTGTTCCTTATGCTTACCCTGATGAAAAGCTGTCCTTTGTCGGCAACTTTATGAATATGCTGTGGAAGAGAAGCGAACTGGCTTATCAGCCGGATCCGGTATTGGAAAAAGCAATTGATGTGCTTTTCATTCTGCACGCTGAACATGAGCAGAACTGTAGTACCAGTTCGATGCGCGCTGTTGCCAGCTCCTATACAGATCCATTTTCGGCGGCTTCGGCTGCCATAGGTGCACTTTACGGTCCTCTGCACGGCGGGGCAAATGAAGCCGTATTACGCATGTTAGCTGAAATCGGCTCGGTGGATCGTGTTCCTGAATATATTAAGTCAGTGAAACAGGGAACTGGCGGGAAATTGATGGGCTTCGGGCACCGTGTCTATAAGAGTTATGATCCTCGCGCTAAGATCTGTAAAAAATTAGCCTATGATGTTTTCGCTGTAACCGGTGTTAATCCGCTGATTGATATTGCCCTGGAGCTGGAAAGGATCGCGCTGCAGGATGACTATTTCATTTCACGTAAGCTTTACCCTAATGTAGATTTTTATTCTGGTCTAATTTATCAGGCTATGGGGTTTCCTGTGGGTATGTTCCCTGTTCTATTTGCGATTGCACGGAGTATTGGCTGGGCTGCGCAGTGGCAGGAATTTCTACTTGATCCGGATCATAAAATTGCCCGTCCAAGACAGGTTTACTGCGGCAGTAAACGGCGGGACTATGTTGCAATGGATAAACGCAGTAAATAAAAACGCAGGGCGCCTTGCCCTGCATCGCGCTTACTAAATAGAAGAGTCGTCTTTATCTGTCTCAATCGGCGGGCAGTGGTAACTCTTGGTGATTTTTTTATTTTCGACAGAATGCAGGTGAATATCAAACCCCCATAAGCGGTGAATATGTTTTAGTACTTGCTCGGTAGAATCTCCCATCGGCTTGCGGGCATGCTGGCTATGATGCAGAGTTAATGAACGGTCACCTGAAATATCCACACTATACACTTGAATATTAGGCTCTCTATTGCCTAAGTTATAGAGTCCGGCAAGCGATTCTCTTATTGTCTGGTAGCCGTCCTGATCGTGAATAGCGTTTACTTGAATATCCGGTTTTTTGTCATCATCAACAATGCAGAAGAGTTTTAAATCACGCATCACTTTCGGTGATAAGTACTGCAGAATAAAGCTTTCATCTTTAAAGTTGCGCATCGCTTCGGTAATGCTTTCTTTCCAGTTACTACCAGCAAGGTTGGGGAACCATAATTTGTCTTCTTCTGTCGGGTGTTCGCAGATGCGCCGGATATCAATCATCATACTAAATCCCAGTGAATAGGGATTAATGCCGCTGTAATACTTGCTGTTGTAAGGAGGCTGATAAATGACACTGGTATGTGACTGTAAAAACTCCAGAATAAAACCTTCGCCCACCAGACCTCGGTCATACATTTCATTAAGTATGGTGTAGTGCCAGAAACAGGCCCAGCCTTCATTCATTACTTGAGTCTGCCGCTGCGGATAAAAATACTGTGAAATTTTTCGTACAATACGTACGACTTCCCGCTGCCAGGATTTTAACAGCGGTGCATTTTTTTCTATAAAGTAGAGTAGGTTTTCCTCCGGCTCGGCAGGAAAACGAACTTTATGTTTTTTCTCTTCTTCAGTTTTATTCTGCGGTATGGTTCGCCATAAATCGTTAACCTGTTTCTGCAGTTCTTCTTCGCGTTCCTGCTGGCGGTTGTGCTCTTCTTCGGCGGATATCGGGTAAGGCCGTTTATAGCGGTCTACACCGTAATTCATTATAGCGTGGCAGGAATCAATAATATCTTCGACCTCTTTAATACCATGGCGTTCTTCACACTGGTTAATATAGTTTTTTGCAAACAGCAGGTAGTCGATAATCGAGTCTGCGTCTGTCCAGGTCTGAAACAGATAATTACCTTTGAAAAAAGAGTTATGCCCATAACAGGCGTGGGCAATGACTAATGCCTGCATCGCCATGGTATTTTCTTCCATAAGATAAGCAATACACGGATTGGAATTAATTACTATTTCATAAGCAAGTCCCATCTGGCCGCGTTTATAGGAACGTTCAGTATTAATAAACTGTTTGCCGTAGGACCAGTGATGGTAACCCAAAGGCATACCCGTTGAGGCATAAGCATCCATCATCTGTTCTGAGCTGATCACTTCAATTTGATTAGGATAAGTATCCAGGCCGAATTCAGCGGCTATTTTACTTATCTCACGGTCATAGGCTTCAATTAGTTCGAAGGTCCATTCAGATGTACTTGATAGTGGTTTTTGTTTCATACGACCTGCTTTTGAAAAAGTTCGCGGAATACGGAGTAGATTTCCGAGGCATTAACAATCTGCTCTATAGCAAAGCTGTTAGGGAATATCTCTTTCACCTGCTGGTAATCGTGCCACATAGCCTGATGATCGTGCGGGGTAATTTCAATATAAGAGTAATACTGCACTTTCGGTAAAATTGCATTGCACAAAAGATCTTTGCACAGTGTTGAATCGTTATTCCAGTTATCTCCGTCGGATGCCTGGGCACCATAAATATTCCAGTCGCCCAGCGGGTAGCGTTCTTCAATAATTGACTTCATCATTTTAAGCGCGCTGGAAACAATCGTGCCGCCGGTTTCGCGGGAGTAAAAGAAGGTCTGTTCATCAACTTCACTGGCCTCAGTATGATGGCGGATGAAAACAACTTCCGTGCGCTGGTAATTTCTCTGGATAAACAGATACAGCAGGATAAAAAAGCGTTTGGCAATATCCTTGGTGGCCTGATCCATAGAGGCTGAAACGTCCATAATACAAAACATGACTGCTTTAGACTGCGGGTTAGGTTCTTTAACATTAAGGTTATATTTCAGATCAAAATCATCGAGCCAGGGAACGCGTTTGATACTTGTTTTTAATTTAGTAATTTTTTCAATAAGCAGCTCTATCTCTGCTTGATTCTCCGCAGTGGAATCTTCTGCCTGTAATAAACTAAGCTGCTGCTCTAGTACTTTTAGTTTTTTCCGTTTACCGGTTGTTAATGCGATGCGCCGTGCATTAGCATTTCTTAATGAGCGCACAATATTAATTTGTCCGGGAGTACCCTGGTTACTAAAACCTGCTCGGCGCATTTTAAATTCATCACTGCCGGCCAGCTGCCGTTTAATCATATTAGGCAGTTCCAGATCTTCAAACATGAAATTGAGAAATTCATCCTGAGTTATCTGAAAAACAAATTCATCCTCACCTTCTCCGCTGTCGCTGGCCCCTGAGCCCGAGCCGCCCGCCCCTCCAGAAGGGGGGCGCGGTATATGATCTCCTTTTACAAAGTCGGTATTGCCCGGTAAGACATTTTCTGCGTGTCCGCCCTGACCATGATGGAAAATGGGCTCACCTATATCTCCGGAAGGGATACTTATCTCTTCACCGTGCTCAATGTCAGTAATTGAACGCTTGCTGATCGCTTCTGCTACCGCTTTCTTGATATGTTTGCGGTAGCGTTTTAAAAAGCGCTGTCTGTTGACAGTGCTTTTGTTTTTACCATTAAGCCTACGATCTACAATATAATTCATGTTCACTCACCATCAGCCCGTCTGCTTGATACAGGCTGCTTTTCATTAGGAATAAACTCATCTGAGTTACTGCGATTTTCTTACTCGTAAGTACCATTCAGAGAGCAGACGGACCTGTTTCTCTGTGTAACCGCGCTCAGTCATACGATCCACAAAGTCTTGATGTTTCTGCTGCTCATCAGCTGAGCCTTTAGTGCTGAATGAGATAACCGGTAACAAATCTTCTGTATTGGAGAACATTTTTTTCTCTATCACAGTGCGCAGTTTCTCGTAACTGCTCCAGGTCGGATTTTTACCGTCATTATTGGCTCTAGCTCTAAGCACAAAATTAACCACTTCGTTACGGAAATCTTTTGGATTACTGATACCGGCTGGTTTTTCAATTTTTTCAAGTTCTTCGTTAAGCGCTGCCCGGTCAAGAATTTCACCGGTTTCCGGCGCTCTGAAATCCTGATCCTGGATCCAGAAGTCGGCGTAGGTGACATAACGGTCAAAAACATTCTGGCCGTATTCGCTGTAGGATTCTAGGTAAGCGGTCTGAATTTCCTTGCCGATAAAGTCAACATAGCGGGGGGCGATATGCTCTTTAATAAAGGCCAGGTATTTCTCCTGTAATTCAGTCTGAAACTGCTCCTGTTCTATCTGCTGCTCAAGTACATATAACAAGTGTACCGGGTTGGCTGCAACTTCAGCGGGATCGAAATTAAATACTTTAGACAGAATTTTAAAAGCAAAGCGTGTCGACAGGCCGCTCATGCCTTCGTCAACACCGGCAGTATCTTTATACTCTTGTATTGATTTCGCCTTAGGATCTGTATCTTTGAGGTTCTGACCGTCATAAACTTTCATTTTAGAATAGAGGTTGGAATTTTCCGGTTCTTTAAGACGTGACAGAATGGCAAATTTGGCAAGCATTTTAAGTGTGTCCGGCGCACAGTGTGCTGAGTACAGCGAACTGTTTTCCAGTAGTTTTTCATAGATTTTGACTTCTTCTGATATCTGCAGGCAGTAAGGAACTTTTACGATATATACCCGGTCGATAAAGGCTTCATTGTTTTTGTTATTTTTGAAAGTCTGCCATTCAGATTCATTAGAGTGGGCAAGCACCATGCCGTCAAAAGGAATCGCGCTTAACCCCTCGGTACTGTTGTAGTTACTTTCCTGGGTAGCGGTAAGCAGAGGGTGCAGTACTTTAATCGGCGCTTTGAACATTTCGACGAATTCCATCAGGCCTTGATTGGAACGGCAGAGACCGCCTGAGAAGCTGTAGGCATCGGGGTCGTTCTGCGGAAATTCTTCAAGCTGGCGAATATCGACTTTACCAACTAGGGATGAGATATCCTGATTATTCTCGTCACCTGGTTCTGTTTTTGAAATTGCAATCTGGTTAAGAATTGACGGGTAAACTTTAACCACTCTAAATTTGCTGATATCGCCGTTATATTCTTGTAAACGCTTGGCCGCCCAGGGAGACATAATGGTGCTGACATATCGTTTGGCAATACCGAACTCTTCTTTGAGCAATGGCCCATCCTGGTCCGGATCAAATAATCCAAGCGGAGACTCAAATACCGGGGAGCCTTTTATACAGTAAATCGGCTGTTTTTCCATCAGTGCTTTTAGTTTTTCAGCTAATGATGACTTACCGCCGCCGACCGGGCCGAGTAGATAGACAATCTGTTTTTTCTCCTCTAATCCCTGGGCCGCGTGTTTAAAGAATGAAACGATATTTTCAATACATTCTTCCATTCCGTAGAAGTCTTTAAAGGTGGAATAGCGTTTGATCACTTTGTTGGAAAAAATGCGGCTTAAACGCGGATCGCGTGAAGTATCTATTAGTTCAGGCTCTCCAATCGCCGCCAGCATACGTTCTGCTGCAGAGGCATAAGCGCCGGGATCTTTTCTGCACAGAGCCAGATACTCATGAATTGACATTTCTTCTTCTTTGACAGTTTCGTAACGCTGGCGGTAGTGATCAAAAATACTCATAGTTTACCCCTGGACCTATTAACCATGGGAGTGACTGAAACCCCCTGATTTTTCTACTGTTGAATTTTTCTCAGTCGCAGCACCCGTAAGCAGACGATAGCATGTATCGATATTTTGTTAGTCTAAGTTAAGAATAGTCAAAATTTTGAAGGAGTTACGTTATTTTGTAAAATAAATCAGAATTGTCGACATGGTCACTTGTTACTGTGATTTATTATTTATGTTGAAGCTGTGACTTTGATTTGGAGTGTAGAGTAAGAAAACAGCTGTGCACGCCTGCTTATAGTGGATACTCAGCTGCCGATGAAATATTGATATTTTGAAAATTAAATTATTCTGCCGGCGGTTTTTGTAAGATAAAAATTTTTTAGAAAAAATATTAGTGTGTTTTATATTTACAAGTATTTTACTGCTAAAAACGAGAGATAGATAAAACCTGTTTGTTGGACAGACATTCTAAGTTCTCTGTAAATAAGTAAAAAAGAGCGTAGTTAAATGTTTTTTTTTATTAAATAACCATGGGGTCAGCAGTGATTCTGGGGTAAACTTTGCTCACATTTTTGACCAGCCATTATTAGGAAATATTAGTGAACATTGACGTCGCGATCCTGTTATCAAAAAACGATATTTTGCTATTGTTTGTTGTTTTAACATTAGGGTTATTAGTCGCGAAATTACATATCGGAAGCTTCCAGATCGGAAGTTCGATCGGTGTATTGTTAGCCGCCATTTTTATCGGCCATCTTGGTTATTCATTTACTCCCGAAGCTTTAAATATTGGTTTTATGCTGTTTATTTTTTGTGTCGGCATAGAGGCCGGGCCCAATTTTTTCGGTATTTTTCTGCGTGACGGTAAACACTATCTGCTGCTTGTTTTAGTGGTGCTGATTTCAGCTGTCGGGCTGACATTTATGACCAGCCACTATTTAAACCTGGATTACGGTTTATCGACCGGTATGATGGCCGGTTCACTGACCGCAACACCTGTTTTAGTCGGTGCAAAAGATGCCATAAACTCCGGTTTAGTGCAGCTTCCAGAGGGAGTCAGCTACAAGAAGGTCATTGATAACCTGAGTGTCGGTTATGCGCTTTCTTATCTGATAGGCTTAACCAGCTTAATTATTTTTGCGCGTTTACTGCCTAAATTACAGAAACAGAACCTGCAGGACTGTGCTCAGCAGATTGCCAAAGAACGCGGTATAGGCGGTGCGGGAAAACGTAAAGTGTACTTACCTATTATTCGTGCTTATCGTGTTGATTCGGAACTTATTGACTGGACGGACGGCAAAAATTTACGCGAACTGGGTATTCACCGTAAAACCGGCTGCCATATTGAACGTATCCGTCGTAATGGTATTTTAGCAAATCCTGATGGTAATTATATACTGCAGCAGGGTGATGAAATAGCACTGGTAGGCTATCCAGACAGCCATGCTAGATTAGATCCGAGCTTTAGAAACGGTAAAGAAGTTTTTGATCGTGATCTGCTGGATTTACGAATTGTTGAAGAAGAGATCGTCGTTAAGAATGATAACATTGCCGATAAGCGCCTTTCTGAGCTTAACCTTTCACAGTACGGCTGTTTTTTAAACAGGGTGGTGCGCGCGCAGATCGAGATGCCTATAGAGCATGATATTATGCTTTCTAAAGGTGATATTTTACAAGTCAGCGGGGAGAAAAGCCGGGTTCACTCCCTGGCGAACAAAATTGGTTTTATTTCCATTCATAGTCAAGTCTCTGATTTACTCGCTTTTTGTAGTTTTTTTATCTTTGGTCTGATGTTCGGTATGGTAACCATGAGTTTTGGTCACCTTACGTTTGGACTCGGCAGCGCGGTTGGTTTGTTAATTTCAGGTATTACCCTGGGCTTTCTACGGGCTAATCACCCGACCTTTGGTTATGTGCCTCAGGGAGCGTTAAATATGATGAAGAACTTAGGTTTGCTGGTCTTTATGGTGGGCATAGGTTTAAGCGCAGGCAGTAATGTATTTGAATTTTTCGCTGAGTCAGGTTTTAAAATACTGGCAGCCGCTATGATTGTCAGTATTATCCCTGTGTTTTTAGCTTATCTGTTCGGGGCATATCTGCTTAATATGAACCGTGCGCTGCTGGTTGGTGCAATTATTGGTGCCCGTACCTGCGCACCTGCTATGGATATTGTTAATGATCATACCCGCAGCAGTATTCCTGCATTAGGTTATGCTGGAACCTATGCAATTGCGAATGTATTAATGACTGTCGCTGGTACCGTCATGATCCTGTTATCTTAAGGTTTTCTTTAAAAAGTGCGGTCTGGATTATAGCATCGGTCTAGACCAGCCTTTCAGGTGCTATAAAAGCTAGCTCCCAATTTTTTAACACAATCCTTAACACGCGACTAAATCATTGAATATCTTCCTGATCTAACTTATGGTGTAATAGTTATTGGCTTATGGGGCAAGGAGCTTTTATGAATATCTTCACTCGGCCGCAGAGCCCATTGTTATTTATTTTACTGATGCTTTCTTTCCCTGGCTACACCCGTGATTTTACTATTATCGCCAGCCCGCAGGCCCCGCATAAATTCAGTGAAGAGGGGGTAGTTAAGGGGATTGATGTTGAAGTTATCTCTCATGTAATGCGTCGCCTTGATATTAAATATAAAATTAGACTGATTAAATCAGCTGCCCGAATCATTCAGGAAGCCAAGTCAGGGAGAGCTGATATGGTGCTGCTTTTCTCCAGGAAAGAATCGCGTATGGATTATCTGATCTATCCGAATGAATCTTATATCGATATCAGCTGGAATTTTTTTATTCTTAAAGAAAACTCAGGCTCAATAACGTATGAAACGTTTAATGATTTAAAAGGGTTAAAAGTAGGGATTACCAATGATATTTCCTATACACCGGAATTTATCAGTTCAGGGCTTACTTTTGATGATGTCTCCCAGAATTATCTGCAGATCAAGAAACTGCTTGGAAAACGCATCGATATTGTTCCTCTTAATACCATCAGCACACTGTATGAGGCAAAAAAGCAGGGATACAGCCACAGATTAGCTTATCTGCCAAAGCCGCTTAAATCTAAACCTTATTACAATGTCTTTCCTATTGCATCGCAGCACCCGGATAAGCAGAGGGTGATGGAAGAATATGATCAGGTTATTCGGGATCTTAAAGAAGAACAAATTATTGCCGGAATATTAAATAAATACTTAACGGAGTGAGTGTTTTAACCTCTGCGTGGTCTGCATTACTTAACTGTTCAAATCTGTCTCCTAAATTGTTTTAGTAAACTTAGCCGGCCTTTAGGTAAACAGGCGCGTGTGCTTTATATACCCAAGCTGCTTGAAAATGCAGGAATCAGCAAGTCGAGAGGTGACTAGATTCAAGGCATAAAGCCGCAGGTCTAGTATTCTACACCAAGGCGTTATAACGCTGAAGATGGTTGACTCTCGTCTTGCCCTGTGGGAGCCTGGCTCGAAAGCCAGCACGGCGTTACAATATTTGAAAAGGGAATAACCATTCTCTGCATATTGTGCCTTGTTCTGACTTCCGAGCTAAGCTCTGAGTCTGCATATTTAAATAGTTTGGGTATAATACCTGCAAAAAAGGAAATATTATTATGTCAAATGCAGATACCCTGGTCATATTAGATTTTGAAACAACCGGGTTGTCTCCCGATATGGGGGATCGCGCCATAGAAATTGGAGCGGTGCTGATTGAAAACGGGCAGGTAACAGAACGTTTTCAAGAATTAATGAACCCCGGCATACCTGTCAGCGGATTTATTGAAGGTTTTACCGGTATTAGTAATGCCATGCTTAAAGATGCGCCGCCATGTGCGGAGGTTATGCATCGATTTGCTGATTTTATTGCAGGGCATAACCTGGCGGCTCATAACGCGTCATTTGATAAACGCTTTCTGGATGCTGAATTAAAACGTATATCAAGGAACTATTCCGGGCAGTTTGTCTGCTCAATGCTGCTGGCGCGAAGACTTTTTCAAAATGCACCGAATCATAAATTAGCAACATTAGTCGAGTATACCAATGCCCAAGCTGATGATGCACTTTTTCACCGTGCTTTATATGACTCTGAAATGACAGCTAAAGTATGGCAGGCAATGCTGGATGATATTTATCAGCGTTATGCTATTAAAAACATATCTTTTGAACTGCTCTATAAGTTAACTAAAACCCCCGCTAAATCAGTCGATAAATTACTCGCTAACTGGAAGTAACTGTAGGAAGGCTGGAAGCAATACAACTTCCTGCCTTAATGCTTTGGGTAAGTTACTTTTTATAAACCTCACGGCCGCTGACCACTGCGGCTGCTATATTTCGATCATCACCGAGCATCATTAGCGCAAATAATTTTTCGGCAAGCAGTGTCAGTTCACTTTGATTGTGCTCTTCAATGGTATTCATACGCAGTGTTTGAAGCGGCGTCGCTTTCCAGTCTAGAACAATAAAGTCGGCTTCATAACCGGGTGCTAAGCTGCCTATTTTATCGTCTAAATAAAGCGCTTTTGCGCCGCCTAAGGTTGCCTGGTAAAAACCTTCAAAAGCAGAAAGGGCCATGATTTTATCTCTGCCGTTCTGCTGTAACAACACCACTTTATAGGCTTCATTAAGTGTCTGCAGCATAGAAAAACTGGTACCTGCACCGACGTCTGTGCCCATGCCGATGCGTACCGGACGTGACTGCTGTTTTGCTTCACGAAGCTTAAATAAGCCGCTGCCTAGAAATAGATTTGAGGTCGGGCAGAATGCAATGGCAGCGCCGTGATCATGAAGTTCCTGAAAATCAGTTTCATTAAGGTGGATACCGTGGGCAAAGACACTGCGCTGTCCGGTTAATCCTGCCTGGCTGTATACATCTAAATAACTTGCCGCTTCCGGAAATAGTGATTTAACCCATTTTATTTCGCCTAAGTTTTCAGATAGGTGGGTGTGCATATACACGGTAGGGTACTGTGTTTTTAATTTTCCGGCTAAATTTAACTGTTCATCTGTTGAGGTCGGAGCGAAACGTGGTGTAATACTGTATAGTGCCCGGCCTTTTTCATGCCATTTTTCAATTAAGGTTTTACTCTCCTGATAACTGCTTTGCGCTGTATCTGTTAAATAATCCGGGGCATTACGATCCATCATGACTTTACCGGCGATCATTCGCATATTTAACAGCTCAGACTGTTCAAACAATGCATTGACTGATTCAGGGTGAACACTGCCGAATACAAGCGCGGTTGTTGTACCGTTGCTGAGAAGCTGGTCAATAAAAGTTTCTGCCATTTTGTCGGCATAGTTTTTATCGGCATATTTTTTTTCTGTAGGGAAAGTATATTTATTAAGCCACTGTAATAACTGTTCGCCGTAAGCACCGATCATTTCGGCTTGGGGGAAATGGATATGGGTATCAATAAAGCCGGGCATAATAAGTTTACCCTGATAACTTTGATTGATTTTGATGCTTTCACCTTTCGCACCTAATTTTTTAATTAGCTGCTGATAGTCGCCGACATCACTTACTTTACCGTTTTTAATAATTAATAAACCATCAGAATAATAGCGAACAGCATCTGTGATGGATGCTGTGGTACTAGGATCTTCGACAAAATATAAAATTTCGGCCCGATAAGCGCCATTTTCCGCTGTTGCTAAAAATCCGGGCTGTTTATAATTAAATTGTGCCGCACCGACAGTAAAGCTGAGGAGCATCAGCAGGCAGCCTGAAAGTCTTGTTGTTATTTGATTCATTATGGTTTCCTTATTATTTTAATTAAAGCAAAATCTATATGGCATTTTTTGTGCCAGTTGTTTAGATATTGTATTTAAAGGGATGATAGATAACGCATTCAAATAATTGACTTTATTTAGTGTGTTTTATGGTTGTGAAGGTGCAGACATGGATCCTGATGGTGCATGTTTAATTCTATTTTTGTATTTGGCTGCATCCGGAAGGAAGTCAAATTTTGGACGTTATTAATTAAGATTTAACAGCCGCTGCATTTTGCGGATTAAGCCAGATCAAAATATCTGCCCGGTAATCCATTGGTTTTGATTGCGCCTCTGCTTGACTGCTCTCTATAAATGTAGCCTGCTTCGATTTGGAATCTGGCTGTCTGGCCTCTATAAACTTAATCTTTTTTAATGAAACGAAGTAACTTTGTGAACCGAACTGGAATGTATTTTGTTCATTAAGTTTAAGCTCAATACTCTCCTCATTGACAGAGAAATACAGTTTTTTATTTTTAAGCTGCAGATGTGCCATGTATTGACCGCTGCCGGTGTTTAATGCAAAACTATGTTGTGCGTTGGCCGCATAAAAGAATATTAAATCCCCCCGCCCGTTATTAACCTGACGGAACAGCATTGGTCCGGTTGGTGTATAAGCCGTGTATACATGTTTGCTGCATTCTTTACAAACGGGCACAGCAACATCTTTCCCCCAGTCGCTAATTAAACGCTGCGAGAAATATAAACCGCCGTTATTAAAAGTAAACTGATTATTTGATTGAAATTTTTTAGCCGGACCGCAGGCGAACAGTAAAATTAGACTGAAAAATAACTGCAGTTGTATTCTCACTGTACATTCCTTTGATGTTTTTTGGGGGATTAATCTGCCACTGTATAAATGATAGACCTGCCTTTACGGATGTGTGAAAGCTGTTGATATTTTTTTATTTTTTGTTATTTTGCTCAAAAATAAAACAAGGGTGATTACATTTTATTAAAAAAAAATAGATACGGGATTGGAGTAAATCATTGAACAGTGAACTAGCTGTTTTTTATTGGTATAAACGATTAAATATACGCCGGCTGCCGGCGTTCTTAGACTGCCTGTCATTCTTACTGATGAACTGTTTTTCTCAAGTTACGGACTTTTTTGACTAAATTCTTTTGTTTTAACTTTTTCGATCTAAGTGCAATATCCTCAAGTTTTAACTGGCCTTCACCTCTGCTTATTCTCTTTTCTGTGTTTAGCAGGGGGCCTTTTTTTGCCTGTAACGGACGAACTACTGCTTTATGTAACATAATAATTAAGACTCGCTGGAAATAGGAAGAAAGCAGCGGTGGGGCACCGCTGCTGCTTGAAGATAATATGCCTTTGTTAGGGGAAGACAGGCGCTTTAGCCGTTAAATAACTGGAAGATAATCAGTGTAATAAGCAGCGGACAGATATATCTTACATAAATAGGCCAGATCCGCCAGAACAGCCTGCTGCTGTCTACATCCTGCTGTTCCTGGATCTCTTGTAAGAGGTTGTTACGCTTCCATACCCAGCCTAAATAGACAGCAATTCCTAAGGCGACAAGCGGCTGTGCACGTTCAGTGGTTATGGTGATCATAAAGCCGAACAGAGTGTCGAAGTTCAACACCACAATTAACGATAAGAAAATAATAAGTGCGCCGATAAAGCCGGCCGCCTTGTTACGCTCCATGCTTGTTTTTTCCATTAAATAGCTGGTGGGTACTTCAACAATTGATATCGCAGAAGTTAGTCCGGCAATCGTCATTAATACAAAGAATACAAATGCTAAAATATACTGCAGGCTGCCGTCTAATGTAGCGAATAGTGCCGGCAAGACAGTAAATACCAAAGTATCTGAATTCAGCAGGCCGCCGGACTCATTGAAGATCTGTACGCCGTTATGCTGTGCAACGTACATTGCCGGAATAATCATCAGGGCAGCCAGTAAGGCGACGCTGCTGTCCGTCAAAGTAACATAAGCGGTTAATTTGGCAATGTTCTCTTTTTTCCCCAGGTAAGCACCGTAAACCATCATAGCAGCAGTACCTATGGTCAATGAAAAGAAGGTTTGCCCTAGTGCACCGATCAGTACGTCAGCTTCCCAGATACGGGAAAAATCAGGGACTAATAATACTTTAAGCCCCTGCATTGCACCGGGCAGGGTAAGTATATAGACCACGCCTAATACTAGAATAAGCAGCAGGAGCGGCATTAAGCGTTTCGACCATTTTTCTATGCCTTCCTGCACTCCCTGACGTATTACCCAGATCACCATTAGAATGAAGATAGTGGTAAATATTAAATTACGAGATAATGAGAAGTCCGTTAACCAGGCTGAGGCTTGTGAAAACCCAAAGGCACCGGCAACAGGGGCTGCTGCAAAACTAACAAACCAGCCGGATAATATACTGTAGAAAGTGCAGATCAGCGTCGCGGTGATAATAGAGGTAAAACCGATTAACTTACCGATTTTTTTACTTATCGGTGTATTACCTATTTTAGCCATAGCATCAGCTGGATTAGTCTGTCCGTGTCGACCAATCATTAGTTCTGCAATCAGCATCGGATAGCCTAAAATGACAATAAGTACTAAATATACGAGCAGGAATGCACCGCCGCCGTGGGTGGCCGCCTGTGTCGGGAATCCCCAGATATTACCTACGCCGACAGCTGAACCGGCAGCCGCCATAATAAAACCGATGCGTGAACTAAAATGATTTGAATCTGTACTGCTCATGTGTGCTCTCTATGATTTTTTGAGAGACGCATAATAGACCTTTATTTTCTCGGGTCAATGACGGGTTATCGCGCAGAATGTTATCTATTTACTTGTTTGTGTTGGATTTTTGTTAACCCGGGCTGTTTTATTCCGTTTTTTTGTTGTTACCCGGGTTTTTGTTGTTTTGTTGGTTTATGAAAAGGTAAATACGCAAGAATATTGCGCCGCTATAATATGAAAATTATTTTCTATTCGCTTTAAGGCAGAGGAATGCTGGTATGATTCTTAACCTGTTTGAGCACGAAACAGGAGTGCACAGCACCGATATTAGGAAGACTGGTCAGCTTATCCAGTAAAAATTCTCTAAATCTATTCATATCCTTTACCAGTACTTTCAGCTGGTAATCGGCATCACTGCCGGTAAGTAAGCAGCATTCTAATACTTCATCATAGCTGCAGACTTTTGCTTCAAATGTTTCAATAATTTCCGGAGTATGTTTTTCCAGACATACCTGAACATAGGCCGCAAGTGACAGGTTAAAATGCTCTGGTGATAACAAAGTGGCATAACCGGTAATAAAGCCTGACTCTTCGAGAGCTTTTACGCGGCGTGAACAGGGAGAAGGGGATAATCCGACCTGATCGGCGAGATCCTGGTTTGAAAGTTTTCCCTTACTTTGCAGTAGTTTTAAAATGGCTAAATCGGTTTTATCGAGTTGCAGCTCTGCCATGGTGTGGTTCTCATTTAATAGCAAAACGCGGATAATAACATAGATGCAGAGCTGGATCACAGGTAATGGTCAAGCACTTAGTAAAATAATATCATAGCAGCCAGGCCGCTGGTTCAGCTATTTACTCGCCCGCTAAATTGTTTTTTTTAAATAAAAGCTGCATGGGGGAGCATCGGTGAAAATGAGACTTTGCTGCTGTCCACTGGATTATCAACAAAGTCTCATTGGTAACGGGTATATATTTTGGTTATAACGACTCAGCATCTTAAAATGCAGCGGAAAAAACTGCGTTTTACTTTATGCTTAGGTCTTATTGATTGATACACAATCGGGTAACCGTAACTTAACAGCATGATATCACTACTCATATTACTCTCCTTGGGGTACTGAAAAACTCAGCAGCAGGTAAAGTAATGGAAATAACGTGCCAGTGTTAAATTATTAACAAAATCAATTTGTTACTGTTTTGTTGTTGTTTTGCCTAGGGATGTCTTCACCAATATGGATTATTTACTCACTAAAAAATGGCATTTATTATATCTTTGGCGGGACGATATCGGCAGGCCGGTTTCTTTTGTTTTTACTGCTTTTTCAATGTAGAGCTGTACGGCGCTTGTTACTCTGTGATGGTTTTAGGAAAAACCATACTGAACTGACTGCCGAAGCCTTCTTGGCTGGTGCATTTAATCGTACTCTGTAAATGTTATTTTTTACCCACACTTTTCTGTAGTTTTTAGCCGACTAAAATCGCTGTATAGTAATAAGAGTAGGGCGCAATAGAACAAAATCATCTAACTTTGAACTGAAATTCTAATTAAGAATTATTCGTTTTTGCCGATAAGGTCTAAGTACGTTCCAGTATTAAATACGTTGTATTTGGAGGAAATCATGAGAATTGGAATGCCAAGTTTTCAACCCGCGGCACTATTTAATAAGCTGCTGCAGAGCGAGGGGAAAAATGAAATATCGCAGCAGAGTAATGTTCATTATATTGAAAAGAAAAGTTTTGCAGTTAATATCATGCACGGAAAATTAGCCTCCTCTTTAGGCATACCAGAGCAGTCAGCACAACAGGATAAATCTGCTTTTGATTTTGAAAAAGCAGCTGAGAATGTATTGAGCTTCGTGACAGAGGCGATCACCAAGGCTAAAGAAAACGGTGCAGATGATAAAACCTTAAAAGGTATGCTCCATGATGCTAAAAAAGGGATAAAAACGGGGTTTGCTGAGGCTAAAAGTGAGCTTAAAGATGCCGGGTTAATGACCAAAGAGATAAAAAATGGAATCCACGAAGCAAAACATTTAATTAAAGATGGTTTAAAAGATTTTTCTAAGGAGCTGTTTAAACCGCAGGAAGGCGCTGTTAATGGTATGACAAATTACCGGGAAGCTGAGCGTTATAATTTAACTAATGATGCATCGTTTAGTATTACGACTAATGAAGGCGATCAGATTAATATTACATTTAATGCGGACTATCTGCAGCAGAGTGCGGCAGTATTAAAATTTGATGAAAACTCTATGGATTACGCGCAGTCGAATTATGAATCATTTAATTATGCGTTTTCTTTTGAGGTAAACGGCGAATTAAATGAAGATGAACAGGCTGCTGTGAATGAGTTGATGGGCAGCCTGCAGAATGTCAGTGACCTGTTTTTTGAAGGTGATCTGGAAGATGCTTTTGATGAAGCACTCAATGTTGGAATGGATACCAGCCAGCTGGCCGCCTTTTCGATGAACCTGCAGAGCACGGAAACCTATGCCGCTGTAAAAGAATATCAGCAGGTGCTTCCCGGCAAAGAGATTGCCGATCAGCTCCAGCCTTTAAATAATGAGTTAACAGATGCTTATGAAACAGCAAAACCGTTAGCGCTTGAAGAGCAGTTAGCCGGCTTGTTAGAGTGGTTGAATCAGGAAGAGCCGGAAGTTAATAAGCTGATTGAATATAGTCAGGCGTTGTTTGAACAGTTAGCACAGCTTGATAAATTATCATCTACAGAAAGTTTAGCGGATATTGAAAACGCCGCGGATACTGCAGACGAGGTTGTATAACATAGTTCTGCAAAGCACTCGTTCCCATGCTCTGTGTGGGAACGAGGCTACAGCAGGAATTGTTCCGGTAAATTTTAAGTACAAAAAAGCCCGTAGCGAAGTACAGGCTTAAAAACAAATTTTGACTAAGTCAGTTCTCCTATTATTAATAAAGAGGAGAGATAAGAGCAGTTAGGTCTAGTACTTTATTTCTTGGGTTTACAGCACCCGATTTCGTTGTATCACGAAATGTTTTCTTTCAGGCACAAAAAAGCCCGTACCGAAGCACAGGCTTAAAACAAATTTTGACTAAGTCAGTTCTCCTATTATTAATAAAGAGGAGAGATAAGAGCAGTTAGGTCTAGTACTTTGTTTGAGTAACTGAATTAGTTGTTGTACTAAGATACAGAATTTAACTGTACGAATTTGTACTGTGACGTGGTTTAATTGATTCGACTAACCCAGTTAAGACATAATTGATTTAACTGGAGATTGAAATGAAAACACGTAAAACCTATTCAAAAGAGTTCAAACTTGATGCCATTGCGCTGGTAAGAGAGCAAAATTACAATATTGCAGAAGCAGCTAGAAACTTAGAGATTACTCCTCAGATTCTGGGCCGTTGGATAAAAGAGGCAGAAAATGATGATGGCCATGCATTTAGAGGAAACGGTAAACTAACTCCAGAGCAGGACGAGATCCGTAAGTTAAAAGCACAAGTAAAACGCTTGGAAATGGAGCG
>NZ_KB906998.1 GCF_000381745.1 Psychromonas ossibalaenae ATCC BAA-1528 | reverse complement strand
CACATAGCAGAAAGTTCGGTATTATGCAGTGATGGTGCTTGGGCATATGTCAGTGTTGCAAAAAACACAAATTGCGATCACAAACGATTGATAAGTGGTAAAAAAAGAGTGATAGATAAAATTTATCATATCCAAACAGTTAATGGAGCAATAGCTCATTTCAAAGGTTGGGTGGATGTAAAAATGCGAGGTGTTGCGACAAAGTATTTGCCACATTATCTTGCTTGGTTTAGAGAAAGTAACTCAAACTTTGATTATCAGCGAATTTTACAATCCGCATACGGGTAACAACACATAAATGGAACAGAGCCTTAAATTTACAATCAATGTATCGTCTGAAGGATCATTGTCGTACTCGGACAAAATCGTACCGTTATCCGCAGCGAAGCCTTTGGCTGAATTAAAATACAGCCAATCTAGAATAACTTTTTCTCTTTTCAAATCAATAGACTGTATTATTTCATCCAATATGATTTTATCTCTTCGGCGCTTTTTAGTTGCAGCCAGGTAAATAATATATACACCCGTAATGAACCAGAAAAACGGAAAAAAAACAGATATTGCTATTAGAGTTATTATTGTTAACATTTATAGGCTCCTCTATATGCAGTTAATATACGACCATGTATTTGACAGCATACTTACGAACAAACAAAAAAACATCAATCTTACCTGATTGTAGCAAATAAACATAAAGCCAACGCGCATTTATCACCTCTAAATGATTGTAAAAATATGTAAGAAGCAGCTAATACGCAGTTAAAATATCTTAAATAGCAGACATTAACACCTTATAGTCTTAAATCAGAAGATTAGCTAAAAACACTATGGCAGGTCAGTTCTTTCAATACAGCCTCAGCCCCTATAATTTAATTAATAAAAATATTAAGCTCTACAGAATTTTCGTTTTTCAATATTCCGAAATACTGCTTAAGTATTTCTATACTTGCCGTCCGCCTGCTGCTTTTCCCTGACCGGTGCATTTCATAACGATTCACAAAGCCTTATTCCCGCTGTTGTGAACGGTGGAGCATATTGTTCGGATAACCGCAGACTATGGCGCTTTAAAGGTTTTCGAATAGGTGCGTACGCTTAATTCTGGATCACATTTCCACCAGCCTGGTTGAAAATGCAGCCCCGAGACTAAATGAGCATATGCAGCTAACTGCACAAATTCCGGCGAATGCAGAGTATTACGCTGACAGTTGACGGTCGGCTACTCACATACAGGTATTATTTCGGGTATTTATTCCGTGTCTACACATCCTCGGTTAATTATCTGTTTCCCTTTTTATAAAAACTTTTATTTCATGATCTCATTAGACACACTCACTAAGTGATAGAGATGATCATGCAAGGACCGGGATTTAAAACACCAGACAGCCGTCATGGTCGGCGATGAAAGCCTGATCGGCGACGATCTAGATCCGCTGCGCACTACCGCCGAACTGTCCTTTGAATTAAGCGGCATCAGTAAAGCGCCGCCGGGAAGAATGTACAGTGAAATAATCGATATCATTTTTGAAAGAAATCACCAAATACAAGAGTAAAAAAATGGTTACAGTACGCATAATTTTAACTTTTATGTCGACTGCTTTCTTAAGCCTCTACAGTATTCAGACTATTGCAATCGTGTCGTACGGTGGGATAAATCTTACTCTAGCCAATGGAGATAGTTACGCAATTGGCGGAAGCGCTAGAGGGGCGGCCTGCACTACAGGAACAGCTTCGGCAGCCGCAAGGGTTATGACGCCTAGTGGTCCTGGAGGAGAAATTACTGCAGATAAAAATTTAAGAACCTTTTCTTTAGGTGGTCAGCCCGCTGAGGTGACCTTGATTAGTGACAAGGGTCATACGCTTGATATGAGAATATGGCCGCTGGGTTTTTATAAAGCTTATGTTACTGCCGCTAAGGAACCCCATAAAGGCGCAATAGCCTATAAAATATCCGGCGATACAGCATGTAAAGAAGAAATAAATGAGAAAGGCAGCTCATATGCACGAAAGCGACTCGGATCAACTGCTTCTATGGCTGTTCGCTATGTTTCGGGAAGCAAGAAATACGAAAGTACATATTTCGCATTTGAAGTACTAGACCCGCTTAAAGTAAGAGGCGGCACTTATTCCCTAACAGGTTATATTTTTGACCCTTCGGTGCTGGCAATTAGCACAGCTGGATCAGGGAAACAGGGAGAACCGGGAACTCCGGTTACACCGGTTGGACCAGTCATACCAGTTATAACTCTAGAAATACCGCAGTATTTTTATCTGGACTTTCCTTACAGCGCCATTGCCCTGCAGGCCGATCCAAAAGATGATGATCTAATGATCGGCAGGCTGCCTTTTGTTGTTGATACCAATGACCCCTACAGCATGACTTTACAATGCGGTCAGTCCGGTGCCAGTGCAGCTGGTAACTGTAATTTCGGTCATCCGGAGCTGGAGCTGCACAGCAAAGTCAACTTTATACAGACCGGGATAAGTCTGGATTTAAAACACCAGACAGCCGTCATGGTCGGCGATGAAAGCTTAATCGGCGACGATCTGGATCCGCTGCGCAGTACCGCTGAACTGGCCTTTGAATTAAGCGGTATCAATAAAGCGCCGCCGGGAAGAATATACAGCGAAACAATCAATATCGTCTTTGAAAGTAATTATTAATGACAAACGGGTATAACTAAAGACTATGATTTTTCAATCCTTTTCCTAATAAAACCTGAGGACGCAGGCGCGTATAAACACAAAAAATCCTGCATAAGCAGGATTTTTACTAAGCCTTTATTTACATCGCTAAGCACTATTTAAGCGTCTTTAATATTCTCTTCAGACTCGGCTTGCTGTTTTGTTCCGCCCTCTACTTTTTTAGGTTTAGCAATCCAGGCTCCGTTATATGAATAAGCAGCAAACCACCATTTACTCCAGCTGATTAAGCGGGTTGCTACCCATAAAGACCAGGCCAGCATCACCACCCGATAAAACCACATCGGCAGGCTGAACACAGTGACAAGCGGCAGCCGGCCGTCTGCGGCTGTATCCTGAAAGAACTTAAAATAATGACCGTAACTGCCGTTACCTGTGACCTGCATTTCCGGTGTTGACAGCAGACCTATCGGAATCGATACAAGCAGAGAGATAACACAAATAACGGTTAAGCTCAGTAGACTCAGCTGCAGAAAATTAAACTGCCAGCGCTTCATTGAAGCAGGCTTAACAAACTGGCTGCGCAGTGCCGTTACAAAAAAGAACAGTGCGGTTATCAGCACACCGTAGCTGTTAACCGTTGAAAAGCCGAGACCTAATAAAATCCAGCCGAATGTACTTATCGGCATGTTCAACTGCAGTTTCCGGGCGATAACCGGCAGGACCAGCGCGCCGATTAAGATAACAAAGAGCACTCCCCAATATAACATCGAAGCTCCAAGGGACGGACCGTTCAAATAAATTAACCAGCGGTCGCGGGTAAGGTGGTATTCGATATTAATATTAACGGTTTTACCCGGCAGTTTTACAGCAGCACTGCTGTTACTCCAGCTCAGTTCAGCACGCCTTTCAAATTCCAGCTCAATCTGCTGTTCGCCGGGGTGCAGCTGTACAACCGCGCGGCTGCCGCTGTTAATACTCATTTTCCGTCCGTCGTGCAGCAGCGAATTAATTTTAGCCCCTTCAGCTAGGGCAATTTCATAAGCCGTACCCTGACTGGCTCTGACTTTTAGTTTGAGAGTTGATTTTTGTACATTTTTACCGGACTGCTGCACTAACGCCGCCTTTTCAGTGGTAAATATTTCACCGGGCACACCATCAGGACGTTTTACATGGATATCAAGGGATTCGCCCGGCCATGGTTTCCAGGTCGGCTGCAGCTGACCGCTGTTAAGATCCGATTTTAGCGGTTTAATACCGGCAAATTTTACGTGCCAGATAGAGGAAGGTATTAATGTCCAGGTTTCTGAGTAGGCAGGGTTATCCGCTGCTGTAAGACGAATACTTTCACTCGGCTGCAGTGCCGACAGCCAGCTGATAGTACGCTGGTTTTTCGGGATCTGTACATTAACGGTGCCGTTTTCATTAACCGGATAAGCAGACAACAGCTGTTCGCCCTTTAACAAGGCAATATTAAATGAGGCGGCATCAACTGTCGGCGCCAGCTTTTCTACGCGGGTCAACATGCGCCACTCTTTACCAAGGGTTATGCGGCGGTGCACAACAGCATACGGCTTCACCGGCAGCGGCGCCAGCGTATTGCTGTCCTGGCGGGCAAGCACCTCTTTTGAGGTGAGGCCGATACTGTTATTAACCACCACGCCGTTGCGGACACCGTCAATTAACCAGGACGGCGCATTAACCCTGAAGTTATGAATATTGTGCGGCAGGTTAATGGATATCTGTTCATTTTTCACCGCTCCCGAGATAGTGAACGAATGATGCCCTTGAGCAATAAACGCCGTCAGCACACCTTTAGACTTTCTCAGCACTGTCGGCTTATTATCAAGCAGGATTTTTTCCGCCCGCCAGGTTTCTCCCCCAGTGGGCAGGGGCATGGCAATATCGGCATCGGCAGAAATAGCAAAGCTAATACTTAACTGATTATCCTTTACCAGCAGCAGACCATTATCTAACGATACACAAAACGGCAGGCAAGGCGGCGACTTTAACAGACGGGTTTCATATTCATTAAGCAGATATTCAGGTGGATAGCCGTTTTCTTCCGGAAGCCGATCCGCCGCATCCGCACTCTGCGCTGCAACAAGCATAAGCCCACTTATTAACGGAAGCATAACGCTAAGTACTGCAGGTTCTGAACGACGGGGCTGATTATCAAGCGGTGCTTCGCCGCTGTCAGGAGCGTTTTGATCCGGTTTGTCTTTTTTAAACTGTGCAGCCCTTAAAAGGCGGCGCAGCACAACAGCCCCGGTAAAACCAATCAGCACAACATTAATAATCCGCCACAGCGCAGTCAGTAACGGAGAAGAAAGCAGCAGATGAATCTGCTGTTCCGTTGTCACTGTGCCCGAGGAGTTAATATATAAAGCGTTCCAAGACCACGTGGGAATGCCCGGCCCGGTCTGCACGCGGTCATTATCTCCTACCTGATATAAATTTTGTTTCGCTTTGCCTCCGCTCTGTGAATAAATATCACGTTTGACTTGTTTCTCACGTCGACTGTCTTTTTTACTTCTGACAATAACCGCCTCATCCATCTCCTGCATCAGTACCTCTGCCGGAGCCGCATTCTGCTGATAAACCGGCGGGCTTACCTGATAACTGTGCATATCGTGTTTTTCCAGTGTCGGATATACCGCTAAGCGCAGCGAACTGATAGTGAAAACGATAAATGTCAGTACTAAAGCGGCCGCCGGCAGCAGTGCCATTCTGCTCAGCCACAGCTTATGCCTGCCTAGCGGTAATCCGATAATCGCGATAAAGGCCAGCAAAATAGCCCAAAGCGTATTCGGTGCCTGTTGTTCATGAAAAGTAAACACTAATGTCAGCGCCATTAACAGCGCCCCTTTCACGCCAAGCAGCTTCCTGGCCGCCGCAATTAAAATCATCAGCCAGAAGATATCCCATAAATTCCACTTCTGAATCCAGGTACCGCTAATGCCGTCAACACCGCCGGCGTGAACCGCACGCCATCCAGGAGGAAGGTGGATCACCGCCGTTAATTGTTCAACATCTGTCTGCCAGCCCACCGCATTGATATTCTTCACTGATGCAATAGAGCTGACCGCTTGTAAATTTATCTGCGGACTGCGGATTTCCACGCCCTGGCTGCCTGCAAAACGGGTAATTAATACCGGAGTATGATTAACCGACGCGCGCCCTAAACGGATACTGTCGGCTGCATCTAAACGCCAGCCCTGATGCATTTTACCACTGATATTATCTTTGACTGTGGCATCGTTTCCGTCAAAGGACAGCCAGATCTGCCGGTCAATATTAATACTGTTGTGATGTGAAGCACTGTCTCCGCGCGTTATCGTCTCAAGCAGCAGTGTGTCCCCCTCTTCCAGGCGGTAAGTCGGGTAAGATTTCCACTGCGCCGGTACATCAACCAGTGATGTATCAATGCTTTTAACCGCGTTGATTTTTACTTCCCGGATACGGGGATCGGCGATAAAAGAAAAATACTCATACTGCGGCCACTGCGCAGAAACCTTGCGGGTGGAAACAGCGGTGCGGTTATCTGTAAAACGCCCCGTCACTGTTATTGTATGTATTCCCGGCTTCACCTGCACCCGAAGCATACCGTCTTCTTCTAACCTTGCCGGTAAAGGTGAGTGTAGAGAAATTGTTCTGCTGTCTGCAATTGAAACCTGCCCTATGGTTATTTCACGGGGTTTACCACTAACGAAGAGTTTTATAATGGTAGTTAAAGAGATCGGCACTGCATCCTTTACTGCCCGGTATACCTGAATTTTCAGTGTATTTTTATCATTAAGCCGCGCTTCTTTTTGGTGCGCCGATAAAATAAGACGTCCGTTATTAATGCTGATTGGTAGATCTTTACCGCCTCTTAATACTTTCACTAAACCAATATTGTCCGGCAGCGCAATAGCCGGCGGGATTTCCTGCCATAGGAACTTGCCGCGAATAATATTACTGCCGTTTTGAAGATGCAGCCTTGGTGTTCCGTTGTGATCAACTGAAGCGGCCGGTTGTTTATTAACCGTTAAAGCGCCCGGCCAGTTACGTTTACTGCCGGGTAAGTTTACCAGTGCATCTTTGGAGAAGACCTGTACCGTCATTTCAAACAACATGCCGTCATCCACTATCCGGCCGACAAACTCTCCCGGCCAGTTACAAATTTTTTTGTTCTTCGCAGATATAAGCCAGGGACAGTCTAAATCAGGATGGCGCTCTGCCACCCACTGCTCCCACGAAGCGGCTGTCTCTGTCTGTTGTGAATAACCCGGTAAACTCAATAAACAGCCGAGCAGCGTAACCAGCATGATGATTATACGTTTAAACAACATCAGAAATTCCTTTTGGCAGTTCAGCTTAGGCTGCAGATAAAAGAATAGAACATAACCAATTGATTTTTCGTTGCCGTTTAATTTTATAATGATAAAAGTGAGCCAGCGCTACATTTAAGACACGCAGAGGTTTAAGTACTGTGGGAAAGAAGTGACAGCCATGCACAGAAGCATGCTTAATCATCTGCAAATACACCTAATTAGGGTTTAGCTGCTAACTAGCTTATTATGCAGACTTAGCAGAAATAGTACTGCATGTTTAAAGGCTTTTCAGCCGCTGGAGATAAATAATGAAATACCAATGGATCCTGTTTGATGCTGATGAAACCTTGTTTCACTTTGATGCATTTAAGGGGCTGCAGTTAATGTTTTCACGTTACGACATTGATTTTACCCGTCATGATTATGAGGAATACCAGGTTACCAACAAACCTTTGTGGGTCGACTACCAGGACGGTACAATTACCGCTAAACAGCTGCAGAATATCCGTTTTGAGGGATGGGCAGAAAAACTCAACGTAAGCACACAGGTTTTAAACAGCGCTTTTCTGGAGGCAATGGCCGATATCTGTTCACCGCTGCCCGGTGCTAAAGAACTGCTTGCCTCACTGCACGGCAAAGTCAAAATGGGCATTATTACCAATGGTTTTACCGAACTTCAGGAGATCCGTTTAAAACGCACCGGTTTCACTGAATACTTCGATTCGCTGATTATCTCCGAGCAGGTCGGCCTTGCCAAACCGCACCCGGGAATTTTTGAACATGCACTTGCCAGCATAGGACAACCGCAGAAAGATCAGGTATTGATGGTGGGTGATAATCCCCATTCAGATATATTAGGCGGTTTAAATGCCGGCCTCGATACCTGCTGGTTAAATGTGAACGGTCTGGAAAATCCGGCAGACATTAGGCCGCATTATCAGGTCAGCTCCTTACATGAGCTGCAGGCACTGCTTGAACAGCAGAGTGTTTAAACAGCAGAGTGTTTAAACAGCAGAAAGGGTGATTATAATTTAATAAAATCAACTCAATAATTAGATCCCGCAGCTGTTTTTTTAAACCTAATTCGAAAACTACTGTAAATCTGCAGGTAATACTCTACTATTGCCTGCTTGTTTAAATTTGAACAGATAAGAATACTGCTGCATTTAATCGTTACTGTGCATTATAAAGGTATGGCCCAAAACACGTTATTACTATGAAAAACAAATCCATCATTACAATATCAACTATTTACGGAACCAGAGGTTTTCATTTTGAGAAATGGCATTCTCAATTTCTAAAAATCACAGCGGCAGTTTTTTTACTGGTGATTTTAGCCGTTGCTTTTAACCTTTCCTACCTTACCCAAAAAGTTGATCAAGTCAGCGCACAGGAAGATAAACTCAAACAGCACAGCTCAACGCTGCAGTCGACCATTGAAAATTTAAATTCTGAAAACAAAGACCTTGAACAGGATCTAGAATACAGAGACTCTCTTATTAGTGACGTTTCAACACGCCTCGATGAGATTGAACAATACCTTGAAACAGACAGCTACCCGGCATCATTAAGCAGTGAAAAAGACAGCAGTTTTGATCTGCGCTTAAATATAGCCGCGGTTAATTCCGCAGTCCGTATTAGTTTGCTGGAATCAATACCTAACGGTGCACCGGTTAAAAATGCCCGCCTTTCCTCACGATTTGGTTACCGTACTCACCCGGTAACTAATAAAAAAAAGAGACATAACGGTCTCGATTTTGCGGTTAATACCGGCACGCCCGTTTATGCAACAGCCGATGGTGTTGTTGAAATTGCACGTAAAAGTAATGCAGGGTCAGGTAACTTTATACGTCTTCAGCATGGTTTCGGTTTTACCTCATCGTTTTCACATTTAAGCGCTTTTAAAGTTAAAAACGGCGACTTTGTTGAAAAAGGACAGCTGCTGGCCAAATCGGGTAACACGGGTCTATCATCGGGCCCGCATCTTCACTACGAAGTTAGATTTATCGGCAGAGCACTGGATCCGCTCTCGTTTGTAAAATGGGATAATAATAATTTTGATTCAATATTTGAAAAAGAAAAGGCGGTAAAATGGGAATTTTTGGTAAAAAAAGTGGAGCGCCAAATAAGCTCTCAGCTACAACTATTATCGCAAGTGGATGCAGAATTACTGGTACAATCCAACTAGCCTGCGATATTCAGATAGACGGCCAGGTTGAAGGCAAGATCATTTCTGAAAAAATGGTGGTGATCAGTCACGAAGGCTGCGTTAAAGGTGAAATTTATGCTGAAAAAATCGTAGTCAATGGTGTGGTTAACGGCTCATGTTATGCAAATGCGGTAGAAATTCTCGAAAAAGGTAAAATTACCGGATCGGCATTCAGCGACAATTTAAGTATTGACCGCGGCGGCCTGTTCTTTGGTGATATTCACCCGATGGAAAAAACAGCAGTGTCCAGTATCGACAAAAACAGCGGCCAGCTGGCAGCACCTGAAAAGAACAATGATCTAGCCAAGCAGCTTAAATCTGAAAGCAGTAATAAAGTGGTTAATAAATAATATAGATTACCGGACATCAATACAGCCGTAAATATTTTAAGATTTACGGCTGCGGTAGTCTGCTCTGCACCTACCCGCCAGTTACTTTTCTTTATCCTGAAGAGGAGGTCGAATCCCGTATTGTTTATAGATATGAGTAATTTCACCTGAAATTACCATATTGAGCAGACTCTTATTGAGCTGATTAAATATTCTACTGCCGGCATACTTTTTTGGCATGCCGTAATAATTTCCATTTCTCTGAATATACTTATAATTCGCATAGGCATAATCCGTTATATTATGCCTATGCAGTGCATCTTCAAGTGCTTCTCGATCAAGTACTGCCATGGTATCAAACCTGTCCCGCTGGAACATTCGCACCATATTTCCATCATCCATATGCACCTGCTTTTCAAGGCCATTATCTTGATCAAAACGCTTGAAATAAGCAGTGCCTCTTTTAACTGCTATTTTGATCCCGTAGAGATCTTGATAGTGGTTAATCAAATCCTGCCGGCCCTTTCTTACTAAAAATAAAATGTCCTTTTTCTGGTAGCCAATTGGACCAAGGTAAGTGATAAACTTTTCTCTTGCTTCGTTTCTCACCGTCCTGGGTAAAAGATCTACACTGCCGCCTTTCAGACCTTTTAAGCTTCTAATAAAAGGCGCCTTCCGCCATTTTATTTTATAACCTATTTTATCTGCGGCCTGTTCAATAATATCCTTCAAAGGTCCGGATATCTGCTCTCCTGTAACAACCATTTCCGGCGGACGATGGCGGAAATCTGCCTGCAGAATTTTCTCCTCCGCATGCACTAATGTAAGAGTAAGCAGTAAACTTAACAGCATGATTACTTTTTTCACCCTTGCCCTGCCTTATTTTCCTGCTGTCTAAAAACCGAATTATGCGGCCGTAGCTAGCGTTCAAAAGCGCCGATATCAGGTCTCAAACCGTTATAACTAAGTCCAATGCCCTCCCCGCGTTTCCAGGTAAGCGCTTTGTCCAGCGTAATCGTTTTATGCTTGTGATTAACATGAATGATCACCGCAGTTGCAGTCCGCCCTTCAATCTGCACCCTATCGCCAACTTCTCCCGGAATAGCAAAACCGTCGTAAAAAGAGTTAACATCAGCAAGCTGCAGTTTACTGCCGGAGCCGGAAGCGCTGGTCACCGTGCTTAGAAAAGCGCCGCTGTCCACCATCGGACTGGCAGAGCGCAGCCTGTAGTCATTTTCATATTCATTAGTAAAAAGCGGATCTACAGCCAAATTTTCAGAGAAACTAATGGTGCCGAGACTGTTTTCAAAATCTCTGATTGTATAAGCTGAAGGATTACCCCATAGGCCCAGCACATCTTCACCTGCCCGACTGGCGATATTATTATTCATAAAACGATCCCCGCTTTTTAAACGGGAAAGCAGCAGGATCTGCTTGGCACTGGTTTCGTAACACTGCTCCTGACTGAGCCCCTGGTTATCCCATAAAATATTGTTTTTATATTGATTATCACCCATTTTGTTAATAGGTTTACCAATCGCGACAGCCGTACACCAGTTATTGTGAAAGGTATTATTATAAATACGATTGCCGTAATTATAAGTTGCCTCATCTCGATAAGCCGCCATAGCAAGTCCGGCGTTTACACGAAAGAACCGATTGCCGCGGATAATACCGTTCTGTCCGGCATACTGGATACCGTTGCCGCCGCTGGTTGAGTAATACCTTACTGAGTCTCGGAATATATTTCCTTCAATAAGGTTGTATTGTGTACTGTTCAGCACAGCCTTCCTTTGAGCAAACTTACCATTCCCATGCCAGGCTAAGGTTGATGATTCACAGTCAAATACTGAGCCGATTTTCTGATTCTTATTGCTGAAGTGATTATTACGAATGACGTTATAGCTGCCGCATTTTATATTCCAGATATCATGACCGGCCAGATCCATACGGTTGCCCTCAACCAGATTATGATTTGAATGAACCATCGCCAGAGAGTCAGTGCCCTTATAGAAGTGGTTGTTTAAAATACGGTTGTAATGACTGAAAGCAATATATAAACCACCACGTTTGCTGGCTCCCCTGCCGTCGTTCCAAATCTTCGACTCATTAAAGTTACTATTACTGATAATGTTATAATGCGAGTTTAATAACCGTCCGAAGCCAATTGAACCGCGTACGTCGATTTCATTCACCAGTACGTAGGATACCTGATCCAGCCAGATTGCCCCGTATTCCTCAGCGCCGTCCCAGGAATCGACATCGACTAAAGTCACCACCTCTCCAGGGTAAGCAGAATAACCAAGGTAAGCATCCACCGTTCCGGAAGTACTGATATGAAGGGCTTCTTTGTAATCGCCCCCGCGGATCAAAAAGTTTACACCGGGAGCTGCTGCTGTACCGGCGGCGGCTATACTAAAAAAGGCTCTGTCACTGCCGTCGCCGCACGTTCGGCTGGAAGCATTGTAATCGGCACATGACTGTTTCAATCTGCCGTCAATATATAAGGTAGAAGTAAAACCAAAAGATTCTGGTATCAGAGCCGGTATAACGATCGGACCAGATACAGGCCCGGAAAATGTTTCAAATTCTGCATCAACTTCAGAAGCTGATTCAGCTCCAAATACGGAAGCCGTTTCCTGCGCAGCAGATGATAGGGAATGTGCCTTATCTCCTGAAGTACAGCCGGCGGTTATAAATAACAATAAAAAAATCGGGCTAATTAACTTAATCATATTTATATACATTGTAACCATCCTTATAGGATTTACAGTTAACAAGCAGTCCTGATACACCGAACAGCTTAATAAACATTATTGCCGTAACCTGTAATTATATCAGCCATTCCAGCATTAACCTGTTTAGCCGCAAAAGAAGTCCGTTTATTTTATAGGCGTGAAAGAGAAAATCTAGCGGCTATATGAAGACGCTGTTACATAACTTCTCCTATACTTATCTTCTGCACATGCTTGTTTGAATCAGATTAGGTACAATTTGAGATAAAAAACAGGGGATGTTTTATGAAAAAACTCTTGCTGCTGATCTGCCTGCTGATGACCAGCGGTGCTTATCAGGATGAGGCACTACACTGGAAGCTAGTTGAGTATCGGGCTAAAGGTCAAATTGTTTATATGCATGCCTGGGGGGGAAGTGAAAAGATAAATAAATATTTACACTGGGTAAACACACGCCTGCTGGAGGAATACGGCGTGACCTTAAAACATGTCAAAATTAATGATACAGCGGATCTGATCCAGCCTTTCATCGATCAAAAAAAGGCTGGAAGAAACAGCAATGGAGAGGTAGATATTGTCTGGCTTAACGGCGAAAACTTCAAAAAAATGAAACTGCACGGACTGCTTTCTAAACCTTTCTCGACAAGGCTTCCTAACTGGGTACTGGTCAACAAATCACTGCCCGTCGACAAAGATTTTTCCGAACTGACACTTGGATTAGAAGTTCCCTGGGGCATAGGCCAGCTGCTTTTTATCTACGATACAAACCGGACAACTACCCCGCCGAACAGTTTTTCGGAACTGCTCAGCTACGCAAAACTCTCTCCGAACAAATTAACCTACCCGAAACCGCCCTCCTTTATCGGCAGCAGTTTCCTTAAAGCAGCCCTGCTTGAATTAAGTGCAGATAAGAAGCCGCTCTATCAGATGGTTGATGCAGAGACTTTTCAGCAGATTAGCTCCCCTTTATGGACCTATTTAGATAAATTTCATGATGTTGCCTGGCAGCAGGGTAAAGAATTCCCGACCGGCAGTGCGCAGATGATTAAGTTACTAAATGAAGGTGTATTAGATCTTGCACTGACCTTTAACCCCAATGAAGTGATCAGCGCACAAGCTAACGGTTCATTGACGGATTCAACAGAAATTTATGCATTTAAAAACGGTGCATTAACCCAGGCTCATTTCCTAGCAATTCCATGGAATGCCAACGCTGAAGCCGGTGCTTTAGTTGCGATTAATTTTATGCTCAGCCCGGAAGCTCAATCAGTAAAGGGTGAATTTTCAGTATGGGGAGATCCGACTATTCTAGCACCGCAGTATGTAACCGGCAGTGCAAAAAAAACCAAACTGTTTAAACCTCTCGAAGAACCGCACTCAAGCTGGCAACGTGCGCTCAACAATGAATGGCGACTAAGGTACGGTGATTAAAAAAACATCAAACGAACGGAGCTAGATCACATTTTTTGCACTGCGTACACAACAACTGCAATCTGAACCTAAAACAACGGTAAGTAACACATATACAAAGCAATAAGCTGCATAAAAACAGCAAAAAAAAATTTAACGTTGTATTTTTTAAATATAAAAAATGACAGCAGAAAAAATAGGCGCTTTGTATTTCAGTTGAATAGATCAACACCTTTACGTATAACTAATTGATCTGTTTTGATATTTAAAAAGATGCCTGTAAACAGGTAATGCTATCAGCGTAATTAAAGTTTTATTCCTGACAATTAAGTATAACAATTAACTCATTGGCATATTAAGTCTGCTTACAGTAGAGTGCGGGAGTTATACATAATCTGCACTAAAAATATAAAGGAATATATATGTCATTTACCATCAAACAAAAAGTTTATTTTTTTGTTTTTTTCTCATTAGTTTCCATATTGATTATCGGTTATCGAGGGCTCTCATTAATTAATGATGAACTCTACCAGGACAGAAAAATACAGTTAAAAGTACAGGTTGAAACTGTTGAAGGTTTACTCAAATCATTTCAGAAAAAAGTCAGCAGCGGTGAGTTAACTCTCAGTCAGGCGCAGCAGAAATTCTACCAAACAGCACCTGAGCTGCAGTACAGCGGCAGCGGTTACTTTTTTGCTTTCACTACGGATATGACTCTGCAGGCAACCTTAAAAGGTAAACGAACCGGTGTTAATGTCGCTGCAGTTAAAGATGCTGACGGACGTTTTCTTTACCGGGATATTTTAAGCAGTACTCAAAATTCAGAGGGGCGAGGTTATGTCGAATACAAGTTTCAACGTGTCAGCGGCGGTGCCTCAGAAGACAAATTATCCTACGCTCTTATCTACAAACCCTGGAATCTGGTCATTGGAACAGGTATTTATATCAGTGATATTCAGGAAAAATTATTTGAAAATATCATTACCATGGGCATTATGATCCTGATTAGTTTAGGCGGGCTGTTAAGCATCGCTTATTATACTATCGGCGCTGTTATCAAACCCATAGAAAGCATTCAGAAAGTGATGCTTAAGGCAGGAAACGGCGACATGACCCAGCGCTTAGATATTTTAAAGAATGACGAACTGGGCGCATTAAGCAAATCCATAAACTCAATGCTTAACGAGTTTCATAATTTAGTTAAAAATTTAGTCGGTTCATCGCAAAACCTGGCATCTGCCTCCGACAGTCTGTCAGTTATTGCCGGACAGACTAATCAGGGTGTCAGCCGCCAGACGGAAGAAATCCAAACGGTGGTCAGTGCCATTGAACAAATGTCCTTAACCGTTAAAGAGGTAGAAGGCAATACTGTAAATGCTTCCAATACCACAGCCGAAGCCAGTGATATGATCCACAATGCCAGCCGCATGGTAGCAGACACCATGACCTTAATTTCGAATACTTCACAAAAAATAGACCACGCAGGCGAAGTGGTTGATGAACTTAAACAGGGCTCGGCAGAAATAGCGGAAGTGTTAAATGTTATCACCGGCATTTCCGATCAGACCAATTTACTCGCCTTAAATGCGGCCATAGAAGCAGCCCGTGCCGGTGAGGCAGGCCGTGGATTTGCCGTTGTTGCCGATGAAGTAAGGAGTCTGGCACACAGTACGCAGAACTCAACAGTTGAAATTCAGAAAATAATAGAAAAATTACAGGCTTTATCACAAACCGCATCAGAGAGTATGTCCGCAGGTAAAGAAGCCACCAGACATACAATTGATGCAGCGACACAAACCGATCAGAACCTGCAGTTAGTGGTCAAACATGTCGCACATATAAATGATATGACCGGACAGATAGCATCAGCGACCACGGAGCAGGCTGCGGTATCTGAGGAGGTAGCACGCGCTATGGTCAGTATCAGTGATATTTCCATCGAAACAGGAGAGGCCAGTGAGCAGACCCGCAGTGAAAGTATGAATGTAAAATCACTGTCACAAGGAATGAATGACAGCGTAGCAAGATTCATGATTTAAAGGCCAGGATCAGCGCACTGCGTATTTTATTTAAAATACGCAGTGCGCTGCCCTTCATAGCGGCAAATATTAAAACCCGTTTAACATATCACTGTGATAAGCGTTCACATCGAGCGTTAAATCATAACGCACTGCTAAAGCTTCCAGCGCTTCCTGCTGCCGCACTAAGCTGTTCATATTGAGTGTATTATCATCCAGAAGCCACAGTTGTCGTGAGCCGGCATAGCTAAAATGAATCGCGGTCATGGCATCTGAACAGCCGTTTTCTGCGCCGACTTTAAGTTTCGTCATCTTACGTGATATTTGATTCAAAACCTGTTTCAGTTCCCACACATAAGTCACTTCCGTCATAAAAACATGAGTTTTAAATTTCACTAATAACAACAGCAGTGATAAAGCGCAGCTGATTACCCCGATTAAATTCCAGTGAAAATGCGTGCCGCTTTCTGATGGAAAAAACATAATCAGAATTTGTGCTGCAACGAGACTGCCGATAGTTAAAAAAACGATACAGAAAAGAATTACAATATTTAAATGACGGCGATACTTTTGTTTATTTATCTCTTTTAACTGCATAATTACCTCTTGTTTAAATACGGGCAGTGTAAAAGTTTTACACTTGAATACCAAGATATTCATGTCCCTAAATACATAATTGAAAAATAAAAATAACGCATGATTATGCCCCAACGGGCAGATTAACTGCTAAACAGCGGCTGTTTAACAGTCTCAGTAAAACCTAAAAAAACGCATCTAACTTAGACTATTAGTCAAATTAAAGCTCAATTCATCAAATATTGGACAATAAAATGCCGGATTTGTCCTGCTAAACAGCAATAAACTATCACAACAATTATTGGCTAATACAAACAATCGATAATTTGCTTTGAATCAAGATAAATACTTCTTTATCCCACTAGAGTGCACTTGTTAATATAAACCACCTGAGCTTTCTAAAGGATTTGGCTGCTTGGGTGGACATAATCAAACAACTTAAATATACAGATCGAAGATAAATGAAGATGTTAAAACAGACCTGCAAAACGTGTTTCTCTGCGTTACCCGGCCTTAATGGATAATGACTAATTATTCACTTTTCAATTCATGCTTACCGGCTTATAAAAAGTTAAAACTTCTCAACAGGTCGACTCCTGTATCTGAAAGTGGTTTGAAATATATTTTTTCCAGGGATGAACTCAGCAGTTAAAGGTTCAAGACATTTTATGGTTTTCCACTGTGTCTTTGAAAAACTAAAAACAGCGTTAACTCCGGCAGCAGAGGCCGCCGCAGTAACAAAAACAGGAACACATTTAGATGAATAAAAAACTATCCTCATTTGACCTACTTGCGTTAGGTTTTATGAACTTTGCATTCTTTTTAGGTGCCGGTAACATTATTTTTCCACCTCTCGCGGGCGCAATGGCCGGTGATCACTATATATTGGCGATGTTAGGCTTTCTTATCACCGCAGTAGGTTTGCCGCTGTTAACTCTGATTGCTGTCGCCAAAGCCGGCGGCGGTTTAACCACCATGGCAAAATACCTGCCGGGTAATTTAGCAACAATACTGGCATTAGCTGTTTTCATCATAATAGGACCAAGCTTTGCCACGCCTAGAACCGCATTAGTTGCTTTTGAAATCGGTATTAAACCTTTTCTGTCAGCACCAGGTACGGCTAGTTTAGCAGTGTTCTCGGTACTGTTTTTTGCGGTTGTCTGTGCCCTGTCCTTATCAACCGGAAAACTGCTTGATATGGTAGGTAAAGTGATTACTCCCCTGCTTATTATTCTATTAGTCGTTTTGTCAGTTTCTGTTTTCCTTAACCCGTTATCTGAAATCGGCCCTTCCACTGCAGATTATGTAGAGACACCTTTTATTAAAGGTTTCCTAGAAGGTTATAACACCATGGATACGCTTGCCTCGTTAGTCTTCGGCATGCTGATCATCAATGTTATCAAAGCCAAAGGTATCAGTGATAAGCGGGCGCAGTATAAATACTTATCAATTTCCGGTTTAATTGCAGCCTGCGGTTTAGCCTTTGTCTACATTTCACTATTCTACTTAGGCGCAACAAGTCAGGAAATAGCCCCAAACCTCAGCAACGGCGGCGAAATCATCGCTATCTATGTTGAAGCACTGTTCGGCATGCCGGGTCAGGTATTACTGTCACTAGTGGTAGCATTAGCATGCTTAACCACTGCTGTCGGCCTGGTAAGCGCTATGTCGGATTTCCTGCATAAACTAAGACCCGACTGGAACCGCAGCCTGCTGGTTATTCTTAACTGTGCGTTATGCGCACTGGTAACCAATGTTGGTTTAAGTGCACTGATCAGCCTTTCTGTACCGGTTTTATATACGGTTTATCCGATAGCAATTGCATTAGTCGCACTGACTTTAAGCAAAAACTTCCTGGCTAACAAAACCTTGTCTTTTCGTTTTGTATTAGCCGTTGCTTTCCTGTTCGGCCTGCTGGACGGTATTAAAGCTGCAGGTGTGAATATGAGCGCCTTTGATTTTCTGCCTCTATATGAAGTAGGCATGGCGTCAGCATTACCGATTGCAGCCGCATTGGTAATTGCACTCGTTGTTTTCAAAGAAAAGCAGCAGAGCGTAACTCAGACGGTTTAATACCTGGCCTTAGTTAACTATAAAAAAGGCGCACTATCTGAAATAGCGCGCCTTTTATTTAATTATTTGTTGTAAAATTTTCTGTTTACCTAAAACTGACAATACTGACAATACAAATGGTTATGGAAACTATCAATATCCAGTTTAAAATATACCTCAAATCCATCGAGGCAGAGAAGTTAAACTATTTTCAACTAGAAATTAAGCAGTTACAAGTGACTCGCCTTTATTCGAATGTGCCTTTAAGGCTACCAGCTCTTCTACATCATGAGCGCGTAACTTACATACTCCCATATCATGCAGTTTTGCCCACATTAAAGAAAAGAAAACACCTGTAACGCAAAATAATGCCCAAGGAGCGTATTCTAAAACAGAAACTCCAAGGGTGGCCGACATAAATATACCCGATACCGTCCACGGCATAAGAGGCTCGGTAATAATTATCGAGTCTTCCATCGTTCTAGACAAGTTTACGGGAGCCAGCTTTTGATCATCAAAAACTTTACCGAACATGTCACCAACGATTAAAGCAGATACACCTCCGTGTGAAGTGCTTGATACTAATACAGCACCAGACACCATTGTGGCACTGATTAAACCAAAAACTGTTTCAACTTTAGCAACCATGGTTCGCATGATTTTTTTTAATGATCCTGAAACTTCCAAGCCAGCTGCAATCGTAAATGCACACAGAATAATAATAACCGCGTTAATTAACGAATAAAGTCCACCACGATTAAGCAACTTCACTGATGCATCACTTATCGACTCGGGATCAACACCTGCTGAATGGATCATTGAAACATTGAAACCATGTAAAACTGAATCCATAACTTGCTGAATTGTAAAATCTTGAATAATTAAAGCCTGAATAGATGCAATAACAGAAGCTCCCATCATCAGCAATACCGCAGGTTTTTGAAAGTATGATCCAACAAGAATAAACAAAACGGGTAAAAGCAAACTGAAGTTAAGATTAAAAATACTTTCCATGTCAGCCAGTAAAGAAGCTGTTTGAGCACTTACCTCATCAGTTGCTGCTCCGGAGGAAAAACCAAGAAATGTAAAAACGACAATCGCAATCATAGCGGATGGCACTGAGGTATAAGTCATATTTTTAATATGTTTAAAAATATCTGCTTTAGCGGCTACTGCAGTGATATTACAAGAGTCTGAAAGTGGAGACATCTTATCACCAAAATAAGCCCCAGAGATAACTGCACCAGCAGTAATAGGAAGAGAAATATCCTGCGCAGCGGCAACCCCCATAAGTGCAACACCTATCGTACTCGCCGAGCCCCAGGATGTACCTGTGCAGACGGAAACCATGCTCGTTACCACAAAAGCCGATACAAAAAGAAATTGCGGGCTAATAAGAGTAATACCAAGTTTAATCATCATAGGGATCGTACCGGAAATCATCCACGCACCAATCATAAATCCTACGACTTGTAAGATCAAAATAGCAGGAAGAGCTTGAGCAAATTTATCACCCATTGCCTTTTGTATCTCCTTCCAGCCATAACCCAAGTATACCGCTAGGCCACAAGAGACCACAGCAGATGCCATCATTAATAGCTCTAACGGAAGCCCCGCAAAACCACCAACAAAAAAGAAACCTAACATAGCGACAACAGGTAATAGAGCCTGACTAAGACTAGGGCTCCGCTTAATTGAATTCATTATTATATCTCCACCAGTTTATTTAACATTCACTCACTTCAGCATAAGATCTATTTTCACAACTTCTTTATTCAAACGAGCAGACTCTGCCGCAAAAACCATTAAATGGCTTTCTAAGCTAGCGTTAGCACCTGAAACAATCTCGTTTTCATCATCATTCCGAATAGCATCAATAAATGAACGCATGATTTCATAATCCCCACCGCCATGCAGGGTCATAGCGCTGTCAGGATCACTTGCTTCGATGTCATAACTCGTCGTTTTATCAGTAAGGAATTCATACGCTTTAATACTTGATGTATCTCCCTCAAGCATACCTTTAGTACCAAAAATACGCGTTTTCCGTTCTGCATAATCTGTAAAGGCAGTCATAGTAAAAGAGACTGTTTTCCCCCCCTCAAAGTCCATATTGACAACTTGGTTATCAACTACATCATTGTCACAGTCATAAACACAGCGACCATAATCCCCTTCGAGCAAGGCTTTCTCTAATGACTCCCGTGTAGGGTTTGGAGTAATAACTTCCAGAAATCCTTTATGCACACCAGAGGGTAAAGTGCAGTTCGCATCAAATGAATCTAGATAAATTTTCTTGGCGGAATATGCACAAGTATTTTTGAAAGTACAGTCTAAGCACCGAGATGATGCGCCAATAGGCTGGTATTGCTTTTTAAAATGGGAAAGGTGACCAAAAGAACTGACGTAATTACACTTTGTGTCCATTATATAACTGATCCAGTCCAGATCATGACAAGCTTTGGCTAATAACATGAAGGTTGATTGGTCTTGATTTCGCCAGTTACCACGTACAAAGGAGTGGGCCTGATGCCAATATGCAACCGGTTCTAGATGCTGCATACTTATCACATCTCCAATAATTCCAGAGTTGAGTAACTCTTTTAGCTTTTGTGTATAACGCGTATAACGTAATACATGACAAACAGAGAGTTGTATTTCATTATCTAAGGTAGCCTTAACGATAGTTCGGCAGCCTTCTTCGGTTGGAGCCATTGGTTTTTCTAATAAAATATGATATTTCAAATCTGCAAATGCAACAGCGGGCTCTACATGCATGTGATCTTGAGTTGAGATAATGACGGCATCAGCTATTTTGTCCTGCACCGCAACATCTTGCCAAGATTCAAAAACCATTTCATCTTGCAGGTTATGGATTTTAGCTAAATTATCTCGATAGGTTTTTCTAGGCTCTGCAACTGCGACTACTTTTGCTTTATCAGGGTTTTCTAAAGCATACTGCGCATAAATTGAACCACGAGAACCGGCTCCTATTATCGCTAATGTAACTACTTTCGACATTTTTATTACTCCAACATTTCTATTTTATATTGCGGATATCATCACCAACAAAAAACTGGAAATAGAAAATGAACATACTCTCCTAGCACACAGTTTTTACTTTTTTAAGCTGCCATTAGTATAAAAAGCAGCACCTTCAACTAACGTTTTAAATGTATTAAAAAACGCTTCATCGTCACCTTGGATATTTTTATTATTTTCTAAATACTTCTCTAGTATCTTGGTGAAAAGCATAGATCTAGGCATAAATAACAGATGGGAATAGAAGATCTACATTTCTGCTTCTTTCATTAAAGTACGTATCAGCAGCCAGCTTTAGCAAGCTCTGAATCAAGTTTCCCGGTAGTTGCGATGGTCTGATTTGACGTATTATCACTACGTAATTCATATCGCACTTCAAGACCAGACACATTGCTAATGTTTGCACAAAAAAACTTCAGCAAATAAGTCTTTGGCAACCTTTCTATTACTTTAGTTAACCGAGTAACACATCCCAAAAAACTCCATTTGCTAAAGAAACAAAGCAGCAGGCATAAGAGTATTAATAGGAAGAAGAGGTTTAAACACTTCTAAAACGATAATTTGAAGGAACTTCATTTACTAACACCACAACATATATATAAAAAATGTTGCTATGATGTGAGAGAACTCACCTTCTTTTCTACAATAATAACTTCGACGTTCATTTCTTTTAAAGTAGCCAAATAGTCTCCAGAAATACCAGCATCCGTTACTAGCACACCAACGTTTCTTAAGTCTCTAATCATATGACAACAACGTTTTCCAAATTTACTTGAGTCTGTAACGACTATCACTTGTTCAGATATCTCACACATTAAGCGGTTTAAACTTGCCTCCTGTTCATTATGAGTTGTGATACCAGCTTTCAAATCAAAACCATCAACACCTAAAAATACCTTATCAAAACGATAGTTTTTCAAACTATGCTCCGCTTGAGAGCCCGAAAAAGAGAGTGCGCTTTTCCGTAATACTCCGCCCGACATCAATACCTCGACACCAGGCGCTACTGTCAATTCCATTGCAACATCAAGGCTGTTGGTTAATACCACTACGTTTTCCAGCGACTTCAAACAAGAGGCGATTTCTCTTGTAGTAGTGCCCGAATCTAAAATAACGGTATTACCGCTTTCGATAAGTTTTGCAGCTTCCTGCCCTATCTGAGATTTAATACCGATATTTCGGCGACGCTTTTTCTGAATAGTCAATTCAGCAAGAACCCCTGAGCCTGGAATGACAGCACCGTGTGAACGAACAACATATCCATTCTTTTGCAAAAGGCTAAGATCATTTCTGATAGTGACACTAGAGACATTAAATTGTGCGGCGAGGTCTTCGACACGGGCTGTACCATCACGGTTAACCACACTGACGATTTCGGTCCGCCTTTCGATTGCACTTTGCACTTTAACTTAACCCCTTACGAAACCAGTACATTAACTTTCGTTTACTTACATAACGAGCATATATTTAAAAATCATCCACGACAACGATGGCGATCGATAGACCTGATCCATTTCACACCTTTTCATCACAAATACATAACAAAAGTAATCGTGTTTGAGTAGTCTTTTGAGCAGTGCTGGTGTTAATGCCGTTTTATTTTTACTGAATCTGAAATGGATGACCAGCGAGCTATTGTGATTTACTTCGGGCACAGCTTTAAGATGATTTTTATACCAATATACTGACTTTGGTAAAACCCAGCGATAATTTGCAGTTATTTAGAAAATTCAAACACAAAAACTGGCCGCAACTATTGTTATGGCCAATTTTAAAACCTCTGCAGAATCGTTTAACTTACTAATACTCTCTGCATTAGGGCTCGTTCAAACTTTTTAAGCAAACGATAAACCTTATCTTCTGCTAATCTTGAGTCTTCTACTCAAGGCGACAGCAGCTAATGCAAAGGCAAATAGAATCCCCGTTGAGCCTCCACTTTTCTCTGGTTCAGATGGATCTACTGGCGGCTCTGGATCTACAGGCTCATCTTCATCGCCGGCAAATTTAGCAAAAACATCAAACTCTGCAGCTGAAACAAAATCACCGGATCCGGTTAGAGCTTCAAATTTCAAGTATTTCGCCTCAAAAGGGTCTATATCAACTCGCTGCACTTGATCATGTACCTCAAATGATCCAGCCGCAACCTCACTCCAGATTTCAGAATCATTTGATAAAGAAAGCTTGTAATCCCCTATAGTACCATTGCCCGCTCCTGCCCTAGCTTGATAAGTAAAAGTTTCAACTTCAAACTCACCTCCTAAATCAATAACAAAAGTTTGTGGAGCTTTTTCCGTATCGTCTACAGGACTCCAGGGCGAGTGATATATCTGATTAGGGTCGCCACTCCAGGCATTTTGTATCTCCTGACCAGGCTGAGCAGCCGGCTCAACTAAGAATGTAATTGCCGACTTATCAAAATCATTAAAGGTGGCATTTTCTGGACCATCGAACCTGGCATTTGCCCAGTTGATACAGTTACCATCTAAATTACCGTCATTATTTTCGACTTTAAGCTCAACTATTCTTTTACCAAAAAGATCGATATTAGGCTTAACAACTGTTGGCCCTGAAATGTCATACTCCCAGGCCTTAACATTATCCAGGTATACTGAAGCCATTACAGAATTATCAATGCCATCATCCTTGCAACTGTCATCAATACCGACATCAGCCTGAAAGTTAGTCCACGTGCCGTCAGTACGATAAGTAATGTTTGAAGGAGCATCAACACCGAGCCCTTTATCAAAAGCAAGACCATTCATACTCATCGCAGAGCCTGTTACTGCCACATCCTGCTCCGCATTCCCCTCAACTTCTCCCTCTTCCAACTCCAAATATATCGTTTTCATCTCCTGCGGTTCTTTAGTTGCGACCACATCAAATTGAGATGCGGAAGCATATTCTCCATGTGAACTTAAGATTTCTACCTTTAAATAACTCGCATTCTGTCCAGCAAAGTTTACCAGTTTAGATTCTGTATCTGCCAGCCACTCACCGGATGCCACGGGCGCCCCCCAGTCGCCGTTTGTATTAGACAAGTACACTTTATACTCAGTTATCATCCCCTGGATGTCAGTTTGATCTGGGTGATAATAAAAACCTGAAGTAATAAAGTTATCTCCTAAGCCGATCACAAAAGAAGTTGGAGCCTGCTTTCGAGTAGAAGCAGCGGAGCGCCATATCGTATTATCAGCACCATCCCAGGCGTTAGAGAAAGGATAATTAGGGTCACTGTCTGGCGTTACAACATATTCAATGTTGTTTTTATCAAAATCAGTTGAATATGAAGGAATGGGATAATTGGGTGTCTCCGGTAACGGTTGATTTGGAATGGCTATATTAACGTCTAGTTCAGAGCTTACACTTTGACTGTCAGTTTTAACCCAGATGATACCTAATCTGTCTGTTTCATCATAAAACCAGCCTGTATTGGCAGATTCAAAATCAGATTTGTTTTCATACTCAGTCAATGAAGAGTCGTTTACATCAACAGCATCTGGTGCAATAAGACTGTGTACCATCAAAGTATAATTACGCTGCTCAATTTGATCTTCATAAGTGTTATGAATAACGGTCGGTTCAACTGAAACAGAGATATTTCCCGCATTGATCTCTGGAGCAGACATCGTAATTAACGTTTCAGCGTACGCATTATCCTCTTGATAAGCTCGGCTTTCCCCATCATCCTCGTATAGAATAAACTCAGACTCACCTGATGGGTATAGATCCAGCATCAAATGGTTTTTATCTTGTAAGTCATCTGAACGCGAAGCTTCATACATAGGAATGATGGCACCTGCTTTTACTAAGACAGGTATTTTATTCAGTGTTACAGGGTACTGCTCAAGCAATGCACCACCTTCAGGTGAATCCGTTCTAATACCATCCCAATAATCTATCCATTGCCCTTCAGGAATATAAATATCAGGCCGCCACCCACGGTTATCCAGCATAGATTCAAATACCGGCGCAACTAAAAGTTGATCGCCATACATATATTGATATTTGTAAGTTTCATCCTGTAAAACAGGTATGTCAGGGTGATCCCACATCATAGCCCGTACTATTGGAGCGCCTGTACGTTCCGCTTCATAAGCAAAATTATAGGTATACGGCATCAAAGCAGATTTAAGCATTAAGTATTGTCTATTTATGTCCCTATAGTTAAGCCCCTGCTGTCCGCCTTCAAACCACCAGGGATGTTTTCTTTCTCCACTGTCCCAGCCCGACATGGCAATTAATACCGGACTAAATGCTTTAAATTGTACGTCACGAGTATATATCTCAGAGCCGGAGCCAAAAATACCATTAACGTCGGAAGACGGATAAGCTTGTCCTGAAAGCCCTGAACCAATGTAGGTAGGAATATGCCAGCGTATATAATCCCAGTTCGTCGCTTGATCGCCTGTCCAGGTGACTGAATAACGTTGTGTACCAGCCCAGCCCATGACAGTCCATACCATTCCCCTTGTCTCAGAAAAGTCAGTGAGGCCTTCATGGGCTTTATTGTTTGCATCCAAAGAGTACAATTTACCAGGTCCCGTCCAGGCAACATCTAACTTATAAACTTGTACGCCGGCAGACACTTCGGTTTCAATTTCGGTTAGATCTCTTTCAGTCCACAGCCCGGTTTTAATGCCAAGATCATCAAGTTCATTGACAACCTCTGGTAACTCTGAATAACCGCATCCATATCCATCATTAGGTAAAATCCAGCCAACAGGCATATTATGATCTTTGTAAGGAACACCTACCTGATCGATAACGTCGCTCGTCACACCTGGTTCTGTTGGCCAGCCGGGGGGATAAACACCGTTTTTGTTTTCATAACAATCAGCATCTCCCAAGTAATATGCCCAGCGTGCCATTAAGTGCGGGCGGCCTGTCAACTTGGTATATTGATCAACAAGCCCGGGTATGTCATCCGCGGTAAAATAATAAGCATCAAATCGGTTTTCATTATAACTTGCGGTGACGTTATCTATTGCTCTAAAGTCGTGACCACCATTTCGCCATGTATTTCGTAAAACACCATAGCCGCTATCAGAAAAATAAAGTGGTGAAGGGCTAGGCCTGTCAAATTCCTCCCACCCCCCAGAGTAAGACGCTTTTAAAATTTTACCATTAAACTCAAATTCACCATTTTGCTGCCCGCCACCATAAAAATGTTCATTTTCATGGCTAGAGAGTATTTGAACCGTTTTATAGTCACCGTCTTGCATCCGAAGTTCAGTTTGGTCAAAGCTAGTAACTGTTGCCCCTATATCCAAAGGAGAGAGTTCCTGCCAAATAAGAGTTGAATTATCCGCTTTATATAAAGCAAATGTTAATGGGGAATGATAAATACGCAATGCAATTTCATCAGTTGCCAATAAGTGATAATCCCCTTGGTTTTCTGATGTAAACGGAACATCTCCTTGATCCTCATTAATAACAATGGATGGGAGTTCATCAATATCAAAGTCAGGGTCATTACAGTTTAATAAATCACACTGGTCCTCTAAAGCATCTACTTTTTCATCCTGAAAATTTCCTGCCTGGATCCTAAATGTACTGTCGGATATAAAACTTACACGAACGGGAACCGCGTCTTCCGTCTGCATTGATACCTGATTATCTTCGACACTTAAACTAACAATATCTAGGTTGGTTAAGGGAGCTGCGTAAGCCGCTCCTAACAAGCATGCTTGAATAGCACTTGCCAAAATCAATTTTTTAAACATTTTTTGATTCATCTGTTACTCCAAGTTATTGGTTTATATAAAGGTCTTACGGCAGGCATAATTAAAGCAAAGAAATTGAATGTTTTTTGAGCAGCAAGTCACACAACGCCCCGACCATGAAAGCAACCGAAAGAAAACCAGTCAAGAGATATAAAATTATAAATACTAAGAAGCCCAGTACACAGTGGGTTAACAAGGTTAATTTGACTGGTAAGCACACATAAAAGTTACATCTATTTATGAGTAGAACGGGAGGAGAGTCACAAACAAAAGCCGCTTCCTAACTTTACCGAAAGAGGTTACCTAAATTAAATTAAAATTGAAACGAACAGATTAATCTCTTGAGACACCCACACAGACACATTAAAAAACAACAACTTAAGACATTAAATTTTTAATACCTCTTATACCAGGATATTTAAACATATAAAGCTGAATATTAATGGCTTTAGTTAATCACCAAATGAATATAATTGACATTTAATTGATACTTATAAAAATGTGTGTGACTCATATTAAAAACATGAAATTTAAAATGTGACATTCAACACATGAGCATGTCAGATTACAAACTTTTGATATGCACGTCACGCTTTCGCCACGCTTCGTTATGCTTTCATTAACTTTCCATTTAGTCTTGTTGTAATTTCCTAAAACACTCCGGTGATAGGGAAATAAGATGACTGTTTTCGACCATTGACCTGCAGAAATACTATAAAAATGAATTGCATAACGATCTTTGTTTGCAGCAGTTTTAAATAATCAAAGTGAATGAGCCTATTAACTCTAGGGTCGCAGTAGTAAGAAAAGAACATATTAAAATCCCTTTAGTCTTCATATATCAATAGATACAAAGGGCTCCAATAAATATAAAAACATTTGTTTCGCAGATAAATTTTTTCAATCAAAAGGTGTGGTTTATGCCCAATATAGTATTAAGCAGAATAGATGAGAGGCTGGTACACGGCCAGGTCGGTGTTCAATGGGTCGGCTTTACAGGTTCCAATCTTGTTCTTGTCGCTAATGATGAAGTTGCTGAAGATGAGATTCAACAAAGCCTAATGGAAATGGTACTCGCTGAAGGTATCAGCATAAGGTTTTGGTCCATTCAAAAAGTGATCGCTAACATCCATAAAGCAGCAGACAGGCAAAAAATACTTATAGTTTGTAAAACTCCTGCAGACTTTCTTGCCTTAGTTGAAGGGGGCGTACCTATATCCAACATCAATGTTGGGAATATGCATTTCATTGAAGGCAAAAAACAAATTCATAAAACGGTCTCTGTCAATAGTAATGATATAGAGGATTTCATTCAGCTTAAGTCGCTGGGAGTTCAATGCCTGGTTCAAGGTATACCAACTGAAACTGCAGTTGATATTCATAAACTTTTATAACGAGGAATAGAAGAATGGAAATTAGTTTGTTACAAGCCTTTATGCTTGGAATTCTAGCTTTTATAGCTGGTCTGGATCTTTTTAACGGCTTGACGCACATGCATAGACCGGTTGTTTTAGGCCCTATCGTAGGTTTTATATTAGGAGATTTACAAACTGGTATTTTAGTAGGGGGAACTCTTGAACTAGTTTGGATGGGGCTTGCTCCTCTGGCTGGAGCACAGCCGCCAAATGTCATAATAGGAACTGTTGTTGGAGCCGCATTTGCGATAAGTACAGGGGTATCTGCCGATGTTGCTGTTGGAATCGCGGTTCCTTTCGCTGTTGCAGTACAAATGGGAATAACTTTCCTTTTTTCTGCCATGGCTCCAATGATGTCTAAATGCGACCGAATGGCCGAAAATGCAGATATTAAAGGGATAGAAAAAGTGAACTACATGGCCCTGCTGGTACTGGGGAGTTTTTACTTTTTATGGGCTTTTTTGCCGATTCACTTTGGCGCAGAACATGCGGGAGCTATGGTCGAAGCGTTACCAGAGACTCTGATCGATGGATTAGGCGTTGCAGGCGGAATAATGCCGGCAATAGGTTTTGCAGTTCTAATGAAAATAATGATGAAAAACGCCTATATTCCCTACTTTATTTTAGGCTTTGTGGGAGCAGCTTGGTTAGAACTGCCCATTCTTGCAATAGCCGGAGCGGCACTGGCTATGGCATTGATCGACTTTATGAAAAAAAGTGAACCTGTACAAATTAAAAACGAGGAAGCAGAAGATGGGATCTAGTAAAAACAGCAAACTAAACTCAGAGTCTATAGTCGGCGAGGATGAATATCAGGACCAATCTATCGGTACTGAGTTAACCCGTACAGATATAAATAAAATGGCTTGGAGATCTCTCCTGTTACAAGCATCTTTTAATTATGAACGTATGCAGGCAGCCGGCTGGCTTTATGGTTTACTGCCTGCACTAAATAAAATCCATACCAATAAAGAAGATTTAAGCAAGGCAATGAAAGGACATATGGGCTTTCTAAATACCCATCCTTTCCTAGTGACATTTGTCATGGGGATCATTCTGGCTATGGAACGTTCAAAACAGAATGTATCTAGTATTCAAAGCACAAAAATAGCTATTGGTGCTCCTATGGGAGGAGTTGGTGATGCTATGTTCTGGCTTACTTTACTGCCAATATGCGGTGGTATCGGTGCGGATTTAGCATTAAACGGGTCAATTATGGGAGCAGTAGTTTTTTTCCTGCTCTTTAATGTTGTGCATTTCTCACTACGCTTCGGTTTAGCTCATTATGCTTATCGTATGGGAGTCTCAGCTATCCCGATAATCAAAGCCAATACAAAAAAAGTAGCCCATGCGGCTTCAATTGTCGGTATGACGGTTATTGGAGCGTTAGTAGCTACTTACGTCAATTTATCGACAACCCTGGAAATTACCGCGGGTGATGCGGTAGTAAAAATACAGGCTGATGTTATTGATAAACTAATGCCGGCTTTCTTACCTCTTTTATACACACTAACCATGTTTGCATTGGTGAAACGAGGCTGGAGTCCGGTTCGCCTAATCGTATTAACCGTAACTCTAGCTGTCGTAGGAAAGTTTGCAGGTTTCTTATAAAACTATTGATATTGCAGGGCTGACCCCCTGCTCGAAAAAGGAAAAGATATGTTAGGTATTATTATTAGCGGACACGGGGCTTTCGCCACCGGCATGCACCAGGCGATGCTGCAGATTATTGGTGAGCAAGAGCAGGTTGTAGCAATCGACTTTCCTGTTGAGTCAAGCACCCAGAGGTTAGAGCAAGAGTTTAAGACTGCACTGGAAATAGTTGACAGTGGGCATGGGGTGATATTTCTTACCGATCTTTTAGGAGGAACCCCGTTTCGTGTCGCTTCAACTTTATCGATGGAATGCTCTAATGCTGAAGTGATAACCGGTTGCAACTTGCAACTCATTGTTGAAATGATGATGGATCGTAATGAGTTATCTACTGCTGAGTTTAGAGAGCAGGCACTGGTATGTGGGCACAGAGGCATGACAAGTCTAGTTGATGAGCTGGCTAAAAATACTCAGCCAAAAAGTTCAGATGATGGTATCTGACCAGGCTTAGCACATAAATATCTAGTGTTCATTCACTGAACCAGGCTGATGAGTAAAAAATAGTAGTATGTTTTTTACTCATCTAGGTCATTGCCCTTAGCCCTTGGAATACAGCGCCACATAGATATCTAATCAATCCTAAGCAGGGAAAGCGGAACATTTATTTTGGATCTCAATATACAGCTAGTTAGAGCGCTGGGGGAGCGCATTAGAATTACTCGGTACTTTATCGGAAAAATAAACAGAGTAATTATCATGGAAAAACAATAATTACTTCTACTAAATGTAAAGTTGAGGAATATATGAAAAAAAGCAATAAATTATCTAGTGCAATAAAGGCTGGTCTGCTGGCAAGCTGTATGCTGGCTCCACAAGCTTTCTCTATGGAAAAAGCCGTGGCCAACCAAGTTCAACCCAACATTGTACTTTTTTTAGTTGATGATCTGGGCTGGTCTGATACCTCGCTGCAGTTTGCTCGCGAGAGAGTGCCGTCCAATGACTTTTTTAGAACACCTAATATTGAGAATATGGCTAAGACGGGAGTAAAATTTACCCAGTCTTATGCAGCGGCAGTGTGCTCCCCTACACGAACTTCTATAATGACGGGGCAAAATACTGCAAGACATAAAGTAACTAACTGGATTATGCTGGCTGAAGGAGACCATTCTGGTACATGGGGACCAAATGCAGCACCTGCAGACTGGCGTTTAGAAGGCATACAACCACAGGATGTTACTTTACCAAAGCAGCTTCAAATGAATGGTTATCATACGGTCCATATAGGTAAAGCACATTTTGGTGCATTAAATACAGAAGGGGCAGATCCGTTAAAAATGGGGTTTGATGTTAACGTTGCAGGGCATGCTGCTGGAGCCCCCGCCTCGTACTACGGGGAAGAAAACTTTGGAAATGATATGCCAGTCATTGATGGTTATCCTCAAGGTGTTCCTGGTTTATCTGAGTATCATGGTAAAGATGTCCATTTAACCGATGTATTAACTTGGCGTGCAGAAGAAGAGATCGACAAGGCAGCTGCCACTGGAAAGCCGTTTTTCATAAATATGTCATATTATGCCGTTCATACTCCAATTGAAGCACACCCTCGTTTTATTGGAAATTATGAAAATAGGCCGTACAAAGGAACAAATATAGACATTCCTTTAGTCGAGGAGCGGTATGCTTCACTGGTTGAAGGTACAGATGACAGCATTGGAAATATACTTGAACACTTAAAAGAGAAAGGCCTTGCTGAAAATACTTTAGTAATTTTTACCTCCGATAATGGTGGACTGTCTGCGCATACTAGAGAGACAACCCCTAGAGGAACCGAACGGAATACACATAACTACCCGTTAAGATCAGGTAAAGGTTCGGCTTACGAGGGGGGATCTCGAGTTCCTTATGTTGCTTCCTGGGCAAAAATTGACTCAACAAGTAAATTGCAGCAAGAGCTGCCGATTAAACCAAATAGTACTTCTAAGCAGCCCCTCATGATTGAGGATCTCTTTCCGACTATTTTATCTGTTGCCAAGGCAACAGCAAAACTCCCTGAAGATTATATCGTAGACGGAATTGACGCAACTAAGTACTGGGTAAATAGTGAGCTAAAAGAAAGCCGAGAAATGGTCACGCATTACCCGCACGTGTGGGGACCATTTGGCCCTGGTTATGAGCCTCACAGCACACTCATTCTTGATGGGTGGAAAGTAATTTACTTTTATAACAGCAACACATGGGAATTATATAATATAGATAAAGATATAGGTGAATCATTCAACCTAGCAGCTAAAGAACCTTCAATTCTAAATAAACTAGCGCTTAAGCTAAAAAACAATTTGAATGAAAAAGGTGCACAGTGGCCAGTGAATAGAATGACAGGCAAAGAGGAACCATTACGCACACCAAGCTTGTAATAATTCGACCCTGTAAATAATTCTGTGTAGCTGCGGTTTTTAAACGTAGTCTTTAAGACGGTCTTCAAATGTGAGCATAAAGCGATTTAAGACCGTTTTCCAATTTCTAATCGACATTGTCCATTTTTTTGGCGCCCTCATTATGCAATGATAGACTAATTTTTCGCGGAGTCATCCGTTGGGAATACCTTACGTTTTTTAATTGTAAACGTCCAGCCAACTAACAGCTGATCGAGTTTTACATTCCATAACAAGAGCGAATCTATCTCATTTGGCTGATTTGATAACAGTTTAAAGCAGTACGTTAAGTTAAAAGGCATTAGCTCGTTTGATTTTCTGCTTCGATAACGCTATAGAGGCTCGCGCTTGCCGACGCGCCGTTTTAAGTTTAGCAAACAGGCAGTTCTTACGACCAATAACAAATGCTTTATTCACCCGCTCAGCGTGATTATTATCAATAGATAATTGACCATCATTAATATACTACAGCAGCTTAAGGCACTAATTAATATTGTAACTGACGGTTTTTCAAGTGCGCTTTTCGGCGGAACTTGAACCGCAGATTTATCTAACTACCCTTTAAATTTATCCAGTAAAGGTTGTAACTGCTCTTACCGTACTGCGAGTTTTTCGGCTGAAAATTTTCCCTTGAGTAAGGCTTCAATACGATATAACTTTTGAAGTTGATTCAATGCGCAGTTCATTTATTTAAACTCATTCAATCTTTTTCCCAACCAAGATGCTTTGTCATGCCATCTGTTTATTAAACTCTACTTATCTATTTAGAATAGCAGCAGAGCGTAACTCAGGCTGTTTAAGCTAGATTACCTATAAAAAAGGCGCACTATCTGAAATAGCGCGCCTTTTAAATTCAGACTAATTATTAAAACTAAAGCGTCATACCCCGTACATCACTGTCAATATCTGACATCTCCTCTCTGCCGTCAATATCCTGCAGTATATAATTAATAAAAGTGCGCGTGGCCAGGGAAAGGTGTTTTCGCGAAGCGTACACAAGCCAGCAGTGATTTATTGACGGCTCAATATCGTTAAATATACGCACTAACAAGCCCCTTTCAACATAAAAATTTGCTACCTTTTCGGGAATAAAAATAATACCGCGGTTCTGCAGGCAAGCCTCGATAATTAACGGTACGCTATTCATAATCAAGTTGCCAGAGACTTCAACGGTTGACTCTTTACCAAAAGGCAGCTGACTATATATCTGCCCGTTGGGAAAGCGGTAACGGATCACATTCAGTTTCTGCAGTTCCTCTGCACTCTGCGGCGCACCATTTTTTTCAATATACTGAGGCGTAGCGTAATAACCAAAAGTTGCTTTACCGAACGGACGGGCAATCAAACTTGAATCTTCTAATGTTTCACCTATACGCATGGCGACATCAATATGATTTTCCACCAGATTTTTGTCTTCAGAACTGTTAATAATTTCAACGCTGATTTTGGGGTACATATCCATAAACTGAAAAATCTGGCGTCCGATATCCAAGGTATCCGGCAGCGGTAGTAACTGAATACGCAGATGCCCGGAAACTTCATAAGTCGGCGCACAAATCTCCTGAATACTCGCTTCAAGCTCATTGAGCATAGCTTTGGTTTTTTCGTAAAACTTAATACCAGAATCGGTCAGCTGCAGCGCCCGGTTCTGGCGATGAAAAAGCAGAATATTAAGTTCCTCTTCCAGTGTTTTAATACGCCGGCTGATATTTGATTTGGGCAGTTCAAAGATCTCCGATGCACGAACCAGACTGCCGGCATCAACAACTTGATGAAATAACTTGATATCTTCTGTTTTCATAATGATGATCTTATGTTTATTAATATTTTTTAAACGCACAATATCAGCTTACAATAGCTGATATAAGTCTAACTGTATGCTACAGCCAGTCTGTCAACGAGATACCTAAGCCGATAGTATTCGTATATTGATTATACTCAATTAGACTGTTTCCGTATCCGGAAAACAGCTGCACATAACCGTGCAGTTTTTTATGTATCGGGAAATTCCAGGAAAACTGTATTGAACCTCTGCTGAAACCACTTTCAATATTATTACGGCTGACCAGACTAAAGGTATTGTTTTCAATATGGTACACGGCGTTTATCTCTCCGTGACCATAATAATCCAGCAGATCCGGATTATCATCTGATTCATAGTCTTCTTTAAGGCGGTACCAGGAAGTAAGTGCAATAACCAGATCTTCTTTTTCTAATAGAAAATTACTTTCAATTCTATTCCAGCTGCGTGACGCTGGCTCTCTTTGGCCATTGGACTGATGAACAAAACCGGCGGAGGCAAGTTTAATTTTCCAGTCAGCGGCAATCTCTTTATCGAAACGCCATAAGGCAAACACTTCCGGTTCATAATTAGTTTCTCGAAACGGCGATGACTGTTCTGAGTTATAGGCCTGCCAGTAAGATACCTGTGTATAAGCAAAAAACACAGCAAGGGGCAGATCCGCAGGTTCAATTAAAAGCGGCATTTTGAAGCTGATTTGAAATTTTACTTCCAGCTGCTGGAAATCGTTATAGTCACTATTTTGTGCGCTTTCATAAGAGCTGTACTGCTGGATTTTATCATTAAAGACAAAGGGCAGAATATATGTGGGTTTATGCGGAATAAGTGCAAAACGGGAGTGATTTACTTCAATTTCTTCTGCCAGACGCAGATCGATTAAAGACTCGGAGGCAAGACATGCTGAAATACTAAAAATGATAACCGCACCTGCAACTGCAATAGCTATAAATGTATATATAAATGTATCAATAAAGCGCATATTCACAACCCTGTGATAATAATAGAATACACTTCAATCCGCCTGAACAGTCGCTCAGGCAGGTATTAGGTGCATAATTTACTGCATATTAGGTGCAGGTACTTTATCAGTTAAAGCATCGGATACCTGACTGATATCCTGCTCGGATAAGGTGCCGGCAAAAAACTTCAGATCAAGCATATTAATAATATAATCGTAACGAGCATTAGCTAACTGGTTTTCAGATGCATATAAACTGCGTGTTGCATCGAGTACATCAACAATGGTTCTAGTCCCCACTTCAAAACCGGCTTCAGTTGCTTCAAGCGCACTTTTTGATGAGATGACCGTCTGCTCATAAGCATGAATTGAGCTTAAAGAAGCAGTAACATTATTGTAACCGCTGCTGATCTGGGCTTCAGTGCTGCGGAACGTCTGCACTAAGTCTTCACTGGCGATAATATAATTGTACTGTGCCTGTTTTACCCGTGAAGTGATACTACCGCCGGAATAAATCGGCACATTCAAACTTAACCCTACTGTACCACTGCTGAGCTCAGTGTCCTGTGCAGGCGAATTATCATAACTGCTGTTGTCATACCCCAGTCCGGCGGTAAGATCTAATGTCGGCAGATGTCCTGTTTCAGCACTGTCAATATTCATTTTTGCCAGCTCTTTAGCAATACGTTTAGCATGCAGACTTAAATTGTGCTCCAGTGCTTTATTACGCCACAGCTGCACATCCGCCTGTAGTTTCTGCGGCGAAAAAGTGTTTATATCAAGATGAGAAACGGCGCCGACATCTTGTCCGGTTAATTCACGCAGTGCGTAGTAGGTATTTGCCAGGGTGTTTTCAGCGCTGATCTGATCCGCAAGCGTCCGGTCATATTCAGCTTGTGCCTCGTGAACATCGGTAATCGCAATTAATCCAACTTCAAAACGCTGCTTAGTCTGCAGCAGCTGACGCTCCACCGCACGTATATTGGCATTAATGGACTTTACCGCTTCGTCTGCACGCAGCACATCAAAATAAGCATTCGAGGTACGCAGCAGCAGTTCCTGTGCCGCGTAACCATAAAGCGCCGCATACTGTGTAACCTGCTTCTCGGCTATATCCAGCTGCTGCCAGTAGGTGCCGTTATAAAGTGACTGCGACAGGGACAGATTAGCGCCGTAATTTGAGTTTGATAAAGTATTATCACTAACATGGCTGTAACCGGCATTTAGTCCGAAACCAACCTGTGGTAACAATACTGCATTTGCTTCACTAACTTTTTCCAGATAAAGATCATACTGTGCTTTACTTTTTAGAATAACCGGATCTTTAAGTTTAGCAGTTTGATACACGTCGAATAAGTTATCACCGTGAGCAGAATAACTAAGGCAGCTTAAAACAATAACTGCTGCAGAAGAAATAGATTTGATGGTCATAAGGTGTTCCTGTTAAATAAAAAAATGTTGCTGATAACTGACGGCAAAGCATATAAACGCACCCTTTCGGCAGACTTATCTGATTAATAAAAAGTTCCCTTTTCAGCCTTAATTACAGACTCTAAGAAGCAGTGTTGTATTCTTAAATTATCGCATTGTTCGAATCATCGCTGACACACCTCACTATGCAGCCGTTTTGTACTTCAGAAAGTATGTATTCGATAAAAGTCCGGGCAGCCAGAGAAAGATGTTTTCTGTAGGGATAAACCAGCCAGCCGTAATTGAGCGAAGGCTCAATATGAGTGAATAACCGTACTAAGCTGTCTCTACCTGCACAACTCTCAGCAAGCTGTTCGGGAATAAAGATAATACCGCGGCTCTGCAGGCAGGCTTCCAGCATTAAGCTCACATTGTTCAAAATCAGGTTACCGGAAACCTCAACCTCCTGATCTTTGCCAAAGGGCAGGCTGCTGTGGATCTGACCACTTGGAAAGCGATAACGAATCATATTGTGTTTTTTGAGTTCCTCTGCTGTTATCGGCATGCCGTACTCGTTGATATACTCTTGTGTACAGTACAGTCCAAAGGGCGTATAACCGATGGGACGGGCAACCAGACTGGAGTCCGGGAGCTTTTCGCCGACGCGCAGAGCAACATCGATATTATTCTCAAGCAGGTTTTTATCTTCTGCGCTGTTAAATATTTCAATACTTACCTCCGGATAAATATCCATAAATCGAAAGATCATTCGGCTGATATCAAGCAGTATCGGCAGAGCCAATAACTGGATGCGCAAATGCCCGGAAACCTCATGATTAGGCGCACTGATCTCCTTAAGGCCCGTTTCAAACTCCTGCAGTATTGTTTTGGTTTTATCGTAAAATTTAATGCCGGCATCACTTACCTGCATAACACTGTTGTGACGGTGAAACAATTGGAAGTTGAGTTCCTGCTCCAGGCCTTTAATACGCCGGCTGGCATTTGATTTTGCCAGAGAAAGTATTTCACAGGCTCTATTCAGGCTGCCGCTGTCAACTATGTGATGAAATAATTTAATATCTTCTGTTTTCATAATGCTCTGCTTACATCACCCGATTTCAATTTTGAAAGACTTTAGCATGCTTATTAATAGAATAGCGTTCCATTTTGTGAAACCTTTCGTTCTATTTAGTTTGGTTTTTGGAAATGTTTTATCAGGTTATAGTGCAGCTAGGATAAGGGACAACTAATAAGGAATGACCTAATGACCTCAACCAACCTCCGCCTGCTGGCTATGCTGTCAGGCACTATCTTCATGGGCTCACTACTGAGCGGCTGCGACAGCGCTGAAAGTGCGGCAGTACAGGCAGAAACTGTACGTCCGGTAAAATTAATAACCATAGGTGATAGCGATTTTCAGAAAAACCGTATTTTTCCAGCCGAGCTGGCAGCCAACCAGCAGGCAGACTTAGCTTTTCGTATTAACGGCGAACTGGTTAAACTGGATTTAATTGAAGGCCAGCAAGTTAAGAAAGGCCAGTTATTAGCACAGCTTGACGACCGCGATGCAAAAAACAACCTGTTAAACGCAGAAGCAAACTACGATTTAGCCGAACTTGATTTCCAGCGTAAACAGCAGCTGTTAAAACAAAAACTTATTTCTAAAGCTGAATTTGATTCAGCCAGAGCAACGTTAAAATCCACTAAATCAGCATTAAACAGCGCTCAGGATCAGCTCAAATATACCCGCTTAACCGCCCCTTTCTCCGGTGTTGTCGCCAAAGTTGAATCGGATAATTATCAAATGATTCAAGCCGCACAGGTGGTATTGGCGCTGCAGGGCAATCAGCTTCTGGATGTCACTATTCAGGTACCGGAATCGTTAATCATCAGCTTAGATAAAAATAAGTTAAACAAACAATATCAACCGCAGATACGGTTTGTTTCGCAAGGCCCAAACGACGACACTTATCCAGTAAGATACAAAGAACGTTCCAGCAAAGTCAGCCCGGGCACCCAAACCTACGCCGTTACTTTTAGTTTTGCTCCACCAAAAAATTTATATGTTATTCCTGGAATGAGTGCTGAATTACTACTGGATATGTCGGCTATTTACCGCAGTCAGTTAAGCGAAGAAAACCGCGGTTCTATTGAGGTTTTACCGCAGTCTGCCATTGTCAAAAGCGATATCGACGGCACAACTAACGTATGGCGTTTTAATACGGCTAATAACCGCCTTGAGGCGGTAAATGTAACCCTGGGACAAATACGCACTAACGGCATAGAAGTGCTGTCCGGCTTAAATAAAGGGGATCAGATTGTCGCTGTCGGCGCCTTCGCAGTTAAAGCCGGTATGGAAGTTAAACCGCTTCGCTGGGAAAGAGGAGTGTAGTTAATGAATATCGCACATTACAGTATTAATCATAAAGTTATCAGCTGGATGTTCGTCCTGCTGATGCTGGTTGGCGGCAGTGTTTCATTTACCGGCCTTGGCCAGTTAGAGTTTCCTGAATTTACCATTAAACAAGCGCTGGTTATTACTCCTTACCCGGGCGCGTCGCCGCAGCAGGTTGAAGAAGAGGTAACACTGACACTCGAAGATGCAATTCAGCAGATGCCTCAGATCAAGCATATCACATCTATCAACAGTGCCGGTTTATCACAGATTGAAGTTGAAATGCAGGAGCAGTACGACAAAAATGAACTGCCTCAGATCTGGGATGAACTACGCCGTAAGGTTAATGACGCAGTTGCTGATTTACCGCCAGGTGTAATGCAGCCGCAGGTCATTGATGATTTTTCCGATGTTTACGGCATCTTGATGAATATCAGCGGTGAGGGTTACAGCTACCGCGAACTTGAAAACTACGCCAATTTTTTACGCCGTGAACTGGTAATGATAAACGGCGTAAAAAAGGTCTCTGTTGCCGGCGCAACAGAAGAGCAGATAGTGGTTGAAATCAGTCAGCAGAAACTAGCCGCAATCGGACTGGATCAGAATTATATCTACAGCCAGATCAGCAGCCAGAATGTTGTCTCTAATGCCGGCAGCATTCGAGTCGGGCAGGGAAGAATTCGTATTAATCCGACCGGTGAATTTGCTGATGTTAATGATATGCGTCGTTTATTAGTAAGCCCGCCGGGCAGTAAAGATCTGGTCTATCTGGGTGATATTGCCGACGTCTATAAAAGTGAAAGTGAAGCACCGGCGGTGATTTACCACAACATGGGTAATAATGCTCTGTCGCTGGGCGTATCATTCAGCTCTGGTGTAAATGTTGTTGATATTTCTCATGCAGTGACGGCAAAGATCAGCGAGCTGCAGGAGAAACTGCCGCTGGGAATGGCCCTCAACACAGTATACGATCAAGGGGCTGTGGTTGATAAATCAATAAGCGGCTTTCTTATCAACCTTGCTGAATCCATCGCTATCGTTATTATCGTTCTTCTGGTCTTTATGGGGGTTCGTTCCGGCTTATTAATGGGTGCCGTGCTGCTGCTGACCATTCTGGGTACTTTTATTGTTATGAAAGTACTAAATATTCAGCTGCAGCTTATCTCATTAGGCGCGCTGATAATCGCCCTGGGGATGCTGGTAGATAACGCCATTGTAGTAACTGAAGGCATACTGATCGGCCTTAAACGCGGCCAGACCCGGTACCAGGCTGCCGGGGATGTTGTCAAGCAGACCCAGTGGCCGTTATTAGGTGCGACCATCATTGGAATATTAGCTTTTGCTCCGATCGGCTTGTCACAGAATGCAACCGGTGAATTCTGTTCATCGCTGTTTCAAGTGCTCCTGATTTCACTGTTTCTCAGCTGGATCACGGCTATCACTATTACACCGTTCTTCTGTCACCTGTTATTTAAAGACGGTGAAGTAAGTGAAGAGCAGCAGGAACTTTATAAAGGTGTGTTCTTTAGCGCTTACCGCGCAATTTTATCTTTAGCAATGCGTTTTAGACTGCTTAGTTTAACATTGGTGATCGCTATGTTAGCGGCGGCGGTATTCGGTATGGGGCAGGTTAAAAATGTCTTCTTCCCGCCATCAACAACACCGATATTTTTTGTTGATGTCTGGATGCAGGAAGGTACGGATATCCGCGCAACAGAAGATTTTATAAGACGCATTGAAACAGATATTACCGCCCGCCAGCAGGAATCTGATGTTGGTCTGAAAAATATTACTTCGGTTATCGGCCAGGGTGCACAACGTTTTGTACTGCCCTATTCACCGGAAAAAGGCTATAACGCCTATGCGCAGTTAATTATCGAAATGAATGACTTAGAGTCACTCAATAAAGGGGTACCAGAACTAACCAGTGTTCTGCGGGATAACTATCCTGAAGCACAATTCCGCGTAAAATTAATGGATAACGGCCCGTCACCGGCGGCAAAAATTGAAGCGCGCTTTTACGGAGAAGATCCTGTTGTACTGCGCCGACTCGCCAGCCAGGCCGAGCAGATTATGATTACCGAGCCGACCACTGAGAATATACGTCACAGCTGGCGCAATCAGGTCAATGTTGTACGCCCGCAGTTCAATAGTGCACAGGCGAAAAAAGTCGCAGTCAGCAAACAGGATCTTGATACTGCCATGCTGATTAACTTCAGCGGCAAACCAGTTGGCACCTATCGTGAACAGTCGCACTTAATGCCGGTTGTTGCCCGGGCACCGGAGCAGGAACGTCTTGATGCAGACAGTCTGCTAAAACTGCAGGTATGGAGCAGTGAGAACAGCACTTTTGTGCCGGTTACACAAATAGTCTCCTCATTTGACAGTGAATGGGAAAACCCGATTATTATGCGCCGTGACCGTAAACGCGTCTTAACAATAATGGCAGATCCGGTGCTCGGCAGTGGTGAAACTGCAGATTCTGTACTGCGCATACTGCGCCCTAAAATTGAAGCAATTACACTGCCGGCCGGTTATGAACTGGAATGGGGCGGCGAATATGAAACTTCCAGCGAAGCACAGGCCGGTATTGCCAGCTCAATACCTATGGGTTATCTGGCAATGTTCCTGATCACTGTCGTGGTTTTCAACTCAGTAAGACAACCGCTGGTTATCTGGTTTAATGTACCGCTGGCAGTCATTGGTATCGCATCGGGACTGCTCTTGTTTGATGCACCGTTCAGCTTTATGGCTATACTGGGTATGCTCAGTTTAAGTGGTATGGTGATCAAAAACGGTATCGTTCTGGTGGATCAGATCCGCGTCGAACTGGCCGAGGGTAAAGTTCCCTATGATGCGGTATTTGAATCGTCAGTAAGTCGTGTTCGGCCGGTATGCATGGCGGCAGTTACCACTATGCTGGGTATGATCCCGCTGCTGTTTGATCCGTTTTTTAAGTCAATGGCAGTGACAATTATATTCGGCTTAGGCTTTGCCACCCTGCTGACACTGATTGTACTACCGGTCACCTACGTGCTTATTTTTAGGATTCCGAATAAGGACAAAGTTGAAAATCAAGAGCCGGCGGCTGAGTTAGCAGCGGTCTAAACTCCTCCGTAAAGCATAAAAAAACATAGGGAGCAGGATAACAGTCCAGCTCCCTTTTTATCCCCGCTAGAAAAGTATCAATATTACGATCCCAGATTCATTCTGAACTGCGGCCCCTGTATAAATAGACATCAAACTCAATTCATAAATATTACATAGTTAACAATTATTACCAAGGAAACTACCTAACTGGCAAAATACGTATATTCTAAAAGCAATGGAAAAAAAATTCAGCACCACATAGTAGGGATAGCTTATGAAAGAAGTACAGTTTCGCAACATCGATAAATTATTTATTAAAATGTCGATTAATGACAAATTTATGGTTATTTTCGGTTTGTTTTTAATCGTTTTAACAGCTCTATCAGTGGGACGTTACCAGAACTCTATTGAACAGATTGAACAACAGTCAATGCAGGCACTCGAGCAGCGGCTGTCAGGCATGGTGCAGGCAATGGAGTCGTCAGGACAGACGGATAAATTAGCTTCACTCGGCCTGCAGGTTTCAAGGTCAGCCGCCGATTCTTCACGTCGCCAGGAGATGCTCACCGCAGTCGTTAAAACAAGTTCGCAGCAGTATGTTTCTTTATCTCAAAAAGCCCCCTATCAGGAAAAAGGTGCTAAAGAGCAGGCTTTTTACTCATTTCTGCTCTCTTTTCTATGGATACTGCCTTTCACATTAGCGCTGTACTGGACTGCCACATTTATCGGCGGCGCATTATGGGTGCTTTGGGATACAACAGAAAAGATTGCCAAGGGTGATCTGACTTCCCGTTTAGGCTTCCACCCGGGACGTGACGAATTCGGTACAATCGGCTGTGCACTCGACAAAGCGATGGATACCCTGACCGAGTTAGTGGTAACAGTAAAAGAAAATGCACAGACACTGCACACCACTTCATCTTCATTTGCCGATGAAACAAAGCAGAGTGAAGAGCAGGTAGAGCAGCAGTACACTTCCTTGGATTCAGTTGCAACGGCAATGGAAGAGATGACCGCATCTTCACTAGAAGTCACTGATATTTCTAAACTAGCATCGCAACATGTAGAGCAGAATTCGGAATATATCAAGCAGAGCGATGAGCGGGTACAGCATGCAATCAGCGAGATCCAGCAGCTTTCCAGTTATATCGATCAAACTTCAGACTCAGTGTCTACCCTCAAAGATAATGCCACTAAAATCAACGATGTGATCACCACCATCAATGCTATTTCTGAACAGACTAATCTGCTTGCACTGAATGCGGCTATTGAAGCTGCACGCGCAGGTGAGCAGGGACGAGGTTTTGCCGTTGTTGCGGATGAAGTAAGAACGTTAGCCAGCCGTACCCAGGCGGCAACGGTTGAGATTCAGTCAATGATCGAAAACCTGCAGTCAGAAACCAACAACATTGCCCATATGACAGACAATACCGTAAAACAGGCACAGGCAAGTCGTGAAATGATCGTTAATATCGGCAGCGATGTAAACTCAATCAGTGAATCCTCACAGGCCGTGATTGATATGAGCTTTCAAATTGCAACTTCCTCGGAAGAGCAAAGTTCAGTGGCTAACAATATCTCTGCAGAGCTTAGTGATATCCGTCTGAAATCTAATACCATCAAAGATTTAGTGGCTCAGTCTTCCGAGGGCGTGGTTAAATTATCTGCAGCGTCTGAAAATCTGGGTGAAATTTTAGCCCGTTACCAGACCGCTTAAGTATTTCTTCCCCTAGTCAAAACAGGCGCATAATGCGCCTGTTTTGACTTATAGAGTATGAAAATATAACAACATTTTACACTGAAAGACACTACCCTTTATTTAGACAGATATATAAAGGGATTTCTTATGTTTCGTATCAGTTCTGCAAAAACACTTCTCAGTTTCATGCTGTTTATTCTGCTTTTAAGTATCCCGGTTCAGGCAAACCTGTCGATATGTAAACATTTAGTTGTGACTGGTAACGCGGAATACCCTCCCATTCTTTGGCGAGATCAGCATAACCCCGGAAAACTCACCGGGCTGGCAGTCGAACTATTAGAACTGGCATTAATGGACAGCGGCATTACAATTGATGCCCGGGATCGAGGCGTTTGGGCCCGGGCGCAGCAGGAAGCTAAGCATGGTGAAGTGGATATGCTTGCCGGCGCATTTATTACCGACCAGCGTCAGGAATATATGGACTATATTCTGCCGCAGTTTACCAACGTGCCGAGTGTCGTATGGGTAAAAAAAGGCAGGGAATTTCCTTTTAAAGAATGGAGTGATTTACTGACTAAAAGAGGCGGTACCTTAGTCAACAACAGTTTCGGTCAGGATTTTGATAAATATGCGTCAGAAAGATTAGATATACGTACTAGCGCCACGGCAGAGCGCTCCTTTGCAATGCTGATCGCAGAGCGCTTCGATTATGTGTTATACGAGTTATACCAGGGACTGACTATACTCGAAGTATCAGGTTTAAAAAATAATGTCACACATTTACAAGAGCCTGTTTCTATCGAGGGTCTATATTTTACCCTGTCAAAAAAATCCGGATGTAACAGTAAAGCTCTCAGAAACTATTTAAATAAACGTATTCAAGAATTAACTGATTTTAATACCTTTGATAAGCTGTTCGATAAACATATGCAGCTATGGTTAGAACAACAGAAGTAAGTCGTTTAATGAGAAAACATCGACATGCTTTAATGCGGCTTCGGCTCTTGTATTTGATATAAAGTGCGGTGCGCATCGCAGACAGCCTCGCAGTCACAGCTCGGCTCAATATCCAGGTTAACTAACCCAGCGCAGCTCCCCTGCAGTTCCCGGCGGTGAAAAATAACACCTAATGCCATGGCGCCAGCAGCCAGAGAAAAAATTATAAATGTTATTACAAATTCCATAAGCTTTTTCCTTTTGTTAAGCCGAACAACCGGAGCCTTTACTTTTTACTCCCTGCTCTGGGCGGGTTAATGAATTTTTCTGTAGACGTGCATTTTCTAATAACACTTCAGTCGTATCCCGGGTACTGCCCTGCTCAACTTTAAAACCGGAAAATAACAGTTTTGCCAGTGTTTTTTCACCTATTTTACGCACAATGACTACATCACAATTGAGTTTTTTGAGCAGTTCAATTAATAGTTTTTTTCCTGTACATCCGGATACTGCTAAACAGGGGTTCTTCTGTACCGCAACCACTCTGCCAAGTTCATTATAAAAAGTAAAAATTTCCGCCTTTGAGAAGCGCGGAGAAAGCTGTTTTTCTGTTGTAGCAATAGCGTAAATCATAATAATTCCTTTTCTAATTTTATAGTCGTCAGATTGTTTTCAGGCAGGACCAAAGCATCACCGTTAAGTAGAGCGCTGGTCACTTTGTGCCGGGCTTTTTTTATAATATTGGCAAAAGTTTGTCGTGATACCTGCATTTTTTGTGCGGCATCCTGCTGCGACAACTGCTGGAGATCCACTAAACGCATCGCTTCAAACTCATCTGCTTCAATTCTAATTTTATTCAGCTCTGAAGCGGGAATACCGTTGGGTTTGAATAAACTGAACCTGGCACAGCCGGAGGCACAAATATGTCGTTTAATTTTTGGTCTCATAACTTAATACTCAATTAATAATTATTACGCTACTCTACTCAAGTTATTGGCATATGCCAATAACTATTTTCATTTACCAATAAGGTGTCCGCATAAAGCAGCCGGAAAATACTAGCGATCAGCAGATCTTGGCACTCGCTAAAGGTACAATCCACCAGCAGGGGTTTCAGGGAATTATGCACGGCGGCTTTCTAGCAGATCGGCTTGATGCTGGTATGTGCCATCCGGTTTTCAAAAGATTATTGAGGCCGTTAGTGCAGATATGAGTATCACCTATCTTCATGAGATGCAGCTTAACAGTGAGATTTTAATCACAGGCAGAGTGATTAAATTTTAGCTGCTGTATAAAGCTGAAGCCGAGCTTTATACAAACGCCAGATTGATGGGCAAAAATAATGCCCGTTTCATGAAAATGAACCTGCAGCGAAATAGCGGCTTTTCGTACCTGATTCCTGGCAGAAAATAGACCGGCTATCAGAAAGACAAAGCTAAAAACGAGTTGTACATCTGGTATTTGTCATAAAAAAAACAAAAGTCTGACAGCACTATCCGGATATGGATTGCAGGCTAAAGTTCATGCTGATAAAGTACGCTGTTAAACTGCTTCGTATAATCCCAATGATATGGTTTGGGAGTTTCTACCAAGATCCTTAAATTCTTGATTATGAAGTCTGTAACTTTAACGACCCCTAAATAAAGGTAGAGACTTATGAATTACTTTAACTTACCGAAAATCGATCTGCACTGTCATCTAGACGGCAGCGTGCGTCCGCAGACAATTATTGATCTTGCCCGTGAGCAGAACCTAACACTTCCTGCAGACAACATTGAGGAAATTAGAAACTTAATGATTGCTCCAGAGACCTGCTTAAACTTAGATGAGTACCTGAAACGCTTTGAACTGCCTCTTTCAGTTATGCAGACCGCAGAAGGTATCGAACGTATCTCATTTGAACTTTTTGAAGATGCAGCCAAAGAAAATGTTAAATACCTGGAAGTTCGTTTTGGTCCCCTGCTGCATCTTGAACAGGGCTTAACGCTGGATCAGATCATCGGCAGTGCTGTCAAAGGCATGAAGAAAGCTGAGCAGATGTATGACATCAAGGGTAACTACATCCTGTCACTGTTAAGACATATGCCCAAAGAAACCATTAAAGGTGTTGTCGATGCGGGTGAGAAATACTTAAATAACGGCGTTGCCGCATTCGATTTAGCCGGTGGCGAAGCTGATGGATTCTGCCATGAATTCATCCCTTATGCACAGTATGCGGCTGATAAAGGTTACCGAATCACCATCCATGCAGGAGAGCAGGGATCGGGTCAGAACGTCCATGATGCAGTATCGCTGCTTGGTGCGGAGCGTGTCGGACACGGTATCCACATTACTGGACATGCCGACGCTTATGAGCTGGTCAAAAGCAAAGAAGTTGCCCTGGAAACCTGCCCGAGCAGCAATGTTCAGACTAAAGCTGTCGAAAACCTCAGCAGTCACCCGCTCAAAGCCTTCTATAAAGACGGTCTGCTGGTTACTATCAATACCGATAACCGCACGGTTTCTAACACCACTATGACCGATGAAGTGCGTAAGGTAATGGATGAGTTTGCTCTGAACCGTGAAGACTATTTTAATATCTACAAAATCAGTGTTGCCCACGCATTCGCTTCAGAGTCAGTTAAACAGCACCTGCTTCAGTTTGCAGAATAAGCTTTTGTTTAAACGCCGAGACTGTATTTAAATCTCAGCCTGCATTTATAAAAGCCGTCAGTTAACTTGTTTAACTGACGGCTTTTTTATTTCCCCCGCAGGATGTATGTCACGAAAAAGTGTAAACATAAGTAAAGAAGCTGAATAAAACAGTTGTTTGTCGATACACTCCGTTGTGGATTTACATTGTGTAAATCTATTTATTGTTCAACAAGTAAAGGTAATACGGAGCGAATCTTTTTAAAGATTGGTGATGATAGTAGAGACCTAATCATACTTTTTAAAAGGATAAGAAATGATTAAGTTAAACAGAGCATCTGAAAAACCAATTTTACAAGCAAACAAAAATAATGAATGGGAACAAGCAGCAGTATTTAACGTTGCCGCCATTGCAGATAACGGCCTGGTACATATGCTGTACCGTTCAACCAATAAAAACAGCAACGGCCGAGAGTGTGACGATTATTTAAATTATTTCGGGTATGCCGTCAGCAGTGACGGTATTAATTTTTCCAGATTAGATACCCCAATACTGGGCCCGATAAAAGACTCTCAGGAAGAGCGTGGTGTAGAGGATGCAAGAATCGTAAAAATAGACGATATCTTCTATATGCTCTACACAGGTTACGGCGGCCGCTTTGACGGCGATTTTAGAATTTGCCTGGCTACCAGTAAGAATTTAATTACCTGGCAGAGACACGGGATTGTTTTAGACGAACCCAACAAAGATGCCTCCTATTTCCCTAGAAAAATAAATGGAAAATACTATCTTCTGCATAGAAGAGCACCACATATCTGGATATGTGAATCGAACGATATGAAAACCTGGGAAAACCATAAAATTCTTTTACAGGTTAAAGAGGACAACCCCTGGGAAAATCATAAAATTGGTTTAGCCGGTCCGCCAATAGAAACTGAAAAAGGCTGGATTTTAATCTATCACGGTGTCAGTCAGGAGCACCAGGATAACTGCGGCAACGGAACCTATGCCCTTGGTATTGCCGGACTAGCAAAAGAAGATCCGACAACAGTGATATACAGGCAAAAAGAACCGATATTAGTGCCTGAATTAGAGTGGGAGAAAAACGGCTTTGTGAAAAATGTCGTCTTTAGTAACGGCCAGGCGGTAGTAGACGGAATACTCTACGTTTATTATGGCGGGGCAGATACAGCAACTGGAGTCGCCAGCATAAATTTACAAACACTGCAGGACGAACTGTTTTCTTAAAACTTCTGCACTAGCCGCCGCTGCAGCAGCGGCGGCTCAATACAAACGGCTCAACGAAATCAATATCTGCCGCCGACACTTCTTGACGTCCCTGCCAGGCAGCATGTGCGCCGGCAGCATGAAAGAGCTGTAAATCAGCACGTAAACCGTTAACCCGTGCGGCGTCGCAGCGCCGCGCAATATCATTCAATATATTATCCGAGAAGGTGACTCTGTGTAAAAGCTCCCTAGCATCTGAAATCTGCTGCTGCAGTTCTACCTGCTGCATCTGATAGAACTCACAAAATCGCCCGGGATCAGATTCAAACGCCTGGCGCGTTTTAATTATCTGCACCCTCTGATCAACGCTATAACTGCTGTCCAGCTCCACTACGAATCCAAAGCGTTCTAACAATTGTGAGCTTAACGCCCCCTGCTCCGGGTTTATTGTCGCAATCAGAGTGAAATTAGCCAGATGAACAAAACTAAACCCATAACGCTCAATTCGGTTCACACCGCTGCCCGCTACATCAAGCAGCTGAGCGACAAGTAGTTCAGGAAGCAGGTTAACCTGATCTGCATATAAGACTCCACCATGTGCTTTACTCAATAATCCCGGTGAAAAATGAACGTTCTGCTGGTTTAAAACATGGTCTAAATCTAAGGTACCAAGCAGCATCTCTTCACTGGCAGTTAAAGATACGTTCACAAAATCGGAATTATGCAGGGCTGTGCCGGGTAGAATATCGATTAGACCTCGAGATAATGTTGATTTACCGCAGGCTGCAGGGGCACAAAGCAGCAGGCCGCCGATTTTGGGGTTAATCGCGGCCAGAATTAAGGCTTTTTTACAGCGTTCCTGTCCCTGAACAGCACTAAAAGGAAATACTTTTAATCTATCGTCTGATGAACCATGAGCGCTGTTTTCTGACGACATATTACACCTCTCATAAACTGCTGTATGCTTCGTTATTAGTAATAAATTTAGTCCTAATAGCGGCACAAGACAACCGGCTAAACAAACAAAGCATATTACGACGGCAGCAGTTGAGAGGAAAGAACATTCGGATTAGGTAAACAACTGCGTGGTTTTATTGAGCTAAGCACACTGCAGATCAAAATTAACCGACCGCAGCCAGTTCAATGCTTCGCTTTTCTCCTTAAAAAAACTAAGTTTAATATTATTAAGGTTGTTGAGCATTTTTTCTATCAGATAACGCTGCAGCGGTGACAAACAGATCACGACTTCATACTTCTGGTTATTACGGTTTGCCCAGGTATTTCTATCTTCAACTAAAGCACGTATATCAGGGGTTGCCAGTTCCCACTTGGATAAATCTAATAAACATGCCCAGGGCTCTTGAATCAAAGACTGAGCGGCAGCTTTATATTCTATACAGAAGCGTTTAGCTGTTTCATAATTCCAGGCACCAAACGCCTGTACCAGAATCAGCTGTCCGGTGATCCGGATAGTAAAAGAACCATGCTCCTGCATTACTATTCCTTAAAAAGATAAAAAGTCCATTTTACAGCGAGGCTGCTACTTAATGCGCGTAATTAAAACAAGCTTCTAGTCTTAAAGCTTTGATTTTGATCCATAATCCTATTTATTTAACGTACACTTTAGCTGCGTTTATCTTAAAAGCGGGCGTGCCTCTCACTAAGGCTTCACGAGCGAATACACTGGCGCAGTTTGGACAAATGCATGTTTCTTTGGTGTAATCAATAGAAATACGTTCTTTGAAACATTTTACCAAAGCCCCTTTACCGCCTTTACGGTATTTGTACAACTGGCTCTTACATTTACTGCAGAAAATATCAACCGTCTGCACCGGCCCTTTTTTATTTGGTTTAGCCATCGATTAACAGGCTCCTGGCAATTACTGAGATTGAAAAGATTAGTCCCAATATACGCCGGGCTTACGATTTACCAGGCTGATCTTAATCAATGCATCATTAATCAGCATCAACAATATTCGATTATTTATTCAATATTGAATACACTAAGCATTGTTTAAATTATTGGGAAACATTAATGTATAAACTTGTTGCTTTAGATATGGACGGTACGCTGCTGAACAGCGAAAAAGCCTTAACTAGTAGAGTTCGAGAGGCAATTAAATCAGCCAAAGAACAAGGAATAAAAGTAGTATTAGCCTCAGGGCGCCCCTTTGAAGGTATGCTGCCGACATTAAAAGAACTGGATTTAGACGGCGCAGATGATTACGTACTGACTTACAACGCCTCGTTAATTCTTAAAGTCGCTTGTAAAAGCGTAGTCAGCAGTGCCATTCTAACCGGCCAGGATGCTATTGACCTTAACAAGTTAGCTGATAAATTGGGCGTAAATATTCTCGCTTACTCCATGACCCGCGGTTTGATCACACCTAAACAAAATGAATATACCGATTATGAAGCAAAACTTAACGGTATTGAATATTCAGAGTTTGATTTCAATATGCTTGATGCAGATGAAGATATTTTAAAGGTGATGATGATTGACCAGGAGCAGACCTTGTCAAAAGCGGTTGAGCAGCTGCCTAAGTCACTGCAGGAAAAATACTCAATGGCCAGAAGCACCCCGTTCTTTTATGAGTTTATGAATAAAAACAGCAATAAAGGCATGGGTATGGCGGCTTTAACCGCGCACCTTGGACTCACTGCAGAGCAGATAATTTGTGTCGGCGATGCGGCAAATGATTTAGAGATGATTAAATACGCCGGTCTTGGTGTCGCGATGGAAAACGGCAGCGATGAAGTAAAAGCAAATGCCGATTATATTACTGCTAGTAATGATCAAGACGGTGTTGCTCACGTATTTGAAAAATACGTATTAAACTAGTCGTCCGCCCCGTAAAAAACGGCTGCTATTCAGCTTAAACGAATACTGCCGTTTTTTATCTTTTCTCCAGCCCCTGCTTAAACAATTCAGCGTCTTCATTGTATAAACTGATACAGTTGCGGCAGATACAGGACTTACGCTTGAGGTGTTCCGGTACCAGGTCAGTCAGCGATGTCGGTATCGGCAGATCATAACACCAGCAGGGCTTGGCAGGATCAGCCTGACAACGGTTAATAGCAGCACAGAACGGACAGGTTTTATCACTACTAGTGTTGATGGTCACAATTATCACCGCAATCTTCGTGAGTGTGTTCATGGCTGTGCACATCACTAGCAAAAAAACCAAGAATCTCTGAGCTTGGGCTGAACTGATCATCATTACCGGCGATGTAGCGCAGATGTTCCCAAGTCAGCATCACAGCAAAATACAAACGAACCTGTTGTTTCTTATAAAGATTAGGCACGGAAAATAGCTGACTGCCGTTATAGCCCTGCAGATTTTCAATCATATTGACAAAACGCAGCCATTTTCTGCAGTTTCTTTGAGACTTGTTTTCAGGCATAACAAAGCTGTCGAGTACCGAGTCAAAAGATAATAATGCCTGCCAGAATTTTTTATCCGTATCTGCATTATTTAGTTTTCTCGCAGTACACACAGATTTATAAAAAGAGTTCTCACGACACTCTTGTTGATTTAAGTATTCCTGGAGCTGCACCTGAAGCAGATACCCTGCTTGGGCAAAAAACGACCTTTCATTGAAAATATAATCGGGTGTAGTGAGTTCTTGTAAGAAGTTGGTTAAATCCTGATCCACAGACAGTTCCTTTACCTAAAGAGAAAAATAATAATCAGCTTATATTACAGAAATTTTACCCGCTTATAAAATCCAATTTACTGTTAATTTTAGTTATCAGTCCAGCCTAACTTAGCCATGAAAAATCATATATATTAACTAATTCTCAGGCAGACATCAGAACCTACAAGCCATGACCATTCCGTGATGTAAACGTGACCACCGCACGTAACATCGACACCTTTCATTTTTCAAAAACATCTAAAACAAGTAAATGAAACGACATCCAAAAGAAATCAGCAAGTAAAAACAAACCACTGAAAAACAACATAAACCAACAAGGAAAACAAACCAAACAACTGATAAACAACAATAAATATTAACACACGATCTTTCACCCCCCGACTAACAGTCACTATAAAAACACCTTACCCCAAGACAAAACAAAAACAAACGAAAGTAACAAAAAGTAACGAGGCGTAACAAAAAGTAATTACACAAAGGCTCTAGAATAAAACATAAAAATCACAGCGTTATGAATTTGACATCTATATACTGCGTTTTCCATGAGATTGACCGGGCGTCGCTGTAAAGGATTATTACGCTTTGATTTAAGGAGAGTTGAGTCTGCAGCTGAACTTCCTTTTCCCGCTCCCGATAATCTCCTTGCCTCTAGTATTAAACAGCTAAGGTTGATGCCGGGAAGCATCTGTCATTTTTATAGCTGTATTACTAGAATCACATACAGATAGGACGTTAAAAAGCATGACTAACTTCAGATTTAAGAAAACACGCATTGCAACGCTTGTTTTACTGTTCAGCGGTTCGGCACTGACAGGCTGTTCAACCGACGAAGCTCAAACGCAGACCATTATTAAAAATGATCCCTTAACCTGCGAGGCACCGGAAATTTTGAATGAAAGACAAACTGCTTGTGTTACTCCGGATCCAGATAAGCCGGATGTTCCGGACCAGCCAGATGCGGCCGTAGCTCCCTATGCGGTTGATCTCTATTTAAAAGGCAGCTTCAGCGGCTGGGGCGCAGAAGATACCTACAAGTTAATTTTCAAAGATGATGCCTACTACCTTAATAATGTCGCATTTACTGCGGGTGTGCCGGAGTTTAAAGTGGCAGACGCAGAGTGGACATTGGAAACAAGCTTCACCGTTGATATTGAAAATCTGACCCAAGTTAGTCCCGGTCAGAAGTATACGCTGCAGACTGGCGACGCTGCTGCCAATATGGGCCTGCTTATTACACAAGCCGGCTTGTATGACTTCAAATTAGAAGTTGGAGATGATCTGCTTCACCCGGTATTTAGTTATGCACCAGATATCGCACCTTTAAGCTACGATCTTTATATTCGCGGCGGCTTTAACGGCTGGGGTACGGATAACCAGCTGCGTTATGTCGGAGATAACCAGTATCAGGTAACCATGCAGGTCGCTCCCGGCAACCATGAATTCAAACTGGCGGCGGCAGACTGGTCAAGCGAGTGGGTATTAGGTGAAGAAGCGCTTACAGCTGAATTAGATACCGCTTATACCATGCTTCCCGGCGGTGCAAATGCAACCTTCTTTATTACCGAGACAGGTTATTACAAATTTACTGTTGATGCATCAGATACTAATATGGTTTCGTCTGCTAGACTTTGATAATCCGTCATTATCAGGCCCGGTGATTAACTCTAAACGCCAGCTTTGGTCTGTCGGCGCTTATGTGGGTATGGTCATAGAAGATGTCTTCGGCTTTACTACTACAGATACAGGGATCAGCCTGAATCCGTTTATTACCAGCGAACTGCGCAAAGAAAAATTTGCAAACAGCACAAGCCTTAAATTACAAGGTCTGACACTAAAAGGTAAAGTAATTAACCTTGAAATTCTACTGCCTGAAGCATCTGAGGACAGCGGTTATTATTCAGTACAGAGTCTAACCCTGAACAATAAATCAGTAAGTGATCCTAAGTCTATTGCGTTCGCAGATTTAAGCGACAGCAATAACCTAGTGATTACTCTGGGTGACTTAATCAGCGGCTCAACTGCTATTACTATGGTAGAAGCACATCCGCTCAGCAATAGTGACCCCGTTGTTTTTGCACCCAAAGAGCCGTTGATCAGCAGTGTTGCAGCAGACAAAGACGGATTCCTAACGGTACAATTCAGTGATACACAAACTGGTAATATCAGCTATAACCTATACCGTAACGGCGAATTAGTGAAAACTGATGTGGCAAAAGGAGTCGTTACTGACACTCTTAAAGCGGCTGATGCCGCCGGTACTTGTTATGCTGTAGAAGCTGTCTACACTGAGACAAAAAATTACTCTCATCACAGCGCACCGGTATGCTTTGGTACAATACAAGCTATTCCAGTGACGGATACACGTGTCAGTTCAAACATCAGCACAACACCTGCTGACGAGCAGATTAACAGCGCTTATCTACATAATTGGGGAAGTTTGAACGATACGTTAACGGTTAGTGATATCACAATAAGTGCAGATAGTGATTACGATATCCAGCTGCAGTATCACAATAACTTCAATGCGATTAACCTGGGTGTTACCAACGGTGTTAAATGGCTGGAAGTTAAAGACGGAGCGGGTGAAGTTGTTGCTAAAGGTATTATTCAAATGCCGCACGCAGCGGTTAAAGACGGTAAAAAACCACTGGTTTACTCAACACCGCTTTCTGCCAGTCTTGCTGCAGGAACTTATTCTTTAGCAGTGACTGACTTCTACAATATGAGTTACCTGGAAAGCAACACCACTTATATCGCCAGCGGCGGAAAAGATGGACAAGTAAATAAGTTTGATCTTGCAGCTATCCGCATTCAGCCGGCTACTCCTCTGGCAGACTGATTTGTATATTAAATAATTAACTTATAGCGGCTAAAAAGCCCGAGTGAATTGAACTGCCCCCCAATAGTTGGACAACCAATTATTGAGGGGCTTTTTTATAATATGCCTGTCGAATCAGATAGCACTTAATCGCCCCCTTTCCCCCTGATAATATTCTGTAAATATTTCAGCAGCTCGAGTGGCTTCAGCGCCTGTACTTTAAATTAGCTCGATATAGGCCCACTTTCATGTTAACATTCCAATAACAAGCAGAGGTTTTTATTAACATGTTGAAGTTGTAAATAAAAAATAACACCTCACCTGCAAGCAGCGCTTTTATCTGTGTAAAAACAGACTACAGTCCTGTTTATATTTCACATCCGGCTATCCCCTTTATAACTTCACATAACTTCACATAACATCACATAACATCACATAACATCACATAACTTCACATAAAGTGATATAAAATCATACACTTACATAGATAACATCTATGTACCGCATTTTCCATGACCTATATACTGCGTTTTCCATGAGATTGTCAGGACGGTATGGCAAGAGTAATTCCCTTACATTATTCCTGAACATCTCTTTTTCTCTGTATTGAACTGCTGACACTTATGCCGGACGGCTCTGTGCTTTTCAGCTGCATTACTAGAATCACATATAGATAGGATGTTAAAAAACATGGCTAATTTTAGATTAAACAAAATACGCGTTACTACGCTTGTTTTGTTAATGGGCGGATCCACTCTGACCGGCTGTTCAAACGACGATGATACAAAAGTTGGTAAGTTAACCGGTGACGATATTACAAAAACAGAAATAATCATTAAAAATGAACCATTAAACTGCGAAGCACCAGAAGTTTTGAACCAGGCGAAAACTGCTTGTGTAACCCCGGCTTCTAAAGGGCCTGACGCGGCTGTTGCTCCTTATGCGGTTGACCTTTATTTAAAAGGCAGCTTCAGCGGCTGGAGCGCAGAAGATACCTATAAGTTGGTTTTCAAAGATGATGCTTACTATCTTAATAATGTCGCATTTACTGCGGGTGTGCCGGAGTTTAAAGTGGCAGACGCAGAGTGGACATTGGAAACAAGCTTCACCGTTGATATTGAAAATCTGACCCAAGTCAGTCCCGATCAGAAGTATACGCTGCAGACTGGCGACGCTGCCGCCAATATGGGCCTGCTTATTACACAAGCCGGCTTGTATGACTTTAAATTAGAGGTTGGCGATGATCTGCTTCATCCGGTATTTAGCTACACACCGGATATGGCGCCTTTAAGCTACGATCTTTATATTCGCGGCGGCTTTAACGGCTGGGGTACGGATAACCAGCTGCGTTATGTCGGAGATAACCAGTATCAGGTAAC
>NZ_KB906997.1 GCF_000381745.1 Psychromonas ossibalaenae ATCC BAA-1528 | reverse complement strand
CGGTTTGCTGACCACGACCTTGGGAGCCGCTTGTGCCGTCTGCACTGCAGAGCCTGGTATTTTTATTTTCTGGCCGATACGCAGAGAAGTAGAACGGAGCTTATTATAGCTTTTCAGCTCTCTGCTGCTGCTGCCGTATTTTGCCGCAATAACCGATAACGATTCACCGCTTCTTACCTTATGCACAATCGGTTTGCTGACCACGACTTTGGGAGCGGCTTGTGCCGTCTGCACTGCAGAGCCTGGTATTTTTATTTTCTGGCCGATGCGCAGAGAAGTAGAACGGAGCTTATTATAGCTTTTCAGCTCACTAGTTGTGCTGCCGTATTTTGAGGCAATCACCGATAAAGACTCGCCGCTTTTTACTCGATGAACACGTTCTGGCTGAGAGACAACAGAGCGTGAATTAGCCGTCTGCGTTGTAACAACATAACCGCCGGGGATCTTAATTTTCTGGCCGACCGCCAGAGACGTGCTGCGCAGATTATTAAAAGATTTTAATGCGCTCGCGCTGCTGCCATATTGAGAGGCGATCACCGATAGTGACTCCCCTCTTTTGACTTTATGAATTTGCGCTTCCTGCTTAACGGCCGTTGCCTGACGAGCGGGCTCATGCTTGACCACCAGCTGATAGTCCGGCGGAATATTTAATACCTGACCGGTACGCAGAGAGCTTGATCTAAGGTTGTTATATTCTTTTAACTGCTTAGAACTCACACTGTAACGTTGTGATAAAACAGATAAAGATTCGCCGCTGCGGACGGTATGTTTAATGGCACGTTTTTTCTGAGCAAACATAGTATCGTGCAGCGGTGAGCGGGTAAAATGTTTATAAATACCTTTAAATACCGCATTGGCAATTTTATCCTGATGGTCAGCCTGATTTAACAGGCGTTCTTCACTGCGGTTGGTAATAAATCCAGCTTCCACCAGTATTGAAGGAATATCCGGCGATTTTAAAACAGCCAGGCTGGCATGCACGGGTTTTTTCTTATGCAGCTTAGTAACCTTCTTTAACTCCTTAACAACCAGATCCCCGACTTTATAACCGACATCCATGGATTTATCCATGGACATATCCAGCACCATTTTCTGAAAATAAGGCATATTGCTGGAGTCCTGCATCATATCCCCGGTGCCGCCGATCAGCTCAGAACGGGCTTCGTGGTTTTCCATCCAGCGCCCCTGTTCGGTTGTCGCCCGACGTTTCGATAAGACCCATACGGATGCGCCGCGCGGCTGGCTGGAGGTAAAACCATCGGCATGAATTGAAACCAGAAAGTCTGCTTTACCTTTTCGTGCGATGCTGGAGCGTTTATTGAGATTAACAAAATAATCACCGGTACGAATCAAAAATGCACTCATACCTTTCTGTGCATTTATTTTCTTTTGTAAACGCCTTGCGATCTGCAAAGTGATCTTTTTCTCGTAGGTATATTTTCCTAATGCGCCGGGATCATCTCCACCATGACCGGCATCAATGGCAACAATAACATCTCGTCCGGCGGGAGTTGAACTAATTTGCGGTTTAGGCTTAGTAGCTGGTTTACTCAGTCCACTATGCGGCAGATCTACCACTAAACGATGCCCGTAAGGTTTTGCAGGCGGCAGTGAGAATATTTTGGCTTTACTGGCTTTATTTAAATCAACCACTAAACGGTATGTACCTGCTTTGCCGCTGGCGCTTTCCCGTAACCCTTTAACTAAAGGGCCGTCATTCACGATTTTCTTTAAATTAACCTTTGTTGAGGTTGATTTAAGGTCGATAACCAGGCGGTCAGGATGTTTTAAATAGTGAGTTTCATAATTTGGTTTATTAGTCAGATCTAATACAACACGCGTATTATCCGGAGAAGGCCATGCCCGCACTCCTTTTAACTGGTTGCTCTGGGCAGCTAAAGCAAGCGAGAAAAGCCCAGATACACACAAAACAGATACAAATAGCGAACGGATAAACAGTCGTGTTGTTAATTTCATAATTTATTTAAAACTCGTAAACCAGCTTCTGAGTTTGCCTGAAGCTCAATAACCCGCTGCTCCCCCACATAAGAGAGAGTCAGATCAATATCAGGAGGAGGTAATACCCCCTCCCCACGCTCAGGCCACTCAACTAAACAATGGCTGGTATCAGAAAAATAATCACGAATCCCCATGAACTCTAGTTCTTCAGGATCGCCCAGTCGATACAAATCAAAATGATAAACTTGCCATTCTGCCAGTTCATAGGGCTCTACCAAAGTATAAGTCGGGCTTTTTACATTACCTTTATGTCCTAATCCCTGGATAAAACCACGTGTTAACGTCGTTTTCCCTGCCCCTAAATCCCCATGTAAATAGATACAAACAGGTGATTCACAGGCGCCGCTTAAACGGCTGCCGAAAGCGACGGTCTGCTCGGCATCAGCTAACTTTTCTTTAAACAAATCAAACATTATGGATTTACTAATTTCCTAATATACGGGAACAGATCGCTTGCTAATAAACCACGTTCATCCTGCTTGACGGCTAAGTCGGCAGCTAAACCATGAATATTTACGGCAAGTGCGGCCACGTGCAGCGGATCTATCCCTTGTGCTAATAAGCCTCCGATAATACCAGAAAGCACGTCCCCCATGCCACCACTTGCCATGCCCGGATTGCCGACATTTGCTATATAGATTTGCTTTCCGTCACAAATTAACGTGCCGGCGCCTTTTAAAATCACAATTCCGCCAAAACTACGTTGTAAACTACGCACTGCACTAAATCTATCATTTTCAACTTTAGTAATCGAGCAGCCCAGTAAACGGGCGGCTTCTCCCGGGTGCGGCGTTAATATCCAGTTGTCTTTCCAGGCTGGTTTACTAACCAGTAAATTTAAAGCATCTGCGTCAACCACTGTTGCTAAATCACTGGCCAGAACATAGTTAAATAAATTCTCTGCCCACTCGTCTTTACCCAGCCCTGGACCAATCACCAAATTAGTTGCCCAGTCTCGAATTGTACTGTCATCCATTTTATCCAGATGAAAAGCTTCAACCATCAGCTCCGGACGCCCGGCAGTCACCGTTAACTGATTTTCAGGTCGAGTTAAGACTTTAACTAATCCAGAGCCGGTACGTAAAGCGGCTTCGCCGGCCAGCCGAACCGCTCCCGGCATGCCGGTATTACCGCCTAGCACTAATGTTCGGCCAAAAAAACCTTTATGGCTGATACGACTGCGCTTCACTAACAAGTCACTGAAATCATCATATAACACACGTGAGACTGTGCTTTCACATATAGATTCAAACTCTTTAGTGATGCCCAGTCCGGAAAAATAGATTTCTCCACAGTTCTCAGGTGCACAACCGGTAAATAACCCCTGCTTTAATCCAACAAAGCTAACCGTAATATCCGCCTTAACTGCAACATCACTCACCGCACCACTGTCAGCATTTAAACCAGAGGGAATATCAACACTTAAAACCGCTTTACCGGCCTGATTTATTTTGTAAATCAGGCGTTGATATTCAGCGCGTACCGGCCCCAGCAGTCCGGTCCCTAACAATGCATCAACAATAACATCGGCGCCTTCAAAATCTGCATGCTCAATGCCGTCAATAGTACCTTGGGCTATAGACCATGCATTTCTCGCCCGGGCTGCGTCACCTTTTAAATCAACAGGTTCCCCCATCTGACAGAGCTGTACATCTAATCCGGCGTCCTTGGCTGCAGCTGCAAAAATATAACCGTCACCACCGTTATTACCTTTACCCGATAAAACTAATACCCGCCCGGCATCTGGAAAGTGCTGTTTAAATACTTGCCAGCAGGCCTGTCCGGCACGTTCCATTAATGTATATAATTCGGTTCCGGCTAACTCGGCAGCCTGCCCCTCAAAATCCTGGATCTGCTGAGCACGGTATAAAGAATGTGGTAAACTGTCCTTCGTTTTTATCTGATCAGAAAGCATTGTTTTATCCTATTGAGAGTTCAAATGACAAGTCCTGTAAATTCATCAAAAAGTCCAGCTGTTACAACCAACACTAAAATTGAGCTGCTTGATTTATCAGCACTCTCTGAAAATATCAAACTGTGGGGAAAAGAACTAGGTTTTCAGGAAGTGGGCATCACAGATATAGATCTAAAGCAGCATGAAAGCAAATTACAGCAGTGGTTAGATAACAGCTATCACGGTGAAATGGATTATATGGAAAAGCACGGTATGAAACGCGCTCGTCCAGATGAACTGCACCCCGGCACATTACGGGTCATTTCGGTGCGCATGGATTATTTACCTGACAATGCTCAGTTTGCACGTACCTTAAAAGATAAAAATAACGCCTATATCAGCCGTTATGCACTAGGCCGTGATTATCACAAAGTCTTACGCAAAAGACTCAAACAGTTAGGACAAAAAATCGAGCAGCAGGTCGGCAGTCTTGGCTACCGGCCGTTTGTTGACAGCGCACCAGTATTAGAACGCCCGCTGGCAGAGAAAGCCGGCCTCGGATGGGTAGGTAAACACTCACTGTTAATTGATGCCAAAGCGGGATCCTGGTTTTTTATCGGCGAGTTAATGGTCGATTTACCGCTGCCCGTTGATAAACCGGTGGAAAACAGATGCGGGCAGTGCGTCGCCTGTTTAAAAATCTGTCCAACAGATGCGATTGTTGCACCTTACATTGTTGACGGGCGCCGCTGTATCTCTTACCTCACCATCGAACTTCAGGGCCCGATCCCGGCTGAGTTTAGAAAAGCGATCGGCAACCGTATATACGGCTGTGATGACTGTCAGTTAATCTGCCCGTGGAATCGTTTTGCAGATACCACTCAGGAAGCCGATTACCAGGTCCGTCAGCAGCTGCACAAACAGCCGTTATTAGATCTTTTTAACTGGACTGAAGCGCAGTTTTTAACTAATACCGAAGGCTCGCCTATCCGCCGTATCGGTTATCAGCGCTGGCTGCGTAATATTGCCGTTGCCTTAGGCAATGCCCCCACCAGTGAAGCACTTGTTACAGCTTTAAATGCCAAGCTGATAAACAGCGAATCCGAGTTATTAAACGAACATATTGAATGGGCGTTAACCCAGCATAAAGAACAGATTCCGCTTGTTAATGAACGTCTTAAACAGCGCTTAATTAAAGCAGTTGAAAAAGGGTTACCCAGAGATGCATAATTGCAGTAACGGCTGCATCAATCAGCGGAAAATAAGGTCATTTAATTGCTTTATAGCGCGGTAGTTACTTGACATAAAGGCCTTTGTCGAAAAAACTTAAAGTATCTGATAAGTATCTGCTAAACGCAGTTTGGAGGTTTTATGATCGCCGTACTTTTTCGCTGGGAAATTAAACCGGGATGTGAGCAGTCTTTTAAAGAAGGCTGGTCTGAGATTATCCACCGTAACATTGAAAAATATGGAGCACTTGGCTCTCGTTTGCATAAGACACATGACAATCAATGGTTATCCTACAGTCAGTGGATTAGTGAAGAGCATTTCCTGCAGTCACGTAACCTGCAGGACAGACATGAAGAGGCGCGGGCTAAAATGATCCGCGCCATCAGTAAAGCTTATGAACCAATAGTCATGGTGCCGATGCTTGATCATTTAATAGCAAGCGAGACTACGCAGCTGCAGTTACTACCGTAATCCCCTCGATTATCACAGCGGTTGTCCGCAATCGCTGTTTTTTGCAATAATTACAGACCTGCCTCTTTATTTCGATTATCCTTAGCCCTTATTCCCATACTCTAGCAACAGGAAAACCTATGAGTCAGCAATTAGACGAGCAGCAGATAAAAAAAATTCAAAAATATGATGCCCAGCAGCGTTACTCATACCTGCTTAAAGAAGTCGTTAAAAATTCACAAATCTGGTTGTTAGTTGATGAGCATGGCTGTGTCATGCTTAACACCGAAGATGAAGACTGTGTGCCAGTCTGGCCGAATCAGGAGTTTGCGGAGGCCTGGGCTACAGAAGAATGGTCGCACTGTAAAGCCGAAGCCATTTCCCTGCAGAAGTGGTTTGACCGCTGGACACACGGTTTAGAAGACGATGAGCTGGCATTAGTAGTTTTCCCGGACCAGAACAGTGAAGGTTTAATTTTCTTCCCGGATGAATTTGATTTTGAACTGCGCCAGCAGGTAAAAAAAATCAAACATAAAAAATAAACCGCATAAATGTGCTGAATCAACTCGGCACATCAATAATAACAAGTTCACAATCCGTTACGGCCAACACAGTTAATAAATCTGTTTCCGTCACTTGTGCACCGTCTCCCTGATTAAGAAAAACTTCCTTATTATCACGATCGCTAATAATAAACTGTCCCTTTGATGCTAAAACATAAGCTTGAGCGGCAATCTCTTGTGTTATGACGGAGCCCTGTTTTAAACACCCTCCAAAAATTCGCGCCTGTTGATGAATAAATAAAGCTGAATCTTTATCCTGTGCAAAGCCGGACACTAACAAAGGCAGTTTCTGCGTAACAGGGGTTGTAGAAAATTTTTTACTTTCCCATCGTGGCTGCACATTAGGTTTATCCGTTTCAATCCATATTTGATAAAGCGTTAACGGCTGCTCACTTAAATTATACTCTGAGTGCATAATACCGGTTCCCGCACTCATCACCTGAACCTCCCCCGTTTCAGTCAGGCCTTTATTACCTTCACTATCTTCATGAGAGACAGAGCCGCTGCGGATATAACTGATAATTTCCATATTTTTGTGCGGGTGCGGATCAAAGCCGTGACCGGCTGCGACAATATCATCATTAATAACCCGTAACTTGCCAAAGCCCATACGCTGCGGGTTGTAATAAGCAGCAAAGCTAAAATGGTAACGCGTCTGCAGCCAGCCGTAATTTTCAGTGCCGAGTTCTTCAAAACGAATATGTTTAATCAAAATACAATCCTCTGCTTTATAAAAGATCACGTAGATGCTGAGCTTCAAAATCCAAGTCAGGTCCTAGAGGGACAATACCCGTCGGGTTAATCATGGTATGGCTGTTATAATAATGGGTTTTTATATGTTCAAAATTAATCGTGCCTTTAATACCCGGCACTTGATACAACTCACGCAGATAGGCGCTGATATGTTTAAATTCACTGAGCTTTTGACGGTTACACTTAAAATGACCGTGATAAACCGCATCAAAACGTATTAAGGTAGTGAACAAACGCCAGTCCGCTTCCGTTATTTTTTTGCCGCTTAAATACCTGTGCACAGCTAAGCGCTCTTCTAACCAGTCCAGTGATGAAAACAGTGCTGTATAGGCTTTTTCATAGGACTCTTGATTTGCTGCAAAACCAGCACGGTAAACACCATTATTAATATCATTATAAATACGTTCATTAACCGTATCTATTTCAGGACGTAAATCCTGCGGGTAATAATCAGCATTATTGCCAGTCAGCTCATTAAACGCACTGTTGAAAATTCGGATAATCTCGCTTGATTCATTATTAACAATAGACTGGGTCTTTTTATCCCATAATACTGGAACCGTAACCCGCCCCTGGTAATGCTTATCCGCTTTTAAATACACTTCAAATAGATGCTTTAACTGATAAAGATCTTCACCCTGTGCAGGAAAAGTCCAGCCTTTATCCAGCATCTGCGGCTCAACGACAGAGACTGAGATAATATTCTGGAGCTGTTTTAATTCTCTAAAAATAAGGGTACGGTGTGCCCAGGGGCAGGCAAGAGATACATATAAATGATAACGGCCTGCTTCTGGTTTATATCGGCTGCCGGGGACATTACTTATCAGCGAACGAAACTGGCTTTCCTGGCGAATAAATTCGCCGTCACTGCTTTCTGTGTCATACCATTTATCAACCCATTTACCTTTAACTATTAATCCCATTTTCCGCTCCTAATCACTTTTTAACTGATGTAGTAATTATAGGAATTGCTTTAGTTTTAAATAAGGGCTTTAATCTGCTTGGTTTATTCAGAATATTTGAACAATTAATTTTATACGGGGAGATCTATGAGTCCGATTACACTGGAAGCGTTAGTTGTATTAGATGCAATCGATAAGCGCGGTAGTTATGCGGCGGCCGCTGAACAGCTCAATAAAGTCCCGTCTGCACTCTCTTATATAATACAAAAATTAGAAGAGCAGCTTGCTGTTACCATCTTTCAAAAGCAGGGAAGACGCGCCGTATTAACGCCGGCAGGTAAAAATCTGCTTAACGAAGGACGCCTGATTCTAGAAGCAACGGAACGTCTTGCCGAAAAAACCCGGACAATTGCCAACGGCTGGGAGCCAAAACTTAATATCGCTATCAGCTCGATATTAAAAACTCCAGAAATATTTAATGTTTTTAGTGCTTTTTTACAGGATCATCCAACAGTTGAAATGGATATTCGTGAAGAGATCTTAAACGGCGCCTGGGAGTCACTGGCTGATGATAAAATAGATCTGATTATCGGCGCATCTGAGCCGATCCCTAAGCAGAAAGGCATACAAACCGTGGCATTATGTACTTTTGATCCGGTTTTTGTGGTCAGCCCAAATCATGAACTAGCTAAACAACCGCAGCCGTTAAGCATTGAACAGGTCAGTAAGTACCGCACCGTTGTTGCACATGATACCGCATCACAGTGGGTACCATTAACACATGCCGTATTCGCGCAGGATCACTTCTTTTATGTCCCGAGTATTGAATATAAAATTAACGCGCAGCTTGCCGGTATAGGCTGTGGATTTCTCCCGAGAAACCGGATTCGACAATATTTAGATTCGGGTGAATTAGTAGAATTGACTTTAGACATGCCGAGAAAGCCGGTACAGCTGCATCTGGCCTGGAAAGTGGTTAATCAAGGCAAAGCACTCAAGGCGGTTAAAGAGATGCTCTTAGAAAAAAAAGAGCAGCTTGAGTATTAGCGCAGAAGACAGGCTTAAGTTCGTTTAGCATCTACTCGAACTGATCTAACGAATCTAAGACTTTTCGGGTTAACTGCTCAGTGTAATCATTAATCTTCCAATGGTCCGGGGACCAGCCTTTTACAAAACGCTGAAAATCAGCCCACGCTACTCCATATAAAGGCCGCCAGGCTAGCTCAACCTGCTCTGCATCTATTTGCGGCTGTGCTTTTACGAGAGCTTCAGTTAAAGCTTTAAAATAGTAATCAATAAGTAATGATTCCAATTGAAAGCATTTATCTGGGGGGATACAGCTGCTGATAAACAAAATCAGATCTTTCATACCGCAGCCCTTACCCGCATATTGAAAATCAACAGCAGCCGCTTTTTTGCCGTCTTCGGAGAAGCAGAAATTAGCAAGTTTGGCGTCGCCATGCACAATGGTTTGAAATTCACATTGAGACAGGATCTTATCTATTTTCCCGGCTGCGTTTTTAAGCTTTTTATCCTGCAGAACATCTAGCTCATCTGGCCGGGTGCCCAGGTGCCAATAGGTACCAATAGGCCATAAGCCCTGTGCATTTTCCTGCAGATGATGAGCATGAAAACTAGCCAGCCAGCTGATACAGATTTTCGCCTGCTCTAGGGTGACTTCAGTTTTAACAAGCGGATAGCCGGCCTCAGCCAAATCTTCTAATACCAGTAATATTTTCTGCTCACTGTTCTGGGCATCTAAGCAGCGGGGTGAATAACAATTTTCATTAGCCGAACTAGCGTAATATGAATACCAGTTAGATTCGACCTGATAAGAAAACAATTTACGCTGATGTGCAAGGGAGGTGTTCCAGCCTCTGGGATGCGACTGCGGGCGCGGGGTGTTAACCTGCTTAACTACAACAGAGTTAACTTTCCCTCCTGCAAAAGTAACCCTGAACAGTTCTCCATAACCGCCCCAGACACCTTGAATTAAGCTTATGTCGGTTATCTGATCGGCATGACAGAGAGATAACAGGTAAGTCTGTAACGAATGGTCGATTAACATACATAACTCGAATAATAGGGGGATTTTCCAATGGTACGTTAATAATAAATAAAATGAATCGACTAATGAGTATTTCTAGAAATACACATTTGGTTTCAATAAGCGGCAAAGCGGATACGCAGGCTCTATTCACATATGCTCTGTACTTAATTTACTGTATATTCAAATTAGCTAGACTGCAGTACAACTCAGCCTTTCTAATCACTTTATAAGCTTAGGAGAAATTAAAGCGTGAAATTACCTATTGTTCAACAACAGAACAAACCTTGGGTAAATGGATTTTTTAACAATTCAGGAGAATTAAAGGTACTGCTGCTGTGTCTCAGCCTGTTTGCAGCGGCCTCTGTCCAGGCACACCCTCACTCCTGGGTAGATACCAAAACAGTTATTCAGGGATCGGACTCACATATAAGCGGCTTTCATATGAGCTGGAGCTTTGATGCAATGACCTCGATGTATATGCTTGACGGCGAAGATCTGTCTCCAGAAAACAGGGCTGAAACACTGCAGAAACTAGCCGATTCCGTTATTGAAAATATGTACAACGAGCATTATTTCACCTATTTCTATGATGATGAAAAACCGGTTAAATATAAAACAGCGCAGAATGCTCAGTTGAAACAAGACAAGGCAAAGCTGATTTTAAGCTTTGATCTGCCGCTTTCCAAACCGCAGCCGTTAACAGCCGACTCTTTGCGTTTATTAATATTTGAACCGAGTTATTACATTGATATGTCCTGGAAAAAAAGCGCTGATATAGAGCTTTCCGAAGCGTTAACCCGGTCCTGCTTAATTGACTTAATTGCACCAAACCCGACAGCAGAGCAGATGAGCTACGCACTTTCTCTGCCCGATGATGCCGATCCCGATAATGAACTGGGGCAGTTATTCACTCAGACAGTTAAACTTAAATGCCGGGAACAAAATGCACACTAATAAATTTTTCAGCTTTAATAAATTAAGCCTGTTAGTTTTTCTAACACTGTTTTTTTGGGGTGCCTACTCCCTCTGGCAGCTTTGGCCGTCACTGGTCATTTCCAGTATCAGGTGGCAGGGTGAAATTAATAACCAGCTTAGCGAGCTCTTATATTTAGCCAAAGAAAATCTCTTTGAGGCAGGCTTTTCCTTAGCCGGACTAAGTTTTATCTATGGAGTACTGCATTCAGCCGGCCCCGGGCACGGAAAGATAATAGTAACGACTTACTTAGCAACTCATCCGACAAAAGTAAAAGTCAGCCTGATCCTGTCAGCCTTAGCCTCACTGATGCAGGCCGTTGTTGCCGTTCTCTTAGTTTCAGTTTTACTGCTTGTTTATCAATCATCTATGCGTGAAATAAATCATAAAGCAGAATTATTAATCGGTTTTAGTTTTTTCGCCCTGATTTTACTGGGTCTGTTTATTAGTTACCGGGCGTTAAAACAGATAGTTCTGTTTAATAAAAAATCAAAAGTTACAGGTGAAAAGCAAATACTGACCCTCAACTCTCTCAAGCAGATACAAGCAGAAAACAAAGCAGACAGTTACCAGCTAAAAAGAACTGCTGGTATAAAAGCTGCTGATTGTGAAAAGCACAGCGCCTGCGGATGCGGCCATAAACACCTGGCTGATGCGGCGCAGATAAATCAGTCCTCTTCTTTACGCGAATATGCAGCCGTTATTTTTAGTATCGGTATTCGTCCCTGCACCGGCGCGATTATGGTATTGCTCTTTGCAAACATGCTGGATATCTACTGGCTGGGCATTATCAGCGCCTTTGTAATGGCAATAGGTACAGCAGCAACTATCTCCAGCATTGCCCTGTTAACCATTTCAGGAAAACATCTGATTCGCCGTTATCTGCGTTCGCATACTGCCGCGTTTAAACTATCCTTGTTTAGCTTACTGTTGCAGTTAAGCGGCGGCAGCGCACTTTTTCTACTTGGTTTATTATTAATTAATTCACAGACACTCTCACTGTCCCCGGTATTATAAGAGTGCAATAGGAATGAAATATGTTATCCATTTTTGATATTTACAAAATCGGTATTGGCCCTTCAAGCTCTCATACCAGCGGCCCTATGATTGCCGGATATAAATTTGCTTTACTGCTTAAACAGGATTTGCCGCAGGTGAAAAGCATCACTGTAGATCTGTACGGCTCTTTATCCTTAACCGGAAAAGGTCACCATACCGACCGTGCAGTTATGCTGGGGTTATTAGGCTTCAAACCTGAAACAATCAAAACCGGCAGTGCAGAAAAACTGCTTAATAAAATAACCGACAGCGCACAGCTGAGCGTTTTAAATAAACATCTTATTCACTTCAACCCTGACACTGCGATTGTTTTTCATAAGAAAAGCCTGGATCTGCATGAAAACGGCATGACCATCAGCGCCTTTGACAGCGATAATAAGCGCCTGGCTTTCGAAACTTATTATTCCACCGGCGGTGGTTTCATCAATACCGAAGCAGAATTAAAAAACGCTACAACACAGACCGACACAGCAGTGCCCTTCCCGTTTAACTCAGCAGAAACTATGCTGGATTTCGCGGAACAGCAGGGGCTGAGCATCGGCGCTTTAGTACAGAAAAATGAACTGGCTTTTTGTGACGCTGAAACATTAGATGCAAAAACAGCACAGATATGGAAAGTCATGTATCTATGCATTGAACGAGGGCTGCAGACGGAAGGGATCCTTGAAGGCGGATTAAAGGTTGTCAGACGCGCGCCGGCATTATTAAAAACCCTGGAATCTAATCAGGCGATTGACAGCGATCCAATGACCATTCTTGACTGGGTTAACCTTTATGCTTTTGCTGTCAGTGAAGAGAATGCAGCTGGCGGGCAGGTGGTTACTTCACCAACCAACGGAGCGGCCGGCGTTATTCCGGCTGTGCTGATGTATTACAATAAGTTCATTCGTGAATTAGATACAAAACAGCTGAAAGACTTTTTAGCCGTGTCGGCGGCTATCGGCATGCTCTATAAAATGAATGCTTCAATTTCCGGTGCTGAAGTCGGGTGCCAGGGAGAGATCGGCGTATCCTCCTCTATGGCGGCGGCTGGATTAACCGCCATTCGCGGCGGCAGTAATGAGCAGATCTGTATTGCAGCTGAAATCGCCATGGAGCATTCTCTGGGCATGACCTGTGATCCAATCGGTGGTTTAGTACAGATCCCCTGTATTGAGCGTAATGCAATGGGCGCAATGAAAGCGATTAATGCTTCACGTATGGCTTTAAAAAGGAACAGTAAGTCACTTATTTCATTAGATAAAGTGATTGATACTATGTATCAGACAGGTAAGGATATGAATAAAAAATACCGCGAAACATCTTTAGGCGGACTGGCTGTCATTCATATTGCTCCACCTTGTGAATAGCTTGTAAAAAACTAAAAGGTCACGGAAATCAAACCGTGACCAGCAGCTCTTAATAACTAATCGTTAATGGCAATTAATTCAACATCAAAAATCAGCAGAGATCCGGCTGGAATTTTACCAACACCACGATTCCCGTAAGCTAAATTACTTGGAATATAGAAACGGAATTTATCACCGGCAGCCATCAGCTGTACACCTTCAGTCCAGCCGGGGATAACCTGATTCAAACCGAATGAGATCGACTTACCGCGCTCGACTGAGCTGTCAAATACCGTGCCGTCAATTAAGGTACCATGATAATGCACTTCTACGCTGCTTTTAGCTGTTGGATTCTGCGTGCCTTCACCTTTAGTTAATACTTCATACTGCATACCAGATTCGGTGCTTTTAACACCTTCTTTGAGCGCATTCTGCTCAAGAAATTCAATACCAATCTCAATATTCTGCGGTGCATTTTTACTACTGCTGAAACGCTGAAAAATGAAAAACAGACCAACTAAAACAAAAGCGATAATAATAAACTTTGCCACGATGCAGACCTTTTAAATGATTAAAAAACTGACTTTACTAAATTTACAGAGCTAGGGGAAATGCTTAATTGACTTAAGAAAACCGGGAAGGCTTCGGCGTTAATAAAAACGCCGTTATTCGACACAAACAGACTGAGCAAAAAGACGGTGCTGAAAATTAATCAACTTTGTAAGAATCAAAAAGGTAACCGTCAAAATCTTTTGAATCTACATCAGAAAGTGAAAATAATACATCTTTAACGTTTTCCATATGCTGCCACATGGCCTGCTTTGCCAGAGCCGGATCTTTTTTCTGCAGGGCAGAAAGGATCTTAGCGTGATCGTCAAGGAACTGTTTTCTATAACTGTCAGTGTGAATATGAGTGTGCAGCTGTGCCCACATTTTACTGGCAGCACGGCGTTTCCAGAAATTATTAGCCACTTCTACCAGGTAATTATTCTGGGTTGATTTCGCAATTAGAACATGAAACTCATTATCATAATCATATTCCGTATTACCCGCTTCGATTGCTTTTCTTTCATTATCCAGTACATGTTTCATGCGCACTATCTGTGCACGGGTAACATGGATGGCGGCAAATTCAGCAATATTGCTTTCCAAAAGCTGCCTGGCCTGGAGCATCTCAAAGATCCCTAGATCCTCTTCCTCATGATCAGAATTTTCGGTTGACGAGCCCTGTGAAATATCATCGGGAAGCGCTGTGACATAAACCCCGGATCCTTTACGAACTTCAACCAAGCCCTGCAGTTCCAGCATGATAATTGCGTCACGAATAGCGGTTCTGCTGACAGCAAAAGACTCTGCAATATCCCGTTCAGTAGGCAGGCGATCACCAATCTTATAGTTTTTAGTTTTAAGCTGCTTAATGAGCTCATTACCAAGCGCAACATATCTTCGTTGAATTCTTTCCATAACACTTCTTATTAGATAGCCAAACAAATTAAACGAATAATAACAAAATGCTAACTGATTAACCAACTCTGCACTATCGCTTTGCAAACTTTAAAGAGCCTCCTTATTAAAAAACGCCTTTAAGAAATCCATAAACGTAGTTTTTGGGATCCCGCAGATCCCGGCGGAAAAAACGCGTAAATATCAATATCATTAAGTTGATAGTCATTCAGCGCAGGTAGAATTCAGTATAAATAACTGATGGTTGTCGGCTTGAGTAATGCGCAGCAGGCATTTATGGAGCGGCTTGAGGGTAAAAACTTCGATAAGCGGCTAGTCAGTTTAGGACCAGATAACCTATAAATGAATAAGAATACAGGTCACCCATAAAGCTTATAGGTGACCTGAAATTTACTAAATAAGCTGTGAAACCAGTAAGAAACCACCAAAGGTAAAACTTGCAAGCAGCGCTGCTCGTCCACCGGCTACCTGGTAATGTGAACCTTCTTCTAATAAATCTTTAAACTTATTTGAACGCACCTTTAATACCATTGCCATCGGTACAAAAACAGCCAGGAAAACTAAGATAATCCCCGCATAAGCTAATACACCGATAAACTCGTCTTTAGCTAATAACGCGCCCATTAACGGCAGCATAAAAGTAATCACAAAGGTGACTGATTTGTTTTTATTAAACAGATCACGGTTCTGGTCAAACAAAGACATAGCCACACCAAGAAAAGAAGTCAGCAGTGCCAGTCCAGTAAATAATGATAAAACAGGTCCGATATTTTCGTAGCGCTGGCTTAATACGCTGATCAGCTCAGATACATTAGAAAACTTCACTAACTGTTCCACAGGTAGATTACCTACAACCGCATACAACCACAGCAGATAACAGAACAGTGGAATGGTCGCCCCGATTACCACCATATTTCTCAGCTGCTTATGAGTTGCTTCACTGTTGTATTTCACTACAGACGGTACAACTACCATAAAACCAAAACTGGTAAATAAAACAGCACTGTTTTTTATCAGATCGACTTTACTGTCATTGCTTACCAGCGAAAAATTCTCCGATGATATATTTGGAACCAGGTAAATAAGAGTAATCGTCAATACAACCAGCATCACAAAGAATAATACCCGGTTAAGTTTATCAACCGCGGCCGTGCCCTGAGCAACAAAAATACCGGTAATGCAGGTAAACAGAATCTGACTCTGCAGTAAATTTAACTCAAGACCATAATTCCCTAAAACCTGGCGCAGCAGATCCCCGGCACTGACGATATAAGCAATCATTAAACAGGTTACCAGACAATATAATAAGGCGTTGGTCAGCAGCTGCCCTTGTTTACCTAGTGTTTTACGGGCAATGCTGTTCATGCCGATACCACCGCCGGACTTTATTGTAGCTTCAAGCAGCAGCAGCGCTGCATAGGTAGTACCAAGCCAGATAAGGAGCATTAATACTGTTCCCCAAAGCAGCCCGAACTGCGCTAATACCATAGGAATTGCCAGCATACCGGCGCCTAATGCAGTCCCTGCAATAAGCAAAGTCCCGCCTGTTAATTTTAAATTCAAAATATCTGCCTTATCGATTGTTTACCGCGCGGGATTAGAAAGTCATTCCTTATGACAGTACTCCAGCCCGCGCCTGTATCGCTGCTAAAACGCAGCCTATAAAAATCATATTAAACTGACTTTGTTCAGCTTAACCTTGGTGTTTTTGTCGCGCCTCAAATTTCCTGCTTAAGCGCTTCAGATTATTCAGGGGCGACATCATAAAACAGCACGGCGCACTTTGGTATTACTGATTTCACTTAAATAAAATCAGTTTCACAAAACCATTGAAAATACAGGGATAACTGTTCTGAGATATTTAAGAGTGCCGGCAGCCGCTTAACGGTGACCTTTTAAATAATCCAGCCTTAACGGCTGTGGAAATTTTTCAATCGCATAACGAAGCATAGTGCGCGGCATTATTGAATAGAACTTATCTAGAAACTGCATCTCCACCATTAAATCACGATTACCAATTTCACGCAGCATCCAGCCGATAGCTTTATGCATTAAATCATGCGGATGATTTAATAAATGCTCAGCTAACTGCAGGGTCAGTTCAAAACGTCCGGCTTTGATAAACGCAAAACTGCTCATAACCGCGATACGCTGAAACCATAGGTTATCACTGTCGGCAAGCTTCCATATCTGCTGTGTCTCTTTATCCAGTAACCAGGTGCCTAATAAATAATGTGCAGAGCTGTCAACCAGATCCCAGTTATTTACTCCTTCAAGGTACTGCAGATAAAAAGTGATAATTAACAGCTGCTGATCGGCTGACGATTTTTCAAACTTCAAACGTAAGATAAACAAAGCGAGCATCCGCTGTTCATGTATTTTTGAAGTAATCAAAGGGATCAGTTCATCCAGTGACAGATTATTATATTTTTTAGCCAGCAGGCGCAGCGGCGGAACGCGTATTCCCCAAAACAGATCTCCTTCTCCGTAACCACCAGGAAAAGCTTTAAAAAACGTTGGAAAAAAAGCCGCTTTCTGCGGTTCAATATAAGTTTTTAATTCATCAAGTAACTGGTCCACTTTATTACCTTTAATTAGTTTGGAAATTTTACCAGTAAAAGACAGGTCATTTAACAATAGAGATTAGGAGAAGTATATGTGCAGCAGCCCTAAATCACACGGTTCAACAAAAGTATTAAAAGCTCACTACGGCGGCATAATGTCAGGGGTAGATAAGCAGGCAAGAGTAAAATTCACAGAGCTGGCTAATGCTGCGACAGACTGGCGTGCATTAGCAGCAAAAAACAGCGGATCGCAGAAAGCAGTGAGAAAATAAAGGAATAAAACAGATCTGCGAGCAGGGCTAGCGGTACTCTCAGAAGCTGAAAGAACAATAATTCAGCATAACTGCATGATATCCATAACCTATTTATAAGCGGCAAACACATCGATACAGTTACATTTTGTTAACAGAAACACAGTTAACAAAACACAACCTCAAACGTGACAAAAACAACAAAAACATCAACACTTCACCAACAACAAACAACAAAAACAACCACTTACCCATTTGACGTTATGAGTACAAATAAATCACCTACAACAAACAGTGACAAAGTTCGCACAACCACAACGAAAAGGTTACATTTTGTTAACTTTACCTTGTGTATAAAACACATAAAGAGCAGAATCCCTCCGCAAAGTTAACAATAGTGAGCCGAGATGAAAGATATAATAAATAATAAATACAGTGAAAACGACAAGGAAGCTCTGAAGGCTTATTTTCGTTTAGCAGATACCATTGCCGATTTTATCGGCCCGCATTGTGAAGTGGTGATCCACTCTTTTGAAAGCTATGAAAAATCAGTGCTGAAAATTGTTAACGGCCACCATACCGGTCGTAAAGTAGGCTCTCCTATTACTGATTTAGGTTTGAAAATGCTTAATGCATTTGAGAAAACCGGTGACGTATCTCCGAAATGCTATTTTACTAATAGCAAAGACGGTTCAATATTAAAATCAACAACCTGTGTTTTAGCCGGTGATAACGGCCAAGCGATCGGTATGTTCTGTATCAATATGAACCTCTCATATCCTTTTCCAGAAATCATCAAAACCCTCATGCCGGATACCTCAATTGCTAATACCGTGGTTAACGAAAATTTCAGCTCTAACGCGGCAGATGTTATCACTCAGGCTCTCGATAATGCGATTGAGGATACAGAGAAGGACTCAAGCATCAGACTAAAGGGCACCAATAAAGCAATCACTAAACGCTTATTTGAAAACGGCGTTTTTGAGCTAAAAGAGACCACTTCACTGGTTTCTGAACGCTTAGGTATAACACGTCATGCGATATATAAATATATCCGCGAGTTTAAAGCCGAAGAATTAAAACAAACAATTTCACATTTACAACATTAAATAATCAACATTAATCATAAGGTCTAAAAATGAAAAAAATAATTGATACAAAACACGCTCCGGCAGCCATCGGTCCATATTCTCAGGGGGTTTCTCTGGGTAATCTGGTATTCACATCAGGACAGCTTCCGCTTGTCCCGGAGACCATGGTGTTTATCGAAGGCGGTATTAAAGAGCAGGCAGCTCAGTCATTAAACAACTTAAAAGCAGTACTGGAAGAGAGCGGAGCAGCATTGGATTCAGTGTTGAAAACAACCTGCTTCTTAGCAAATATGGAAGACTTTGCTGCATTTAATGAAGTGTACCTGGAAATTTTTGGTACAGACGCAGCGCCTGCACGTTCATGTGTTGAAGCGGCCCGTTTACCAAAAGATGCACTCGTTGAAGTTGAAGCTGTCGCTTTTATTAAATAATCACACTATAAGCTGTATTTTTAGGAGTTCCTATGAGTATCACATTTATTATATTAAGCGCCCTGTTTTTAGGCTTTTATGCCATGTTAAGCCGTTTTAAAAAACAGCGTAAATCATTTAACTTCAGAGTATTAAGCGCGCTGGTCGGCGGTTTAATGTTCGGCGGTGCAATCCAGCTCACTCTTGGTTTTAATAACGAAATGCTAACCGGCTTTACTGAGCTTATCTCTGTTTTCGGCAAAGGTTACATTAAATTACTACAGATGATTGTTATCCCGCTGGTATTTGTAGCGATGATATCTGCAATCATGAATGTTGACGGCGGCGGTGCACTATCTAAAATCGCACCAAAAGTATTAGCGACGCTGATATTTACGGTTGCTATTTCTGCAGTTGTCGGTGTTGCCGCAGTTTATATTTTTGGTATTGACGCAAATGCGCTGGTTACGACTGTCGGCTCTAACAGTGATATACATATGCGTGAACACTCGCTTGCATCTACGCAGACATCTATGGAAAGCCTGGGACTATCCGGCCTGTTCCTGTCAATTATCCCGGGAAATATCTTTGATATGCTGACCGGCTCTGAACGTACCTCTACACTTTCAACGGTACTGTTTGGTATGTTCTTAGGATACAGCATCCTGCAGGTTAAAAAACGCCGCCCTGAAAAAGTGCAAAACTTTATTGATTTCATCAATGCAGCTAAAGAAGTTGTACTGTCTATGGTACGTGAAATCTTAAAGCTGACACCTTACGGCGTGTTTGCATTAATGACCAGCTTCATGATGACTAATGACCTGTTTGCACTTGCAGAGATGGGACGCTTCCTGTTAGCAAGTTACGCTGCAATCTTTGTTATGTACGCCATCCATTTAATTATGGTCGCAGTATTCGGCTTATCTCCTATTCAATTTGCACAGAAAACATGGCCAGTTCTTGTATTCGGTTTCGGTTCTCGTTCAAGTATGGCCGCCATTCCTCTGAATGTGCAGACACAAACAGAACGTTTAGGTGTTGATGAAGAAACAGCAAATATGTCAGCAACATTTGGTACCAGTATCGGTCAGAACGGTTGTGCGGGTATTTACCCGGCGATGCTGGCGATTATGGCTGCCCAGGTAATGGGTATGCCGATTGATCTGAGCTTTATGCTTCAGCTTGTTGCTGTCATTGCCATTGCCTCTTTCGGTATTGCCGGTGTAGGCGGCGGCGCAACGTTTGCAGCGGTTGCGGTATTAACCATTATGGGTCTTGATATTACGGTTGTCGCTATTCTAGTTTCCATCGAAGCACTTATCGATATGGCAAGAACCGCGCTTAATATCTCAGGTTCAATGCTTTCCGGCGTAATCACCTCTAAGCAGAATAAAACCTTAGATGTTGATGCATATAACGGCGAGCAGACAGGTGAAGCAGAAGCGATTGTTTAATCCCGCCTGAATTAATAAAACAGCACTTTACAAAAGTGCTGTTTTTATTTGAAACAACAGTTATTAGGTAACAGACATATATGAAATATTTAATTATCGGCGGCAACGCTGCCGGCATGAGTTTTGCCGCAAAATACAAAAGAAACAGCCCTGAAGATGAAGTAATAGTGATTGAGAAACGTGACTATGTCTCCTTCGGCGGGTGCGGACTGCCCTACTTCACGGCGGGTTTGTTTCATGATACCGACAGAATGATCTCGCGCAGCCCGGAGCAGGCGATCAAATCCGGTTTAGATATGCGCGTAAATTCAGAAGTGATCAGTATTGATAAAGAAAACAAAAGCGTATTAATCAAGTCCGGCGAAGAAACCTATCAGCAGGATTACGATAAACTGCTTATCTGTACCGGTGCACGTCCGATAGTACCTAATTTCGGTCAGTATAACCCGGAACATGTTTATACATTAACCAGCAAAAAAGACGGCTTTGATGTTAAAAATGCCTTTGAAAACCCGGCATTACAAAATGTATGTATTATCGGTGCCGGTTTTATCGGTTTAGAAGTATTTGACGCGGCCCATCATTTAAATAAAAACGTCACTATTGTTGAGCGTGAAACGCACATTATGAGCCGTCAGTTCAGCCCGGAGATGATCAATACCGTTGAGCAGGACATAAGAACCAACGGCGGTACATTAAAAACCAGCTGCTCCGTAGAAAGTATTTCGGATCATAGCGAGGGCGGATACATAATCAACACCACTGACGGTGAAATTCGTGCTGATATCATTATTTTATCGCTTGGCTTTAAACCCAATACCGAAGCTTTTGACCTGCCTAAACTGCCGAACGGCTCATTAGTGGTGAATAAAGTAGGCCAGACCGAAGATGAGCATATTAGTGCGGTAGGCGACTGTGCAGCAAGCTACCATATAGCGCTTGATAAAATGGTTTATCTGCCGCTGGCAACAACAGCGAATAAACAAGCCCGTATGATGGCGGATCACGTTGCCGGAAAAGAGACTTTCTTAGAGGGTATGCTGGGTTCTTCCTGTTTAAAAGTATTAGATCAGGAGCTGGCCTGTACCGGGATTTCTGAGATAGTCGCCAAAGAGCATAATATCTCTTATAAAACATCCATTATTGAAGATCAGAACCAGACAGATTATTACCCGGGTCAGGAGCCGATAAAAATTAAACTGGTTTACGATCCAAGCTCAAAGCAGCTGCTTGGTGGTGAGATTATCGGTAAAAAAGGAGCGGTCAGCCGTATCAATGCTTTAGCAGTGGCAATTACCGCAAAAATGACCACTTCTCAACTAGGTTATCTTGACTTCTGTTATGCACCGCCTTTTTCGCGCACCTGGGATGCATTAAATGTAGCCGGTAATGTCGCTAAATAAGAGAGTATTTCAAAGAGGTCTAAATCTTTGAAGTTATTAATCAAACCCGGTTTTTAAGAAAGCCGGGCTTTATAAAAAGCGCTGTAAATAATCAGCTAAGTAATAGATTCTGGTCTATCGGGTTAAATACTGTGCAGGAATCAATTAATGCTTTAGCGGTAAGCTGAGGCACACCGTAGGCTTCGGTCTGCACGCCGAAACTGTCCCTCACTTTATCCAGAAGAATCGCAAAATCACCATCCCCGGACAGTAAAATAACCGTATCCACCTGTTTCGCAATTTCCATAATATCAATGGTAATTCCAACGTCCCAGTCACCTTTCGCAGAGCCGTCACTGCGCTGAATATAAGGTTTAAGCTTCACTTCAAAACCAAGATGTTTAAGTACATCCTGAAATTTTTTCTGCTGGTTATCGCCACGGTCAATGGCATATGCAAAAGCATTCACAATAACTCCCTGCTGTTCGATAATCTGCCAGAGTTTACGATAGTTAAACTGTTTTCCGTAAGCCTGGCGGGATGTGTAATAGATATTTTGAACATCTGCAAATACAGCAATTTTTTTCATAAAAAACTTCACTCGATTATTTTTCTACATCATGGCATACAAATAGATACAAAAAAGCCTTAAACAACAAGGTTATTTAAGGCTTTTAGTTTTATCTGTTAATTAACTGTAAAAAGGCTCTTTTATTCACCAACAAAGTTATTACGTGCTGAACGTTGTTTTTTGTTACTGCCCGTACTTGGCCCAGAGCGCTGACCGTCACGGTGACCTGGTTTAGCTTTCTTCGGTTTTTTAGGCTTAGGTGCACGTGTATCTAATACTGACGGCGGCAGAGGTTCGCCAGGTTCAAAACCTTCCAGCGTCTTACGCGGAATAACTTTTTTAATCAGTTTTTCAATATCTTTGAGCAGTTTAAACTCTTCCTGACAGACCAATGAAACAGCCTGTCCGTCATTACCTGCACGGCCGGTACGACCGATACGATGCACATAATCTTCGCTGACATGCGGCAGATCGAAGTTCACTACCTGCGGCAGCTGGTCGATATCAATACCACGGGCAGCGATATCGGTAGCCACTAATACTTGAATCTGGCTTTCTTTAAATCCGGCTAGCGCTTTGGTGCGTGCGCCCTGACTTTTATTGCCGTGAATAGCTGCAGAGCGGATACCACGCGCATCTAAGTTTTTAACTAAACGGTTAGCACCATGCTTGGTTTTGACAAACACCAATACTTGTTTCCAGTTTTGTTCTTTAATTAAGGTACTTAAAACAATCGATTTTTTAGTTTTATCTACTTCGTAAATAAACTGCGTCACACTTTCTGCAGTGGTATTACGCGGACTTACTGAAATCTCAACCGGATTGTTGACTAAGCCTTTTGCCAGTTTACGAATGTCATCGGAGAAGGTTGCAGAGAAAAGCAGGTTCTGACGCTGTTTAGGTAAAAATCCGATAACACGTTTAATGTCATGGATGAATCCCATATCCAGCATACGGTCAGCTTCATCTAGAATAAAAACTTCTAACTGCTTAAAACGTACCGCATTCTGGTTGTACAAATCTAATAAACGACCCGGTGTTGCCACCAATATATCGACACCGCCGCGCAGGGTCTGCATTTGCGGATTAATTTTAACACCACCAAAAACAACTGCACTGCGCAGTTTAGTGTGCTGTCCATAAGCCGCAACACTCGCATGTACTTGAGCGGCCAGCTCTCGCGTCGGCGTTAAAATAAGTGCACGCACCTGATTCGCTTTCGGACGCTCACCGTTTTCCAGCAATGTTAATAAAGGCAGGGTAAAACCAGCAGTTTTACCAGTACCCGTCTGAGCGGCTGCCATAACATCTTTCCCTTCTAACACAGCCGGGATCGCCTGAGCCTGAATCGGAGACGGTTCAGTATACCCCTGTTCTTTAACTGCTTTTACTAATGAATCGGGCAAACCTAAGGAATCAAAGCTCATAAACGGGTCTCTTCTATAAAGGGTAAGGGGTATAAATAAGGTGCGTAGCTTACAGTAAACTAAGAAAGAGGTGTGATTTAAATCACCATTGCTCTATAAATAGTCAAATTGCTCTGTATAATAGCGCAACTTAAAAAATGTAGTGAATTATTAAACACTGCATCACCAATATAAATACAGTCATATTCAGATGCCGGGCATCTGTCGGTATGACATTGAATTAGGAACGCTAACCTTGTTAAGTACTAACAACATCACCATGCAGTTTGGTGCAAAACCATTATTTGAAAACATCTCCGTTAAATTTGGTACTGGTAACCGCTACGGTCTGATTGGTGCAAATGGTTGTGGTAAATCAACCTTTATGAAAATCTTAACGGGTGATCTTGAACCAAGTGCTGGTAATGTTACTAAAGATCCTAATGAGCGTATTGCTAAACTGCACCAGGATCAGTTCGCTTTCGAAGAATTCTCTGTTTTAGATACCGTGTTAATGGGTCATAAAGAGATGTGGGAAGTGATGGCTGAACGTAACCGTATCTACAGCCTTCCAGAGATGAGCGAAGAAGACGGCATGAAAGTTGCTGATCTTGAAACTGAATTCGCAGAGATGGACGGTTACACCGCCGATTCTCGTGCCGGAGAGCTGCTGCTAAGCGTTGGTATTCCACTTGAACAGCATTACGGTTTAATGTCTGAAGTTGCTCCGGGCTGGAAACTGCGTGTACTTCTTGCACAGGTTCTTTTCTCAAATCCAGATATCATGCTGCTTGATGAGCCGACCAATAACCTGGACATCGACACTATTCGCTGGTTAGAAACAGAATTAAATGCACGCCAGTGTACTATGGTAATCATCTCGCATGACCGTCACTTCTTAAACTCTGTATGTACACATATGGCCGACATCGATTACGGTGAACTGCGTTTATACCCGGGCAACTATGACGAATACATGACAGCCGCTACACAGGCTCGTGAACGTCTGCTTTCTGAAAATGCTAAGAAAAAAGCACAGCTTTCTGAACTGCAGGAGTTCGTAAGCCGCTTCTCTGCCAACGCATCAAAAGCAAAACAGGCAACATCACGTGCTAAGCAGATGGATAAAATTGTACTTGATGAAGTTAAAGCATCCAGCCGTGTTAATCCGTACATTGTTTTCAAACAAGAGAAAAAACTGTTCCGTAATGCTCTGGAAATGGAAAATATCACTAAAAGCTTTGATACAACGCTGTTTAAAGATCTTAACCTGATGGTTGAAGTGGGTGAACGTATTGCGATTATCGGTCAGAATGGTACAGGTAAAACAACACTGCTGCGTACCTTAATGAGCGAAATTCAACCTGATGCCGGTGAATTTAAATGGTCTGAAAATGCCAACTTAGGTTATTACGCGCAGGATCATTCTGCTGATTTTGAAAAAGATCAGACTCTAATGGAGTGGATGGCGCAATGGATGAAACCTGGTGATGACGAACAGGCTGTGCGTGGTACATTAGGACGTTTATTATTCGGCTCTGACGATATCGGTAAATCAGTAAAAATCATCTCCGGTGGTGAGCAGGGACGTATGTTATTTGGTAAGTTAATGATGAACATGCCAAACATCCTGCTAATGGATGAGCCTACCAATCACCTGGATATGGAATCGATTGAAGCGCTTAACTTATCACTTGAAAACTACGAAGGTACTTTACTATTCGTAAGCCATGACCGTGAGTTTGTATCTTCACTTGCTACCCGTATTATTGAAATCAAGGAAAACGAAGTTGTTGATTTCCACGGCCCGTACAGTGAATACCTGAAAAGCCAGGGTATTATAGAAGCTTAAACAAACTTCTATATCAATCAGAAAAGGGCCTAGCGCCCTTTTTTTGTATCTGTATCATATTATTAGCGGCCTTCCCGAACTTTCGACAAGTAAAAATACTGCAAGTCATTTCCCCATAAATGAATGTATTTACGCTTTTTATCTTTGCTCAAAACACATTTGCCGAACAGAATAAAACCCGCCCCTTCTACATCAGCCGGATCTTCAATATCAAAACAACTCAGCAGCTGCTCGCGATATTTGGAGACAGGTAAACCAACACAACGGTCCTCTGCTGGATTTAACCAGTTAAGGGTCTTGTCCGCATGGGATATCGTGCCCCAGTACATTCTCGGCGCATTGTTTTCGGTGGGTTGTGCATCTTTAATATTGACGAATAAATTTTTAGCTCGCCATTTATGCTTGTCACTGGTGTAGATCCAAAGATCTGATGAAGCTAAAGAGCTGCCCCGCAATAAACTAGTCAGCAGTTTAGCCAGCCCCTGCCTGGCTGCCTTAGGCGGTATATTTTCTTCATCCAAACCTGCGCTGTTCAGCTTTGCATTATTGCTTTTAGGAGACTGCACGGCTTTGCTTAAGCGGCTTTCCAGAACGGCCGGCTGTTTTTTCTGCGCTTCAACTTCTTCGACCGCCTCTGTTTCAGGTGGCTTCTTCCTGCTGATAACTGGTTTGCTAAAATCAATCACCAGCGAATCCTGCTCGAGGACAATCTGTTCCACTTCTGCGATCTGTTTTTCTTCTTCGCTTTTAGACGCTGAAGGGTTAAATTCCTCACAATCCGTTTGGTGATAACGCGAACCAAAACAAGCCTGCTTACCATCTCTGGAGGCTTTACGGAAATACGCTTTCTGTTTACAAACAGGGCACAGCAGCGAATAACGCAGCTTATCTATTTCTGTTTCCGGCAGAACCTTAAATTCAAAAATAGAGTAGGTTTTAGGATTATCCAGGTCATAGGTACAAATTGCATCAAGCATGCTAAGTCCGTTAATTAAGAAGCAAAGATCTAATTGTTAATTTATACCCAAACGACTTCAAGATGCAAATTCAGAACATCTTCCGAATGCTTGGGTCTGCAGTATTTGCCGATAAAAACTAAACCACTTTTTGAGCAAACCACCACAACAAAGGTGACATAGGTCACAGTTTAATGCAAAGTTAAACGTTTACACAAGCTGCTCAAGTTTTTTTGATTTATCTCATTAGCAATTTTTCCCCCGATAACTACGTTTAACTTAGTTTTAAGTGGTCTTAATGGACAGCCGAAGATATATCAGTGAAAAATAACTAAATATAAATTAGTCGCTGCCTGAGGACCGTTCGTTATATGCAGCACAAAACAATTTTACTGTATTAAATACAGTTCAAATACACGGCATAAAAAGTTATTAACGCATCGATAATTTCACTGGTGAAAAACAGAAGTAGTTTTTCTTTATTCACCTTTGTTCCTTCTGAAATAGCTACGTAAATACCGGTTACAACAGCATGTGAGCTATTTAAGTTTTTACTGTAAAAGGAAATAACAGCTATGAAACGATCAACCTCAATAATTGCAAGCACCGTTATAGCATTTTCAATACTCCCCTTTGCTGCTCAAGCAAAAACGACAACTTTACAAAGCGTTAAAAGCATGTCGGCAGTTAATATCGATGGTGTCGCCGATGCGGCTTGGAATAAGGCGCCCGGTGTTAAGGTAAAACTTAAGAAACTGCCTTACAAACCCAATAACGGCTACACAGGCATTAAGAAAACAACCGTAGAAATGAAATCACTTTATGATGATCAATATATATATTTCTTAATGACCTACAAAGACCCCACCCACAGCATGAATCGCTTTCCATGGATGGAACAGGAAGACGGCAGTTGGAAACAGTTAAAAAATATAGATGATACCGGTCACGACAATACCTTTTACGAAGATAAATTCGCTATCCTTTGGGATATCAATAGTGATGGATTTGCGAAGAAAGGCTGTAATGCAGCCTGTCATAGAGCAAGCGATGGAGAAATTGACGGCATAAAAACGAAATCCCCTGCCCGTAAATATACTAAGCCGGGGCAAACCATTGATATGTGGCACTGGAAAGGTGTGCGTACAAACCCTAACGGTCAGCAGGATGATCAATATATCGACAGCAATAAGGATCCAAAGAAAAATAAAGGCTGGGGACGAAAAGGCGATCATAAAACCGGCGGCGGTTACGTAAACAACGTAGATAACAAGCAGCCTAAGTTCGTTGCTCCTATGCCAACAGAAGATGCTGTTGTTATCTTTGATTCAGAAAAACAGCCGTTCACTGCTGGCTACAATAAAACCAAGCGTATTCCCGGTATTATAACTAAACCGTTCACTGGTTCTCGTGGTGATATTACCACCGTCGGTGTATGGAAGGACGGTGTCTGGACGCTTGAAATGAAACGTAAATTAGTGACAACAGGTAAACATGCAGACACTCAGGATGTACAGTTTAACGATATGAATAAGGTATATCCATTTGGTATCGCCGTATTTGACAACTCTCAGATTAATCACATATTCCACCGCGGGGTACTGAATCTGAAATTCAAATAGTTAACTAAGTTGTAAGCAGGATACCAGCAGGAAGCAAGGGCTGGTTATTCTGCTTATCTGTAGCGTGGATATTTAATAAAATCCATTATTGCTTTTTATCAGCAAAATTCTTTATTCGAACAAAACGAACCTACATAGAAGTTAACCTTTCGATACAAAGAGGCATTATGGGAGAACTGAAGCGGGCGCTCATTTTCATTTTTTTCGGTTTATGTTTTATAAATCAGCCAGGTTTTGCAAGCAGCACAACCGCTCCTACAGCGCCAGCCGAAGTAGTTCTGGAGCCTAGTTTTAGGCTGCAGATTGACAACGATGCGGCAATGCACAAGCTTATCAAGGAAAATAAACGCTGTATCCGCTGCCATAAAATGGAGCGTAAGATAAAAAAAATCCCTGCAAAAAAAATGCAGGGGATTCATGCCAGCGAGGAGTTTTATAATAACTGCACAGCATGCCATGGTATCAAGGGCAAACATCCAAAAGACGGAGCAAGCGTCGTTATTTTTTCAGAGCACTCTCCAACGCCGCTAAAGAAGCAGAACAGTCAATGTATAGCATGTCATACTCCGCAAAAACTACGCCAGTCTGAATGGACACATGACGTACATTTTAAACAAATTAACTGTGTTTCCTGCCATCAGTTGCTCGCTCCGGTAGATCCAATCCACGACATTTCACGCAAAGATCGGATTAAGCTTTGTGTTGACTGTCACAGTTCGGCAGACAAGTCGAAAGGAGAGCTGTAATGGGTCATTCCAGAAGAAAATTTTTAGAACTCTTGGTGCAGCGGCAATGTTCAGTACAGTGGGCTTTGATCTGTTTATACCTGTACTTATGAATCAGTTTTCCAGTGTAAAACTCAAACACAGCAGTACTTTTATAGCAGGCAGTGCCGTTCTGACTCTGTTAGGGGTGATGTCATTAATAATGTTTACTCTCTATGCAGGACAGATGACCCGGTTCAAATAGATGCAGCTCACAGGTAAATAATTAATTATGGAAGCCATATTATGAAACCATTAAAAAACTTGTTATTTTGTTTTGTCCTTACTCTGAGTACAGCCAGCTGGGCAGAAGATCTACCGAATCCAGATGGCGACACCCTGGCTAACTTACATCTTAAAGATCAAGATTGTGCCGGCGGCTGCCATGAAAATGAAGGTCCATCAGAAGATCTTGAATTTGAAACTAACAGCTGCAGCGAGTGCCATGATGAACTGGGAAAAGTGGAAGGAAAACAGCATAACCAGAAACATCTGGATGAAGAGATGCCCTGTATTGAGTGTCATATGCCGCATGAAGAAACAGATCCTAAAGAGTTATGCGCCGACTGTCATGATGAAGGACACGAAGCGCTAGAGGTATTTAACCCCCAGGAGATCGATAAACAACTCCTGCAGTCTCTAAAAACAGAATAACTAACAATCGCAAGTACTCGTCAAATAGAAACAGGTGAGGTTATACCTCACCTGCCGACTTCATCGAACTTAAGTAAACACAAAGCCCCTTACTGGATAAACTCTATTTTGCCTTCTTTGACAACAACTATAATATTCTTACCCGTGGTTAAAGAACCCGAGAGAATCTGCTGTGCTAATGAATTCTCTAATAACTGCTGAATAGCGCGTTTTAACGGCCGTGCACCATACATAGGATCGTATCCGGCTTCAACTAACAGATCGATGGACTGATCCTTAAAGGTTAACTGGTAATCGCGTGCTTTAAGGCGCTGCTGCAGCGAATGCAGCTGAATCGTAGCAATCGATTTTATATGCCTTTGTCCGAGCGGATGAAATACCACTGTTTCATCAATCCGGTTTAAAAACTCAGGTTTAAACTGCTGACCTAACACCTCTAACAGGGTTAACTTAATCTCCTCATAACTTACCCTGTCAAAAGACTCATGGATTAAATCAGAACCAATATTGGAGGTCATGATTATCACCGTATTGCGAAAATCAACTGTTCTGCCCTGCCCGTCCGTTAAACGCCCGTCATCTAAGACCTGCAGTAATATATTGAAAATATCCGGGTGCGCTTTTTCTATTTCATCCAGCAGGATCACAGAATATGGCTTACGGCGCACAGCTTCGGTCAGATAGCCGCCCTCTTCGTAACCCACATAACCAGGAGGCGCTCCCACTAGGCGTGCAACCGAGTGTTTTTCCATAAATTCAGACATATCAATGCGCACCATATTATCTTCACTGTCAAACAGGAAGTTAGCTAAGGCTTTGCATGACTCCGTCTTACCAACCCCGGTCGGACCTAAAAATAAAAATGAACCAATGGGTTTATCAGGATCACTTAAACCTGCACGGCTGCGGCGAATCGCATTTGCAATGGCATCAACGGCTTCGTTCTGACCGATTACCCGAGTGTGCAGGTGTTTTTCCATCTGCAGCAGTTTATCACGCTCACCTTCGAGCATTTTCGCCACAGGAATCCCCGTCCAGTGCGCAAGAATCTCTGCGATTTCATTTTCTGTTACACTGTGCTTTAACAGGGTCATTTCCTGCATTTCAGCCTGTGTTGCAAGATCCAGCTGCTTCTCTAATTCGGGGATTTTTCCGTACTGCAGCTCTGACATACGCGTTAAATCAGCGGCACGGCTAGCCACTTCAAGATCTAAACGCGCCTGTTCAAGTGCCTGTTTAATATTCTGTGTGCCGGAAAGGGCCGCCTTTTCTGTTTTCCAGACTTCATCCAGCACTTTATACTGTTTATTTTTATCCTTCAGAGAACTTTCTAAATCAAACAGACGTTTAACACTGGCTTCGTCATTTTCATTGTGCAGCGCTTTCTGCTCTAAAGTTAACTGAATAATCTTACGCTCTAATTTATCCAGGCCTTCCGGCTTGGAGTCCATCTGCAGACGAATACTGGATGCAGCTTCATCAATCAGATCTATCGCTTTATCGGGCAGCTGCCGATCCGAAATATAACGATGTGACAGTGTGGCGGCGGCAACAATGGCAGGATCAGTAATTTCAACCTTATGGTGCAGTTCATAACGCTCTTTTAAGCCGCGTAAAATCGCAATAGTATCTTCAACTGTGGGCTCGTCCACCTGCACTTTTTGAAAACGGCGCTCAAGGGCCGCATCTTTTTCAATATACTGACGGTATTCATCAAGCGTGGTTGCACCGACACAATGCAGTTCACCACGTGCTAAGGCTGGTTTTAACATATTACCGGCATCCATCGCCCCATCACTCTTTCCGGCTCCCACCATAGTATGAAGCTCATCGATAAACAGGATAACCTGACCTTCTTCCTTGGCAAGTTCGGATAATACCGTTTTTAAACGCTCTTCAAACTCTCCGCGATATTTTGCCCCTGCAATCAATGAGCCCATATCCAGTGATAATACCCGTTTGTTTTTCAAACCTTCCGGCACTTCGCCATTGATAATCCGCTGTGCAAGCCCTTCAACAATGGCAGTTTTACCAACGCCTGGCTCTCCGATAATCACCGGGTTGTTTTTAGTTCGACGCTGTAGAACCTGCACCATACGGCGTACTTCGTCATCACGGCCGATAACTGGATCCAGCTTGCCCTGCTCTGCACGTTCGGTTAAATCTATGGTGTACTTATCTAATGCCTGCTCCTGTCCTTCTGCATTTTGATCATTTACTTTTTGACCATCACGAATTTTTTCTATCGACTTTTCAACTTTCTGCTTACTTAAACCCAGCTGTTTTAAAATAGCCCCTAATGGGCCTTTATCTTCGCAGGCGGCCACAAGAAACAGTTCGGAAGAGATAAATTTATCTTTGGATTTCTGGGCGTATTTATCACAGAGATTAAACAAAATTCCCAGCTGTGCGGAAAGCTGAACCTCTCCGCCGATACCTGTAACCTTGGCAATTTTTTCTAATTCAGCGGAAAGCTGCGAACGCAGTAAATTAATATCAACTTCTAAATCAGCCAGTATCCTGCGAATGGAGCCGCTGTCTTGATTTAATAGTGCCAGCATCAGGTGAGTCGCTTCAATATACTGATGATCACGCCCGAGTGCTAATGACTGCGCATCTGAAATCGCTAATTGAAACTTACTGGTTAATTTGTCTAAACGCATACTCAATTCCCCTAAATCATATACCTTTAGAAGATGGAGCTTTACATGGGAAATTTCAAGGATAAGGGCTAGAAAATAGTCTGAAACGTGACTTTTCAGTTAATTTATTACTATTTACAATTCATTGTATTACATAACTAATCCACTTCAATATGCTGATTTAAAAGCAGAACAGAAGAGTTAATCAATCCAGATTAAACTTGCCATACGTCCGGTAATACCGTCACGGCGGTAAGAGTAAAACAGTTCTGGCTCAGTAAACGTACAATGTTCACTTGCACTTATTTCAGCAACATTCAATGGCGCTAAACGCTGCTTAGCCAACAACTGCAGATCAGCAAGCCAGCGGTCCTTGTCGGCAGTAAAAGCTGATTCAGCAAGTGTATTTTGTGCCATAAATTCAGCGCGGACTTCATCCCCCACCTGAAAAGCACTTCTGCCGATACACGGTCCTAACCACACTAATAATTCCGTAGAGTTAATATTTAACTCAGTGCAGATAGAGTGGATAGATTTTTCAATAATGCCGTCACACAAACCACGCCAGCCGGCATGCACAGCACTAACAAAACTGCCTTGTTTATCGGTAATTAATATTGGTAAGCAGTCCGCAGTCATCACAATGCAGGGCTGTTTTTTAAGTATCGTCCAGCTCGCATCTGCTTCAACCTCGCTAGCCGTCTGTTGTTCAAGCTTCAGCAGGGTAGTGCTGTGTGTCTGACTTAACCAGCATAAATCAGCAGTTAAGGCTAAATATTCGGCTAATAAAGCACGATTCTGCGTTACCGCAGAATCTGCATCATTAACATGAGTACCTAAATTTAAACCTTTATAGGGTCCCAGGCTTCGACCACCGCCACGGGTAGTCGAAAATGCTTTGATGTGCTCTGGTGCAGACCATTGTGGTTTGATTAACTGCACTGCAGGCAGGTGATCAGCCACCGTGTTTAATCATATCTGCACGTAATGCGGCAGCCAGCTCAGCCATATCATCAGGGAGCGGCGCATGCCATTCCATCATTTCACCTGTAATCGGGTGTTCCAGGCGCAGCATGGTTGCATGTAATGCCTGGCGTCTGAAACCACGTAGTGTTTCAGACAATGTTTCAGAAGCCCCTTTAGGCGGACGTGGACGGCCGCCGTAAACGGGATCACCGGCAAGAACATGCCCAATGTGCATCATATGCACACGAATCTGGTGAGTTCGGCCGGTTTCAAGGCGCAGACGTAAACGAGTATGCGCACGGTATTTTTCAGACACTCGGTAATGTGTAACGGCATGTTTACCACCCGTTGCATTAACCGCCATTTTAATACGGTGCACTTTATCTCGTCCAATCGGCGCTTCTACACGTCCACCAGCAGTAAAGCAGCCCATTGCAATCGCTTCATATTCACGCGTTATTTCACGAGCCTGCAGGCTTGCGACCAGATGCGTTTGCGCTGGTACTGTTTTAGCAATTACCATCAGTCCGGTTGTATCTTTATCCAGACGATGCACAATACCCGCTCTAGGCACTTCAACAATTTCCGGATAATGATGCAGCAAGGCATTTAAAACCGTGCCGTCCGGATTACCAGCCCCCGGGTGCACAACTAAACCGGCTGGTTTATTAATCACTAGAATATGTTCGTCTTCAAAAACGATATCTAATTTAATATTCTGCGCTTTAAAAACGACTTCGTCTTCTAATACAGCATTTACATCTACCGTTTGTCCTGTAAATACTTTTTCTCGAGGACGGGCAATGACTTCACCGTCAATTTTGACCATATCAGCCAAAATCCATTCTTTAATACGCGTACGAGAATAATCAGGAAATAACGAGGCTAATGCCTGATCTAAACGAAACCCTAATTGTTCGTCAGTAACTTCTGCACTGAGCTTTAACTCTTGACTCATATATTTATTCTCTTTTCCTGATTTCCAAGTGCTTTAGTTATGCACAACTGCATAAATAAGCTTAATTTAACTGTTTGCACTGTGATCTTGTCACATTTTATCTTTTTTAACTTTTCTTTTTTTAGTCTATAGAAGATACTGTGCTTTTATCTGCACTGGCATTATAACACTTATGAAAAAGATCCTCAGACTAATAACGACCTCTCTGTTTATTGTTTTAATAAGCTCGGGCTGTTCTTCCAAAAAATCAGAAAAACCAAAAGTTGATGATAAACCTCCCGTAGAGCTTTATAAAGATGCCAAAGCTGCTTCAGAATCAGCAAGTCATGAGAAGGCAATAGAGGTATTAGAAGCTTTAGACAGCCGCTACCCGTTTGGGCCGCATTCAGATCAAGTGCAGCTGGATCTTATTTATTCTTATTACAAACGTAATGACACTGCATTAGCCCTTGCTAATATTGATCGCTTTATTCGTCTAAACCCTACTCATAAAGATCTTGATTACCTATATTACATGCGCGGTTTAACACATATGGCCACTGATCAGCAGTTTTTCCAGAATTTATTTGGAATTGACCGTTTTAACCGCGATCCAAGTCATTCACAGCAGGCGTTTAAAGACTTCGCACACTTGATAAAGTATTATCCAGACAGCCAGTACGCGGCCGATGCTCAGCTACGACTTATTTTTCTTAAGGATCGTTTAGCACGTTATGAAATTGCAATTGCAGAGTGGTATATCGAACGTGAAGCTTATATTGCTGCCGTTAACCGCAGTAAAACTGTTTTAAATAATTACCCGGATACTACTTCTGTTGAAAATGCCCTAGAGATCATGATCGAAGCTTATGATGCACTTGATATTGAAGAGCCGAAAGTTAATGCGATGACGGTATTAAAGTTAAACTTCCCTAAAAATAGAACCGTTAGACGCTATGAGCGCTGGAATAAAGAGGATTAATCACTTTGTTTAAAGCATAAAAAAGGAGAGCCTAGCTCTCCTTTTTTATAACTCAGTAATAATGAAGCTTATACCGCTTCACCGTCTTCTTCACCAGTACGAATACGGATCACCCGCTCAACAGGCATTACAAATATTTTACCATCACCAATCTTACCCGTTTGCGCCGTTCCCATAATCGCTTCAATACAACGGTCTACATCTTCTTTTTTTACAACCAGCTCAATTTTAACTTTTGGTAGAAAATCAACCATATACTCGGCACCACGGTATAACTCCGTATGCCCTTTCTGACGACCAAAACCTTTTACTTCAGATACAGTCATCCCTGTAATATCAATATCGGCAAGCGCTTCACGAACATCATCCATTTTAAACGGTTTAATAATTGCTTCTATTTTTTTCATCATGGTCTCTTTATGTTGTCTGCAAAAAATATGAATAGGAATAAGTATCTACTGTAATACGAATTAAGACAAATATACAGGCAGAAAATTGAAAAGAATATTACACTAATAGTTCGCACCTACTCCATCTTCAGGACGATAATATGTACCCAGTGAAGGGTTTCACTCTTTTAGAACTTATCATTGTATTAATAATCAGCATGCTGCTGATTACTATCGGTATTCCAGGATTTCAAACATTAATTCAAAATAATCGCTTAACCAGCGTTGCCGGCACGATTCAGCACCACCTCTTATTTGCGCGTAATCAATCTTTTAATTTGATTACTGATGTCACCGTCTGCCCGCTGGATGACAATACAAACAAGTGTACAAATAACTGGATTTCCGGAATAGATGTATTTACTGATACAGGGGATAAATATACCAAAGACGGCAATGATATTTTACTAAAAACAGGGGAGCCTTTTAACGCCGGCGATCAGCTGGTTTTTCCTAGAAAAAATGTGACTTATTCACCAGACGGGCAAATAACCGGCTCTTCAGAAAATTTTCGTTACTGCACTGGCGAACAAAGGATTGGTGTGCACGTAGCTTACAGCGGACGGGCTAAAGTTATTGACGGTAGTGAATTCACTGATTGTAATTAAAACGCTTCAATTAACTTGTCCCTGACTAATTGAAACGCTTAAATATTAAATCACTAAAAAGGAGTGGCTGCTTCTAACTCTTTTGCCTGACGATTTTTAAAAGACTTACCTGCCTCTACGCATTCATATACGGATTTTATCTTCAAAAATGAAACCCCGTCCTGAAGAAATACCTTTTCTCCAACCAGATTATCCACAAAATTCTGCTGCGTTTGTTCGCTATAGACAAACTGGTGCACAACGCTGCTTTTATCTTCGAGCTGTAAATAACACTTTAGATGCCTGCGCTGCACATCCTTATTATCTGCCAATAAAGAAGGCGAAAATATCAGACCGGCAAGTATCATTATTAAAAGTTTCTGTTTCATTTTAACCTCCTGTTAAACGCGCTGTTTTCATTGAGCATTTCCTTTGCTTCTTAAGGCTTTATAAGTAAGTTAATTCCAGCAAAAAGAATTATCATTGGTGGCACCTTTATTGAGTTCATGTGTTATGGTCATCTTAAGACAGTCTGTGTCGGCCGCCTGCTGGTTTATTGCCGTAGCGGTTAAGGTAAAATCAACCGTTGTTTTTACTGCTGAGCTGGTTTCAATCGAATAATAACCATTTTTAGTAATAAACGGATCTGCATCCTTATCTAAATCCGTTAAATCTTCAGCATACTGATGATGATCCAGATAATACATCTCCTGACGATTGGCTAAATCAATCAGCGCAGCCTGCGCTTCACTGCGCCTTGTATCCTGCACGTAACTCACGTAGCTCGGGTAAGCAACCCCCACAAGTATGCCCACAATTGCTATGGTCACTAATAGTTCTATTAAGGTAAATCCATTTTTCTTCATTACTGTCTCTTTTTGTCAATTATGATCTGCTATTTTTCTTTAAAGTAGCTGTAAATTCGCCGAGGCATCATATCGGTATTTGTATCAACAGTACCAGTGAAAACTTTCTCTTCTTCTTGCGTTTCTTCATTAAAGACTGTTATTTCATCACCTTGGCCAACACCCAGTAGACGAATCACACTATCTTCCTGCTCATCCTCACCAGCATGAATTACCAGCGAATCAGGAACACGGGAGCCGATATCTTTTTTCGCTACAGCAACGCCCTGCTCATTAGTGAATCTTTTCTCGCCTGAGTGCAAATCAACTGAATATATCCAACCGGTGCCTAAATCCCCTACCCCGCAGCCGATATTTACAGTTGAATTAGGCACAAAAGAAGTGAAATAAACCGTACCTTCTAATACAGCAGCCTGACCCAAAGATTTTTCTCCTGAAGAAGTTAATTGATATTTCCAGCCTTTATAACCACTCATATCAGCAAAAACATTAAGTATTTGCGAACCATCGTAATTTCCAACAGGATCATCCGTAATATCAAAAAGTTCCGAATTTAATATTGAGGTTGGTTTATCCGGATAACCTGTAACGCCGAATAATGTAGGGTTAATATTATAATCGTGTACAGAGAAGAAACTGTCGTCTACAACGATGCTTGATGCAGGGTGCGCCCTGTCGCCCGAACCGAGCAGTATTCCGTCATAGGGGACCTTAGTATAAGTGAAGACACCCTGGTCATTTTTGGTTACATGATTTTCATAAGTACGTACAACAACCGGGGTAACGAAAAAACGCCGGTCAGTACTTGTTGTATCACCACCTAGGGCGGCAAGTTTAATACTGGACCACTTACTGGTATCCATCCCTGCAAAGTCCATACGCCATATGTTCCCTCCTGTATCTCCCGTATACAAACGATCAATAACACCGTCACCATCGCTGTCTAATAAGCTGACCTGGCTGGGAATACTATCACGAATACAGTGTTTATCATCTTCTGCACAGTCAGCACCGTCAACCGACCAGATCTTTTCCCCGGTTTCTGCATTAACGATATATACAGCCCGGCCGCTTACATCATTGCATGTTTCCGTATCAGAAGGGACACAAGTATCTTTATTGGTATCATAGCCGCCGCCGAATACTAAACCAGGAACCGTCTTTTCGACACTTCCCACTTTATATTTAAAAACACCAAAACTCGGCATCGACCATGTTTGTGCTAATTCGGCGAAATCAGAAGTGCCGGCGTCAATTTTCCAGGCAAGTTTGGGTACATCTGGATTGGTAATATCTAGGGCATAATAGCTGCCGCCGCCACGGCGCATACCGATTATTGCAATAATTTTACTCAGTGATTCAGACTCATAAATCTTAATGGCAATGGGAGACAGATCCATTCCATACTGGTGCTCACTGGAGGCTGGTGCATCTCGTAACGATAAACCGAACGGCAATAACTCTTCGGGAATAAATGCCCAGTTTTCGGTGATGGTATCATCGGTCTGATCTGCTTCAACATTAACGTTATCGGTAAACATATGTAAAAATCCGGCATTGGTTCCCACCAGTAGACGAACCACCTGTTTTCCATTTTCAATGTAAGTGACCGCAAGCGGCTTAGAATGCAGCGGATCGGCGAATATATCACTGCGGTAATCAGTCACTGAGCTGTCGCCATTCTCATCATCTACATCCAGCCCGGTTAACCAGTTTAATGACCCCGTCAAGTCGCTTTCAGCAACACTTAATTCTGAAGCAACCTCTGCGCTAGTGGTGACTCCGTAATATGCTTTTAGGTTATCAAGCGTCGGCGCTTTTAACGTACCGGCATTGATATTGCTTAATACCGTGCGGGAAGTGACCTCGGCAAGCATAGCAGCCACACCGCCGTCAGAAACAGCATTACCATCTTGATATCCCCCCCAGTAGGTGGAGGCATTATCTTTAATATTACCATCGGAATTTATTGCAGAAGCCCCCAGACTATCAACTAATATACCCGATGCATTCATGGTTAATTTTTTAATATTTCCCTCCCAGACAGGTAAATTACTGGGCATAAACATAGAGTAATAAACTGAATCTAAACTACGGGTTCGATCAAAGTTATTATTAGCAATCGCAGGCGAAGATAAACTAGAAGAGCTGTTTAAAATATCCAGAATAGTGGCTTGAAAGGCTTGCTGTAATGCAGCGGAACTAGTCGCAGGATAATACTCACCTCCTCCTCTCTTTGCTGTCTCAGTCAATAATATGCCCGCATCATCAACTGCGCCTTGACCAAAGCCAATAGTATAAGTGCTGATATGTTGATCACCATTGTCTGCATCACCATCAATATCAAAGTTATTCATCCACTCTGCTAGTGCAGGCATATAATTATTATCGAAAGCCCCCTTGCCAGTCAGTGCATTAACCAATGAATCAGCTTCATGATCACTGGTGGGTTTCCCATCGGTCATTAAAATAATATAAGCACGTTCCTGACAGGCTTTAAAAGGAGATAAATAAACACTGCTCTCTTCTGCGGAAGTATCCCGTAGCGGCGTTGAAGTAGAGTCATCATCACCAAAATAAACACCTTTACCCGCATAATAACGATAGGCTTCATACATGCTTTCACAAAGTGGTGTATTACCACTGGCTGTAAGACTATTTACTTCATTAATAAGATCTTGTGCCTGCATTGAATCTCGGGTCATCACTTTATCAACAATACGCCCGCCATTACGCGCAGGAGTACCATAATTATAGTTAAACGCCTCTAAACCAAAATCAACGGAAGGTGTACTTTCAATTAAGCTTCCAATCGCTTCCTTAGCGATCAATAAACGGCTTTTACTAGTTGTACTTGCAGTGTTATACCAGTAAATATAATTGGCGGAAAACAGAGTTACCGCATCACTATCTGAAAAGACATTATTAACCGTTGATATATAAGGACCAGAACGACCGTCTTTCGGGAAACCGGGGGTAGCCGCACTGGCCGGGTTAGTTGGATCTGCATTTAAAACATCCTCTTTACATTCAAAGTAAATACCATCGCTGCCAAACAGCGTTTTCCAGCTAGATTTTTTCTTTCTATTTTTCTCAACCCAGCGCCTGACATTACCGTTATATATTCCCTTAGAGCTAAGCAGTGCTAAAGAAGCCTGACAATTATTTTTTGTGGTTAAAAAATAATTGTCACTGCCTGTGCCCGGGACATCATTCTTCGTCCAGTAAATTTTATTGGCGTTGCTGCCGGCGCCGTAATCATGTGCGGGATCATAAGCAGCCTTAACCACCTCTTCGGAACTTTTCATACTGCCCGAAGTATCAAAAATAATAAGTACCTGCGGGCGAATGCCGTTCTGCGCGCTGACATCTGCAACAAACAGTTCGGTATCATCGGCGAACAGGATCGAACAAAATGAACATAAGAGCCCGACTAATAATCGTTTCATTAACATAATTTGTTACTCCATCTGTCTTATACGACAACTATCCTTTGTCTATCGACATTATTCTCTACATACTTATTTATAACTTTGTATTACTGATCTGCGGATAATCCAGCAGTTCCATTATCAACAATAATCGGCTGTTCGACTCCAACTCCAAGCTCATTAGTCGCCCATTTAGAGCCGTCTGCTCTTTCCCTTCCATAAAGGTGTATAAAACTGACCTCTAAGTATTTGCACTTAAAATTACTGCCGCTCGCCTGTATTCTGCGCTTACAATGAATCTCGTCATCTTCATCTAAATCGACCTTAGCGGTCACCTCATCCGAGCTAAACGTAGTTTTATCTGTCGCCTGAGCAAATGACTGAGCACTGCTGGAGCGATGCAGAATATCCATTACGGCGTTATTTAATAAAATATTCGATTCCCCCTGCATAACTCGTGCATCTGTGATTTTTAAACTGAGAAAAGTATTACTCATCACTAAGACACCTAATACCAGCAGTAAAGGTAATATCAGCATTGCAATAAACAGGGCTATACCTTTTTGCTTATGTAAACTAGTCATCGACTGATACCACGCTGTTTTGGAAAATTAAAACGGTTGAAGCGATTTCTCGCTTATAACCGTCCCCCGGAGCGGTGAAAGAAAAATCACCAAGCTGGTAGGTACTGCTGTTTGTATAATTAGGGCTTGTTTCTAACGATCTGACTAATAAAGATATCTTCATACCAATTACCCGCCCGGTGTCCCAGTCACTGGGGGTTACCTGTGAAGCGCTGACAAAGGAATGAACCGCTCCATCTCTGTCACTGGCGATCAGCTCATCCAGAGCAAACATAAACTGCATGCTTTCAATGCCTTCAACAAGCACCTCTTCACGAACCATCTTACCTTTCTCAAGGCTCAAACGGCGAAGGCGCGGAATATCGTCTTCGCTGTCTAAATAATAAACATGATGAATATAACGCCATACGGGGCTAACCACAGAATTAGTTAAAGCACTGGCATCTCCCTGGTAAACCGTCAAACTGGTCGTATCAATATCAAGATAATAACGCTTAGCGATATAGTCATCAGACTGCGGCAGCCCCATAGCACGTTTTATGGAAATATAATCACTGTCGGTTATAAGGCTGGTATCACTATCACTATCATCAAGACAATCCATTTCCAGGCTGCCGATAGAAGCAGGGATAGTTGAAGCCCATAAAGCACGATATTTACCTGAAGCAGGAAATGAACCGCTCGAAATGTCATCTAAGCAGTCTAAGCTGGCAGTAACAGAAGCACCATTAAGATTCCATAAACTCTTATTTTCGCCGGTTGCCTGTGAAAAAAAGTAAGCTTGTTTTAAATCACGAGTTAACAGCTGCAGAGCAAAAGAGGCATTCTCCTGGCGCTCTCCTCCGCCTAAAGCTTCTGATGTTGCACGCTGGCTAGATATAAAAACACTTAATAATCCAGCCGTTAAAAACAGAGCCAGCATGATTGCGATCATCCACTCAACAATCGAAAAACCATGCTGTTTAGTTCGGAATTGACCATAGAAGTTAATCATGATGACTTACTTATTTTACTTTTAGCAGTTAGCTGGCGTCGGGAGGAAGAGGCGGTACCGCATTTGTTAAATATGCTTAGCACATCAGAGCCGGAGGCTGCATCTTTACTTTTGATTGTTGAATACCAGCTTAAAACAATTTGACTAACAACTATATTCCCCTCTTCTGTCACTTCTATACAGGCATCCGCATCAATCAGGCCATGCTCAGTGGTACTGCCGCTGTCAATTTCAGCGCCAAGGAATTTTTGCTTCCATTCATAAAGATCATTGTTTTTTATATCTGCACCGCTGCAGTTAGTAAAAACCCCGTCGTATCCCACACAACTTGGTGCTGATAACTCAGCGCCCATTAAACTGGCTATAGCATAATCATTACCATCTTCCTGAAGCCATACTCGATTCAGCTGCATGCGTTCGTTAATGTCGGTAATTAATGCATTGGCAAGAGTACGCTGTTGAATTTCTATATTAGATTTAACGGCAGTGGACTGCATACCGGCAAGGCCTAACAACCCCAAGGCAAGAATAAAGCTAGTGATCATAATTTCAATTAAACTAAAACCATGCATTTTCATAAACCAGTCCATTGCTAAACAAAATAAACACTCCCAGCAAATAAGTATAGCTCCTGCTGAAGAATTGAAATCAACAAAAGAATAAACTAACGCAAAGAAAAGAGTAAATCGTCTAAAAGATCAGAGATTGTCGCTAGTAAACAACCCTCTTTTTAAGAACAAAGCACATCATAAAAATTAAGCATTGATAATTCAAATGGTTACAAACGACAGTCTTTTCTTTATTACACCTGCAATATGAAGATATTTTTCCTCTTCAATGTGTAATTAACCGCAGGTATTGCCTTCAGCTTAAGCGAGCATGAATTAGAGGTGTAAAATAGAAGTTTCTTTAAAAAAGCATGCTGTATATCATTAAAAAGTATATTTAATAACGGAAAAGAATGAATCATTACAATATAATAACGCTTCAATTTATGACTCTCATGGAGAAGAGATGCGCTTAAGCAATGGGTTTACGTTATTAGAAGTGTTGATAGTTATTGTCATTATCGGCATTGTCATAGGTATTGCCCTGCCCAGTATGCAGGCATCAACACAGAAAAACCGTGTTGATACTATGCTGAATAAAATAGAAAAAAGTCTTATTTTGGCACGTAACCATTCCCAAAATTATATAAAGCCAGTGACTGTCTGCCCGCTTGGGGATAATAAGGAGTGTTCAAATAACTGGTCAACGGGAATCGATGTCTTTATTGATGACAATGGAAATCTAAAGCTTGAGGATCCGGATACGCTGTTAAAAGGCGGCTTTGCAGTCAATGCTCAAGATCAAATCAGCTTTCCTGCTAAAGGTCTAACTTTCAACACAGATGGACAAGTATCCGTCTCTGTAGCGGTAGGTACAACACTCAGGTTTCGCTACTGCAGCGGCAGCCAGCGAGGCGGTGTTGATATTGCTTCAAGTGGACGAACAGAGGTTATTGATGACAGCTTATTTGCAAATTGTGATTAAATATAAACTGACAGAGGCTGTAAGAACCAGTTAACTGTCAGCTCAAGCCTCCACTACTGCAATTTATTAACAGTAAAAACTAAAATGGGGTAATTCTTTCTAATTGCATTGCTTTTCTATTTCTAAAATCATCGTTTAAATCAACACACTCTATAGTTTTTGATATTTTTATAAAACTAACTCCGTCGGAAAGGAAGAACTTACTGCCCTTAATATTCTCAATAAATATTCTTTTAGTCTCTTTCTGATATACAAACTGACCTATCACTTTACTTTTATCTTCGAGCTGCAAGTAACACTTTAAATGCTTTCTTGGCAAAACTTCTTGCGCATTTACAGAGAAAATACTGCCTAACAATATCCATAACGAAAAACTTAATAATATTTTATTCATTTCAAATTCCCAATCACTAAACCCTGCAGCCTTTCAATAGATAATAAAATTGAAAGGCCAAGATATTTATAACCCTTCTTCAAAGTAACTATAAATACGCCTCGGCATCATATTTGTTCCGGTATCAAACGTACCTGAATTAATTTTTTCAGTTTCATCTATATTTTCAGTCGCAGCATCATCAACAATATTGATTTCATCCCCCTGCCCAACCCCTAGTAAACGGATTACATTCTCACCTTTTTCATTCACTCCAGAGTGAATAACAAGTGAGTCGGGAACTTGAGCTCCGATCGCTGCTTTATCTACAGTTCGGCCGCTTTGCTGCAGCTGATTAGCACCAGAATGAATATTAACGGCATATAACCAGCCTTGACCAAAATCACTGATACTGCAGTCCGTAACCACACTGGCTGTTGGAATAAATGAAGTAAAATAAATATTACCTTCCAGTAATGTACCTTTACCTAATGCCTTCTCTCCTGCTCCGGTAAACTGGTACTGCCAGCCGGGAGAGGAGCCAATAGTGATTACCTGAGTCACTTCAGTTGTTAAATTATATAATTCGGAAGCCTTGGACGGATCAGGTTTATCCAGATAACCCGTTTCTCCATAAGCCGTCGGAAATATCCTGTAATCATGAATAAGATAAAATGCATTTTTCGTGGTTTTATCAGTTAGAGGTTTAGCCCGGTTACCAGAACCTATCAGCACACCGTCGTAAGCCACATCATGCTCATTATAGGTACGCGCAATAACGGGGGCGGTGAAAAAACGCCTGTCGCTATCAGAAGTATCCCCGCCCAGTTCAGCCAGTTTAATATGTGTCCATTTACTTGTATCCGTTCCGACAAGATCTATCCGCCATATATTTCCACCGCTATCACCTGCATATATTCTATCGATATTTTCGTCACCATCACTATCGATAGCGGAAACTTGTGCGGGAATGCTGTCCCGTAAACAATGCTTGTCCCCCGTAACACAGCTCTCTCCAACGAGAGACCAGATTTTTTTTCCTGTCAGGGCATTAACAATATATATCGCATTCCCCATGTTGTCGTCACAGGTTTCAATACTGCTTCCGTCTGCATTAGAGGAAGGAGTGCAAGTGTCTTTATTGATATCGTAACCACCGCCAAAAATAATAACGGGTGCCGTTATTTCCTGTGTGCCAACTTTATAGGTTAATTTCCCAGAAACAGGTACAGACCATGTCTGTCCCAGATTTTCAAAACCGGATGTTGTGCTAACTCCCGCTCCAGGGCCGTTTATCTGCCACATAAAACTGGGCTCAGCAGGCTTGGTAATATCTAAAGCATAATAGCTTGAACCGCCGCGGCGCATTCCCACAACAGCAATCATCTGCTCAATATTGTCATCTGAGTCATATATATTAATCAGCATTGGAGATAAATCCATACCGTAATTATGCGCAGTATCAGCAGCCGAGTCTTTTAATGCGAGCCCTTTTTTTAATAACTGTTCGGGAATAAATGCCCAGTTTTCTGTAAGGGTATCATCCAATTGATTTGCTTCATCATTCTTATTATCGGTAAACATATGTAAAAAACCGGCATTGGTTCCGACTAATAAACTAACCACTTCCGTGTCCGGCAGCCCATTTACACCTTTTTTGGTATAGGGAATAGCCAGAGGAGCTGAATGCAGCGGATCAGCAAAGATATCATCACGGTAATCATCGAGATCATCCTTAGTATCAACATTTTTCCCCATAAGCCAGTCAATGGCATCATCTAGCTCAGCAGCTTCAACGCCAAGCTTAACGGCTAAAGCAGCAGACTGCTGCGCCTCAGTCCCTGTCAGCGCATAATATGTTTTTAAATTATTTTTTGAAGGTTCAGCCAAATCAACTGGTGCCGGATTAGAAACAGTTGCAGCACCTGCACTAATATTACTGAGAATGACTCTCGATGTACTTGCACTTAATATAGCGGCAACGCCGCCTTCCTCAACCTTATCTCCGTCCTGCCCAGCTCCCCAGTATGTGGATGCACTCTCTTTAATATTGCCATCAGTGCCAATGGCAGCTTGATTATTTCTATCTCTTAACACACCTTGATTATCAAGCTTTAGTTTTTTTATATTGCCTTTCCAGACAGCTTTGTTTGTTGGTAAAAACATGGAAAAATAAATTGAGTCTAGACTTCTAGTTTTATCAAAATTACTATTTGCAACAGCCGGAGAAGTCAGGCTGGAACTGCTGCTTAAGATTGACTGAATAGTCTCGCCGAAGGCACTTTGAAGCTCGGAAGCATTTTTAGCCGGAAAATATTTCCCGCCTCCTAACACAGCGGTATTACTTAACAGATCATTAGAAGAGTCAATAACCGTTTCTCCAAACCCTACTGTAAACGTTCTTACATGCTGGTCTCCATTTGCCGCATCACCGTCAATATCAGTGTTATACATCCATTCACTTAAAGCCGGCATATAACTGTTATTCGTTCGACCTCTACTGGTAAAAGCTGATATTAAAGTATCAGCCCCTGAATCTTGCGTTGGTGCACCATCGGTCATTAAAATAACATTAGCGTTTTTCTGACAACGTTTAAAGGGTGACAAATACACACCTGCATTATCGGGATCTTCTGCATCAGTATCTCTTGCTGGACTCATTCCCGTATCATCATCACCAAAATAAACGGCTTTGCCCGCATAATATCGGTAAACCTCATACAGAGTTTCACAAAGCGGTGTATTAGTCAGTGCTTTTAATTCATTGACAGAGTCGATAAAGTCGGTCGTTGCCTGAGCATCTCGAGCTTCCACTTTACTGATCACTCTGCCGCCGTCTCTTTCATTACCATCATTGTCCCGGTAATTGCGGTTAAAAACGGCCAGGCCAAAATCAACTGACGGGGTGCTGTTGATTAAACTGGTAATAGCCTCTTTCGCAATCGATAAACGAGTTCTTTTTTCTTCAACCTTATTCTCATTCCAATAAATATAATTCGCAGAATATAAGGTAACAACATCATCTCTGCCGAAAATATTCTTCTTTTTATTCTTATAAGGTTCTGCCTTACCCTGCTGAGGGTAACCAGTATATCCGTCAGGGTTTGCTGTATCTTTGTTAGTTACATCCTCTTTGCAGTCAAATATATAATCGCGGTAACCAGATTCTAAAGGATACCAGTAATAATTATATGGATACCAAAAACGTAGGTTACCGCTGTATTTACCAGTTAAAGTCAGCGGGGATTTTGAAGCATTACAGTAGTTTTTAGCCTGATAAAAATACTGCGAACTGTTAAGTGAAGGGATACTAGATGTTTTCGACCAGTACACTTTCGTAGAATTGGTATAAGTGTGACTCGGATTAAACTCCTCCGTTGAGTCTTCTGTGGTCCCCATGCTGCCGGAATTATCAAAAATAATTAAAACCTGCGGTCTAATCTCATCTTCCCCGGTAATATCAGCAATAAACAGCTCTGTATCATCCGCCTGTAGTGGACAGACTGACAGCAAAAAACAAACGGTCAGCATTCTATATAAAATTGACATAATCCTTTACCCTACTAAAACTTAAATTTCCGTATACTGTGAAACGTCGCCACTCAGTTAGTGAACAACAAATTCAGCATTGTCTTTAATGAGCGATATGAGGCTGCTCAACACCAATCGCCATTGAGTTGCTTCCCCAGCGGCTTGAGTCTTTTTTCTCTCTGCCGAACTGATGCGTAAACTTCACCTCTAAATAACGGCACTGAAAATCATCGCCGTTGGCATCTTTACGTCTCATACAGTTAACTTCACTTTTGACTGTTACTACGTTACTCACATCAAGAGGAACCGGCTCTGAAATACCCTCACCGTTTTCGGCATTAGCAAATAAAGACGGCGTTTTGATCGATGTTAAAAGTGCCGAGGCAGCGGATGTTAATCTAATATTAGAGTCATTACGCACGACTCTTGCGTCCACCATTTTTAAATCAACTGATGAGTTTTCAACTAACATAAGCCCCAGTACAACAAGCATAGGCAGGGTAATAAGTACAAAAAAGAGTACAGCCCCCTGTTGTTTTTTTATTTTAATCATCGCTGAACCTCGTATTATTGGTAAACATCAGGGTCCGCGAGACTACTTCTCTTTTGTAACCATCTCCAGTGACTGTATGATCATAGTCACCAAGCTGATAAGTTGCCGTATCATGCACACCAGCAGCCTCTTCCTTTGAGCGTACCAGTAAAAATATTTTTACTCCTATTACTCGCCCGTCATTCCAATCTGCATCAGTCACTGCAGCGCTGTTTACAAAATCATGAGCACTGCCGTCCCGAGCTGCTTCAAGTGCCTTATCAAGTGCAAACATAAACTTCATTTTTTCAATGCCTTCTGCGATGACCTCCGCATCCCCCATCTTGCCAAGTTCAAGCTTCATTCGCAGTAAACGCGGCACACCAGCTTCACTGTCCAGGTAATAAACATGGTGTATGTACTCCCATAGTTTTTCCTTGCCCGCAGTGGCATTGCCCGGTATTACAGTTATACCAGAGGGGCTTATCGATAAGTAATAGCGGTCTTCCTGGTAGTTTCCTGTCTGATACAGTCCCCGTGCACGCTTGATTGAAATATAATCACTTTCACTAATCAATTCCGTCGAAGGGGCTGTATCCTTAATACAAGACATTGTCGGTTCAGCCCCGCTCTCTTTTACAGCGGCCCACAGAGCTCTAAACGAGCCGGCACCGGAAGGAAACGTCCCCATATTTTTATTATCTAAACAATCATCTTTTGCAAGAATTGCAGGAGGAGACAGCCATAAACCATTGTTTTCACCGGATGCTTCGGCAAAAAAATAACTTTGCTTTAAATCCCGGCTTAATGCCTGCAGAGCATAAGCAGCATTCTCCTGCCGGGCGCTGGCTGAAATAGTTTCTTTGGTAAGTGCTTTAGTAGCAACAAACACACTTAGGATACCGCCAACTAAAAATAGAGAAACAACCAGCACCACCATCAGCTCAACAATGGTATAACCTTTGTGTTTGAAAAATAGGGAATGGGCTTTATTAATTTGCAAAGCAGGGAGATTAACAGGAACTGTCATTATGAATTACCGATATAATACTTTGTAGTAACCTGACGGCGGTCAGAACTTTTAATGCCGCATGCTTTTATCTTTGACGGTTCTGCTTGTTCCTGCCAAGTAATGGTAATATCAACAATGCCAATACCATTCCCATCATCTAGAATGCATGCATCTGCATTAATCAAACCTTGAGTAGAACCTGCAACATGCGCAGTGAGAAGTTTATTCTTCCACTCAAACAGATCATTAGCTTTAATATCTTCACCGGCACAATCACTCAAAGCCCCCTTTTTGGCACAATCGGGCTGAACAGACGTATCATCTTGAACACTGCTGACAATGTAATTGTTGGCACTGTTCGATAACCAGGCTCTGTTCATCTGCATACGTTCCGTAATATCAACCAGTAATGAGTCTGCAAGTGCGCGCTGTTCTACTTCAATTAATGATTTAACAGCCACTGACTGCATACCGGCCAAACTTAAGCAGCCGATCGCAAAAATGAAGCAGCTGACCATTATTTCAATTAAGCTAAATCCCTTTTCTTTCATATAACATCCTTGTCTATCAATCATTATTGACAGCGAAATTTAATATTAATCTGTAAATACAGGTAAAATGAGTATTGATAAAAGCAGAATCAAGATGCTGATGAAAATTCCTTTTTACATCCCGGCCAAACAGCAGTTGATAAATATATTCGAATTTTATCAGATGTAAAACCAATATTATCGAGTAAGTTATCTGGTTTTAATGTTACACATCATACTTTTATTAATCAGCGGCGAAAAAAACAGCATTTTATTTATGGGTAATAACAAAACATAGAATAACAGTGAAATACTTAACCGCTCAATGACAATAGAAAAAGTTAGTAACAACCTGTTCAACAAATCATTATGCGAAGCAGTGCTTTACCATCTAACTATCTGATTAAGTTAACAGATACTGTAAGCTGTAAAGAAAAATAGGCACATGCATTTATAGGCGCCTAAGCAGGGGAAATACTAATGAAATAATTGGTCTGGATAAGAGGTAAAATATTTTCAGCTAAAACAACAAGATAACTAAATTTGTTTTAGCGATGACTTGTTGCACATTAAATCATAGTAAAAAAGAGTTATTCAGCATCGTGAATAATCTCCTTTCGAGACCTATTTGGTTAAAAATATTGATATAAAATTTTTGCTGTATTATTTATCAGGCCTTCCATAACAAAGACCTGATTCTTATATTATTTCTAGTCGATCTGTTTAACACGCAGCTCAGCCGGAACTTCAAAAACTGTATTTTCTTCGACCCCCGGGTTCTCAACAACTAGACTTCCCCCCAGTTCTTTGAGCTTATCAACCACTGCTTGAACCAATACTTCCGGGGCAGATGCTCCTGCTGTAACGCCGACAACATTAACATTTTCAAGCCAGCCTGGATGAATATCTTTATCGCTGTCAATAAGATAGGCATTGACACCAACACAGCTGGCTTTTTCACGCAGGCGGTTAGAGTTTGATGAGTTAGTAGAGCCGACCACTAAAACAAGATCCGCTTTTTGTGCCAGATCTTTCACTGAATCCTGACGGTTCTGTGTCGCATAACAAATATCATCTTTGCGCGGCCCCTCAATCTCCGGAAATTTTTCACGCAGCGCATTAATAATACTCGCGGTATCATCAACAGACAAAGTGGTCTGCGAGCTGTAACAGAGGCTTTTTGTATTTTTAACCTTCAGTTTTGCTACATCTTCAGGCGACTCAACCAAATAAATACCACCAGCCGGATTATCATACTGGCCCATGGTACCAATCACTTCCGGGTGACCATGATGACCGATTAAAATACATTCCTGACCGCGGCGGCTGGCGCGCGTTACTTCCATATGCACTTTAGTTACTAAGGGACAGGTTGCATCAAAAACTTTTAATTCTCGACGCTTGGCTTCATTACGTACCGCCTGCGAAACACCATGAGCACTGAAAATAACAATCTGGTCATCGGGCACATCATCTAACTCTTCCACAAAAACAGCACCGCGCGCTTCTAAACCGTCCACCACATACTGGTTATGTACCACCTCATGGCGAACATAAATAGGCGGAGTAAACAGATCTAAAGCACGCTCAACGATTGAAATCGCACGGTGCACTCCGGCACAAAAACCGCGCGGATTAGCTAAAATTATTTTCATGGGTAACCTCTAAATTAACTACAGCACTAGGCTTTAGTTTAAAATTTCTAACACATCGATTTCAGTATTATAACTGGCCTGACTCATCGGCATCGTTTGATTAAAATCAATAGCCACAGCACACACGCTTTAGTTTAAAACTTTTAACACGCCTACCTTAATTACTACGACTTGGCCGGACTCATCGGTACAGCTTGATTAAAATCAATAGCCACAGCACACACGCTTTAGTTTATAACTTTTAACACGCCTACTTTAATTATTACGACTTGGCCGGACTCATCGGTACAGCTTGATTAAAATCAACAGCCACACAGAACGCACGTTAGTTTAAAACTTCTAATACGTCGACTTCAAATGTTAATGTCTGCCCTGCAAGCGGGTGATTAAAATCCACCGTCACACTGTCAGCAATCACTTCACGAATAATACCTGGAATTTCGCTGCCGTCCGGCTGAGTAAAGCTGATAATAGTACCGACTTCAGCCGGTACATCACTGCTGAACTTGCTCAGTTCAAGATGATGGATATTATCTGGATTAGGCAGACCAAATGCAGATTCCGGCGCAAGTGTAAAAGTCTCTGACTGGCCTTCATTTAAGCCGACTAAACAGTCTTCAAAACCAGGCGTTAAACTGCCGTCACCCATCACAAACTTTGCCGGTTTATTGTCAACCTTGGTACTGTCAACAGCCGAACCGTCAGCCAGGCGAATTGAAAAGTGCATCAGAACTTCACTGTCTTGTGTAATGGATTTACTTTTAATCTCACTCATTTTCCTGCCCTTTATTCTCTTCTTTTGTTTCTGGTACAAAAATGGACTCTAATATAATCATGGCGGCACCGATAAAAATAGCGATATCCGCAACATTAAAAGTAGGCCAGCGGTAAAAACCTAAATCAAAATCTAAGAAATCAACAACATAACCAAACATCAAACGATCCATGACGTTACCAACAGCCCCCGATAAAATCAGTGCATAAGCAATATTTGTCCAGCGCTGCGTCTGACTGTTCTTTTTTAGCGAATAAATTAAAAAAGATGAAACGACAAAAGCGATAGCGGTAAACAGATACTTCTGCCAGCCGCCGGCATCACCTAAAAAGCTGAAAGCCGCCCCGTAATTCCGGGCATAGGTAAAATTAAAAAACGAAAGCACCTCATAGGATTCATATAAATCTAATGCCTGTACTGTCCAGTATTTCGTTGCTTGATCCAGTATCAGCATAACAGCTGAAAGCCATAACCAGCGCAGTCCCGATTTTTGTATTATCTCAGTCATTTTTTATCTCAATTAAATCAGCTAAAAAAAACGCCTTAAATCATTTTCATAACTAAGGCGTCTAAATTCAATTTTTCTTTATTACTGATTAAGCAAATTTACGTACTTCACCAGCGCCGTCAATATTTGTTACACAACGGCCGCATAATTCAGGATGAGCTTCATGCTTACCTACTTCTTCATTATGGTGCCAGCAGCGGTCACACTTCTCAGCGGCACTTTTAGCAACAGCAACAGATAAACCTTCTACTTCAGTTTCAACTGCACTGTCAGGTGCATCCGTTAACGGTTTAATCTCAGCTTGAGAAGTAATCAGAACAAAACGTAACTCATCTTCCAGAGTGTTTAATAATGTGGTCAGTTCAGGTGATGCGTAAAGTGTTACTTCAGCTTCAAGACCGCCGCCGATTACATTTTCTTTACGTGCCAGCTCTAATGCTTTATTCACTTCTGCACGCACAGAAATCAGGTTTGCCCAGGCATCATTACTTAATGCTTCATTATCAGAAAGGCCAAATAAACCATCATACCAGACATCAGTGAAAACAAATTCATCACGTTCACCCGGCATACGTCCCCAGATCTCATCAGCCGTAAAGCTTAAGATCGGCGCCATTAAACGTACTAGTGCTTCAGCAATATGGAACAATGCCGTTTGACAGCTGCGGCGTGCATTACTGTCAGTTTTTGCTGTGTACTGGCGATCTTTAATGATATCCAGATAGAAACTGCCCAGTTCAATTGAACAAAAGTGCATCAGTTTCTGGTAAACCACATGCAGGTTGTAACTTTCGTACGCTTCGATCACTTCATTTTGCAGTGTTAGCGTCTGTGCAACGATCCAGCGGTCTAATGCCACCATCTCGTCACTAGGTACAATATCCGTGCTCGGCTCAAAACCGTTTAAATTTGCCAGTAAGAAACGTGATGTATTACGGATACGACGATAGCTGTCTGCACTACGGTTTAAGATCTCATCAGAAACAGTAATTTCACCAGTATAGTCAGTTGATGCAACCCATAAACGCAGCACATCGGCGCCCAGCTCGTTCATTACCGTCTGCGGAGACATTACATTGCCTAAAGACTTCGACATTTTTTTGCCTTGTCCGTCAACCACAAAACCGTGTGTTAATACTTCTTTGTACGGCGCTTTATTTTTAATTGCCATACTGGTCATCAGCGACGACTGGAACCAGCCGCGGTGCTGATCTGAACCTTCAAGATACAGATCAATGTCAGACTGTTCGCCGGATTCCTGAGTATATTCATCACGCACACCAACTACAGCAGAGTGTGTTGTACCTGAGTCGAACCATACATCTAAGGTATCGGTTACTTTACGGTACTGGTCAGCTTCAAAACCAAGCAGTGATTCAGGATCTAAATCCCACCATGCCTGAATACCTTCTTTTTCAATTTTACGGGCAATAAGCTCCATCATCTCAACACTGTTTTCATGCAGCTCGTCTGTTTCTTTATTTACAAACAGTGTAATCGGCACACCCCAGGTACGCTGGCGAGAGATACACCAGTCAGGACGGTTTTCGATCATTTTCTCAATGCGGTTCTGGCCCCAGCTCGGGATCCATTTAACATCTTTGATTTCGCCTAATGCACTGTCACGCAGGCCTTTCTGATCCATTGAGATAAACCACTGCGGCGTAGCGCGGAAAATGATTGGCGTTTTATGTCTCCAGCAGTGCGGGTAGCTGTGTAATAACGGCTTATGACATAACAATGCATTATGTTCCTGCAGTACTTCAACAACACGGTCATTTGCTTTAAATACATGTAAACCGGCAAAGAATTCAGTATCTTCTCTAAATACACCGTTATCACCAACCGGATTCGCCACTTCTAAATCGTAACGTAAACCAACCGAGTAATCGTCCTGACCATGGCCGGGAGCGGTATGTACACAACCCGTACCCGCTTCAATAGTAACGTGATCGGCTACAATCGCAGGTACTTCGATTTTAAGGAACGGATGATTGAATAGTTTTTTCTCTAAATCAATACCAGTACAGATAGCTAATACTTTAAAATCATCAATCTCATAACGCGCCATACAGTCAGCAACTAAATGTGATGCTAACACTAAACGGCGCTCGCCTGCCTGAACTAATGAGTATTCAACTTTTTCAGCCAGTGCCACTGCGCGGTTAGCCGGCAGTGTCCACGGTGTTGTAGTCCAGATAACCAGACAAACATCACCTGTACCTAAGTCATCGGCTTGAGGAGTAAAGCCGCTGACAACCTGATCCGGATTAACCGCTGTAAATGCAACATCAATCGCAGGTGATTTTTTATCTTCGTATTCAACTTCTGCTTCAGCTAAGGCAGAGCCGCAGTCTGTACACCAGTGCACAGGTTTAGAGCCTTTGTGCAGATGTTTATTTTCAATAATTTTAGCCAAAGCACGTACAATATTTGCTTCTGTGTCAAAATTCATGGTCAGATATGGGTTTTCCCATTCACCTAACACACCAAGACGTTTAAAGTCTTTACGCTGACCGTCAACCTGACGAGCGGCATATTCACGACACTTAATACGGAACTGAGCCGGCGTTAATTTTTTACCCGGCTTACCGTGTTTCTGCTCTACTTTTAATTCGATCGGCAGACCATGACAATCCCAGCCGGGAATGTACGGCGCATCAAAATCAGCAAGCGTTTTTGATTTGATAATAATATCTTTAAGAATTTTGTTAACCGAGTGACCGATATGGATATCACCATTTGCGTACGGAGGACCGTCATGCAGAATGAATGTTTTTTTACCTTTTTTCGCTGCACGGATCTTTCCGTAAAGATCCTTGCTGTACCAGTTTTTCAACATATTTGGTTCACGATTGGCAAGGTTTGCACGCATCGGAAAACCTGTTTTAGGTAGGTTTAACGTTTTTTTATAGTCACTCATTTTAATTTTCCATTAACATAATGTGTAATTACGATTTTTTATTGTGCCACTGTCTGGCCAGCTCAATATCTTTATCTATTTGAATTTTTAATTCTGCGAATGAATCAAAACGTACTTCATCACGCAGTTTTTCTTCTAATATTACTTCTAACTGCTGTCCGTAGAGATCCGCGTTGAAGTCAAACAGATGCACTTCTAACTGCTGGCGAACTCCCTGTACAGTCGGACGCTGGCCGATATTAGCAACGCCCTGATAAACTTTTTCATTTATACCCGCAACCGATACAACGTAAACGCCGGAGACAGGCGAAACACGACGCTTTAAAAGCAGGTTTGCAGTCGGCACACCGATTGTACGGCCAAGCTTCTGACCATGCACAACTCTGCCGGCAATGCTGTATTTCCGTCCCAGCATTTCAGAGGCACGCTGTAAGTCCCCCTGCGCTAAAGCATCACGAATACGGGTGCTGCTGATACGCAGCTCGCTCTGCATTAAACTCTGTGTATCAATCACTTCAAACCCATACTTTTTACCGGCATCTTGAAGCAGTGCAAAATCACCTTTACGCTGATAACCAAAATGGAAATCATCACCAACCACCAGATATTTTATATCCAGTTTCTTAATCAGTAGTTCTGCAATAAAATCTTCAGCACTTAAATTGGCAAAATGATGCGTAAAAGAGACGCATAATAAACGGTCTAGGCCTTGTTTATCTAACTGCACGAACTTATCACGCAGGCGGCTTAAACGCGCCGGTGCATTATCTCCAGCAAACAGCTCCGCCGGCTGAGGTTCAAAAGTCAAAACAACGGCTGGTACATTAAGGCGCTGCGCCTCTATTAGTAAACGATTCAGAACCGCTTGATGGCCTAAATGTATTCCATCAAAGTTACCGATACTTAATACACAGCCTCGGTGCTCATTTTTTAGATTGTGAATACCACGCAGTAATTTCATGCTATTTAACCATTATTCTCTGCACTAAAAATGCACTTCAGCCGA
>NZ_KB906996.1 GCF_000381745.1 Psychromonas ossibalaenae ATCC BAA-1528 | reverse complement strand
CGGCGTGACGATTGACAGTGCTGGCGTGGCGAGCATTGATCCATCGCATTACAACTACCTGGATGACGGTGAAAGCGTTGTTGTGACGTACAGCTTCAAGGTTACCGACGGTGATGCAGAAGTTGTGAACACGGCAACTATTACGATTAACGGCAGTAACGATGGGCCTATCGCTGTAAACGACACCTACGCTGTCAATGTCGGCAGCACTATCGCGTTAACATTGCTGGATAACGACACCGATGTGGATGGAGACGCTCTATCCATCTTTAGTATTAATGGAGTGGAGTTAACTGGCGGGCAACAGATCATCACCACTGATAACGGTGACGTTATTATTGATGCTCAAGACAAAATTACCTTTGAGCCAAATAATGACGCAGATTCTCTTGCTATATTTGACTACATCATTTCAGATGGTTCAGTACAGGATACGGCCCAGGTTTCGATTGCTATTAACTCTGTCGATGCAGTTGACGACGGAGGCACTATTGGTAATTACACCGTGATTGCAGACTTCACTAATGGCCTCAATATTCCAACTGACGGTGACGGAAATCCACTGTTTACCGTTACTGCGCGCACCTTTAATGATGCAGGTGAATTAGTAGATGGTCAGATTTCAACAATTAACAACAACGGTATTGGTGTTGAAGGTAGTATTCGCGATACGGGGGCTGTTCCTGATCAGATTGAGTACGATGCAGTTAACGAGCAGTCTGAAGCGATAGTTTTCAACTTCAATGAACTAGTGAACCAAGTTGATTTCGACGTGGCGAGACTATACGCCAGCGAAAGCGGCAGTGAACAAGGTGTCTGGAAGGCCTATTACAATGGTGTTTTAGTCGATAGCCAAATCTTCGTTAATGACTCCGGAGCAAGTGGTTCATTCAGCATCAATACTGGGGATGTGGTTTTTGACACCTTGGTATTTGAAGCAATCAACTACGGCACTCCAGTCAATAGTGGAGACTCTTCTGACTACGTTTTATCTTCGATTCAAGCCACTGGTGCGAATTTGGGGGATGGTGCCATTATCACCAGTGAAGATGATTCACTTACCGTTACTGACGTAAACAAAGGGCTTATCGCTAATGATACAGATCCGCAAGGTCATAACTTCTGGGTGAGTGCCGTTAATGGCAGCGACATTGCTACAGATGGAACCACTGTGACGTTAGCCAGTGGTGCACTGTTAACTACTTATCCAAATGGTACCTACAGTTATAATCCTAATGGCCAGTTTGAACAGCTTACTGCAGGGCAAGTGGAGCAGGATACCTTCAGCTACACCATTACCGATGCCAACGGTGCAACCGATACCGCAATGGTAACCATCAATATTATTGGTGAAAACGACGCACCAGAAGGTCATTTTGACCAATTCATGGTGGTCGAGGGTGGAAGTCTCTCGTTAACCGGGGCTGAGCTAACCAGTAACGATATCGACGTTGAAAGTGATGACTTGTCTGTTCAGGCTTTAGCTAGTGACAGCAATGGTAACGGTGAAATATCCACTGCCACGGCAGGTGCATCTGTTACTACCGAGCTTGGTGGCACCATCACTATTAACGCGGATGGTTCTTATGAGTATACGGCTCCAGCAAGCGTTGATCATAGTGGCGGTGCCGTTACTGACAGCTTCTATTACCAGGCGACTGACGGCAATGGTGCAACAGTATGGACCAAGGTTGAAGTTGCATTAACCGACACAGCACCAACTGCCAATAATGATATTGATAGCATTGGCTTTGGCGGTACCGCATACGGTAACGTAATTTCCGGCGCCGGAACGGATGGCAGCGGCATTGATGATATTGGTGCTGACGCAACTGAGGTGCAAAGCGTTACCTTTAATAAGGTAGAGTACTCTAATTGGGATGAACAAGGTAACATCTCCATTAGCACTGATGGCGGTATATTAGTCATTAATCAAGATGGCAGTTATAGCTACGAATCAACCCAAGTCGAATCTTCCAATAGCGTATTAACAACCGATAACCTATACAATGGAAATGGGGCTACGCTATTTGCCTATGCAAACAGCGCAAATATCGTTATAACAGCTCTTGCTAACACTGATGCGTCAATATCTTATAATAACGGATCTATTGGTGTTAATTCTCCTAAGAACGGTAACCAAGTACGAGATACAGAGGCCTTAGTTATTCAGCTTGATCAAACTGCCGACAGTGTCGATATTGAACTTGATGGAATGAATGCTAATGGCGGCGAAACGGTGTTTTGGAAAGCCTATGATGTCAATGGCAACTTGCTAGTATCAGGCGAAGCCCACAGCAATGATTTTACTATCACATCTAATTCTGAACTTCATACCATTGTTCTTTACCCCGATTCCGCTGGTGTACGAGACAACTTTATGTTGAAAGAGCTGAACGTACACTCGACAGCTGGTGTCCCGACTAGTGATGAATTTGAATACACCCTTATTGATGCAGATGGTGATACCGACTCTGCCACGCTAATCGTTCAACAGGACTCAAGTCCAACTGCGGCAGATGATGCCGGTACTGCTTCGGAATCCGGCCTTATTAACGGTAGTGATGCCGGCAGCGGCAGTAATGTTATAGTCGGTAACCTGCTGGACAACGATTCCGGTATCAGCAGCTCGACTGAAATCATAGCGGTTGAAGGAGGCGCGCCTGTCAACGGCATCATTTCAGTTTTAACCAATTATGGTGTGCTGACGGTTCATGTGGATGACAGTAATGGTCAACGTGCGGGTTATTATGAATATCAGTTAACTTCTAATTCGTTAGGTGAAAATATTTCTGAAACAATCAGCTATACCGTTGAAAACGGGCTCGGTTTATCATCGGATGCTAGCCTGATTGTCGACATCATCGACGATGTGCCAGTGGTAAAAGACATCAGTCAAAACTTGTCGGCTAATGCAGATCCGGTTACCAGTAACTTAACCTTTGTACTAGATCTATCCGGCAGTATGGGCAACTCAGCGGGTAATGGAAAAACCTACCTTGAGACTGCTGTTGAATCGCTTACCGCGCTGATTAATGAGGTTGATGATACTGGTAATGTTAATATCCAAATCGTAACTTTTGCCGGTTCTACTATGGCGAATTCAACCTGGCTGGTAGATGATATAGATGGTGCCATTAACTACTTGAATGGCCTGTCTGCTGGCGGTGGAACACAGTACAGCACTGCCCTAAATACGGTGATGAGCAGCGGCGATTTGCCAACGGCAGATCAAAGCTTTGTTTATTTTATCTCTGATGGTCAGCCTAATAGTGGCTATGAAGTTGGGGCAGCTCAACAGACTGCATGGGAAACTTATTTAAACCAAGATAGTTTTTATGATATTTCCTTTGCGATCGGTATTGGTAACGCACCGCTCGACAAATTACAGCCCATTGCACATTCCAAAGATCTGAGTGATGACAACAGTGATTACGCAGTGGTTGTTGACGACGCGTCCGATCTGACCGCTACCGTCATTGCATATTTTGACAACAATAATATCGGTGGTGAACTCAATATTCTTACTGCTGACGGCGGCATTAACATAGGCGCCGACGGCGGTAATATCCAAGAATTTAGTATTGGTGGCATTAGCTATTTATATGACGGCAGCACTGCTGAAGTTTCGGTAAGTACTGAACTTGGTGGTCAGTTCACCCTTAACTTTGAAACGGGTACATACAGCTACAATATTGATGTAGACAAGAATGTTATTAACGAAACAGAAACGATCGACGTAGTAGTAGTGGATGGTGACGGCGATAACGACACCTTAGTGTTAGAATTGCATATTGACTACTACGCAGGGCTCGATGCTAATGTAAACAATGTTATTACCAATGCGGATGAGGGCTCAGCGGTTGTCATTGATACGTCCTACCTTACCCATGGTGATGCAGCACCAGAAAACAGCCAAATTACTAGCGTTACCGGTAATGGTGTGGCCTTAAATAATGGTGCTGTTACCATCAGTAGCGGAAACGAAGGTGATAGTTTCAACTACACTATTGAAGGGAATAACGCGTCTGATAGTGCCACAGTGCGTTTGGATTACCAAAATACAGCACACCTCATTGGTACTCATGAAAATGACATCATGCTAGGTGAATCGGCTGCCAGCTCAGTCGCCGCAACCAGCATAAGTGCAACGGTTCTTGCTGGAAATACCTTCTCAACACCAAATCAATTCGGGTTTGCGTTTGCCAGTGCAGCCTCGGGATTATCGGTAAGTTCTATCAAAATCAAAATAGACAGTAATGCGGTTTGGGACGAAAGAGAAGAGCTGCAGTTTAGAAGCAATAATTCTGTAGGTATTGATCAACAAAACAATATTTTTGACAGTATGACAGCCAACAGTAGCCTGCTTGTTGCTAATTTCGTTGCTGGTGATTTTACAGATGGTGATAAATTTGAGTTCGCTTTTGACACAGATAATCTAGGTAATAACCTTGGTGCTAACCTAGTTGGTGCCGAGTTTACGGTGACCTTGAGTGACGGCACTGTGCTTGCGGGTACCTACGTATCTGATGGTAATGGTGGAGCAACTGGATATATCGACAATAATGGTGAAACAACAGATCCTATCGATAATGTGTTACATCTTGAAGGCCTAGCCGGTGATGACGTTCTCGTTGCGGGAGACGGAAATGACTGGCTTGAAGGCGGTAGCGGTGACGATCTGCTTATTGGCGGTAAAGGTGATGATCAGCTTATTGGTGGTCAAGGGGCTGATACTTTCGTTTGGTTAGCTGGTGACGCGGATGGAGGAACTGATCATATCCAAGACTTCAATATCGCGGAAGGTGATAAACTTGATCTCAGCGATCTGCTGCATGTCAAACTGGGTGATACCCTTGATGATTACCTTAATTTCAGTTCTGATGATGGTAAAACTATCATTGATGTTTTCGTAGACGGTGATGCCGGTAAAACTGCTGCACAAGTTTCTCAAACAATTGTACTTGATGGTGTTGATTTAGGCAGTGATGATGTTACGGTAATTAACGACCTATTTAAGGAAAATAACAGCGGTGCGTTAATCATTAGTGATATTACCGCTATCGATGATCAAGGCGTGGTGATTGAAATTCCCGATGATCATACTTAACGTCTAAATTTTAACCTTAAAAAAGAGCAGCCTAACGGCTGCTCTTTTTGTTATATGGCGGTTAATTAACACTTTTTGTTATTTCTTAAGCTTGTATCCCCCATAATTGCTGTGAGGTTATACACTTATAACGTCTTCATAACATATTCATTTATTTCGAAATTTTTCTGAGAGTATTTTTTAAATGCAGTCTTCATCTTCAACGCAAGAAAAACAGTGGACAATCAATGCTTCACAGCGAGTCAGTGAAGACCCGCTTCTTGATTCTCTCGTTCTGCTTAGTGAGCACTTCGGGAATCCTTGTTCGGCTGAGGCGTTAGCAGCGGGTCTGCCGCTGTCAGGCAGCTGCCTTTCTCCTGAACTGCTGCCGCAGGCGGCCGCCCGAGCCGGATTAAGCGCAAAACTAAGCCGTAAAAGTCTTAATAATATCCCGGCTATGCTCCTGCCCTGTATCTTGATGCTTAAAGATCAAAAAGCCTGCATACTGCAGGAACTTGATATTAAAGCGAATAAAGCAATTATTTCTTTACCTGAAACCGGCGGAGAAGAATCACTTAGTATTGAAGAGTTAGAATCCGTTTATGTGGGCTACCTGTTTTTAATTAAACAGAAATATCATGGTGACCGGGATTTTGATGTACATATCGCAGATACTCAAAAGCACTGGTTATGGGATACTATCCGCGAATCTGCGCCTATTTATCGTGATGTAATTATTGCTTCGATACTAGTGAATATATTTGCACTTGTTTCACCTCTGTTTGTCATGAATATTTACGATAAGGTGGTGCCTAATCTGGCATTTGAAACATTATGGGTGTTAGCAATAGGCGGTTCGGTTGCTTATATCTTTGATCTGATTTTGAAGCAGCTTCGAAGTTATCTTATTGATGTCGCGGGTAAAAAAGTTGATATTCAAGTCTCTTCAAAACTGTTTGCTAAGGTTGTCGGTGTCCCTTTAGAAAAGCGCGGAGCAAGCGTCGGCGGCATGGCACGACAGTTAGGCGAATTTGACAGTATTCGTGATTTTTTATCGTCAGCAACGATCACTGCGCTGGTTGATTTACCTTTTTCACTTCTGTTTATGTTTATTATTTATCTGGTTGCCGGTGATCTAGCGGTGTTTTCTGTGGCTGCAACTTTGCTGATTCTTGGTTACACCCTGATTATGCAGCCTAAATTACGCATTGCGATTGAAGAGAGTAATAAATTTTCAGGCTTACGCCACGGTCATCTGATTGAAAGTTTATCGGCTCTTGAATCGATTAAAGCTAACGGCGCGGAAGGGGTTATTCAGAATTCCTGGCAGCAGATGTTAGGTCATACTTCAAACTGGCAGTTAAAAACTAAAATGATCACTAACTCTGTATCAAATGTATCCAGCTTTATTGTGCAGTTTTCAGTTGTTGCGGTGATTGTTTTAGGTGTCTACCGTGTATCAGAGGGCTTGATATCCATGGGCGGTATTATTGCAGCGGTTATGTTATCCAGTCGTGCAATCGGTCCGATGGCTAAAGTGGCCGCTTTAATGACCCGTTATAACCAGACGGTAAGTTCACTAAGGCAGCTTGATGGTATTATGGAGCAGGAAGGCGAGTTTGAAAATAAAGGTCATTTAGCCAGTCGTTTGAAACTAGAAGGTAATATCGTAGTCGAGCACGTCAGTTTTAATTATCCGGATATTGAAAAGCCTGCATTGTACCCGCTTTCGTTAAAAGTTAAACCCGGGGAAAAAATCGCCATTATCGGCCGCAACGGTTCAGGTAAAAGTACTCTGGCGAAAGTGATGCTCGGGCTGTTTCAACCTTCGCTCGGTAGTATTCGCTATGACGGACTTCATCAGGGGCAGATACATCCCAGTGATTTACGCCGTAACTTTGGTTACCTGCCTCAGGATATCGTACTTTTTCACGGTTCGATTAAAGACAATATTTTATTCGGTACCAGGCAGGTAACAGAATATCAGTTAATTCGTGCCGTACAGCTTTCAGGTGTCAGCATGTTTACCGATCTTGAATCTGAAGGGTTAGATCTGCAGGTTGGTGAAGGCGGTAAATCCTTATCTCGCGGGCAGCGCCAGGCTGTTGCATTAGCCCGTGCCATTTTAAACGATCCGCAGGTTCTATTACTGGATGAGCCGACGGCCAGTTTAGATGCACGTGCCGAAAAATTGTTTATTAATTCCATGTCACAAACGGTGCACAATAGAACGATGTTTTTAATCACTCATAAAATGCATCTTCTACAGCTCGTGGATCGAATCATAGTGCTTGATAAAGGACATTTAGTTGCAGATGGACCCAAGGATATTATTCTCGACAAACTTAAAAAGGGTTTATTAGCCTCTGGAGCTAAAGCATGAAAATAACTAAAGAAGATCTGGAGATGGCCGATGATGTGTACGGCGCCATTTTAACTCAGACACCCAGCATACATCGTTTAACTATCTGGTCATTAGCCGCTTTAGTTACCTGTTTTATTGTCTGGGCATATTATGCGGAGCTGGATCGGGTGACTCGAGGTGAAGGAAAGGTCATTCCCTCTACACAGATTCAGGTTATTCAAAGCCTCGACGGTGGTATTTTACAAGAGCTTTATGTTAAAGAAGGCATGCAGGTAAAAAAAGGGCAGTCATTAGCACGTATTGATGATACGCGTTTCCGCTCTGACATGGCGCAGCAGAATAAAGAGGTTGATGCATTACGTTCAGATATCATACGTTTACGTACAGAATTAAGCAGTATTTTAGTTGCTGACGTACCTAACTGGCAGTTACAGATAAAAATAAAAAAAGAGTCATTGAATTTCCCTGCTGATTTAAAAGAAACGGCGCAAAAATTAGTATTACGCCAGCAAGATGAATATAATGGCCGCCTTAATAATCTGGAGAATCAGGTTGCTATACAGGCACAGCAGATTAAGCAGCGTCAGCAGGAGGTAAAAGAGTTAGATTCTAAAATAATCACCCTGCAGACAAGCTTGAAACTCGCAAACAGGGAATTAAAGTTAACCCGTCCTTTAGCGGTGAAAAATATTGTTCCAGAAGTTGAATTGCTTAAGTTAGAGCGCTCAGTCAATGATATCAAAGGCGAATTAACCGGGCTGCGTTTATTAAAACCTAAACTTCGCTCTGCTTTTGATGAAGCTGTTTTAAAGCGTCGTGAAGCGGTACTTAATTACCGCACCGATGCGCGTGCGCAGTTGAATGAACTGCAGTCGAAATTTTCTCGGATTACCGAAGCACAAGTTGGTGTTAAGGATAAAGTAACCAAAGCATTAATTACTTCACCTGTGGTCGGCACGATTAAAACCGTGCATATAACCACCTTAGGCGGTGTTGTACAGCCGGGGCAGGTGCTGCTGGAAATTGTGCCAACCGATGACAAATTATTAATTGAAGCTAAAATTATCCCTAAAGATATCGCTTTTATTCATCTCGGGTTACCGGCAATGGTAAAAATTACCGCATATGATTTTACCCGTTACGGCGGTCTTGAAGGTGTTGTTGAGCATATCAGCGCAGATACAACACAGGATGAAGAAGGCAACAGTTTTTATATTATTAGAGTAAGAACCAACGAATCAAGCATGCACAGTAAAGATAAGGAAGATATGCCGATCATTCCCGGAATGATGACATCTGTTGATGTGATGATCAGCAAAAGAACTGTGCTTGAATATATTTTGAATCCGATTTTAAGAGCAAAAGAGATGGCGCTCAGAGAACATTAAAATTGAATTATTTAACAAAGAAATGGAGTGAAAATGAAGCCCTTAAATTTTAAAACGGCTCAAAAATGTGCAGTTGGAATATTGTGTTCCGCAGTAATGTGGCCTGCCGTCGTTAACAGTCAGTCTCTGGAGCAGGCAGTTGCTTTTTCATTGGACACTCACCCGGAACTACGGGCTGCTTATACACGTTTTAAAGTGAAAGAAAAACAGGTTGAGCAGGCTGAAGCCGGTTATCTACCTTCGGTTGATCTGACCGGGGGTTATGGTTATGAATACACAGATAGCCCTGGTACGCGTCGAGATGGTGGTGATAATGACAATACTGAAAGCATGATGCGCCGTGAGCTGGGTGTCAGCCTTAATCAGAGTCTTTTCAGCGGTTTTCATACCAGCAGTGAAGTTAAACGCACTAGTTATGCAACAAGTGCTGAGCAGTGGCGCTTACATGCGCTTGCAGAAGATTTAGCGTTAGAAATCAGTAAAGTTTATGTAGATCTGATCAAAGCTGAAAAGCTAGTGGCTCTTTCTGAAAAAAACCTGGCTTCGCATGAGGAGATTTACCAGCAGATTAAAGAACGCACAGATTCTGGAATTGGAAGTCGAGCTGATTTATCACAAATCAACGGCCGTCTTGCAAAAGCCCAGTCAAATTTAATTGCTGCAAAAAATAACTATCTGGACAGTAAAACTAAGTTTTACCGTGTAGTTGATCAGAGCCCGGATAATTTAGTTATTCCATACCCTGATTCAACGTTCCTGCCGGAAAGTAAAGAAGTTGGGCTGGAAACTGCGCTGGCTAATCATCCGGTTATCAAATCAGCAGGTAATGATATTCAGTCATCGATTGCGCAGTACGATTCTGCTAAATCAAATTATTATCCAAAGGTGTCGCTGGAGCTTAATGCTAACTTTAACGATAACCTTGACGGAGAAGACGGCAGCGGTACACCGGATGTAGGCGGTGAAAATAATGATGTTGTTGCTATGGTGCGTTTTTCTTATAATATTTTTTCTGGTGGTAAAGACGAGGCCTACGCCAAAGAAACGGCTTATAAGATGAGTGAAGCAAAAGAGCTTAACCGTGGTGTTCACCGTCAGGTGAAAGAAGGTTTTATTCTTTCCTGGGATGCTTATGAACAGCTGAACCTGCAGAAGAAATATATCAAAATGCACGTGATTGCATCAAAAGATACCCAGTCTGATTATCAGCAGCAGTTTCAGATCGGCCAGCGTAGTTTATTAGATCTGTTAGATACTGAAAATGAACTGTTCCAGGCGAGAAGAGATTTTTTAGATGCTGAATTTACAGAAATTACAGCGCAATACCGTATTATGCATTCTATGGGACTGCTGCTTACAGCCCTAAGAGTTACCCGGCCAGAGGCGTGGCATGGAGAAGAGCAGTTTGAAGGAGGAGTTTCGCAATGAGAGTTTTAATGAGTGTTTTTGTCGCCCTGTTTGTTTCCGCCTGCTCTGTGCAGGTTGTTGAAATGTCGCCGGAGCCGACAACACAGGTATTTGATTTAAATGATGTTGAAAGTGACGGTGTTATTAATGCAAGAGATGAATGTCCAGATACATTTAGCGGAGCACAGGTTAATAACTCTGGATGTGGTGCAGAATTAGTTGAAAAAGTACGTCGTAAATTACTCGTTAATTTTGCAAATAACTCCTATGTTGTTGCTCCCGAGTTTTTACCTGAAGTTGAAGCGCTGGCTGATTTCATGAAAGCCTATCCATCAACTAATGTGATCATTGAAGGTCATACAAGTATTCGAGGCAGCCGTCAGCTTAATAAAAAATTGTCACAAAACCGTGCCCAGGCGATTAAAGACATACTAGTCACTCAATTTGCTATTGAGGAAGATAGGGTGGAGGCAGTAGGTTATGGATTTGACCGCTTATTATTAGAAGGTGATGACGACTACATACATGCGCGTAACCGCCGAATTGTTGCTGAAATCAGCAGTGAAAAGTCGATGAAAGATATGAAATGGACAATTTATAGTGTTGACCAGCTGGCTGAGTGATCCTGCGCTTTATGAACTATAAAAGCAGAAAAGTTATTTTAACTTTGTTAACCACCTTAATACTATTTTTAGGTGGTTCTCTGCTTTATGTGCATGCCCAGTCAAAAATGAATAATCAGAAGATAATCAATGCCCTGGTCAGAAATTATGGTGAACGGGCAGGAAAAAGAGGTCAGGCCTGGTTAAATATCATGGCGCAGTATCAGGAAGTCAGTGAAGCAGAGAGATTATTTAAAGTAAATAATTTTTTTAATATGCTGTTTTTTATTGATGATATTAAACTTTGGGGTGAAAAAAATTACTGGGCAACGCCGGTTGAGTTTATCGGTGTTAACGGCGGAGACTGTGAAGACTTTGCTATCGCTAAATATTTCACCCTGCTTGAACTGGGAGTGCCGGATGAAAAAATGCGCATTACTATGGTAAAGGCGGTGACGCTTAATCAATACCATATGGTTTTAGCTTATTATAAGACGCCTGGTTCTATTCCTATCATTTTAGATAATATCGACGGCATTATTAAACCTGCAACACAGCGTAAAGATCTTATCCCTATATACAGCTTTAACGGTAAACAACTCTGGCTAAATAAAGAAAAAGGCCAGGGGGTTGTTGCAGGTAAATCAGAGCGTCTGGAGCGCTGGACTAATTTGAATCAACGAATGGGGGCCTCAAATATGAAGCAGCCAAAGTTGAGAATGGAGTAACATATTTATGACCTTGTTTAATCAGATAAACTCATTATTGTTCGGACTGTTTTTACTGGTAATGTCCAGTCTGCTTTATTTTCAGTTTACTGAAACCAAAGACTTTATGGTTAATCAGATGGAGTCAGATCTGAATAATGCCAGTACATCCTTAAGTTTAATGCTTAAACCGCATTTAGAAACGGGTGATATGGCGACAGCTGAAACTTTAGTTAACGTCATCTTTGAAGGCGGTTTTTACCGTAAAGTAAGTCTTACCTGGCTGGCTGATCAACAGGAGCAGGTCTGGGAAAATCCAATTGTTATTTCGGATGTACCGCAATGGTTTACTGATTTAGATCTTTTTGATGTGCAGTCAAAAGAGACTGTGATCACTTCCGGATGGCTGCAGTTAGCAACACTAAAAATTGAATCAAATCCGGCAATTGGCTACCGTGAATTGTGGCGGATAATGAATGATACCGCGATGATTCTTTCGGCTCTTTTCCTTATCTCAATTTTATTACTGCACGTTCGTTTAAAAGCAATTCTAAAACCTTTACACGAAGTGGCGGTTCATGCTCGCGAGATTGCCGAGCGTAAATTTAATCCGGATATGCCGCTGCCTAAAACCACTGAGTTAAGCGATGTTGTCGGGGCAATTAATTCTATGTCGCGCCAGCTGAAGCAGGTTTTTGGTGCACTGGATAATGAAGTTAGCACTTTAAAACACGATAAATTCTTTGATGCTGTTTCACAGCTTCCAAACCGCCAATACCTGGTTGGACAGCTAAACAGCTGGCTGGCGGGGCCTGGGTTCGGTGGGCTTTTATTAGCTAAGCTTGACTGGCTGGAAGATATTCACAGCAAGTATGGTTTTCAGGTGCGTGATGAGACCATCCGGGTACTGGCAAAACAGATGCAGGAGACGCTGCCTCAGCACGAAGAATGCATTATTGCGCGTATTTCTAATACCGAATTTGTTTTTCTGGTGACTAAAGGTGAGCACGAGCAGATTACTGAATATCTGCAGTCATTGATCCGCCTGATCAACCAGGAAATGTTAAAAGCGGGCTGCGAACCGAACCGGGATTTTGCAATCGGTGTTACTGAACGAACTGTAAAAGTTACCCGTGCCGAGCTATTATCACAGGCAGACAATGCGCTTCAGAACGCAATATCACAGAATAAAGTCAGCAGCTGGTTCCATGTTAATGAACAGCAGGAGTTCAGCCGCGAAGAGTGGCGCACTCGTCTGACCAATGCTATCAGCAATAACCAGTTCCTGCTCCAGTGGCAGCCGATTCAGCTCACTGAAACAGATAAAGTTATGCAGCGTGAAATTTACTGTCGTCTGCAGATTGAGAATGAAATTGTCAAAGCCGGCGAGTTTATGCCTTATATCGAACGTTTATCGTTAGGTAAACAGCTTGACTGCTGCCTGCTGGAGTCGATAGTTGCGCAGAATATTCTTAACCTTCACAGCGAACCTGTTGCGGTTAACCTGGCTCGTGAAAGTTTAACTGATCCTGAGTTCCATACCTGGCTGGCTTCATATCTGCAGCAGCTTACTTCTCCAGAGTTAGTCCATTTTGAAATTCCGGAGTCAGGTATCACCGGCAATCTGCAGGCGAGTATTGATCTTTGTGAAATTATAAAACAGGGCGGTGCTAAATTTGGTGTGGATAACTGCGGCAGACAGATGGGCTCATTAAATTATCTGCAGGTACTAAAACCACATTATATTAAGCTGGACCTTTCATTGTCTGCTTATGATCATGAAGAGCATGAGGAAAATCAGCAGAATCTGGAACTTTGTCGTGCACTGGTTAATATTGCACGCGGCTTGGAAATTCAAGTGATTATTACCGGTATCGAAGATCAAGAGCATCTGGCTGCGGTGAAACCGCTTAGAACAGACGGTTACCAGGGTTATATCGCACCACCTGTTGATATTCAACGTGTTTCACGAAAGTAAGTGATTACACTTTAGTGCTGCGAAGTTATTAGAAGAATTGATTAATCATAAAAATCGATGCAGAAATGTTTAGTTTAAGCTTTGTGCATCGTTTTTACTGTTATTTCCAGCGGGTGCTGCTCTGTTCTTAATACAGTCAGTCGACATATTATTTATCCACTCTTTTCCTTGCTAATACCTGATCACTTCACTAATTCCTTTGGTATAATTTATCCATCTATTTTGTTTATATTTTCTTAAAGGTGATTTGATGAGCGATAATACTGAAATTAATTACGGCCCTTTAGCTGGTTTAATTGGAGTCTGGTCAGGTAATAAAGGAACAGATTTGGCGCCTGAGCCGGACGGCACCGAGACCAATGAATATTATGAAACGATTACTTTTACTGAGGCTGGAGATGTTTCTAATGCTGAAGAGCAGGTGATCAGTGCTGTTCATTATATGCAGAAGGTGCAGCGTATCAGTAACGATAAAGTTATTCACCAGGAAACAGGTTACTGGATGTGGGAGCAGGACAGCAACCGGGTTATGCATTCATTAACTATCCCGCGCGGTATGGCTGTACTGGCCGGCGGCAGCTTCAAAGAACAAGAAAATATTACTTTTGATGTGCAGGCCAGTATCGATTCAAAGGACTGGCAGCTGATTCAGTCACCGTTTATGCGCGAAAAAGCGAAACTGCAGCAGTATGTTCAGCAGGTTATCTTAGAAAAAAACAGCTTGTCTTATAGACAGACAATGGTGCTGGATATTTACGGTCGAGTGTTTGATCATACTGATCAGAATACATTACAGCGTCGATAATTCTGCGACTTTAGCTGTTTAAATAAAAAGCCTGCTTTGATCTACTGTCAAAGCAGGCTTTTCAGTTATTATACTAATCTGCTTAATATTCTGATCTGTTTTAGGAAGTGAGGCTTTAGCCTCGCCTCTTGTATTGCGCGGTTAAAGCCACACTTCCAAATAAAAAAACAGACCAATTAGTTTGGCGAATTGGTATTACAGTGCCGTTTCTAAAATAGCACGTGCTTTGATCAGATCATTTTTGCCATGCTCACCTAATGCTGTCATGCCATGTGCTTCCAGGCTGTTGAGCAGCACTTCAATTGAACTGATATCCAGATCAACTTCGCTCAGTGTTGTCGGAACCCCCATCGATTTGAAAAATGCGATTGTACTGCCGATAGCCTGCTCAATACGCTCCTCAGTTGAGCCTTCATTAATACCGAAAATGCGTTGTGCATATTGTAATAATTTAGCTTCTTTTTCAACGCGGCAGACGTCCATTACAGCAGGTAATACAATGCTCAGGCTGCGTGCATGGTCGATGCCGAAATTACCGGTAAGCTCATGACCTATCATATGAGATGTCCAGTCGTTAGGAACACCTGCGCCGATTAAACCATTTAAGGCCTGCGTTGCACTCCACATTATATTGGCGCGTACTTCTAAATCGTCAGGTGTTCTAAGCACCTTTGGTCCTTCTTCGATCAGGTTGAGTAATAATGCTTCGGCAAAGCGGTCCTGAACTTTCGCATTAACCGGATAAGTTAGGTACTGCTCCATGACATGTACAAAGGCATCCACAACACCATTTGCGCTTTGACGGGCCGATAAACTCAGGGTGGTTGTCGGGTCTAAAACGGCAAAAGCGGGACGTACTAACGGAGAGCCGAATCCGAGTTTATCCTGACCTCGGGTGATCACTGCGCCGCCGTTACTTTCTGAGCCGGTTGCCGGCAGTGTTAAAACAGAGCCAAGGGGCAGTGCCGTATCCACCGGCGCGTATTTAGAAACGATATCCCAGGGATCGTTACCTTTGAAGCAGGCTGCCGCCGCGATAAATTTTGTACCGTCAATAACCGAACCGCCGCCGACTGCAAGCAGATAATCAAAACCTTCATTGTTAATTTTTTCAACGGCTTTCATTAATGTATCGTATTGCGGATTTGGTTCAATGCCGGAAAACTCATCCCAGTCATGATCTGTTAATGCAGTTTGGACCTGTTCATAAACACCATTATTTTTGATGGATCCGCCGCCGTAAAGTACTAATACTTTTTTATTTTGTGGAATTTCTGAAGCAATTGCGCTGATCTGACCTTCACCAAAATGAATACGGGTATTGTTATAAAAGGTAAAATTGTTCATGGGGCTCTCCAGTTATTGAGAATGTAATGCCAGCCATATTGATTCTAGAGGCTGTATACTATGCTTACATTAAAGCATGTTTCCATGATAAATCATCGACTTTAGCTTCATTGCTGTGACAAATTAGCGACCGATGCTGCATTTACTGCAGGGAAGGTGCGCAGTAAAAGGGGCGCTGTCTGTGGATATAGATAATCCGTGCTGAAAAACAGCGCGGATTGCTGGTAAGCTATCAGCAGTAGAAAGGCATAACCACTTAGAATATAGGCGGTTATGCCTGCTGTTTATAACGCAATATTGATACCCAGACGGACTGCATAATCATTTTTATGCTCGCCGCTGTCATTTACATAGGTTTGATCAACGGAAACTAGTTCCAGATAAGGCGTCCAGGAATCATCCATGTTTTTACTAATCACAATGGTGTGCTCCCAGTAATCATCACCACCGGTCCCCTGATCTACGCCGTCTTGAAAACGATAACGCGGGTTATACATAAGTCCCCAGTCGGCAATGCTTTTTGCCACCCAGATATCAAACTGATGGGATGAATCGCGTGTTGTACCGGAGCCGTCCAGGAATGTTTTGCCGTTAGCATCATTTGAATAGTTAAAACGGTAGCGGGCGCTGAAATCAATACCGTTAGCAAAGGTTGTACCTGTTTTTACATAAGGACGGTAATCTGTGCGGTCTTTTGTGGTTACCACAACTAATGCTGGTGCTATATACCAGTCTTCAGTTACATTAAACTGATACCTGCCTTCAAACTCCTGTGCGCTGCCGATCAGGCCGTTTTTTTCATCATCAGCAGCATCATTACCGCCAAAATAGCTGTCACCATGATTTTGAGCTGCTTCTGCACTGAAATAGAATCCATTGTCAAAAGTGTGCATGAATTTCACGCGGCTGTCTTTATTTTCGGAAGTGGTGTTGTAACCAAAACGTACATCAAGATTGGTTTGACCTGCGGCGGCCGGCAGGCTTAGGAGAGCACTCAGAGCTGCGCATCCAGCTGTTTTTAGTTTCATTATTCTACCCTTGTAAATAATCATCTTAGTCAGTTCAAGTGAACCGTTTTATGTGTCGCGAGGATTATAGGAAAGGCAGAATATTTATTAAAAGGTATCGTAGAACATTCGCTGTATGGTGGTACTAGTGTGCACTGTCTCAATGAATACAGTTAAAAAACTTGCCGCCGCGTTTTCTCTGTGCTGACAACAACGGCGTATGCATAAGCTCTATACTATCGTCTTAATATATGTTCGCCAATTTTATCGACGATTTCCAGAATATCGATCTGGCTTTCCCGTCCGTACACCGAAGTACCGTCTATCTGCCGGGTTAAATCAATATTTAGACGGCTGATTTTACTGAGTGTCGAGCTTTGATGAGAAACAGAAATTACAGTCATTTCTTTGCGTTTGGCATTGTGAGTCATATCAATAACGGCATCGGTTTCCCCTGATTTGCTGATCACCAGAAGCGTTCCTTTGTTGGCACTGCTGAGCTGATGAATATCCGTGATCACTAGATGCGGAATATTAGCCAGAGAAAGAAAACGTGATAAGTAATTTACGCTGACCAGCGAAGCACCGCGGGAGTATAAATAAACAACCTGTGCCGATTTCAGTGCCTGTGCAGTTTTAGCTATTTTATCTTCACTTTCTTCCTGATCTGTCTGCGGCTCAGTCTGCCGGTGTGTTTCATTAATTAAATCTCCCGCTAGTTTATAACGAAGCTCTGTGTAGCTGCTGTAGCCCATTTTCTTACAGACACGGTTAACCGATGTTGTTGTTGTGAGCGCTTTAGCCGCCACCTGCTTGGCTGAAATATCAGTTAAGACTGATGCATGGCTGATAATAAACTCATATATATGACGTTCAGTGCCTTTAAAGGTATTCATTTAGCGTTTTCTATCCTGATTAAGAGATGAATATTAAGCGGTATTTATTACTGCAATGCTACGATCAAGATCATTAAAAGAAAGATTTAAAACGTCAGCGCCGGCAGAATGCGCTGCGTATCACCATACACTTAATGTATGAGGAAACGATTCCCATCGTTATATTTCATTTTATACTGGGCGCACTCAAAGCAGAGGATCTGAATATGACCAAGAAAAAACTGGTGGCTGTAACAGCCTGCCCGACGGGTATTGCACATACGTTTATGGCTGCCAAAAAAATAAAAAGCTGGGCGGAAAAGCACGGCTTTGAAGTAAAAGTTGAAACGCAGGGCAGTGACGGCGTTAAAAACAGACTGACGGCAAATGATATTGCAACAGCAGATGCTGTGGTGCTGGCAATTGATGTGCCTATTATGGAAATGGAACGTTTTGATAACAGCAAGCCGCTGAAGGTACGTACCCAAGAACTGATAAAACGTGCCGAAGAACTGCTGCCGGCCGCTATGAAGCAGGGTAAAGATAAATCCGAAGCTGCCGCTGTCTATGAAGAAGAGCGTTCGGCATATCAAGTGTTTATCGGACACATAATGACAGGTATCAGTTACATGCTGCCGGTTGTTGTGCTGGGTGGACTGCTGATGGCTGTCGCTAAGATAACCGGCGAGTTTATCGATATCAGCGGCACACCTTTTGAAACACTGGATCGTTTAGGCTTTATGACCATGAAGTTTATGTATCCGATATTTGCCGGGTACCTTGCTTATTCGATAGCTGGGAAACCTGCACTGATACCGGCCTTTATCGGCGGAGTAATGTCCGATGAAGTATATAAACGCTTTTTTGGTATTGAAACCTGGGCACCCTCCGGTTTCTTCGGTGCGATTGCGATTGGTTTTCTAGTCGGTTATTTAGTGCGTTATCTCAATGATACTATTAAAGTAAAAACGGAATTAACCACTTTAAAAACAATGCTCCTGGTACCGCTGGTCAGCGGCGTAGTGATGGTATTGACCATGGAATATGCAATTAATCCGTTCTTCGGCGCGCTTAACCAAAGCATGATCACTTTATTCACTGAAGCGGGTAATGCCGGACGAGGCGTGTACTCTATGGTGATTGCTGCAGGTACTGCGTTTGATCTGGGCGGGCCGGTTAATAAAGCAGCCGGCTCAGTAGCGCTCGGTCTTAATGGTATGAGTGACTCTTTTGACCTGATAGCCCGTGAATTAGGCATTGTTATTCCACCGATAGGTGTTGGTTTAGCCGCCATGCTTGACGGACGTTTTCGTCCTCGTGTTTTCAGCAGTGAAGAGCAGACAGTGGGTAAAACATCATTACTGCTTGGTTTAATCGGTATTTCTGAAGGTGCGATTCCGTTTATTCTTAAAAACCCTAAGATGATCCCGATAATGATCCTCGGTGCGGTTCTTGGTACGCAGGCGGCCGTTCTGATGGGCGTTATGCAGAGCTTACCGTTACCTGCTGTGTGGGGCTGGTTCCTGTCCTCAGATCCTGTCAATTATACCCTGTCCGTTATTATCGGCTCCAGTTTTGTTGCAGTTGCACTTCTTTACTGTACTAAACCGGCTTCATCTCAAGCCTAATATTCGCAATAGCGTCTGGACTGCTGTTAATACAGTCCAGATGACTTATCAGTAATCAAAGAGAAATCAATATGACAAAAATTCATGTTATCCCGCATACACACTGGGATCGGGAGTGGTATTTTACCCAGCAGGACAGTGATGTGTTAGCTGCTTATAACTTTACCAAAGTGATTGAAACACTGGAAAAGCAGGCTGACTACAGCTGTTATCATTTAGACGGTCAGTCTGCAATCGTTGAAGATTATCTGAAAATACTGCCGCATATGCGTGAGCGTATGGCAAAACTTGTTCGTGATAAACGCCTGTTCATCGGCCCCTGGTATACGCAGACAGATACATTTAATGTTGCCGGTGAGTCAATTATTCGTAATCTTAAATACGGAATGCATATTGCTGAAGAGATGGGACACTGCATGATGGTGGGTTATCTGCCGGATACCTTTGGTCATAATGCACAAATGCCGACTTTGTTCCAAGGTTTTGGTATCGATAATATCGTTTTCTGGCGCGGCATTGATTATGACTCTCAGGTTGAGCGATCTAATTTCTTCTGGCAGTCACCTGGCGGAGACCGAATTACCGCTTATAACCTGGTTTACGGTTACGGTGCGGCAAAAAATATTACGGCTTCGCCGAGCCACCTGGATAATAAGATTTTTCCAATGGTAGAAAAAATAAAAGCCCTGTCCGGTCTAGATGAAGTGTTAATTCCCAGCGGCGGCGATCAGGTAAATATTGATCCTGAACTGCCGGAAACCCTGCGAAAAGCCACGCAGCGCAGTCCGCAGGAGGATTTGTACTGCATCTCTTCAATGGAAAATTATGTTGATTATCTGCATCGCAGCAGCGATGGTTTTGAAACCTATCAGGGCGAGTTTAAAACGCCGCGTTATACACGCATTCATAAAACTATCGGATCTGTTCGTTACGATATTAAAAAACTCAACTTTGAAATAGAACAGTTTTTACTGAAAAAACTCGAACTGCTTAGTGCTATAGCTAAAGCTCATGATATCGAAGTACATACCGAACTTTTAGATATTGCATGGAAGAAAATTATTGAATGTCATGCACATGACAGTATCGGCGGCTGCAACAGTGATGCTACCAATGCAGACATTGTGCATCGTTTAAAACAGGCTGAACAGATCTGCCATGGGTTATATAACCTGATCATCAAAAATATTGCCGCGCAGGTATGTGATGAAGATGAACTGATGATTTTTAATAACCGCTTAACTCCTTTTAACGGCATTGTTGATGCTGTTGTTTTTAGTCAACATGAAGCGGTTGAAATTCTTCATCAAGGAACTGTTTTACCGTCAGAGCTTGTTAAACGTGAAAAACTTGATGGTGGTAAGGTCATAGAAAGTACTAAAGATGGTGAGAAAGAGGTTGATGTGCCTGCCTATTACCGTTTTACCTTAAAAGTCCGTGTAACTGAATTACCAGCAGTGGGTTACTGTACTTATCAGGTAATAAAAGCAGATACAAAGCAGGAGCAGCCGAAAAGCATCAGTGCTGTGATTGATAATGACTTTCTCTCTTTACGTTTAGAAAACGGCTGTTTAGCAGTAACTGAAAAGTGTACCGGTCGGGTGATTGATAAATTAATTCATTTTGAAAACCAGGCGGATGACGGTGATTCCTATGACTTTTCCCCCTTAGCCGGGGACGCCGCGCTTTACTCTGATGCCTTTGAGTTATTGGAAACTCAGAAAGGTGAGCTTTGCCAGCAGATGAAACTGCGCTGCACTATGTCTGTGCCGGCTGATTTAGAGGAGCGTCGTTTAGGCCAGAGCAGCCGCTGTCTTTCCTTTATTGTTACTTTGACATTAACAGTAGAACAGCAGAACCTTCTGGTTGATATCAGTACCTGTAATCAGGTTAAAGATCATCGTGTGCGTGTTGTGATCAACTCAGACATCTGTACCGATAAATCCATCAGCACCCAGCCGTTTGCTTTAATGGAGCATGCTGTTGCGCCGAATATTGAAGGCTGGCAGACAGATTATCGCGAATGTCCGATCGATATAGAAACAACCGAAGGTATCGTTGCACTTGCTCAATCTGGGCGTGCTCTTATCCTTAACGGACGGGGGTTAAAAGAGTTCCAGATTTTGAAAAGTGCAGATACCGATCAGATCGCTTTTACGCTGTTTAAATCAACGGGTGTGCTGGGTAAAGATGATCTGTTATGGCGTCCTGGGCGTGCTTCAGGTATTAATAATACTGTGGTGCATACGCCCGATGCGCAGCTGCAGCAGAGCATGAATTTCAGCTTTTCGCTGGCGTTAACGACACAAGCCTCTCATCAGGTTATTCGAGAGATAGAAACTGAGTATCTGAACCAGCCGTTTTGTTATCAGAAACAGAGCCTTAATAGTTTTGAAAACCGCTTAGAGCGTTTTCAGGTATCATTTGATAAAAAGACAATGGCGAAATCTTTCAGCTTATTTTCACTGTCGCAGGCTTTACAGTTATCGAGTATTTCACACTCTTTTTATCATAAAGATGTGTTGTTATTACGTTTATACAATCCGACTAACAAAGCGATACAGCTGGATCTGAACCAGTTTAACCACTTTGCAGAGGTCAGTATTGTTAATTATCGTGAGCAGACTATTGAAAATGCCGATGCGCAGGTAACACCGAATAACACTGTTGATCTGCGTTTACTGATTAAAGGGCAGTGTCATGTTTAAAAATCAAATCAGAGAGAAAGTAACACTCCTTTATGGTCAGGAACAGGCTGATTCGATTTGTGAATCTATCTTGATCTTAATCGAAAAATGGCAGGGCAAAACACCTGTTTATCAGAACTGGGTGGATCAGACAAGCAGTTACCTGATCACCTATGGCGATAGTATTTCACAGCAGGGAAAAGCTCCGTTAGCGACGCTGAAAACCTTTGCTGATAAACATCTCAAAGGCGTGCTTAGCAATATTCATATTCTGCCGATGTTTCCATATACTTCAGATGACGGTTTCAGCGTAGTGGATTACCGCGCAGTAGACAGTGCTCTGGGGGACTGGAGTGATCTGAATGCGCTTGCTGCAAACTTTGATCTGATGTACGACTGTGTGATTAACCATATATCAAAAAGCAGTGACTGGTTTCAGGGTTATTTAGCGGGGGAAGAGTCTTATCAGGATTATTTTATCAGCAGCGATCCGGCTGTCGATCATTCCAGTGTCACGCGGCCGCGTGCTTTTCCGCTGTTAACGCCTTTTACCAAAGCAGATGGTGAAACGGTGCATATCTGGACGACCTTTTCAGAAGATCAGATTGATATTAACTTCAGCAGTCCGAAAGTGCTGCTGGAAAGTATCGATATTCTGCTTATGTATGCAGCCAACGGCGGCCGCTCGATTCGTCTTGATGCGATAGGTTTTATCTGGAAAGTACTGGGCAGCAGCTGTATTCATCTGCCGCAGGCGCATGAAATCATTAAGTTATGGCGTCTTATTTTAGATCATACGGCAAAAGGCTGCCTGCTGATCACGGAAACAAATGTACCGCATCCGGAAAATATTTCTTACTTTGGTGAAGCTGATGAGGCCCATATGGTTTATCAGTTTCCGCTGCCGCCGTTAACCCTGCATGCTTTTTTAAGCCAGGACAGCCGCGTGTTAACTAAATGGGCTGAAGGGTTAACCTTTGAGGCGAATGCCAATTTACAAGCCGCTTCAAAAACCACATATTTTAATTTTTTAGCAAGCCACGACGGCATCGGAGTGCGTCCGACAGAGGGCATTCTGAAGGACACTGATCGACAGATGATGTGCCGGGAAGTAGAGCGAAAAGGAGGGCGGGTAAATTATAAAAATAACAGCGACGGTTCACAGTCACCCTACGAGTTAAATATTAACTATTTAAGCGCACTTACAGAGCCCGCTGACAGCAGACAGGAAAAAGCCGCTAAATTTTTAGCCGCTCAGTCACTGCTGCTGTCGTTTATCGGTGTCCCGGCTGTTTATTACCATAGCCTGTTAGGCAGTGAGAATGATATTCAGGGCATGCTGGAGTCTGGAATAAATCGACGTATCAACAGGGAAAAACTTGATTTATCAGTACTTGAAAGTGAACTGATGGAAGAAGGCAGTTTACGCAATATTATCTGTACTGAACTGACTCGTTTGTTGCAGTTGAGAAGCTTAGAAACTGCGTTTTCTCCACAATCCAAGCAGCAGATATTGAATCTTTCTTCCGGGCTGTTTGCACTTATTCGCGGAGAGGGAGAACAGGCGGTCACTTATGTGATGAACCTGACGGAGCAGGATCAGCAGGTCAGTCTGCCGTATAGTGGTTATGATCTGGTCAGCCGTAGAAAACTTAAATCTGAATTTACACTCGCCGCCTACCAGTTTGTCTGGTTAAAACATCATTAAGAAGGGCATAAAATGAAATTATCTGAATTAACTACACCTGATCTGATCATGCTTGATGTTGAGTTCAGCAGCCGCATTGAAGCAATTGAAGCTTTGACCGATAAACTGACAGAGTCAGGTAAATTAAGCGACAGGCAGCAGTTTCTTGATGCTGTTATGAAGCGTGAAGAAGAAGGTCCGACGGCTCTTGGGGAATATCTTGCTGTGCCTCATGGTAAATCTGAAGCGGTAAGAGCGCCGGTTTTTGCCTGTGCACTGTTGAAAAGTGAGCTGCCGTGGCAGGGATTAGACGGTGATGAACCCGTTAATATGATTTTTCTGTTAGCGATACCGCCCGCACAAGCCGGTTCAACGCATATGGCATTATTAACAACATTGACCTCGTCATTAGTGGATGATGACTTTCGAGAGCGCCTTTTAGAAAGTAAAAATGCACAGCAGGTAATGGATCTGTTTTCCGGCGGCCAGGACAGTGAAGAGAGCTGTGGCAGTGTTGAAAGCGACAGTAACGAAGCGGATCCAGCTGCACCCAATGAGGAGGTTCAAGCTGCGGATCTGAGTGATAAAGCCTATCCTGTGTTCGTTTTAGGCGGTTTAGCATTAGTTGTTCTGATGTTCTTCATGCTTTAAACGCTGTTTATTAAAAGAGCAGCTTATGCGTGCACTTTAGGTGTACAGGGTAAGCTGCTTTATCGATTTATGCTCGTATTATATCTATAGGTAAGTAGCCGGTAGTGTTAATAGATTGACAATGTATAGAATTATTCTTCTCAAGGTTTCCTTTAATAACCCGGCCCTCTTACTTTTATTTTTATATCACTGCACCTGTTTTCTTAAGTACATTCATCGACTTATTATTTTTGTATAAATTTATACAACTCATTAGTTGATTTAATTTTTAGTCTATTATGAACCTTAGATGGTTAATACATATAATCGGATGACTAATAAGCCGTTATTCGCAGATGTTCTCACGAGATCAACGTATATTAGAGGTACTAATATGATCCGCAGCACTGAGCAGTTTAAAAAAGATGCTTATCGTGGCACCGGGCACGTTAAGAGCAAAGAACTAAAGGATGTTTTCAAGAAGCTGCAGCTGCACCACAGCAGGTCAGCTGTATGCTCTGCATTGAGTAATCACCTGTTAATTGATTTACGCGATTCAGTAATCAACTGGTCAATAAAGCACCCTAAAGAGTTTGCTTCTCGCCACGGGCCGGAACTTGCGCATGAAGTGATGGCCGAGCTAACTTTGAGCAGTGCGGAGCACCTCCAGCTGCGGGACGGGGATATCCTTTTTCGCTGGGTTCCTCGTGGTATCGATCAGCGGGGAGCTCTTCAAACTACTATTTCCGCAGCCCAGGACTTACAGGATTTCAGGCACCGTCAGCTCCCCAACCAAGAAATTAATATAGGATGTTCCACCATGGTCCTGCAGCATGTAGGTATTTATAGCAATGGGTCTGTCATTGAAATTGGTTCTATGGGCTTGGTGAAAACCCCTGTACATAAAAGGGAGCATTATGATCTGGTTCTACGCAGCAGGCACTATGGTCCGCGTATTGCTGAAACTGCAGAAAAAGCAAAATCAGCCCGTTTTGGGCTGCGGGATCATAAAATTGATTTCCTCGTTAAATATCCCGTATGGGATTTAGCCACAGTAGCGATTATTCCGCATGCAGGATCCGTGTTACTGGGCCCTGTCTCGGCCTCGGGGCAGCCCCAGGTCCAGACCAAGACCCAGTTTGATCTGCAGTCAGATGACCGTCGCCATCAGAAGAAGGGGCAGAGCAATGTTCTGCAGCAGCGGGTAGTCTGCTCCCATTTCGTGAATGCCGTTCTGTACGCTTCCGTCAAGCAGGAAGGAACTCTGGCAGCGGCAACGATGCATGCCCATGACAAAATATTCAAAATCGGGCCGGCTCAGATGTGGAAAGAGTTTATGGAGAAACAAGGGCTCTGGGGGCTGCTCGGTGCTTTTTTTGTCGGTGTTCAGCACAAAGGCCGTCTCGATCGAAATATAGATCCTCGTGCGCTGGGCGTGGGTCTGAAAATGCCTGCAGTTCCTAAAAAAGCAGGTCGTCCGCCGTTACCTGTGCGGCCAGGGCCGCAGATGCTATAAAGCAGGAATAAAGAAGCAAAACAGATGTGGAACGTTATCTGCGTTCTGCCTCTATGATTTTTGCATGCTCAGCTGTCGCTGTTTATCTATATCTGCCAGCTAGCTTTATCTGATTGTGTTCTAATACCAATCGGAATAAATAGCTGATCAGTTTTACTGGTTAAAACAGCTTATTTCTTCGTTGTAAATTTCGTAAAGGGAACAACCATTTACATCAATTTACGCCTTGAACTAAGCAGTTTTTCCTACGCAAAAAGTAGATCACATACTTAATCCGATTGGTATAATATACTTTTTATACGGATTTGGTTTTGGTGTAAATTGATAGTTTTTTATGGCAGATACTAACAGCAACAATTAAAGGATTATTTGTCGTGCTGATTCAAAATAGAAACAATGCTAATAGGTTACTCAAAAATACAGTCTGTTTTTGTCTGTTTTATGCATCAAGCTGTCTTTATGCACAGGAAAATAATGGTGAGGAGGGGCCTTATCAAGTCAAGCCAACTAACTCTGCATGGGAAGAAAAACAGATAACTCCGAGCTTTTATGACAGCCCCTATCGGGTGTCATTGTTTAATGCCGAGAATGGAGAAGATTCAGATCGTTTACTTTCGCAGACTTACTCGATATTTGGTTATGGCTTTGCGGTGATCGGTGCTTTAGCATTAATGCCGGAATCGGTGACAAACTGGGATGATTCTAGTCGTGACAATAACTTAGGTGCAAAATGGCTTGAGAATGTTAAAGCAGGTCCTGTCTGGGATCGTGATGACTGGTATATTAATGTTGTCGGTCACGGATATTTTGGCGGGGTATATTACCAGGCAGCACGTAAATCAGGATATCGTCAATGGGATGCATTTTTATATTCATTTATGATGTCTACATTTTATTGGGAATACGGTATTGAAGCATTTGCCGAAGTTCCATCCATTCAAGATTTAGTCGTTACCCCAGTTCTTGGCTGGGCATACGGGGAATGGGCTTTTAATACAGAAAAAGAAATCTGGGCTAACGGCGGCACAGTGTTAGGCTCGGAAGCATTAGGCAATACATCGTTGTTTTTACTTGATCCGGTGGACTCTCTTGGGCGCAATTTCAATTACCTGGTTGGTCAGGATATTATTAAAGCAGGTACGGGATATTTTACTTATCAGCAGGTGAAATCACCTTACGATGAAACTGTCGATAATCAGGTGGGTTTTACAGTCCGTTATATGTACGGCTCAGGAGACAGCAAAGCATTACCTGGTATAAGTGGTAAAAGCAGAGAAAGATCTTCGTATACAAACAGTCCAGTTGATCCCGTTGATACCGGTATTATCGGTTTTAGTGTTGGTGGTGTTTATGTGAACCCCGATAACAGCTGGGGATTAACGGATGATTATGGTTACCAGTGGTCACTGGGTTTATATTTCACTCGACGTTTTTCTACACGTTTAAACTACAGCACTGCAGATTTAAAAGGTAAACAAAGCGATCAAACTGTTAAGTATGAAAACTATGGTTTAGACATGCTGTATTATCTGTATGCTGAATCAGACTTGAGGCCTTTTCTTACTGCGGGTATTGGGGAAATCATGTTTGATGAAGATCGAGATGATAAAACTTTCCAAATCAATGCGGGCTTAGGTTTACACTATAAATTAGATAATAACTGGGCGCTTGAAGCTGGCTGGTCTAATTATTACAGTACCAGCACTAATACCAGAGAAAGCCAGATAAGTACTTCACTTATTTATCGTTTCGGCAGAGGAGAGTGGTCTTTATAAAGTAGATAAGGGGCTGCTGTGCCCTCCTTATATAATGACTGGGGAGCAAAATTTTTCCTTAATACTGTGAATGTCTGCTTGCCCATTTTTGACTTTTGAGCAGTTAACTTATCTGGTCGAGTATTAATTTATACTCTGAAAGCTAAAAACGCCGATAAAATAATTGCGTTTTTAGAGCAATAAAACAATGACCAGATGACTGTTTATTGACAAAAAACACAAACTTTGCAGATATTCTTTGAAAAATAAGTACATACCGTTGTATGGTTGGTATTATTTACTTCTAAAATCATTTAAGTCCTTAACTATAAGTTAAACGCTTAAATGCGAAGAAGTCTGATTATCTGTTATAAGTAAATTATGAATATTTCTCAGAAAGAAAAAAAGCTGTTTGAAGCCTGGTCATTTGACCGAAAAAAGTTTGTTTTAGATGGTGTGGTAGATGAAGATAAATTTGCACAATTAACCCCCTCCATATGTTTTGTCCTAAAAGATGTAAACGGCAAGAAAGACGACTGCCGGGATTTACGAAGTTTTCTCAAAGAAGGTGCTAAAGAACCGCTCTGGGATAATATTTCCAGATGGACGCACGGCATCCGTCATCTTCAGGATGATATTGAATGGTCAGAATACCAGTCGATAAACAAAGAGTTCCGCATTAAAGAATTAAATTATATTGCCGCATTTAACCTAAAGAAATCCTCTGGTACAACCCCTGCACACAACTCAAATGATATGCTTGAGCAGAGCAGGCTGCTTATTAAGAAGCAGTTCGAATTGTATTCTGCAGACATTACAGTCTGCTGCGGTACCGGCGGACAGTTGAAGTGGGCGCTTGGCCTTGAAAATACGCCGTGGCAGGTAACCAGCAGGGGAGTTCAATATCTGGAATATAGTTCCGGTAAGTTTATCGTTTCTTATTTACATCCGGCCACCCGCATTAAAGATAGTTTCTTACATTACGCACTGTTGGATGCGGTACGAGAAATTTACTTGTAACAAACGTCATCGCATGCATAAAAGCCCGGCTGTATCTAATTTGTTTTAGTGTGCCGCTGGCCGGTTTGTTATTTTTCTGAACTGGTCAGCGAACAGATGTGCGCCGTTTCTCTCACTGTAGATATTTTTGCTTTATCTTCTCGTACCTGCCGTTTTTTTTCATTTTGATCAGGGATGCTGTAAATTTTTCTACTAACGTATCTGATGTTGCTGAACTAAAAGCCACGTATAAATCAGAAGATATTTCATCTAGAAAATAGGCTTTTTCAAGGTTAGATATATCAAGTTCGCCTATATTTGCCAGATAGACTAAAACAATTTCATTAGAAAAAGGCAGCAGATCAATCCTGCCGGCAAGGAGTTTGCGGAGGTTTTGAATATCTTTGGGAACGACTTGAATATTTTTAAATCCTTGAGCAACAAGGTAATGGTGTTTCATGTCCATATTAGTGACACCTATTCTATATTTTTTTGCATCATCAAGGCTCTGGATAACAATGTCTTTTCGAGACTTTAATTTCCAGAAATTTACGTCATTGGGCACTATTTTACCTATCCATTTAAATTGTTTTTCTCGTTCAGGTGTTCTTAACAGGTTATAGATGAGCACATTATCCTCTCTTAATGCGCTCTGATAAGCTCTGGCCCATGGGTACATGAAAATTTCTATGCTGATACCTGCCGTTTCAGCCATCTCTCGGACTATTTCTGTAGACATTCCAACAATCCGGCCGTTAATAAGCATCTGAAAAGGGGGGAAATTAGTTGTGACGGCTTTTACCTGCTGTGCTTTTCCTGGGTCTGCTGATAATCCAATCAATAAAATTAATAATATACTTTTCAGTGCCGCCATTTTGTTACCCGTTATATATTCAGCATAGAAATAAACATACAGTTGTAATGGACTCTTCCTGTTTAGAAAATTATGGGACTGTTGAGTTTAAAACGCAATTATCTAAGCGTTCAGATGTTTGTTTGCGGCGCGGTGTAACGGTTGTTTTCCTACGATGCTCATGCTTTTTTTTTCAATGGTTCAGTATTTCCGACTAAAGAATCAGTTAGCAGGCACTCATGTTTTCTAAAAGTCAAATATTCATGACCAGGATCACAAGTAATAATGCGCGCCGCAAATAAAGCTGAGCTAAATATTCTTATGATGCTATAAATTAAATCCGCAAGTGCTTAAATATTGACCTGATGGTTTTATTCTGCTGTTTTATAAGGCGATACAAATGTCTTATACAACAAATAAAACTGCTGAATGTAAAAGCTCCGGCTGGTATGAGCCTGCCGGAAATGATGGAACATGCCGCCTTCGGCATACAAAATAAGGAAATACTTTGATGTTTAAACGAACCCTTCTGTCGACATTAATAGGCTGCAGCATTGCATCCAGCAGCTTTGCTATGAGCCCGCAGCCTGATCCGGACAATCCGGCGGGTTATATTGTTTCGAGTGTTGAAATAAAAGCGGCAGAAGACAGCAAAACGCCTAACCCGATGTACGATGTCTGGGCCAAAGCGCTGCAGACACGCACTAATAATATTGTTGAAGCTATTGAACCTGATGCTGCCGCTAATCCTGAAAACGTTAAACGTGTTGAACGGGTATTTCCGCAGAGTGAGTGGGATTTCTTGACGCAAATGGCTGCGCCGGAATATACCTACACACGTTTTTTACGTGCCATCGGTAAGTTCCCGGCATTTTGTGGTGAGTATAGCGACGGTCGCGACTCAGATGCGATTTGTAAGCAGTCAATTGTAACTGCATTTGCGCATTTCTCGCAAGAGACTGGCGGTCACATTGCTAAAGATAATACTTCTGATAATCCGCAGGCCCTTGAAGAATGGCAGCAGGCTTTAGTGCATGTCCGTGAGATGGGGTGGTCTGAAGGGCAGGCCGGTTACACAACAGGCTGCGGCCAAGATGACTGGCAGAATGCCCGCTGGCCGTGCGCTGCCGGACAGGGCTATTTCGGTCGTGGTGCTAAGCAGCTGTCTTACCATTTTAACTACGGCGCTTTCTCTGAAGTGATGTTTGACGGCGATGCCACAGTACTGCTGGATAATCCCGGGCTGGTTGCAGACTCCTGGCTGAATCTGGCTTCTGCTGTGTGGTTCTTCCTGACACCTCAGGCGCCTAAACCTGCAATGCTGCATGTTATTGACCGTACCTGGACACCTTCACAGCGTGAAATCGATGCCGGTATCGGTTACGGTTTTGGTACAACAATCAATGTGATTAACGGCGGAATCGAATGTGGTGAACAGAATAAAAGCAAAGGCCAGCCGGTTAATCGTATCCGTTACTGGGAAGGTTTATCTGAACATTACCAGATCCCTAATAAGTCCGATGAGAAAAATACCTGCTGGCAGCAGACGCCTTATGGAAGCATAAATCTCAATGGTGCTACGGATGTGCTGTACACCAACTGGGACGGTAACTGGAAATATTACGCAGACCGCCCGGAAGGCCAGTCATTTGAGTGTGAGCTGGTTGGCTTTCAAACGGCTTATTCTGCGCTGGTCCCGGGGGATTATGAGAAATGTGTCACTAATTTTTACGGCTCGCATGCCAACTGGCCGGAGGTACGTGTGGTCGATGATCTGGTGATACCTGATCCGGATGATCCTGATAACGGAACGGGCGGATGGGATGCAGGTAAAGTTTATCTAGCCGGAGACCAGGCTTCTTATAAAGGTGCGACTTACCAAGCTCAATGGTGGAATCAGGGGAATCAGCCGGATTTAGGCGGTCCATGGAAGCTGCTTGAAGGAACACCAGACCCGACTCCTGAACCTGCGCCGGAGCCAACACCAGATCCGACTCCTGAGCCTGCGCCGGAACCAACACCTGAACCTGCTCCAGTGTTATCAGATTTTATCCAGTGGCAGGCAGGGGAAACCATAGCTGCTGACGGCGATAAAGTAACACATAACGGCAAGTGTTTTATTGCTAAAAACAGCCCGGGCATCTGGGAATCACCAACCACTTCTAACTGGTTCTGGGATGAGATTTCATGTTCATAACCGTTTAACAGTCATTATCTGCAGTACGGGGGAACACTGCAGATAATGCTGTAATGCATATACCCGTTACCAATCAAAATGCATTTATCAGTCGCCAGCTCGGACACCAAGATAAGGCGAAACATGATGATAATGGCTAGTCCTTATCGAATGTTGCAACACAGTATTGGTTTCGAGCTGGCGACCCACGGGGCAAGCCGTGAGGCAAACATCTTCGTTGTTGTGAAGTCTCGATTTAACCCGTTAGATCTTCACCTTCACGCCTAGAATATGTCCACCTCACGACTTGCTGATTTTTGCATCTTGAATGATAACGGGTATAAACTTGTTGTTAATAAAAATCCGCCTTGTAAATTGGCGGATTTTTTATTATCTGCATTTTTTAAAGACGCAAATATCTTGCCTTATTAATTCTGCCTCCACAGCTCCTTCGTGTTAGAATAGTCGCCCATATTTTTCTGTTACAGCTTTCAAGCCCTAACAGTTTGTTTATTTATTATATACCTGAGACAGCAAATGCCATTTTCCAAGCTTGGATTAAGCGATCCGATTGCAAAAGCTGTAGCCGAACAAGGCTATGAGACCCCTACGCCTATTCAACACAAGGCTATTCCAGTTATCCTAGCGGGTAAAGACCTTATTGCGGCCGCGCAGACCGGTACCGGCAAAACGGCGAGTTTTGTACTGCCTATATTACAAAATCTTATGGATGCGCCTGCTGTACGTGCCAAGCGTATTCGTGCACTTATTCTAACCCCGACTCGCGAGCTGGCAATACAGGTTGAGGCTAATATTGCATTGTACGGTAAGCATCTACACCTTACTTCAATGGCGATGTACGGCGGTGTTGATGCAGAGCCGCAGAAAGAGCGCCTGATAGAAGGTGTTGATATTCTGGTTGCGACCCCGGGCAGACTACTGGATATGTATACTCGTAGAGCGATACATTTTGATGAGCTGGAAGTCCTGGTGCTGGATGAAGCCGATCGAATGCTGGATATGGGCTTTATTGCAGACATTAATAAAATTGTGGAGCGCCTGCCGGAGAAAAGACAGAACCTGCTGTTTTCTGCCACGCTTTCTCAGCAGGTACGTTTTTTAGCAAGAACGGCGATTGAAAACGCCGTTGAAATTGCGATTAGGCCGGACAGTACTGCAACCCCGAAGATTGAGCAATGGTTAATCACGGTGGATAAAGATACTAAATCTGCATTGCTGAGCTTTTTAATCACAGAAAATAAATGGGATCAGGCACTTATTTTTATTGAAACGAAACGTGGTGCCGCTAAGCTGGTTAGCCAGTTGGAAAAACGCGGTATTAAAGCGGAAGCCATTCACAGCGGCAGAAGTCAGGCGGTACGTGCGCAGTTGTTAGAAGATTTTAAAGCAGGCGAGCTTAAGTTTATGGTAGCGACGGGTATTGCCGCCCGTGGTATTGATATTGACTCCCTTACCCGTGTGGTTAACTACGATCTGCCCGATGAAGCCGATGATTATGTTCATCGAATCGGCCGTACCGGCCGTGCAGGAGCTGTTGGTGAAGCGATTTCCTTTGTTTCTCGAGATGACTTTAGAAACCTTTGTGCTATTGAAAAGCGTCTGGGTGAGTTTATTACCCGCAAAGAGATTGAAGGTTTTCAGCCTAAATTAGAAGTGCCGGCTTCTGATGCTGGTCATGCCCCTAAAAATGCTAAATCATCAAACCGTCGTAATACACGAAGAAAGCCGGCTAAAAGCCGCTCTTAATGAAAATAAAAAAGGTGAGCTAAATGCTCACCTTTTTTCTGTCTGGTAAATAAACCTTCGTTTATTTACTATGACGTTCCTGCAGTTTAGCTGCGATATCTGACAGCTGAAGACCTTCATTCTGTAGTAATACGGTCAGGTGATATAACAAGTCAGCACTTTCGCAGGTCAGCTCATCCATATCTTTAGCCATAGCCGCCAGTGCTACTTCAACGCCTTCTTCACCCACTTTTTGCGAGATGCGTTTAGTGCCGCGAGCGTATAAGCTTGCTGTGTAGCTGCTTTCTGGATCTGCACCTTTACGGCTTGCAATTACCTGTTCAAGGTCAGCAATAAAAGTTAATGCCGGCTGCAGTTCACCTTTAAAGCAGCTTTCAGTGCCTAGGTGGCAAGTTGGACCAACAGGCTCAACAATTGCCAGCAGCGTATCGTTATCGCAGTCGGTACTGATTTCTAGTACGTTTAAAAAATTACCCGACTCTTCACCTTTACACCATAAACGCTGTTTAGTACGGCTGAAAAAAGTCATTTTACCGGACTCAAGTGTGGCCGCCAGTGACTCCTGATTTACATATCCAAGCATTAACACTTTACCTGAGGTGCGATTCTGCACAACAACCGGCATCAGGTTATCGACTTTTGCCCAGTCTAAGCTGTTAAGCTGCTCTTCATTCATTAGTGTCTGACTCATAATCTAATCTCTACCTGTTGTGTTTTAAGGTAAGCTTTGAGCTCGCCAATATTAATTATCTGTTTGTGGAATACGCTGGCGGCTAATGCACCGTCTACATCTGCTGTATTAAATACATCAGCAAAATGCTCCATCTCACCCGCGCCGCCGGAGGCGATCAAAGGCACATTACAAACGGCACGCGCCTGACTTAACTGTTCGATATCGTAACCGCAGCGGACACCGTCCTGATTCATTACATTTAGTACGATTTCACCAGCACCGCGTGACTGTACCTCTTTGATCCAGTCAAAGGTGTTCCAGTTAGTGGTGCGTGTTGCATCTTCGCAGCCGGTAAACTGTTTTACCTGGTGCTGGCCCGTCTGTTCATCAAAGTAAGAGTCGATACCGATAACAATACACTGCACGCCGAATTTTTCACTAAGCCGGTTAATGAGACTCGGATCTGCAAGCGCCGGGCTGTTGATTGATACTTTATCGGCGCCGAATTCTAAAATACGGCGCGCGTCTTCTTCAGTTTTAATGCCGCCGGCAACACAGAACGGAATATCAATCACTTCTGCAACGCGGCTTACCCAGCTTTTATCTACCACCCGGTCATCAGAGCTTGCGGTGATATCGTAAAAAACCAGCTCGTCTGCGCCCTCGGAAGCGTAGCGTTTAGCCAGGGGGACAATATCACCGACGATTTCATGGTTACGAAATTGTACACCCTTTACTACTTGACCGTCTTTGACATCCAAGCAAGGAATGATTCTTTTTGCTAGCATGTGGTTAACTCCATGGTTTGGTATTCGTAAAAGGCAACTCTTTGCGCGTCCCCGTCCTTTACATCCAGACAGGGAATTATGCGTTTTGCTAGCATGGAGTATTCCCCTTAACGTTATTGACGTATTCCATAGCAGACTGACTATTTTTCATCTCCAGACAAGCTATTATGCGTTTTGCCAGCATTGGATCGCCTCCTTCACATTAAACTTACCTTCCAGCAGGGCACGACCGACGATCATGCCGGATGCGCCTGAGCGGGCAACAGCTGCAATATCATCGAGTGATCCAATACCACCCGATGCCTGCCAGGCAACCTGCGGGTAAGCTGCCGCCATCTCTTTATAAAGATCCACGTTAGAGCCTGTTAAGGTGCCGTCTTTGGAAATATCTGTACAAAGTACATGTTTAAGGCCGACTGCTAAATAGATTTCCAGCAGTGATTCAATGGTCTGGCCGCTTGCTTCCTGCCAGCCGGATACTGCAACAATCTTATTACCGTCTGTATCAATATTAATATCAAGGGCTAATACGATATGCTCAGCGCCGTATTTTTCCATCCAGCGTGCAACCATTGCTGGTTCTTTTACCGCTGTTGAGCCGATAACTACACGCTGCGCGCCGGCATCTAATAAGTCTTTAACGTCCTGTTCAGTACGTACGCCGCCGCCGATCTGGATTTTAGCCGGAGTATTACTTATCAGGCCGGCAATCACATCTAACTGACGTTTGGTTACATCTTTTGCGCCGTCTAAATCAACCAGGTGCAGCCAGTCTGCACCATGCTGGTTGTAGATAGTAAACTGGCTTTGCGGATCATCACTGTAAACGGTTTTTTGTGCGTAATCGCCCTGGTATAAACGAACGACTTTACCGTCGATAAGATCTAATGCTGGGATAATCATATTAAAGCTCCAGAAAGTTTTTAATCAGCTGCGCACCGGCTTTACCGGAACGTTCAGGGTGGAACTGCACCCCGTAAAAATTGTCTTTGTTAACAGCCGCGGTAAACGGGCTGCCGTAATCACAACTAGCAATGGTATTGTCATTTACCGGCAGCGCATAGCTGTGTACAAAATAGAAGTAACTGCCCGCCGGGATATCTTTGAACAGAGGATCATCCAGCTTAGGAGTCACCTGGTTCCAGCCCATGTGCGGAGAACGCAGCGGTGCTACCTCCATCTTCTCGATATTACCTTCAACAATACCTAAGGTTTCGATAAGAGGATGCTCACCAAAACCTTCTTCAGAAGCCTGCGCTAACATCTGCATACCTAAACAGATGCCTAAAACCGGCTGAGTGAGGTTTTTAATCTGCTGAACTAAATCACGCTCTATTAAGTTTGCCATCGCTTCTTTAGCGGTGCCGACACCGGGTAAAAACAGTTTATCCGCCTGCTGCAGTACAACAGGATCTTTACTGACGGTGACGTTATAACCTAAACGTTCAATGGCAAATTTGACCGATGATAAATTAGCGCAGCCGGTATCAATAATTACTATCATAAAACACCTTTACTCGAAGGTAAGTCGGTACCGACAATTTGAATACTTTGACGCAGCGTACGGCCGAATGTTTTAAATAAGCCTTCAACCATATGGTGCGCATTACCGTTTTCAACTTCCAGGTGCAGTGTTGCCCCCATTGACTGTGCAAGCGAGTAGAAGAAATGCTCAACCATTTCCGTTGACATAGTTCCCACTAATTCACGCGGGAAGTCCGCTTTAAATTTAAGGTACGGACGGCCGGACAGATCCAGTGTACAGCTGGCTTTAGTTTCGTCCATCGGCAGAACAAAACCGAAGCGGCCGATGCCGCGTTTGTCACCAAGTGCTTTGTTTAATGCTTCGCCAAGTGCCAGAGCGGTATCTTCAACGCTGTGGTGATCGTCAATATGCAGATCGCCTTTAACAGCAACATTCATCTGGAAACCGCCGTGCGTGGCAATCTGATCTAACATGTGATCAAAGAAACCCATGCCGGTATCGATGCTGTTTTCGCCCGTTGTATCTAAATCAACAAATACATTTATGTCGGTTTCTTTAGTGGTACGGGTAACTGAGGCAATGCGTCCTTTAGTGGTCAGCTGCTTAACAATCTGCTTCCAGCCCAGTGTTTCTTTGTTATATAGAATACCGCTGATGCCCATATTGTCTGCAAGACCGATATCGGTATGACGGTCGCCGATCACATAAGACTCTGCAAAGTCGATGCGTCCAGATTTCAGGTACTCGCTGACCATGCCTAAATGCGGCTTACGGCAGCTGCAGTTATCTTCCGGGAAATGCGGGCAAAGCAGAGTAGCTTCAAATTTTACGCCCTGTGAGGCAAAGATTTCCATCATTTTATTCTGTGGAATATCGAAGTCTGACTGCGGGTAGCTGTCTGTGCCTAAACCATCCTGATTAGATACGATAACCAGAATATATCCGGCATCCTGAAGTGTTAATAAGCTGGGAATAACATCTGCTTCAAACTTTAGTTTCTCTAAACTATCTACCTGCTTATCACTGATCGGCTCATCAATTAACGTTCCGTCACGGTCGATGAATAGAAATTTTTGTTTACTCATTATTTGTTCCCTACAGCGAATTTAAAGTGGTTAAAGTTGATTCCATTTCAGCTTTTGAGCCGATGGTGATACGAATACAGTTTTCTAAACGAGGTTTATTTGCAAAGTCGCGCATAATAATGCCGTCTTCAGCAAAGGCCTGAAAGACTTTTGCCGAATCTTCAAAGCGTACCAGCAGATAATTACCGGTTGCCGGAAATACCTCTTTTACGCAGGGCAGCTGCTGCATCTGCTCTTTAAGCAGTGCGCGGTTGTTATTTAATATTGTCACACGCTCGCGCATGATTTTTAAACCTTCTGCTGATAAAGCCTGTGTTGCGATCTGCGCAATAGGATCCGGTACTGGATACGGTGCAATCACTTTTGACAGCATTTCAATCACGCTTGCCTGCGCCAGGGTAAAACCGCAGCGGATTGACGCCAAAGCAAAAGCTTTGGATAAGGTTCGGGTGATAACTAGATTTTCATGCAGGGCAATTAAATCGGCCTGAGTGAGCTCCGGGCAGAATTCAATATAAGCTTCGTCGGCAACAATGAGTGCTTTACCTTTAGTCGCCTCTAACAGCTCAACTAACTTTTGTTTATCGAGCATATTACCGGTGGGGTTGTTAGGCGCGCATAAGAAAACAATTTTAACTCTGCCGCCTTCTCTGTTTACCGCTCTGCTGACCGCCTGATAATCAACATTAAAGTTACTGTCCAGTGCAGCTTCTTCAATTTCCACGCCGCAGGTTTCTGCACTGATTGCATACATACCGTAAGTCGGCGGGCAGATTAAGATGCTGTCTGTACCCGGTTCACAAAAAGTGCGGATAAGAATTTCAATGCTTTCATCAGCGCCGCGTGTAGTCAGTACCTGGCTGTTGTCCAGGCCGGCATATTGTGCGTAAGCATTGATTAATGCCGGAGGCTGGAACTCCGGATAACGGTTGAGGTTACTTGAGTCGAGCTGGTACTCATTACAGTCTGGGGATTCGTTGGCATTTAACCAGACTTCACCCGTTCCGCCGATACGACGAGCAGAAAGATAAGGGGTTAATGCTTGCACCGTTTCTCGGGCGAGGTGTTTGATGTCACTCATGTCTTTCTATTTCCCTAGCTTGAATGCGGGGCGCAGATTTTAGCCCCGTTAATAATCTACTTATTCAATTTATCCATACGGATAGTGACCGCTCGTTTATGTGCAGTTAAGCCTTCGGCGTCTGCAAGACAGGTTACTGTCGGCGCCAAATTACGCAGTCCGTCAGCACTTAGTTCCTGTACTGTGTAACGCTTGCTAAAGTCTGCTAAACCTAAGCTTGAATAGGTACGTGTATAACCGTAAGTCGGTAATACATGGTTTGTACCGCTGGCGTAATCACCGACAGATTCCGGCGTCCAGGCACCTAAGAAGATTGAGCCGGCATTCTTAAGTAACGGCTGCAGGGCGCGCGGCGCGTTAGTCTGCACAATAAGATGTTCAGGTGCGTAGCGGTTGGAAATCTCCACTGCCTGAGTAATATCTTCACAAACAATGCTTACGCTGTGTGCCAGTGCTTTTTCAGCAATTTCACGGCGTTCTAACACAGCCAGCTGCTTACTGATTTCAACAGCAGTCTGCTCGGCAACCTGCTGACTCGGTGTGACTAAAATTGACTGCGAATCATGACCGTGTTCAGCCTGTGATAAAAGGTCAGCAGCAATAAATGCCGGATCTGCATCTTGATCGGCAATCACTAATACTTCTGACGGACCAGCCGGCATATCAATGGCTGCACCGGCAAAATCATTACTAACCTGACGTTTCGCTTCGGTTACAAAGGAGTTGCCCGGGCCGAATATTTTATCAACTGCGCCGATGGTTTCTGTACCGTAAGCCAGTGCTGCAACGGCTTGTGCGCCTCCTACTGTGTAAATTTCATTTACGCCGCATAGTGAGGCTGCAAATAAAATTTCATCGGCAAGCGGCGGCGGTGAACATAAAACGATGCGCTCACAGCCGGCAATCTGCGCCGGTGCGCCGGTCATAATAACCGTTGAAGGAAGCGGCGCACTGCCGCCTGGAATATACAGACCGACAGACTCAATCGCTTGAGTATGCATTTCACAAACAACGCCGGGCATGGTTTCAACTGTGATAATGTCCTGAACCTGCGCTGTATGAAACTTAACCACCTGGTTATAAGCGGTTGTGATAGCGGTTTTGATTTCATCACCTAAGCGCGTTTCCGCCTGCTTAATATCCTGTTCAGTAATGGTGAAAGTTTCACCTTCTAACTTATCAAAACGTTTAGTGTAATCAAGCAGGGCCTTATCACCGTCACTGCGGATGGCGGATATGATTTCAGCGACTGTATTACTCAGCGCTGAAGAATCTGCCATAGCAGGTCGGGAAAGTAATGAAACCTGCTGCTCGTTTGATAAGCCTGACCAGTTAACCGTCTGCATTCCTGACTGCATAATTACTCCATCATTTTTTCAATTGGTAAAACTAAAATAGAGTTTGCACCCAGGTCTTTCAGCTGTTCCATTGTTTCCCAGAAAAGGTTTTCTTTGCTGACTACATGCAGGGCAACATGATCTGTGCTGCCGGCTAATGCCATGACGGTTGGACGGTCAGAACCCGGTAGTAAGTCGGTAATCGCGTCAAGGTTTTCTTTTGGTGCGTTAAGCATGATGTATTTAGATTCTTTAGCTGTCTGTACGCCGTCAATACGTGTTAAAAGTCGGTTCACTAAATCTTGTTTGTCACCAGATAAAGCTTGATCACGCTGCATTAATACAGCAGTAGAGCGGTAGATAACCTCTACTTCTTTAAGACCATTTGCTTCAAGTGTCGCGCCCGTTGAAACAAGGTCACAAATTGCATCTGCAAGACCTGCACGCGGTGCAACTTCTACTGAGCCGGTAAGCATACAAGAAGTGTAAGGAACCTTGGCTTCTTCCATGAAACGTTTCAGAATATGAATGTAAGTTGTTGCAATACGCAGGTTGGAAAGAGACTCAACCCCTTGATAATCAAAATCATTATCTACTGCAATTGAGAAGCGACAGCCGCCGAAAGCAAGATCTTTAACCACTTTATGGGCAGTCGGCTCACCGGCTGCCGCACGCATCATGCTCTCTTCTTCAAGTACGTTCTGACCGATAAAACCAAGGTCAACCACACCGTCCATTACTAAGCCCGGGATATCATCATCGCGTACACGCAGAATATCGATAGGCATATTTTCACTGTGGGCAATTAAGCGCTGAGTGTTTAAATTTACTTTAATGCCGCAGGCTTTTAATAATTTAACCGTGTCGTCACTTAAACGGCCTTTCTTTTGTATTGCGATTCTTAAACGTTGTTCTGGCATTGTATTTTCCTTGTCTTAAAAACTAAAAAACCCCCGGGAGGTGAGCCTTCCGGGGGTTAAATTTTGTGCAAACCACTGGAAGAATATGAAACATCTCCCAAGAATAAAATCCTGAAAGATTAGGTGATATGATGATGGTGATGTAGTGCTTTCAGGATAACTTTTTTCATGGTTTGCTAATTCTCTATAAATTTAAGTGTTTGTAGACTATCAATGTTGTTCTTAAAAGTGAACTGTTATTTGCACAAAATTTGAGTAAATGATGGAATATTTATGCACAAATACTGATTATTCACTCGTCAGACTTTCATTCTGCTGTTCTGGAGCCGTTTCTAAGGCTTCTAATCTGGCACGTTCTGCTTTAGAAATATACTTGTCTTTCTGACTAGGATTTTTTTTGGCATTCATCTGTTTAACACGTTTTTTTAGAATGCTGTTAATTTTTTTCTTTCTGTTCATGGATCTTTTCCTAGCTGAATATAATAAGAGCATTGTAAAGAACTGCACCGCAAACACAAGTCAAAGCGGCGGCTGCTAAGTGCAGAATTTACACCGCATAGTTAATTTTTCAGCGGCTGGCTGATTCGGATATTTGTGCATGATGCGGATATAATTCGACTGACTGTTCTAGATAAGCATTAATAATATGCTCATAGCTGCCGTCAAGCTTCATCTCTCTTAGGACTGTATCAAATTTGTCGCGCAGCCGGCTTAAATTACGTTTTTTAGAAAAAGCAATATAACTGGGCACACTCTGCAGTGCGGGTTTCAATTCACGAATATCAACAAGCTGATTCATTTTTCCGGCAATATCATAGGCGCCGTATTTATTGCTGACAATTATCGGCAGGCGTTCCGCCAGCAGTTTTTTCATATTCTGCTCACCGCTGTTGCTTAACTGCAGTTTGGTTATTACCCCGTCTTTAACTGCCTGATCCCAGGTTGTGCCGTAACTGACACTGTTGACACCGCCGATGGTGTAGTTGGAAAGACTTGCCAGGTTACCGTCATATTTTATTTTAGAATCGGCCCTGACAAACAAAGATATTGTCTGAGGCATCAGTATTTCGCGGGAGAAATCGGCAAACTGTTCTCGAGCCGGGTTTTTAAAGGCAGTAAAAATGGCATCAGCCTGGCCTTCTTCAATATACCTGATGGCTCTTGCCCAGGGTAATATCTTGATATTAATCGGTACATCTAAGCGTTCAAATACTTCTTCAATGATATCAACAACAATACCTTTAACCTCCCCCTCTGACTCACCTTGATATTCGTAGGGGGGGTACTGCAGAGTCACCAGCTCTATTGTTTGTGCGAAACATGCGGATGAAATAAAAAAAGAAAGCACCAGATAAAAAATTTTTAACACACAAAATCCTTTGCATTATTTACTTACTTAAAGATAGTTCAGCCTCGCTATTCGTGCTGAAAGCACCGCTGTCCTGAGCGTGCTGCTTGTCTTAACTCTTCCTTAACCTGTTGTTGTGTATGCTTGCCTGTATATTTATCAGGAGACAAAAAATATGTATTTTTATTGTCAGTTCAGGTGACTGCTTATTTTATTACAGCCTGTGGCTGTTACAGGTGGCAGTGCTGTCGGCGAACAAGACTACCAATACTCTGCGGAAAATTCACCTGCAAATTATCAAAAATGGCGGCAGCTGCAGAATGATGCCGCCCGGGTTCATCAGTTAAGCGACTTGATTATGATTGCTGATTTTAGTGATCTTGTAATACCGGCATGAGTATAAATCCAACTCTGAAAGTGCTTATTACAACATTATCGTTAATCAGTTTTTAACAGATCTTGCCTGTAACGTATTGTTACTATTGATTAAAACTCCATCGGCAGCTGCTGGGCACTGGGGGGGGCTAGCGGTTCAGGCAGTTGAATAACAAGCTTCTTAAAATGACCGTTTTTTCTTCTGTGTCCGCGTCGGGCGGATATTAGGAGGCTGACGGCTCTGTTGATTTGGATCAAACAAGCAGATGAATTTTGCTTAGAGAGCAGATTAATGGAGTAATCAATATGTACCTCGGGGTACATGTGAGTTACTCTGTGTATTATATGTACCGCTTAGTACTTTGTTTGCGTTGTTCTGTTCAGCTTTCGAGTACGGGCTCTCTGAGGAAATTGAGTATGAGTCGCTCCAAGTCTGGAATATCTAAATTAATAACGGTATTAGCCTGGTTAAGTTTATTATGTGCATTTGCTATTGGTCACCTGGCGGCCAAAACTAACTATGTGCAGCTGCTGTCGCAGCATTTCCCCAATTCTACATTTACCTCTGCACCGGCTAAAGGCAATGGACCGTTAGCGTTTCTGCGTCATCATAAAGATCTGCCTGAAGCAGATCTGATTTTGATCGCCGAAGGTCAGGGCTTCGGCGGGCCGCTGATTTTAGCGGTGGCTGTAAGTGAAACGGAAAAGCAGGGTTATATCAATAAGGTGACTCTGCTTTCCGATCGTGAGTCGCCGCCTTTTATTGCCCGTCTGGCTAAACAGAATTTCTATCGGGAATTTAACGGGAAGGAAGTTACTGCAGACTTTATTATCGGCGATGATATCGACGGGGTTACTGGTGCGACTGTTTCGTCGCGGGGTATTGCCAAGGCTGTACAGAATGCGATGCATTTGAGCGCTGTTCAGCGTTTAGATCTGGATCCCGGCTGGCAGGCAGAGCAGTGGCACTTTGAGCTTAATGACGGACTGCTGCTGCTGCTTATTCTAGTGGTGATATACAGCTGTTATGCCAAAAATGCTTTTAACACTAAACTGAAGCTGCTTATTCCCTTGGTGAGCCTGGGTTTTATCGGCTTTTATATTAATGCTTCGTTAAGTATCGGCTCTCTGGGCGGTTTGCTAATGGGTTACATTCCAGATCCGAAACAGTCTCCGATTTGGTGGATTATGATGAGCTCCGTTCTTGGCGCTGTTTTTCTGCTCGGTAAAAATATTTATTGTGGAAAGTTATGTCCCTTCTCGGCGGTACAGATGTTACTGCATAAAATAACCGGTATGAAACTGCCCGTTAACAAGACCTGGGCTAAACATTCGCGCGGTCTGATTATGACATTAATCTGGTTTTCTATGATGCTGATTTTTCTGTCGCACCATCCGGCAATGGGTTCATACGAACCTTTCTCTATGATGTTTTCTCTACAGGGAACGGGGGTGCAGTGGTATCTACTGCCGCTCTCTTTATTTGGTGCATTGTTTATACCTGATTTCTGGTGCCGTCTTTTCTGCCCGGTTGGTTTCAGCCTCAATACTTTAGTACGTTCGCGGCGTCAGGCGCTTAATAAACTGAGCACAGTTAAGTTGAGTAAATCCCAGGCAATCGAGGTTCAGTCCGCAGAACAATATCAGCATAATATCAGGAGGAAGCATGGCTAAAGTTCAACAAACCAGTAGGCAGGCAAGCCGCAGTCAGCACAGTTTCAGCACTATAATAGCCGCCATCACCTTAATGATGTTACTGATATATTTTGCTCAGTCTGCGTTGCTGATTGCCGCTAAACATCCGCTGGATGCTGCTGTTAGTTTTTACCAGCAGCAGCAGGCGTTAGAGAACAGTGCCGAGAGCGCAGCCGTGCCAATGATAAAAGAGCCGGTGCTAAGGTTTCAGCAATAGCGGGATCAAATCCTTAACAACTTTTGTATATGCAGCAGTATCACTGTGCATTACATTGCCCCAGTTGAGATAGCAGTTGAAAACCTGGGCTCGGGTTTCCTGCTCGAGCGGATCGAAGCCGGCATCGGCAAAAGACTGTTTAATAACAGCCATTCGTCGGTAATGCATGCTGTCGAATACGGTCTGGGCTGACTGATCATGACTTGCCCATGCGCGGATGGCTAACTCATACTTTGCCAGTTCCTGTCCGGTAACCGTATCTGCTATCGCCTGCAGGCGCTGTTCGGCAGGAAGCGGGAGCAGTTCCGGGTTGTCCGTCAGTACCGTGTTGAACTCGGAGATCCAATATTCGAGCATATGATCGAGCAGATCCTGTCTGTCTTTAAAGTGCCAGTAAAAACTGGTCTTAGCGACACCAACTGTACGCGACAAGCTGCCGATTGTGAGCTTGTCCACTCCTTGAGTAGCCAGCATTGTCAATCCTGCTTCAAGCCATTCATTTTTTGAAAAACGCTGCCGTTTAATTTTATTGGTCATGCTGATCCTAATATCACCAAGGTTATTCTTGATCTAAGTCAAGAGGTTGTTTGAAATGCAAGCAAATTTCATATTTTTTCAGTCACCTTATGTACTAAGGCGTACATGAGGTTTAGTATGATTGCAGTGTATGTACCAGTTGGTACTTAGTTCGTCTGGTAAGCGAATAAATCTATTATCTCTAATTAGCAGCCGCTTGTTAACCCTTTAAGTTATCAGTCGCATTCTAAGTAGTTATATGGTGCTAAGCGTCTTGCCTCTTGAAGTATGTAGTCAGGGAATTTTTACAATGAAAAAGACAGTAATTACTTTTGCGCTGCTCAGCAGTGCTTTATGCAGCGCTGCTGGAGCAGATAAAATGCCGGATCCGTATTCACAGGCTAAACCTGCAGTTATGGCCCGTCAGGGAGTTCATCGCCTGATGGGAGCGACCCTGATGGACGCAGGGGCTATCGCCTCGGGACAGAAAAAATGGAACGGATTTACTCTGCTCAATAGAGTCGATGCACTAGAGCAGATCTCGCAGATGTATAACGATTTCTTCTTTGTGCCCGGCTCATTTGCAGACAGTAATACGCGCGATGATCTGCTGCAGCGAAAAACAGAATTTCAGGAGCTTTCAGCAGATCTGAAACTGGCGGCCTTCAGCCTGCGCATGGCCGCCCGTAATCATGAATCTGATGTTGCGATGCAGGCGTTCGGCACAACCGTTCAAGCCTGTAATGCCTGCCACCGCAGTTTTATGAAACCCGGTACAGAAGTTATTTTACCTTTGCCGCCGACGCCGGCCGGACACTAAGAATCATTGCTTTATAACTAATTTGTAATACGAGGTTAAATATTATGAGAGAAATTACCCCCGCACTTGAATCAGATGAACACAAAGTTAGTTACGGCATGGGCTGGCAGTTCGGTCACCATCTTCTGAGCCATAACTTTGACGGTCTGGATACTGATGTTGCCATTGCCGGTATGCTGGACTGTTTCAACGCAAAAAATGCACCGATTACCGACCAGCAGGTCGAAAGTGCATTTAAAACTATCGTCGGCCGTGTAGAAGCGCTGCGCCAAAAAGAAGCCGGCAGACAAGCGGGACGCAGCCAGGCCTTTATGTCAGAAAATGCCCTGAAACCCGGGATTATCATGACTGACAGCGGTCTGCAGTACAAGGTGATTGAAATGGGGGAAGGGCGCCGGGCCGGTGTGGTAGATAACGTAATCGTTCATTATCACGGCATGCTGATCAGCGGCGATGTTTTCGACAGCTCTATTGAACGTGGTGAAGCAGCTGAATTTCCAATTCAGGGAGTGATCCCCGGGTGGACCGAAGTATTACAGCTGATGCCTCAGGGCTCTAAATGGCGGGTATATGTACCTGCCGAACTGGCTTACGGCGAAGTGGGTAAACAACCGCAAATTCCAGGAAATGCAGCCTTGATCTTTGACCTCGAATTAATCGAAGTCGTGTGATTTTGGCCGCAAATTGTTAGATGAAGGGAATTAAAAATTATGACAAATCAAGTTGAAAATCACAAAGAACTCGAAGCAGAAGATGAACTGCCGAATATGTCGCGTCGGAGCTTTTTTAAGAGAACAGCGGCGGCCGGCGGCGCTGCGATTTTAGGCGGAGGAGCTGTATTAGGCGCTTCTAAAACCTCACTGCAGGGCTCACTGAATACCCCGGGGATCGTTGTTGATGAAAATTTTAAACCGAAAGATCAGCGTGATGTGATGTTATGTCATGCAACCAGTTATCACCTGTCACAGGTTAGAAACCCTGAGCGCGGTGCACAATATGCGCGTCTGCAGAAAAAGGACTTTAACTTTAACCGGGCGCTGCAGACATTTGAAAACCGCGATCACTTTGATAATAACAAGCCTGGTTACGGTCAGGCGGACCGCGCAATAGGCCATGCCGCCTGGTATCCTCTGGTTGTAGCTAAATCCCGTGCTGCAGCTTTTACCCAGCCGAATACGCCGATGCACAGCTGGAGTCAGGCTGATATACATGAAGAACAGTTTGACTGGGGAAGCGGTAAACGTGCCGCAGATATGATCCGCTCGACAGGGCGTCTGTTTGGCGCCGTACGTGTTGGGATCGCGAAGTTTGATAAACGTTTTGTTTATGATCCGCTCTACGATTTAGTCGAAGAGCGTACTCTGTCCTGGGAGAAAGACTTTCCGTTTAAGCCGAAATCAGTGATCGTTATTGCCACACCGATGGACTACGACAATGTCGCTACTGCGCCGTCCTGGACTGCTGAGGGAGCTACCGGTAACGGTTACAGTGATATGAGTAAGATTGCCTGTCAAATAGCTAAGTTTATCCGCGGCTGCGGTTACAACGCTGTGGGCGCCGGCAACGATCTGGCGAGTTCCGTGGCATATGCAATTCAGGCTGGTCTTGGTGAAGGCGGACGCAACGGCTCAGTTATCGTACCGGGTATGGGACCGCGTGTTCGTCTTTGTAAGGTGTTTACTAATATCGACTTCGAAGATGCTTACGATCAGCCGCGTACCTGGGGGATCACTGAATTTTGTAAAAGCTGTAAGAAATGTGCCGATGCCTGTCCTTCCGGCGCAATCAGCCAGGATGATGATACTAGTTTCGCACCGACCTATGAGTTCAGCGATGAGCCCGATTACACCTGGAACAACCATATCGGCATTAAGAAGTTTTACTCCGATGCTAAAAAATGTTTCAACTTCTGGATGGACAATGATACCTCCTGCCTGAACTGTGTTGCCAGCTGTACCTTTAATGAGCCGGATTTCTGGCATCACTGGATGATTATGGCCGTCAATCCGTATATGCCTAAATTTGTTCACAGTCTGATGGCGGAAGGGCATCCGGCATTCGGTTACGGCGGTCAAAGCCGGGATCCTATTCCTGCTAAGGTCGAGAAATTCTGGGTATCCGGTGAAGATATGCGTACTAATACTTCTATGAAAAATAATATCGGCACAGCCGGATAACTGAGGAGAAAGGCAATGGAAGCACTACAATGGTTCTCACTGGGAATTATCAGTATGTTAGCAATTAACGTGATGGTTTATGTCCATCGTGTTATTGATCTTAAATGGTATACATTACCGCTGCTTTTCGGCGGGGTGGTGGATATATTAGTCGGTGTTGCCTGGTGCTGGTCTTCATTTCTTGAGGGCTACCCGCAATCCGGTGCGATGGGCTTATCGCTGTTCAGCGGTTCCGGCCTGGTGGTGATTATTATGACCTGGCGTCATCTAGTAGCACCGGGGCTTAATATACCCATGATACTTCAAGATGCAAAGTCAGCAAGGTAAATTACGCCGAGATGTTAGGCATAAAATTGAACCTTTCGAGCAATTAACTGCGTTAATTCTTTTCGGTAGAATTAAAATAAACACTTTAATTCTTTTATAGTTATTCTCCATAGAGATTTTATAACAACGCAGATTGGTGTATGTTGCCTTGCCCTACAGGGCGTTAGCTCGAAAACCAGCCCTGCGTTGCAACAATCGAAAAGTGAATAACAATTACCTCATATTGCGCCTTGCTCTGGTATCCGAGCTAACGCCTGACAAAGCATCTTGAGGTAACATGGGGATAAATCTCAAGCAGCTTAATATTACCTTTATCAGGCCGGTAAACTACCGGCCTTTTTTATCCCCGCTGTTTTTCTTTGTATTTTTATATTTTCATTTTGCTTGTTTTTATTATTGAGCATAAGCTGTCTGCGCAAGCTATTTTATTTAGGTATTTGTAATTTAAGGAATTAATGATGATAGATTTCGATAACTCCGCAATATTTAAGTTAAAGCCGATAGATAACAGTAAAGCAAGAGAGGACTTCAGTAGGTTTCTAATCGATGGTGAAGATATTTTTGCCGTATTTAAAACAATTCGCGACCAGGTAGTTTTTACCAATAAGCGCATTATTGCCGCTAATGTGCAGGGAATTACCGGCTCTAAAGTCGATTATACCTCTATCCCTTTCAGTAAAATTCAGGCTTTTTCTATCGAAACATCGGGCTCTTTAGATTTAGATTGTGAAATACAAATCTATATCAGCGCAGTCGGTAAAGTTACTTTTGAGATAAAAGGAGAGTTTGATATTGTTGCCTTTAACCGCATGATCAGTGTTTATGTACTTACTTGAAAAGGAACGTTTTTTGAACAAACTAGAACAGCAGCTGGCGGCTTTTATCCGGGGGGAAATGAAAACGGATTTAGCGCATGATTTTGAGCATGTATTAAGAGTAGTAAAAACGGCGAAGGGATTATGTCTGCATGAAAATGCAGTTAGTGAAATTGTTATTCCTGCAGCCTGGCTGCATGACTGTTTCTCATTTGCTAAAGATCACCCGGACCGCCGTAACGGTTCAAAATATGCGGCCGATAAAGCCGTTGAGTTTTTGCGCAGTATTAGTTATCCCGAACAGTATTTTGAAGGCGTTCACCACGCCGTCGCTGCGCATAGTTTCAGTGCTGATATTACCCCCTTAACGATAGAGGCACAGATAGTCCAGGATGCAGACCGTCTTGATGCATTAGGCGCTGTTGGTATAAGCCGCTGTATTCAGGTTAGTACTGCTCTGCACAGGCCGCTCTACCAGGCTGATGATCCCTTTTGCCGCTTACGTGAACCCGATGATGCACAATATACGATTGATCATTTTTATAAAAAGCTTCTGTTGATTGCCGATACCGTTAATACCGAATCGGCAAAAGTTGAAGCTCGTAAAAGAACATTGTTTATGCAGGATTTTCTAACGCAGTTAAAGCAGGAAATTTCACTCGTTGACGATTAGTCTAGGAGTTGTTTCCGGCCGCTTGTTCAGGGTATATACTTACTATGGAGGATAAAATATTAGCGCCTGAATATCAGTTTATTCGTCATGAGATGAAATTAAAGTCAAAATGATTTATTAAGAAATTGTACAAGGTGCCGATAAGTTAATTAGAAGACATTTTAATTATTAACACTCGATAGAGTTCCGGAGGATAAATGAGCCAGCACCTGATTACGCAGTTTATCAATCGTACTTATACGTTTAAGCCCTTGAATGACGCTAAAATAGCTAATCATAAACTTAAAAAGTATCAGGCCTCGAACCGGAAAAATAATGTATCCCCGGAGGATATTGAAGAAAGTACCCATATTCTGCAGAAAATTAAAGTCCGGGCGAAGCAGACTAACAATGAAAAGGATGAAGTTGAGTCACATATTGATGTTACCGTTTAATCCCTTCTGGTTTCTCTTTACTCTGTGATTTTCGCACATGGCGGTTGGAAGACTTACTCGTGTAATTTTCCGGGACGGGGACTTTTTCTGCTAACAAATGTTTTACGGCCAAAACAGGATGCCTTAATAACATACGTGGTCCTGCGTAGCGCATAATCTTTCTTGCCTGTTCACGCTGCTGTTTTTTATAACAGTGAATAGGACATTTATTACAGGTTGGTTTGTTTTGTCCATAGGGGCAGCGGTCTAATTTTTCATTGGCATAGTCGATAAACTCCAGGCATTCAGCGCAGGGAGCTGATTCATTTGAACTGTTATGGTGAGCCCGGCAGTAGATATTAACCATCGCTTTGATGGTTTTGAATTCGATACCTAATCTGGCCGGCAGAAAATGCTGTTTATTCATATTTGTTAATGTCTTATTGATATAGCCGAGTTGAATGCCTATGGAGTTGTGATCTATTTAATAATTCACGTAGAATATAGATAATTACTATTATACCCAAAGAGTTTACCGCTTTGATATCATCTTTTTTTTCATCTTCTGGTGCGTTAAGTAAAAGACTGCCTCATTTTATTGCACGTGATGCTCAGGTTGAAATGGCCGAGGCAGTCGCTGACACGATTAAAAATAAACAGCCGCTAGTGGTTGAAGCAGAAACCGGTACGGGTAAAACCTTTGCTTATTTAGCGCCGGCATTATTATCCTTCGATAAAGCGGTCTCCCCTAAAATTATTATCTCCACGGGTAGTAAAGCACTGCAGGAGCAGTTGTTTGCCAAAGATTTACCGCTGCTGGTGGAAGCAACAGACTTCAGCGGCTCTGTAACTCTGCTGAAAGGCCGCAGTAACTACCTCTGTAATGAGCGTTTGAATCGTTTTATGTTGGAAAGTAAACATAAGGACAAAGCGCAGCAGATTGAGCTGGTGAAAGTTAAAAACTGGTCTTTATCAACTAAAACAGGCGATATCGCCGAGATAGATGATCTTGCAGAAGACGCATTTATCATCCCGGCTATTACCAGCAGTAATGACAACTGTTTGGGACGCGAGTGTCCGAGCTTCGATGATTGTTTTATTGTTAAAGCCCGCAAGAAAGCGATGGAAGCGGATCTGGTGGTGATTAACCATCATCTGTTTTTTGCTGATTTAGCGGTAAAAGAAACCGGGTTCGGCGAATTGATGCCGGAAGCAGGGGTATATATTTTTGATGAGGCCCATCAGCTGCCTGATATTGCCAGCGTTTATTTTGGTGAGTCGCTTTCTAGCCGTCAGTTTACTGAGCTTGCTAAAGAAATTGATTTTGTTTACCGCACAGAACTTCGTGAGGCGAAACAGATGGCTAAAGCGGCTGAGCAGCTGCGTTTAACGGTTTTGGATTTTCGCCTGGCTTTTGCTATGGATAAAGGCACCGGCAGCTGGCGGGATAAATCTCGTGAGCGGGTGATGCAGCTGCATGTACAGCGCCTGGAGCAGGTTATGTCCTTTTTAACGGAAGTGATTACTGACCGTCTGGGTAAAAGTGAAGTATTAGATCACTGCTTTGAACGATTAACGCAGTTTACTTTATTATTTAAAAAATTGAACAGTGTTAATGAAACCGGATTCAGTTACTGGTTTGACTGTACTAAACAGCACTTTTCACTAAATATCACGCCGCTCAGCGTCGCTGACCGTTTTCAGGTAGAGTGTCAGAAAAAGGAAGCAAGCTGGATTTTTACTTCAGCAACTTTATCGGTAAAAGGGCAGTTTGACCATTTTACACAATTGTTAGGTTTACAAAGCAGCCGCTGTCTGCAGCTGAGCAGTCCCTTTGATTATGCTAAGCAGACTTTGTTTGTTGTGCCTCGCTTAATACCTGAGCCGGGCACGCCCGGGCTTGCTGATAAATTGATAGAGGAACTTGCACCGGTTATCCGCGCTGGTAAAGGGCGTTGTTTCTTCTTATGTACCAGTCATGCCATGATGAATCAACTGGCAGCCGGCTTTAGGCAGGTATTAACCTTTCCGGTGTTACTGCAGGGGGAAAAAAGTAAACAGGCTTTACTCGATGAATTTGTCAGTCATGGTAATGCACTGCTGGTGGCAACGGGCAGTTTCTGGGAAGGAGTAGATGTGCGCGGGCAGGTTTTATCCTGTGTTATTATCGATAAAATCCCATTCAGCTCACCCGAAGAGCCTTTATTAAAAGCGCGCATGGAAGATGCACAGCTTAAGGGAAAAGATCCTTTTGCTGAAGTACAGTTACCGCAGGCGGTGATCACGTTTAAACAAGGTGTCGGACGACTGATCCGGGCAGAGCAGGATAAAGGAGTCTTGATAGTCTGTGATACACGACTGGTGACGCGTAAATATGGTAATTTATTCCTGAATAGTTTACCTTGCATGCCGCGGACAAGATCATTAGATAACGCTATAGAATTTTTGGAAAATATCGATTAGTTTGTCTTGCATGATTTATTTAAAAGTCATGCACAAGATCACTGGATAACGCTATAGAATTTTTGGAAAATATCGATTAGTTACACTTGCATGGTTTATGTAAAAGCTATGTACTCGAACTCTAGATAATGCGATAGAGTTTTTGACAAATATCGATTAGTTTACCCGTAATCATTGTTGTGTCATGCATGCTAATAAAGAAAAGATTTTTGAAAACCGACAGAATTAATTAAAAAAATATACAGGCCAAATATGTCTAATAAGTTAAATGTTTTATGTGTTGATACCTCAACTGAAGCGTGTTCAGTGGCAGTGCTTTGTCAAAGTGAAGAAAAACAACAGGTAATTAGTGACCATTTTATGCTGGCGCCTCGCGAGCATACTAAAAAAATATTACCAACGGTTGAGCAGGTACTGCAGCAGGCGGGGTTAACACTGCCTGAAATTGATATTCTGGCTTACGGTCGCGGCCCGGGTAGTTTTACCGGCGTAAGAATTGGCATCAGTATTGCACAGGGTTTAGCATTCGGTATAGAAAAAAAGATGGTTGGTGTATCAACATTACAGGCAATGGCGCAGCAGGCCTTTAAAACACAGCAGGCTGCGGATGTATATGCTGCAATTGATGCACGAATGGGTGAGGTTTATTTTGCACATTACCAGCTTAAAGATGAATTGATGGTACTGGTAAACGAAGAGGTTGTGGTTAAACCTGTCGATTTATTGGCGCTTGAATTAGATGTTGCCGCTGATTCGGTTCTGGTCGGCTCCGGCTGGGGGGCTTATCCTGAATTAGCGGAATATTTTAAAAATGCGTTAAAACTGGATATTGAATTTCCTAGCGCAAAATATATGCTCGATGAAGTTGTGAGTTGCGTAGAAAAATCACTGGCTGTTTTACCTGAATTAGCCGCGCCGGTTTATTTACGTGATAAAGTAACCTGGAAAAAATTACCAGGAAGAGAGTAGTTAACTATTTTCTTTTTATTTAGTGGCTGGATTATTAATGGCAATACAAAATAATACATCTTTTGTAACAAGACCGGTTAATACGGGTAAGGCGCCGACTGTCAAAAGTTCGCCGCAGGCCGGTGTCAGCGAGCTTGCGCCTGTCACTAAAAAAGCCAAATCTGCTGAATTTTCGATGATACTTTCTGAAAAACAGCAGGACTCTCTTCATAAAACACTTGGATACGACCAGCCTGGTTTTAAGCAGAGAGGTGCTGTAGATGCCTACCAGCAGGTTGCAGTGCAAGAACAGCGTGAAGCGATAATGAGCAGTATGAGTTTTCATTTCGTTGTTTAATCTTTCCGTTTAATTATTTCCTTTATTGTTTATTCTATAGGCTTAGTGCATGTTTCGTATTATTTCTTTTATTGGTTTATTATTATTCAGCTTAACGGCTGCTAGTCATTCTTATTCAATTGCTTTGACAGAAAAGCAGGCTGATGCATTAGGTCAGTTAATCTGGAAAAATGAAGGGCAGCAGAAACTGCAGCACCTTACTTCCTGGAACCGTGATGAAGATTTCCCCTCTCTTGGGTTGGGGCATTTTATCTGGTATCCCACTGAACAGAAAGGACCGTTCAAAGAACAGTTTCCAGAATTATTAGCCTACTTTGAAAAGAACGGCGTAACCCTGCCGCAGTGGCTGGCTGAAACTAAACTTGCTCCCTGGAAAAGCCGTGAACAATTTTATCAGGAATTTGATCAGGAGCAGCTGAGCGGGTTAAGAACTTTTTTAAGTCAACATATTGAACTACAGGTTAAATTTATTATTTTACGTCTGGAAGCTGCTATTCCTCATATCATCGACAGCAGCACAAAAGCTCAGAAAAAAATTGTTAATAAACATATCAAACGCATGACAGCCACACCGGAAGGTGTTTTTTCTCTGCTTGATTACGTTAATTTTAAAGGCGAAGGTTTATCTAAAAAAGAGCGTTATCAAGGGCAGGGGTGGGGGCTAAAACAAGTACTGCTTAACATGCCCGTTGAATATGATAATGTTTTATATGCATTTGGTTTGTCAGCCGATGAGGTATTAACAAGGCGGGTAAAAAATGCACCGAAAAAAGAGTTCCGCTGGTTAAAAGGCTGGCGGGCTCGCGTTCATAGTTATCAGAAAATTGTTGTGCAGTAGCTGAGTAACGGCTAAGACATTATTTGTAATAAGGATTAATTAATTTATTTAGCTATTTATAGTTCACGTTTAACAGATAAACGGTACAATACGGCAAATTAATTGTTTACTTTACTTAAAAGGTCTCTGTTATGCTTTATCAAATTATGCGCCGCTTTTTATTCATGCTAAATCCTGAAAAAGCACATGATCTTTCTATAAAACAACTTAAATTAACCCATGGTACTATCCTGGATCTCTTTTACCGTCAGAAAGTGCAGCAGCGGCCGGTTAATGTAATGGGGCTGACTTTTCCAAATTCAGTCGGTTTAGCCGCCGGTCTTGATAAAAACGGCGAATGTATCGATGCTTTTGGTGCGATGGGATTCGGACATATTGAAATCGGTACAGTGACGCCGGTTGCTCAGCCGGGTAATGAATCTCCGCGTATATTTCGTGTCTTAGAATCAGAAGGCATTATCAACCGTATGGGCTTTAATAACCACGGTGTTGATAACTTAATCGCTAATGTTAAAGACAGTAACTTCAAAGGTGTTATTGGTATTAATATAGGTAAAAACTTCTCGACACCCGTTGAAGAAGGTAAAAATGACTACCTGCTTTGTATGGATAAAGTTTATCTGCACGCCGGTTATATAGCGGTAAATATCTCTTCACCAAATACTCCCGGACTGCGTTCATTACAGTACGGAGAAGCGCTGGATGAATTATTAGATGCATTAAAAACACGTCAGAAAGAACTGCACGAAAAACACGGCAAGTATGTGCCGCTGGCGTTAAAAGTCGCTCCAGATTTAAGCGATGATGAAATTGAGTCTATCGCAAAATCACTGCTTAAATATAAAATTGACGGTTTGATTGCAACCAATACCACACTGGATCGTGAAATGATCAAAGGTATGTCGCATGCCGGAGAGGCAGGCGGCTTAAGCGGTCGTCCTCTGCAGAGTAAAAGTACAGTGGTTATTGCTAAATTTGCATCTCATCTACAGGGTGAGATTCCAATTATTGGTGTCGGCGGTATTGACGGAGTGATAGCGGCTAAAGAAAAAATCGATGCCGGTGCAAGCCTGGTTCAGATTTATTCTGGGTTTATTTACAATGGTCCGCAGTTAGTTAAGCAGATCGTGAATAATATTTGATTTAACGGAGCGGGATTTAATATGAGCAGTTCCGGTTTGATGACGGACTTTAGCCCTAAAGCGAACTGGCAGTGGCAGTTCGATACCGAAAGAGCAACATTGATGCTGAACATGGGCGATTATTATATCGATATCGTCTATAAAGCAAATATGCTGGCTTTTCACTCATCTGATCCTGTTTTTTTTACCATTGAAGATGTTGCCAATTATATTGAACTTTTTGACAGCATCTCATTAAGTGACTTCCCGCCGGAAGTATCGTGCACTATTATTGTTCATATATTAGCGGTGGGATTGTTCCATAAACCGCTTATGCCCAAAAGCTGGTTATTTAAATCGGTCAACAGCAGCAGTCCGGAAGTTAATAAAGGTGACCGGGTAACTTTAACTTCCTCTGGAGCCGCTCAGACTGGTGATTATTTAGTCTTAGAAAATAGTGATGATTTTGTTTTATGTATGTTAGTGGGTAATTCTCATGCCCTGACCGCGAGCAAATCCTTAAAGCAGTTTCAGATTGTCAAAGTAACGCGGGATAAAATATCTGTACCTGAAGTCGAAGCTGAAAACAGCTGGAATTCCTACCAGATTTTTTAACATTTTTATTTTGATGTTAGCCTGATCCCACTTTACCTCCTCATTTTGTTAATTTTTACTTAAATTTAACATGAATAAATATTCCACAAAAACCGCCTATATTGATTTTTTATTCTGGTTTTTGGTTGTTTTACGCAAGCTTTGATTTTAAATTCGTGAATTCTTGGTGTCTTTAATATTTACTGACTATTGAATTCATTTCTTAAAGTGACTATAAAGAGCCATCTTTCCAAAAAATTAAAGGTTCTAAATGAGTACTGATACACATGTTTCCAACCGATGGTCGAGTCGATACGCGTATATTTTAGCAGCAACGGGGGCTGCGGTAGGGTTAGGTAATATCTGGAAATTTCCATATATTATGGGGGAATACGGCGGTGGTGCATTTGTATTTGTCTACTTAGTATGTGTTTTATTCATTGGTATTCCTGTCATGATGGCCGAAGTTGTTATTGGTAAACGAGGCCGTTCTACACCTGCTAATGCCGTTGCGCACGTGGCAACAGAAGCCGGACATTCATCGCACTGGTCTATTATCGGTACAATGGGCGTATTAGCTGGTTTCTTAATTTTAAGTTTCTATGTTGTTATTGCCGGCTGGGCTGCCGCTTATGTATTTTTCGCCGGCAGCGGTGAATTTAGTGCTGCAGCTGCTGATCCTGCAACAAACGCAGAAGCAATCGGGACTTTATTTGGTAACTTAGTAAGCAGTGTTCCGCAGCTGCTGATCTGGACAACATTAACTATGCTTGCTGTTGTCTACGTAATATCGAAAGGTGTAAAAAGTGGTTTGGAAACAGCCGTTACTTACTTAATGCCGGCGTTATTAGTACTGCTTGTAGCAATTATGTTTTACTCTGCCGTTGTTGGTGACTTTGCCGCCGCTTTTTCATTCATGTTTGATATCGATTTTTCTAAACTGACTATTGAAGGTATGTTAGTGGCACTTGGCCATGCATTTTTCACCCTTAGTTTAGCGTCTGGCATTATGATGGTATATGGTGCCTACCTGCCTGAAGGTGTATCGATTGCAAAAACTTCTATTATGATTGCTATTGCCGATACTATGGTTGCTTTAATTGCTGGTTTAGCAATTTATCCGATTGTATTTGCTCATGGTTTAGAGCCGAGTGCCGGCCCTGGCTTATTATTCCAGTCGCTTCCTATTGCCTTTGGTTCAATGCCGATGGGTGATTTTGTCGGAACATTATTCTTTGTCATGATTGTGTTTGCAGCTTTTACTTCTGCAATCTCTTTACTTGAAGCAACAGCGGCTTATCTTGAAGAACGCCAGGGTATGTCTCGTGTTAAAGCGGCAATTGTTGCTGGTCTTGCTATCTGGATTTGTAGTCTTGGGACAGTATTCTCTTTAGCCGGTACCGAGTGGGCGCAAATTAACTTTGGTTTCATGGGCGGCAATATCTTTGACATGTTGGATTATCTGACTGCTAATATATTAATGCCTCTCGGTGGTTTATTAATTTCAGTGTTTGCCGGCTGGGTAATGAAAACCGAAGTGATCAAGGAAGAGTTTAACCTTGCACAGTGGCAGTTTACAACGGTAATGGTGCTGCTGCGCTGGGTAGCACCGCTGGGTATTCTGTTCGTATTTGCTAATTCAGTTGGTTTATTAGACGTTATCAAATAATGAATTGAGTGTTTTATATAAAAACCGTTTAGGTAAAACTAAGC
>NZ_KB906995.1 GCF_000381745.1 Psychromonas ossibalaenae ATCC BAA-1528 | reverse complement strand
TTTACCCGTCAAACCGCTTTTCCATAGCACCGATGCTGGATTGGACTGACTTTAGGAATATATGTGGCTTTATCAGTATTTAGGCGCACTATAGGTGCACCATTGTTTTTTATATTTAAGTTTTAAGCCAAAAGGTGTACCGAGGTGAACCAGCTAGTTATCGTTCCAATCATCTGCGTATTGATTCATAACATATCTATTTTTCGATAAGTAAATACTTGCCTCTCGCAATTTCATTGCCACTTATGCTGGATTGACTTTTAAGCTGTTACTGTTGTTTGATATTTATAGGGGGTTATAGGGGACGTCTTTAGTGTGGGATACTGAAAGGGGGACCGAGTCATTGAATAGAAAAGTTATAGAGTCAACACTTATATATTAGATAGAATAAATAAGCTTTAACCCTCAGAATTTAAATCTAAGTAAAATTAGAAGTAAAGTAATCGCTGCTTTTAATTGCCTATAATCATTTTGAATTGTACTATATTTGTAAATAGTATTTACAAATTATATTTACAATATAAGAAACAACACATCTAAATAAGCACATATTCATCATTACGTTACTCAAGCTCTTTAGAGTAGGCGATAGGGCTAAGAGAATATTAAATAAAGTAACGTATTAAAACGGGAGATGAGATATGAAAAAAATTATTAGAATGATCTTTGGAATGCCATTATATGATCGCTCTGAATACATACAATTTAGTATAAAGCCTAAAATGGTAAATCCAGATGTTGTGCGTATGGACATGGAGTCATTTAGAAATAGTAAAAATGTTCAGAAACAAGCAGCTGCCGCTATGAAAAATCTGCAGGCAAAATAATTTAACAGTTCAACAAAAAGAAAAAGGGGCTAAAGCCCCTTTACTTTTTTTAGAAGGAAAGTAGGTGCTTAGAGCAACATCAATATTTATAGTATTTATTTTGTGTCTTGCAGGCTATATTTATTTGAGTAGTAGACCAAGCGACCGTCACCGATTTGCCCGGACGACTGGCTACCATACTTTTCTTAAGTCTGCTGGAGTCGGGTTGGCACTTACTGGCATAGCAACGCTCTTCTATGTTTTATTTGATTTTCTCTTAAGTACACAACACTGGTATTTTTCACTTGGTGACTGGTTCTTAAATACACTTTTATTAAGTAAGTCTAATCACGCGAATATCGTATTGTTTGATATTTCCTCTATCGCGTTGCTCATATCTATAATTCTTGCGGCGCTCCCTCATATTTTATTTAGCGGAGATGATCTTTCTGATGGTTTTGTAGAGTTTTTTGCACTGGATAGCGAGAGCTCTGAATATGCTCAATTATTATTTCATTCATATCAATATGGGTTACCAATTCTGTTTACCCTATCAGATAGAAAAACATATATTGGATACCCACTTGAGATACATGCTAAAGAGTTCAATGATATTCACATCGTACCACTGTTTAGTGGCTATCGGGATGAAAAGACCTTATCTTTGAATCTAATAACACCATATCGAGATATCCTCGATGACGTAGATAATGTTAAAGAAGAGGAGTTAGATTTCAGAGCTTTTTCTGTTTGCTTACCCGTGCGAGAAATAGTTTATGCTCATCTGCATGATTTTAGTTATCATGAGAAGTTTAAAAAGAAAGAGCAAGAGTTAGCTGAAAAAAATAATAAGCCGAAGGGGTTGCTTCAACGCCTATTGAAATGAAAAAGCCCATAAGCGGGCTTTTTTATATCTGCAGTCTAACGGTTGGAGTTACATTCTTTTCCCTGACCAAACGACCTTTATTTAAGCAACAATTTTTATTTCATTAGCTTTTTCAATGGATAAACTTTCTCTGTACTCGGTTGCTTCAGCTTTCATTGTCCAGTGTATTTCGTTAAGGCCTTGGGACTCAACAGTATTTTTGATACTTGCAATTGAGGTGCGGAAAAATTCTTTGCGAGAGTTGGTTTTGTTGACCGCTACATCTTGGAATTGCTTATGAAGCGCTTTTTCAAGTGTCGGTGCATCATCACTATAAATCATTGCATGCACATCAAAAGAGAAGGGAACAGAAGCATCACTTAGTTCTTTAACTCGATCTAGAGGCTCTAATCTGCGGGTCATGCCGACTTTGAATACATCTTCACCAAAGCTACCTATGTTACTAATAACGTAAACATGGCCTCGGCGTGTTTGTTGGGCCATTGATAGTGCGCGTTGGCCTTTCTCTTCAGCTTCTTGAAGCTTGCCTTCTAACTCAGCTAATTGGGCTTCATATTGTTCTTTTTGTTCATCAGAAGCTTGAGCAAGTTCCTTGCGTACTTTTTGTAGAGCCTTCTGAATTAAGCGCTCTTCTTTTTCTGCCGCGATCCGTGCTTTTTCAATCTCTCTAATTACCTTCTCTTCTTCACGAATTTGCGCTTTGATTTCTGCTTGTTCTTCTTTCTCTATTTTACGTAGTTCAAAAGTAGCAACTGCCCATTTTAGTTCGGTTAAACGAATATCCAGGTATTCTTGGTTTATACGTGCGTTACGAAAAGGCTGGCCGTTATGATTTACTAAAGCAAAAGCATCAATAATCTCTTGTTCTATTTTTCCGTAATTATCATGTTTAACTTTCGCAAGTGCAGAATCAACTTTACCGTTAAAAGCATCTACAGCAAAATGAACGGCATAGGTTTTACGAAGGTTTTCTACATAATCACATGCGCCAGCATGACCTTCTTTAACCATTGAACGAACGGTAGCTCTTGTTGCTTTGAGTGTCGCACCAGCTTCCTTATGAGTATATTCATCAGCTAAATCATCTAATACAGAGTGATTGGGAATAATGTATTCGTCTTTGTAACCTTCAATTGTATTACGCATTGCACGAATCGCAGTCTCGTACGAATCTGCTTTTTGTTTGGCTTCATAAGCATCGCCAGCTATTTCTTCGGCTTGTTTTTTTGCAAATTCAAGAATACGTTCGGCTTCACTTCTAGCTGTCCCCTCTATTTCCGTTGCTTTTGTTTTTGAATCTTGAACTTTCTGACGAGCCTGAGAATTAAGATCTTTAGTATTAACTTGTAACCTGTCTAATTCACCTTCAGCTATTGCAATAAGACGCTCAGATTCTTGTTTCATTGCATTCACGTCTTCATGGGCATCATCAAGTAATTGTTGAGTATGAAGCTCCATATTTATGATAGGTGAATATTTTTCTTCTAACTCAGTGTTGAGAGTCATGAGTGTAGTCAAATCAGTTTGAGACGCTTGTAGTTCTACCTCAAATTCTTTCTTGGATTTTTTTAGTTCATTTTCTAGATCCTTACGTTTTTTCCGTGAAATAGTGGCAAAAATGAGAGGAAGAAAAAAGATGAGTAAAATTATTATTACTTGTATATCCATTGAGTTTTCCTATATATGATTAGATATTATTTAGTTAGCTGTCAGTGGGGGGGAATTAGTGTACATAACTTGTAGCTAATTATTTTTATGTGGTTTCTAAGTGTATAAAAAAGCCATATAGTTTTGTATATGGCTTGTGAAGTATTTGCTTTTATTTACACTTTATTGTGATCTTGGGCGGGAAGAGCAGTCAGAGTGATTTCATTATTAGTTTGGCTTTACCAATAATTTTTAATCGTTCCAGATTATTACCTTCCAAAACAAAGTCGTCATAATCTTTGTTTTCCGATTCTACTGTGTATGAATGCTCTAGAATATTCCATTTTAAACGCTTTACATAAACAGCTTCATCAATGCGAATAACATAAATCCCAGTTTTCACTGGAGTTTGTTGCTCACGAATATCAACAATGATGCGATCCCCATCACTCATGAGTGATTCCATGCTGTCGCCTGAACAGAATACAATAACAGCATGTTCTGCTTTTAACCCTAATTCAATGAGTGACTGAGTAGGGATAGAATATGTACCTGTTGAATGTTCACTGCACACTAATGAGCCGGCTCCTGCCGCTGCTTGTACGTCAAATTCAAGAATAGAAGACATTGTGTCATTCGGTGCTTGTGTAACAGGCAAAGTGCCGTGTCTAGCAAAGTGATCCGCAATTTGTTGTGCTTTTAAGAGTACCGAGTCAGGCACCTTGCCTCTAACCTTCCAGTTTTGAATAGTATTTCTTGCCACCCCTAATGCTTTTGCTAAGTCAATATTTTTAGAGGTCTGAGTGAGTCTTTTTAGCTCATTTATTTGCTCTTGCACTTGCTCTTTGATTTCGTCCATTTCTTATCCGCACCACATAAAAAAACAATAACAGTAAATAAATGCAAAAACAGCTTGCTACGAACACCTTTTGGATCAAAAATAACGTCGTTACCTAATTGGTCGTTATGGTGTTCTATTTGCATTTAAATACATTTGATTACATTTTAGCGCACTTTAATGCATTTAATCACTTTATTACAGGATTGAGCTATGAAAGCAAACATCAAACCAGCAACTATTGCTGACATCGAACAAGAACTGCTAGATCGTTTTGGCTCGTCAGAGATTCCACTTAAAGAAATATCTAAAGAAGTACTTAATATGCGGCCTCGTACTGCTGCAGAAAGGGCTGCAAAACATGAACTTCCTTTCCCTGCACACCGGTTAAGAAAGCGTGCTCCATGGATGGTTACGCTGAAAGATGTCGCTACAGCAATTTGGCAAAACCGAAGAGAGGCTCGGCAAGAATGGGAGTCAGTACAAGCATGCTAACCGGTGTTCACCTGTAGCGATTCTGTTTGATTCGTATTCTTTTTGTTTTGTTAAGTTGAGTATCGATTATGACCACTTCTAGTTCAATGTGCAGTTTCCGTGAGTCTGTACAGCATTCTTTTGATAATGCGTGTTGTGTTTTTGCTGAAAAAGAAAACATGTTTCAGATTGCGACTAACACGGGCATTAACACGACATTACTGCGTAATAAATTAAACCCCTCTCAGTCGCACCGACTGACCGTAGAAGATTTAATACTGATCACTAAAGAGAGTAATAACTACTGCATCGTAGACTGTCTTTTACTTCGCTTGGATATGGTCAGTGCAAAGTTAGATCTGCAGAGCAGTGAAGAAACTCTGGTTAGACGCGCTTTAGAAAACAGCATGAATGCCGGTGATATGTCCCGCCTTGCATTAGAAAATAGCGGTGAAGTTCGTTTGCCTCGTAGAAAACGTAATGAGTTGTTAAAACGGGCTCATCAAAGCGTTAGCAATTTAGTGCTGCTGATGCATGACCTTGAAAATAAAACCAGTGGTGTCGCGCCCTTTTTATCCATGGCAACAGACTTTGTGATGACCAATGGTGCACCGGGATTAGTGTAGATAATGAAAATAGTAATTGAATTAAAGCAAGAAAGTACAAATGAGAATGTAGACGCTTATGCAGTAAATACTGAGGGTGGAGTCGTTATTTCGCTAAAGATAGAGGAAATGACAGAAGTTAAGTTCGAGCTAACCAAAGATAACATTGAAGATTTATTCCATTTAGCAAAGAGGTAAATGGTGAAGGAAGAGTGTGATAACCAGAGCACCAACTCTGATTACCACGTACACAATAAAACCTAGAGAGCCAATTATGTCCAACGAATATAGCATAGCTTTAAAAATGGGCACAAGTGCCCCGTTTATTTTAATCATGGCATTGAACCATTTCGAACGCCGCGCATTCATTGATGCGGTATCACCAAGTCTATTACCGGCACTGAAACGTCCGTTATTGAAAGGAGTTTGATCATGCGAGTAGAAAATAATAATCCAACGACAAACCATCAAGGCACTGCACTTTTAATTGGTGTCGATATGGCTTCTGGCCCAGATAAAAGCATTGTGACTGTTCTTAATCGCGCTAAGTATTTTGCGGATAAGGCTCAAAGCATTCTTAACAAAAGAGACGATGGAAACACCAAAGCTATTCATAGCATGGTGAATTCAATAATGACGCTAGCGATGTTGAATGATGAAGTGCTACATATCTTTGTTAGATACGTCCCGCACACAAAAGAAATAAGCGTACGTGTTTTAGATGCCCGAACCGATTATGACAACAAGCAGACTGAACTCTTTACTGAACATGTTTATTTAGATGAGCCTCAATCGCTTGACCACTTAAAACTATTGGAAGATCTATTAATAGAGTTAGTCGGTCAGGCAAAAGACAAAGCGATGGGGGCTGTATGAGATTTAACAATGTAGCCCCGCCGGAAGTGGCAAGCCAGCACCTTACTCAAATCCACGCCATGATGAGTACACATAGCACCATTAATTACGGTGAAAATATGTGGAACTCATTAACCCCCAAAGAGCGGGTCATGTTCTGTAAAGAAGCTGGATTCCAAAGCCAGCTTGCTGACAAACCTCTGTCAGAAATGAGACCTGATACTCGTAAGGCAATCTTTAATACTATCAAACGTATTCAGCGCGCAGCTAGTTTGTTCAGCAAACTTTCATTTAGTGATTTTGGGTAATAGGAAATAAATGATGAAAAATATCATGTTAGATCTAGAAACAATGGGCAATAGCTCAAATGCAGCCATCGTATCAATCGGCGCTGTGTTCTTTGAACCATTAACAGGTGAAACGGGCGAGGAGTTTTACCAAGTTGTCAGCCTAAACAGTAGTGCGCATTATGGTGAACTAGACAGTTCAACCGTGTTGTGGTGGTTAAAGCAGAGTGATGAAGCACGCGCTGTTTTCGAAGATAAAAACAAGGTGACGTTGCGTGTCGCTTTAGAGGCGTTCACTGCCTGGATAGCGGATCATTGTGATCGTAATGAAAAAGATAAAACCAATGCGGTTGTGTGGGGTAATGGCCCTACCTTTGACAATGTAATTTTAGGAAATGCTTACAAGGCAGTACGCTTGCGTCAACCCTGGTTATTTGCAAATGACCGTGACGTGAGAACGGTGGTTGATTTAGGCCGTTACTTACGCGGTATTGACCCGAAGAAGGATTTAACCCTAGAAGGTACTGCACACAATGCGCTTGATGATGCCAAGTTCCAGGTACGTTATGTAAGTGCAATCTTTATGGCGTTGGCGTAAGTGAACATCAATCAAAAACTTGCCAAATTTCAAAAGCAACTTCCCACTAAATACATTGATTTTACTGCCAGGCCTGAAAAGGCACTGGCAAAGATTAATTGTGCGTATCAGTGGGAAGTTGATCAGCATTTCGCGGTGACTTCACTCTACAAAAGCTTGGCTGAGTCGGTGGCGATTGCGCTGTTTAATGGTTTTGTCTATCGCTGGAACAACTATTACCTCGATAAACCTGTGGTGATGGTAAATGAAAAACAGCGCGAATACTGGGAAAGTAAAAACCCGAATCGTTGGTTGCGTCAACGTATTAAGATGATTAAGCGTGGAGCGAAATCGTTGCCTGTTGCACTCAATCGCTTAAAAAGCAAAGGGCTGCGTGAAATGGAAGCGCAGGTTTGGGCGTTGAAATGTACCGAGCTTGCCAGGGAGAGTGCTCAAGATGGGCTGACGGTTGTCGATGTGATGGAAGCGGTGCAACTGCTCGCAGATAAGTGGGGTTTTAAACCGTCACCGTCAATACAAGATGATTGTATGTTTGAGGGGGAGAGCATTGCCGATTATGAGTTTCGTATTGAGGTGGATAGTGCATGGCTTCATTTGGATTATCTACTCGATGAAAAGTGGTGGAGTAGACGTATTGAAGTTGCCTATAGGCAGTTTTGTGAACATTGTCAGATTATTGCTGGTCGTGTTCGCAAAGGGGCTTCTGAGTATTTAAGTATGGCTGGCCGTGCAGATTATAAGGAGCGACAAGATGCGAATATTTTAGCTCTTTCGCAGGTTGTGGCGAGAAATGAGGAGACAGGTGAAGAGGTACCTGCACTGGATATTCTTAAATCGTCTACTGCAAATCCAAAGATAAAACGCTGTGAATTTATGGTACGCAGCGCTGGTTTTGAAGCGATAGCGCAAGAGCTTGGTTTAATGGGGGGCTTTTTTACGATAACGGCTCCGAGTCGTTTTCATGCGTTTACCTCTACCAAGAACAATAAAAAAGCGTATGACAACGAAAACTACAAGGGGGCTACCCCGAAACAAACGCAAAAATACCTTTCTAAGATATGGTCGCGAGCACGGGCAAAACTAAAACGGATGAATATTTATGTTTTTGGTTTTCGTATCTGCGAACCACACCATGACGGCACCCCGCATTGGCATGCCCTTTTCTTTTTTAAACCTGATGATGAGCAGGCACTCCGCTTTGTGTTAGCGGACTACTTCACTAAAGAGGATAGAGATGAACTACATGTCAATCGTGATGACTTCAAGGTGTGGGCGAAGGCTATCAAGGCAGGATTTGCCACCCCAGATATGTTTAATCCGGATAAAAAAGCAGAGCGTAAACATATTTTTAGTGTGAGTAAGCGAATTAAGCGACGTTTTGATTACAAGCGTCTCGATCCAAAAAAAGGCAGTGCAACAGCTTATATCGCTAAATATATCGCGAAAAACATTGACGGTTTTCAGCTTTCTGATGATCAAGAAACGGGGACCCCTGCTGATGTAAAAGCACGGGCGGTACGTGGTTGGGCTAGCTTGTGGAATGTCAGGCAGTTTCAGCAGATTGGCGGTGCGTCTGTGTCGGTTTGGCGAGAACTTAGACGGCTTGAACAGACGGCAGATGAAGTGGCTGAGATGAAAGCGCGGAAGGCTGCTGAGGAAAAAGGTGAAAAGCACGTCTCTACTCTAAAAATAGAATCTTTTTATGACCTGCAAAAACAACATGACTCGATTGAAGTAGCACGTATTAGCGCCAACAAAGGTAGCTGGAGTATGTACATTCAAGCAATGGGTGGCATTTTCTGCTCGCGTAAAGATCACCCCGTTAAGATGGTTTATAAAGACGCAACCAGCGCACGTGGCGAAACGGTGAAGAAGTTAAAGGGCGTGACCAATAATAACAAAACTATGATAACACGCGCTGGTAGTTGGAAATTCACACACAAATCAACGGAGACAGTTGGGGTTAAAACAGGCGCGCAGCGCCCTTGGAGTTCTGACACTAACTGTACGGTTTCAATTGATCCAATTAAAAAACAAGAGGTTAGCGATTTATTGGAAAGCCAGGGTGAACGGGTAAATGAACAGGTTGTGACTGACCTACTGAGTCTCACTAATATCGTGATTGAAGAGCGCTGGGTAGGGGATGAAAAGCGCACTGTTTGGGGCCGATTGAAACAAAACTCGTTAAATATTGGCGGTAATTTCAGGCTGAAAGTTTGGGAGGAGCGAGTAAAACGCAATATTACCTATATTGATCCGCATTTAGTGCGCTTTGAATATGATCCAACGGGTAGGAAGAACGCTGTTTTTAATGTTCGATATGAAAGCGTTGCTGATAAACGGATGAAAGCTGAACACAACGAGGTACTGCATGGTGAGGCGTTTCCAATGACGTGGGACGAGTTTGTATCAGAAGGAACATTACATGATGATAAGTCTGAAATTCATGAATACGAGTTTATTTATTCACGTTTTGAAAAGGGAGAAATTACTGAAGAAGAGTTTGTGGCATACATGAATAACATGCTTCATTTTCATGACAAGTTTGGCGTGACTGGCAATAAAATGTGGGAATTGGGACGTTTTTCTGAATTCACAAACTGTATTAAGCCGTTTACGACTGAATATGTGAAACGTGTAAGGACTTGGGGGAATAAATTATTAGACAAAAAAGTTAATAAAAAGCAAGCCGGGAATGGATAAATACAGATATATATCCAGAAAAAATTGGTTTAATGGGAGGGAATAATTATGACTTTTAAAGCTGAAATTGTAGTGGATAACTTTGCCGGTGGTGGCGGTGCCAGCACTGGAATGGAGTTAGGTTTAAATCGCCATGTTGATATTGCGATCAATCATGATAAAGATGCAATTGATATGCACCGGTTAAACCACCCTGAAACAAAACATTACTGCGAATCAGTGTGGAATGTTGATCCCGTTGCTGCATGTGCGGGGCGTCCTGTCGGGCTGGCTTGGTTTAGTCCGGATTGCAAGCATTTCAGTCGCGCAAAAGGCGGTAAACCTGTTGATAAAAACATCCGGGGGTTAGCTTGGGTTGCTGTTCGCTGGGCTGCGTTGGTTAACGTGCGCGTAATTATGCTTGAGAATGTCGAAGAGTTTTTAACGTGGGGGCCAATCGGTGACGATAATAAACCTTGCAAGCAAAGAAAAGGTGAAACATTTAATGCGTTTGTTGATGCATTAACAACAGGCCTATCACGCAACCACCCTGCTATTGACGATGTAAAAACAGCGCTAGGTAAGGCGTTTAATTTAGACCAGATTGAAAATGGTTTAGGTTATAAAGTTGAATGGAAAATATTAAAAGCCTGTGACTATGGTACTCCAACTATTAGGAAAAGACTGTTCTTAATCGCTCGTAAAGACAACGAACCTATCACCTGGCCTAACCCGACACATGGAGAGGGGCTACTGCCTTACAAAACCGCTGCCGATATTATTGACTGGTCAATTCCAGTTAGGTCTATCTTTAACAGAAAGCGCCCTTTAGTAGAAAACACATTAAAACGTATTGCTAAAGGTTTGGAAAAATATGTTCTTCAAGCAGAGCAACCTTTCATAGTACCTGGTGAATGTATAACGCCATTTATTACTGAGCATGCCAATGCATCAAGTCAGCGGAACATGCCAATAGACGAGCCGTTACGAACTATTTGTGCACAGGTGAAAGGCGGACATTTTGCACTGGTCGCCCCAATAATAGATCGGCAGTTTGGAATGTCTACATGTAATTCCGTAACCGAACCGCTTGGCACTATAACAGCTGGGGGGATGGGTAAAAGTGCCTTAGTTTCAAGCCACATGGTCAAACTGCGCGGTACCAATATAGGGCATGGGACAAATGAGCCTGTGCACACTATTTCAGCCGGCGGTTTTCATATTGGAGAGGTAAGAGCCTTTCTCGTTAAATACTACGGCACTGGCGGTGCAGTTAGTTGTGCTCAGCCATTAGATACAATCACAGTTAGAGATCGCTTTGGTTTAGTAACTATTAAAGGGAAATATTATCAAATTGTTGATATCGGTATGCGGATGCTTGAACCACATGAACTATTTGCGGGGATGGGCTTTCCATCTGATTACCAGATAAGTCATAACAGCGCCGGTAAAAAACTGCCAAAAGCAAAGCAGGTTGCCCGATGTGGCAATGCGGTTTGTCCTCCACTTGCACAAGCGTTAGTGATAGCAAATGTAGAAATTAAACAAGGCCGTATTGCGGCCTAACTAACACAGGAAATTGAACAATGCCTAAATACGGTAAAACTAGAGGCCATCACTGTTGGTGGTTAACAATAGATGGTGAATCAGCTGCTAATTTTGATAATGAAAGTGATGTTGATGCAATTGTAGAACTAGATTCTCAATTAAAAAATACTCAAAACTTATTGGCTGAATATGCTTGTAAGACAGGTGCGGGAGCTAATAACCCAAGCGTCCATGAAGCCCTTTTATATGGTCACGATGAAGATTAACTAAACGTAGGAAATTTTTATGGCCGCTATGAAAAAAATAGATTGGAATAAAATGAGTGAACTGGGTTTGATCGAACAAATTAACACTGAGATTCTACACCCGGTTGGTTTAGCTATATTTAGAAATCCTGAAACGGGATTTAGTGAAGGCGTGTTAATTGCGGATGATGGATTTTTTGAATATTCGCAAAATAGAAAAACAACTATTCTGAATAAAAATGAGTTAGTTAAACAGATTAAAGCAATCTAGGAAACTGAGTGATGAAACTACTACAGGGCGACTGCTTAGATTTAATGGCCAAATTAGAAGATAACAGCATTGACATGGTGCTTGCTGATCTACCATTTGGTACTACTCGCCAAAAGTGGGATAAGGTGATTGATATGAACGCCCTATGGGAGCAATACAACCGAATTGTAAAAGATGATGGTGCTATTGTCCTATTTGCCAAACCGCCATTTGATAAAGTCCTTGCCTGCAGTAATCTAAAAACATACCGCTATGATTGGATTTGGGAGAAAACCCGTGCAACTGGTCACTTAAACGCTGGAAGAATGCCAATGCAAGCGCATGAATATTTATGTGTATTTTACAAAAGACAGCCCTATTACAACCCACAAAAAACTAAAGGGAATAAACCAGTAAATAAATTTTATACCCGTAAATCTGGTGAATGCTACGGTGGTGCTGACAAGGTTAAATCTGGCGGAGGTAGCACAGAACGTCACCCGCGCTCAGTGGTAAAACATGCGCCTGTTCCTAATAAAGAGCGTAGGCATTCAAACCAAAAACCTTTATCTCTATTGCTAGATATGATTAAAACCTATTCAAAAATTGGTGATGTGATTTTAGATAACACTATGGGGTCGGGATCAGTTGGTGAAGCTTGCTTGTTAACTGGCCGTAATTTTATTGGAATGGAAAAAACTCCATTAATATTTATGGGTACAAAAAAACACCTGCTGAGTATTCAATCTGCAGTTTAATTTACTAATTAACGAACATGGGAAATTTATAATATGCCAAAAGTAACAGTTGAATATACGGTTTATGTAACCGAAGAAATTGAAATGACAGAAGAAGAATTTGAACAAATTGATCTCGATAGTCTGTATGAAACTATCAATGTAAATAATAATTCTAACATTGGCTACGGATATATAACGAGTACCCTAAAAGACGGTAAAAAATTCGATTTTTAACGAACCCAGGTTATTTAATGCAATTGGGCTGTGTATATATACAGTCTAATTGCATTTGGATATACTGCTTATGTTTTTGATGCCTTGAGTACCTGAGACCCAGTAGTTCTGGAGAGGAAGCAACAAAAATATAAGCAAGCTACGCCTGTAGCTTGCTTACTCCTGTATTCAAGGCTCTTTTAAAGGAGCTGAAATGCACGAACATATTATAAAAAACGGTCAGGTAACATTGGTTAACGCTGACTGCTTAAAATATTTAAAAACCCTTCCAGATAATCATGTAGATTTAATTTAACAGACCCTCCGTATTTTCAAGTGAAATCTAATACATGGGACAACCAATGGCCGGACGTAGAAACTTTTTTAGCCTGGCTTGATGAGGTGCTTGTTGAGTTTTGGCGAGTATTAAAACCATCGGGCAGTTTATATCTTTTTTGTGGTTCTAAATTATCAGCCGAAACAGAAATATTAATTAAAAATCGTTTCAAAGTGTTGAATCATATTGTGTGGGCTAAACCGTCTGGTGCTTGGAAAAGATCGCATAAACCGTCATTACGTTCGTTTTTTCCCGCAACAGAAAGAATTATCTTTGCCGAACACTACGGCGCAGAAGGATTTGCAAAAGGGGCTAATGGGTATGCAACAAAATGCAACCAATTAAAACAAGAAGTATTTAAGCCGTTGATTAATTATTTTAAAAATGCACGAACAGCGTTAAATATATCAGCAAAAGAAATTAACGAGGCGACAAGCTCTCAAATGTGTTCACATTGGTTCTCATCAAGCCAGTGGAAGCTTCCTACTGAAAAACAATATAAACAATTGCAAAAATTATTCTCGCTACGTGGTGATGAATTATCACGAACTCATGGAGGCCTAGTTAAAGAACGCGCTGAACTGCTCAATAAATACGAGCATTTGCTATTAGAGTATCAGGATTTAAAAAAACAATACGATTATTTAAGAAGGCCGTTTGGTGTGACGAGTGAAGTACCTTATACGGATGTGTGGGTATACCCTCCCGTTCAATACTACCCTGGTAAACACCCATGTGAAAAGCCAGCTGATTTACTTGATCATGTTATTTTAACGAGCAGTAAAGAAGGGCAATTGGTGCTTGATGCATTTATGGGGTCTGGGTCTACCGGTAAGCAGTGTTTAAAACTGAATAGAAAGTTTATAGGTGTTGAAATGGAAGAGGCTACATTTAAAAATACGATAGTGGGTTTCAATTAATAATATATTGAAAAGAAGGTTCAGACAAAGCCCACAAAACGTGAGCTTTTTATTACAACAAAGAAAATTATGTTTTAAGTTATGCACTTATTTTATTTGAATCCAAGTTCTTAGTGCTAGCTAGTAATTCAATATATGCCCAATCTTTTATCGTTAGTTGGCACCTATGGCATAGATCGATTAAATAGTTTTTTTGAATAGAATGGGTTAGATATTTTAGGTATGCTGAAATGCCATTTATTTTTCAAATATATTAAGGAAATATGCTTATGAGTCAAATTTACGCTATCCCATACATTAAAGTTAGCACTCAGTTTTATGGAACTATGATAATTGCTGTTCAATCCATTAGATCGGTTCATGAGTTTTCAGATGCGGGAGTGATCTGTTTTAATGGTGTTACTCGTGACAATGGTTCAATAGCTTGCTCACACAGTTGTCAGAATATTTTACTTGCAATGGACAAAGCGTTAGAGAAAGCAAGTAGCTCCAAAATGGGTTGCATGGTGACTGTTGAAGTCAAATAAATTGGAGTAAGGCCATATAAATATTTATTCATGGCTAAATGACAGAAAGCCCACATAGCGTGGGCTTTTTGTTACAACAAAGAAAGTTGAGCCTTAAGCTCTTGCTGCTGACTGGGGGCTAGCGTTTTTAATAACTCAAACGCTAACTGCGTTGAGGTCTTAGCAGACGGGCTTAATGTATGACTGAACGACAGGTTCATCACAAAGGAGTGGCCACACTCCGGATCACGACAACTACAATACAAATCTGAATACCCTAACGATATTCTATTGGACTTCTGGATACTGCTTTTCTCACCGCATTCCGGACAAAGAATTCTCATAAAACACCTCACTGACTGACCTCTCCAGTATATGATATGCGCTGTGTTTATGTACAGCCATAACGTATTGATATCTCATCATTGCTTAACGACCTGGTTAAACCTCGAATGACTGCGCCCTTCAAAATTTTAGCGCCAAAAATTTTAAAAATAATTCTGACGGACTCACACAAAGGAGACTCTACGCCACGGAAAACGCACACCCCTCACACACCTGCGCGGTTTGTGATGCGTTTTTTTTTCAGTTTTGAATTCATGAAATTTAAGGGGGCTAGTGTAACCCCATACGGGTGTTCAGACCTTATATAGCGCGGGGCTTTGCGATCTTAAAGATCGCTTAAAAGCGCTTGTTTTGCCCGATATAAAATTTCGTAAATTGAAAAAAATTTCAGTTTTTTGAAAAAATAAGCTCTAAGAAAATAGTTTGTTTTTATTCAAGCTATTGAAAAATAATATGTTTTAAATTTTACGTGGGTTATTAGGAAAGATCTCTTTGAAATTTCAAGATCTGGTAAGGATCGCGCAGGCCAGTGTTTATAGGGCCTGAGGAGGATTTCAGGCCGAAACAGGAATTTCATTTTTATGAAATGCTTGTGGTGCCGGGAGCAGCCATTTCATTGCTTATATCAAACTCGAACTGCAGGTGCTTTGGAATTTCTTTATCACCGTTTATGGAATCCATTAAAATCTGGCAGGCGGGAATAACTTCATTTTCGTTATACACGTAGTTGAATTTGATCGGGTCACCACGTGTACCACCATGAGGAATAATGGCGGCTAGTTCAACAGGGAAACGATGGCCGGTGAGGACTTCTTGTGCGGTAATGTTTTTTATATTCTCAAATTCATCTTTAGTGGCAATATCGCCAACGGGGATCAGCTGAATGCCTTTTTCTTTGCCGTTAGGAATATTGACAAACATAGAGCGGAAATTACCTACACCCCGGCTTGATGACATTTTTTCTTTTAAGTCTTCTTCATCTTTCTTGCTTAAATTCGGATCCGAGGCGTAGAAAATAAAGCCCATATGTAGCCCGTTTTTGTAATAACGGCGCCTAAAGGTGGTGGCATCATTACTTAATAATGCCGACTGCACACAGCCTAGGTAATCGGGTCCGCCATAAACCTGCTGAACCGGATCGTACTGTTTAATAAAAATCACATCTTCTTTTTTGTATTTACGTTTTTTATCATCGCGCTCAAGCAGCCAGAAATCCCCTTTTTTATTTTTGCGCAGATACATAGAAGGCAGCGGGTGTAGACCGACAACCTGCCCGAAGTGATTTCGTAATTTCAGAATACCGGCATCGCCACATTCTAAAAAATCGTGTACGCAGGACTGCATATGTTGTTTTGTCATGCCGCCTTTTTGATATCGGCCTGCAATCATGTTTCGCCTGGCCATTAAGATAGAGCCGTGATAGGCATTCGCCCTGGTTAGTTTGTTGAGTCCTCTTCGGTCGAGTGGTGGCTCCCAGTAGTCCTCGCTATGATTATAAAAAAGATCACTGTATTCATAGTTAGTGAAGTCTTTGTTCATTATCTCTGGCTCCCCAAAGCTGAACATGACGCTTTCATTATTTGGGGTCTCTGTCGGTGTTACTTGAATATCTGTCATGCGGCGGTTTTCCATGTTGATTTGGGTTTGTCGTTATAATCCAAAGGTTCATTAATGAGTGCGTGTGAGATAGCCCAGAAAGCATCGGCATGGCCGGTTAATTCACTGCGCTCGGCTTTAAAGGTCATGGCATTACCGGAATGTGTTGATGCCCGTTTGATGGCCATGAACGCCATTGAGATATCTTTATGCTCAGCATCGTACTGCAGGCGGTTACCTTCAATGATGTCTATCATCTTCATGACCAGGCGGTTTTTACTTTCGTTACTGTAATGAATCGCATGGGCTTCCCGCGGGTATTTTTTACTGATTAAATCCCAAACACCGGCCCCGATGCCGGTCGTATCTACGCCTAAATAGGTGACGTTATAGCGCTCAAATACTTTGACTATCTGCGCGACCTGGTACTGAAAGTTAAGGCCTTTCCAGTAATGCTTTTCTAATACGCGAAACTTTTCCGGAGCGACAATCGGCGGGGAAACAACAACTAAACAGGCATTGTCCCGGGTACGTGACGGGTCGTATCCCAGCCAGACTTCACGATGACCAAAGGGGCGTTTATCATTGGGTTTGACATCCTGCCAGTGCGCCATATCAACCATGCAGCGCTCAAGGTGTGAGAACTGAAAGACTGACGTTGCGCCGTCAACAAACACGCACATAAACAGATTTTGAAAATCAGCGTGGCTGTATTCGTCGCGCAGTTCGTCAATATCAAATAATTCACAGCCTCCAGTGAGCGCATCTTCAATGGTGACGATGTAGCGCCATTGTCTGTCGGGACACACTACGCCGCCCTGCATCTCTTTAAAGGTCGGAAAATCAATATTAGCGCGGCTGTCTTTACCACGTCGCCAGCTGTCGCCGGTCCAAAATGGATACGCTTGATGTGTTTTTGAAGAGGGCGTTGAAAAGTAAGTTTTACGCCAGTTCTTATGGGTGGCCATGGCGGAAGCCAGTTTGTTTAATTCTTCAAACTTGGGGATCCAGAAGTATTCATCTACATACACATGGCCGTGGTAACTTTGTGCCGTTTTACTGTTGGTTGATAAGAAACGCAGCTCTGCGCCGTTGGATAAAATAATCGGGTTACCGGTTAACTCAATATCTAAAAACTCTTTGGCGATGGCAATAATATAACTGCGGAACACTTCCGCCTGGTTGCGTGATGCGGAGAGGAATATCTGATTATCACCGGTTAAAATCGCATCTTCTAAGGCTTCACCACTGAAATAATAAGTCGCGCCGATTTGCCGGGATTTAAGAATATTACGAATGCGCTGGCCGATATTATTGCGCATTTTTATCTGGTACTTAAATAAAGAAGCATTCCAACCATTAAAGTCATCGGTCGCTATATGCTCAATGTTATTTTTGCCTTTCTTCTTTTTCTTGTCGCTATTCGATGACTTACTACGGTTAGATTTATTGGGTTTACTGCCGGCTTGCTGGTCATTGCTGCTTTGTTTTTCATCCTGCTTACGCTGTTTTTTCAGTTTGACATGATGACCGATTAAACGGTCTAACAAATCCAGCTGCGGCTTAGTTGGCTCAGGAATTTCGAGTAATGCTTGAATACGGGTAGAGATTGCCTCATCAACGGTATGCTCGCGCAGCATGTCACGCCAGCCGTGCTTATCCGCCCAGAAATAAACAATACGCTCATTAGCCAGCCCTAGCTCTTTAGCTATTTCTTTTGGTGTCCAGGCTTTTAAATATAACGCTCTCGCAGCTTGTTTTACCTCTGGGGAATAGGCCATTTTCACTCTTCATTAATGTATTTATCTTCATCATACCCCCCGAAAAACCCCAAATATTTAAAGAAAATTCCGATTAATTCCGAGAACAGGGAAATCGGAATTTGTCGGAAGTGCCGTGACTGACCAGCCCAGTTCAAAGGCGTATTGTTGCCCTTACAAAGAGACATTGACTGACATCAATCTTAAAAAGGCAGCCCAGGGTAATGGCAAAAACAAGCGACTGGAAAATAGTAGCAACAGAAGGGGCAACCGTTGACGGTCGTGCTATCACTGCTAACTGGATCAAGGAAATGGCAGAGGCTTATTCTCATGATGAATACAGCGCACTTATCTGGCCGGAGCATCAACGTTCAAACTGGGGTAAATTCGAGGGTAATAACTGGGGCATTGTTGAGCAGTTAAAAGCAGAAAAGCGAGGCGGTAAGCTGCGCCTATTTGCCAAAATCACGCCTAATACGCACCTTTTAAAAGCTAACGCGAATGAGCAGAAGCTGTTTACCTCCATCGAGCCTAACCCGGATTATAAAGGCCAGGGGACCTGTTACTTAATGGGCCTTGCGGTGACGGACTCTCCGGCATCAACAGGCACAACCCGTTTAAAGTTCTCAACAGGCAGTGGTGATGAAAAAAACATTGAGTGCAGCCAACTCGAAGAGATTGAATTCTCAGAGTGCTTTTCTCAACAAAACCCAATCACTAAAGCCATTGCCACCCTTGCTCAATATTTCCAGTCTGGTGGCTCGCTGCCAGAAGTCCAAACAACCCCTGAACCAGAGGAAACCGACGTGACTAAAGAAGAATTAGCACAAGAGATGCAAACGCATTTCAGCGAATTTAAAACAGATTTACTGACTGAGTTAGATCAAAAATTCAGTCAGAAAGAAAGCGCGCCTGAAACAGAAGTGCCTGCAGAAGAGCCACAGCAGTTTTCTGCAGAGCAGTTCAGTAGCGAGCTTGCCAAGCAGCTTAAACCGTTAACTGAAAAAGTGAATGGTTTAGAAACAAAATTTAATGATCTGTCAAAAGAAGTACCAGGTCAGCGACCAGGTAATGAAGGTGCCGGTGAAACCCAAGTGGAGGTGATTTAATGTTTAATGCATTAGCCAGTAAATATTTAAATGAGTACTCCGTTGCTCTAGCACAAGCTGCCGGTGTTATCGATGTGACTAAACAGTTCTCTGTTACCCCGCCGATGGAAACGAAACTGCGCCAGGCGATTCAGTATTCTGATGGTTTTTTATCAAGCATTTCTATGATTTCAGTTGATCAAATTACCGGACAGGTGGTTGATGTGGGTACCGGTGGACTCTTAACCGGTCGTAAAAAGAACGGCCGTTTTACTGCTCAACTGGGTATTGACGGTAATACTTATCTGCTCGTTGAAACTGACTCCGGGGCTGCGGTTACCTGGGTTACCTTAACGCAGTGGGCGAACGCGGGTAATGCCGGTCAATTCGTTAAATTAATGAATGCCTCTATTACGCGTAACTTTGCATTAGACATGCTCAGAATTGGTTTTAACGGTATCAGCGTTGCTGAAACAACCGATCCAGAAGCTAACCCATTAGGCCAGGATGTTAATAAAGGCTGGTTAACCATTGTTAAAGAAAAAGCGCCTGGGCAAGTGATTGATTCTGTCGTTCTTGACGCCACCGGCGAGACTGAAGATTCTTATAAGAACCTGGACTCTGTGGTTAATGATTTAGTGAATAACGTTATTCATGAAGTGTATCAAGGGGATCCCGATTTAGTGGTACTGGTCGGCCGTGATTTAGTGGCAGCAGAGTCGCACCGCTTACTGGAATCAGCTAATACGCCGACGGAGCATAAAGCTGCACAGTCACTGGCGCAAACGATTGACGGTAAAAAGGCCTATACACCGCCATTTTTCCCGGCCACGGCTATCTGGGTAACCTCATTAAAGAACCTGCAGATTTTAACGCAGAAAGGCACGCAATGGCGCAAGTCGCGTAATGAAGAAGACCGCAAACAATATGAGTCTTCATACCTGCGCATGGAAGGTTATGCCGTAGGCGATTTTGATAAATTCGCTGCTATTGAAGAGGTTGTTATTGGGCCTGTTCCTGTGCCACCTGAAGAATAGGAGTTTTTATGGTTAGTGTAATCAGGCGTCAACGTCACAACAAATTAAAACAGCAGAGTGAACAAGGCCATCATCAGCCTTGTGGGGCTGAGCCTAAAAGCCTGCATCTGTTATTAACTGAGCTTGCTAATGATGAAAAGGTGCTGAAAGGCTTTAACCGTATTGACGATAAACTCCGGCATAAACGCGAAGTATTAGTGCCTAAGTACCGCGCCGCCGTTGAAGAATATCTAGCGAGCGAAGCGCGTTTTGATAACCCGTTATTTGCCATCATGGTGGTGTGGCTGTTTGATATTGAAGACTTAGACACCGCAATTAACTGGTGTGGTCAAGCCATTGAGCGAGAGCTTGATACACCACAGCGGTTCAAACGAGATTTTGCCACCTTTTGTGCGGATGAAGTATTGAAATGGTGTGAGCGCATGTCGGCACAAGGCCATTCAATCGAGCCGTTCTTTAGCCAGGTGTTTGCCATGGTTCGGGAAGAGTGGCGCATCAATGAACAGTTAACGGCCAAGTGGTACAAATTCGCCGGACTGCACCTGCTTCGAGATGAAAACGGTAAAGCAAAAGCGTCTTCGGTGGGCGACATTGAAACACTTGAGCAGGCAAAGGCGTTATTGATTGAAGCACAAAACCAAAGCCCGAAAGCACAGGTCAACACACACCTGGATAAAATTGAGCAGCGTATGCGCGCCTTAATTGACGGCACGAACCTTTAAATTCGTATTGTAAAAGCTCCTACGCCACCGCGCCTCGGCTGGCTAGGATGAGCACGCCATTAATGACGATGCTTAATCCTTTAGCCAGTGGCCAGAGGCGCACTTATTAAGGAAACGGATATGTTTAACGGGCAGGTAAACCCGGAGTATCAAGACACTGTTATCGAAAATGACGGGTTTTGGCCGGATTTAAACGCGGGCGATTTTGAAAAACGCCGTGGTGTACCGCTGGAAATGGACAAAGAGTCTATCGCTTACGCCGTTGCTGCTTCTACTGCCCAGATTAATATTGAGCTGGTCAACGTAAAAACAGCTTATCAAGCATCGGGTATTGAAAAAGCCGAGGACGTGGTAGGTCAGCCGAAAATCGGTGATAAAAACCTGCTGGTTATTTTGTATGAGAAAGCTGTATTTGCCCGCACTAAATCAGAATTATTACCGGAATATGCCACTACGCAGATGAAGGATGCCGGCGAGAATGTCGCAACCAGCCATGTTGAAGTACGCGACCAATTGTTAACTGAAAGTCAGCAGCATATCCGGGCGATTAAAGGAAAAGGCCGAACGGGCATTGAACTGTTATGAGTGCGCCGTTAAGCCAAACCGATGCGGGTTATTACCTGCAGGGGTTACTCAGTCACCTTAAAAAGGTGACACCTGAGCGCCAGCACAAACATATTGAGTGCTGGATGGAAGATGTGGAGATACTGGTCGGCGCTAAAAACCAAGGGCTTGGACGTGATATTGGGTATATCTCCTACAGCGCGTTATTTACCTTTGAGCGGTTTCCCTTTCAGCAGGTTGACCCGGCGGTGATTATTGCCAACGTCATGGCCTGGATAATGGACAACGACCAGCATCGTGATGAGTTTGAATTAAACGATCCGGTTTTTGATGTGGAATCTGAGAGTGAAACCACGGTGTTAATGAATTTAGAGATTGAATTTATTGAGCCGGTGATGGTGGTGCCCGATGATGCCGGACCAATTTACTGGCAGGACAGCCACTGGTCTCTAGCACCTTATGAGATATGGACAGCAGTGCATGGTGACGTGGTGATTGCCAATACGCAACCGGCATCATGATAAAAATTAGTTTTAATAAGAAGACATTAAAACAGGTAGAAAACGTTGCTAAAGCGATAGCGTTGCCCCCGCAAAAGAGAAAACGTCTGCTTAGGCGAGTGGCTGCCAATATAGCGACAGCCTCCAGGCAGAATATTACACGGCAGCAGATGCCGGAGGGCAGTAAGTGGGCTAAAAGGAAAAAAAGGCGCACTAAGCGAAAGCCTAAAATGCTCCTTGGCCTGCGACAGCATATTATCGTCAGTGGAAGCTCTGATGAAAATCATGCTGATATCACGCTTAAAAGAGGTAATTACCGGGTACATGCAGGCGTTCTTGGCAGCCGTCACAGCAAAGGTAATACGGTCACGGCAAAGGCGGATAAGAATCATTATAAAAAGAATCAACCAGAGGGCTGCTCAAGGGCGCAGGCCAAAACGCTTAAAGCACTGGGCTATGAAATATACGCAAGGCGAATGAACCCTAACGCCCCAAGGGGAAAGAAAATCGTTCCCACGGTTAAATTTATGGTTGAGAACTTCACCACAGAAGAAGTGCAAGGTGCATTTGGTTACCTGCGGGACATGGGGTTAATGCCGCCTCATAAAAAAAGCTGGCAGATAAAAACACCGTCACGTCGTTTTTTAGGGGCTGATAAAGAAAGAACCACTAAAGCATGGGCGCGTGCTTTCCAGAGTATGAATTACGGCAAAAAGTAACGAATATCGTTAAACAGGAGCAAAGCAATGGCGTTTCCAGAAGTTATTATTAACATTTCCAATATGATGAACGGGTCAATTCCGGGCGTTGAATTTCATTTTTTGTTTGTCGGCTACGGTGACTTAGAAGTAGGGCCTGAGCGCGACCTTATCATGGTCGACAGCAGCAGTGATTTAGATGAAGTTATCAAAACTGCCGGTGAGTCATTAATGACCACGGTGAAAGCTGCACAGCTTAACGGCAAGCAAGGCTGGACTGCTGGCGTCATGATTTTAAAAGAAGAGGATAACTGGCAGGATGCGGTCAGTAAAGCCAATGAAACATCGAGCTTTGAAGCCTTTGTTTTAGATTTTCCCGCCGAGGACAAAAAGCTGTTTGAAGATGCAGCTGCTCTGCGAAATGAATTAAAAGCCAAACTTGGCCGTGAAACCTTTGCTATCTGCTGTTGCCCTTACATTGATACAACACAAGATACCGGGCAGACCTGGTCGCAGTGGTTAGCTGATACTGTTGCCATGCAGGATTCGGTTGCCAGTGAATACGTGACGGTTGTTCCACTGGTGCATGCCGATAATTCAACCATTGGTATTTATGCCGGGCGCTTAGCTAATCAAGAAGTCTCCATTGCGGACTCCCCTGCTCGCGTTAAAACCGGTAGCGTATTAGGCAGTACAGAGCTTGCTGTCGATGTTGACGGTGCGGCCTTAGAGCTTGCCTATTTAAAAACGCTCGAATCAAACCGCTATGCGGTGCCGATGTGGTATCCCGACTATGACGGCCAGTACTGGACAACCGGGCGAACGCTTGATGTGGAAGGCGGCGACTTTCAAGATATCCGCCATATCCGTGTTGCTATGAAGGCGGCGCGTAAAGTCCGCATCCGCGCTATTGCACGCCTGGGCGATCGAGAGCTTAACTCCACCCCCGGCAGTATCGCCTCTGCAGAACTGTATTTCAGTCAGGATTTACGAGAGATGGCGATCAGTACCATCATTGGTGATTACACGTTCCCAGGGGAAATCAAGCCGCCTCTGGATGAAGACATCACCATCACCTGGATTAATAGCGAAGAAATAGAAATTTTAATGGCTGTCACCCCTTATGAATGCCCGGTGAAAATTACCGTGGGCATCATGCTTAATCAACGGATAGGAGAATAACCGATGACTGCGAGATTTACCGGTCGTAATTTTGACGTCACTATTCTTGGCGTCATGGTGCATGTGAAGTCAGCCACTGCCACCATTAGTGATGAATCAGCCGTCGCACTGAGTCGCGGCGTAACAGATGGTTATACCGACGGCACTGCTCAGTGTGAAACGGAATATGAATTGGATTTAAACAACTTTCGTAAGCTGCAGCAAAAAGCGCGTGAAGCCGGAAGCTGGCGGGAAATTGCCCCGCATGACTGCCAGTTTTATGCAAATAACGGAGTAGATGAAGACAAGATTGAGCTGTACGGCGTGAAACTGGTTATCTCAGATTTAATCAGTGTCGATCCGGAAAGTACCGATAAAACCACCCGTAAACTTAAAGGGTTTGTCACCAGTCCGCACTTTGTCAGTATTAACGGTATTCCCTATTTGAGTGAAAATGATACGCGGGGCTTATTTTAACCATGGATGATTTAGACCGAGCCAGTGAGCATGAAATGGCCCAGACACAAAGGCTCATTAACCGTCACCAGCAGAGCAGTAAAATTAAGTTTATTACCAGTGCACACAACTGCACTTTGTGTGATGAAGTGATCCCGGCTGCCCGCCGGTTTGCAGTACCAGGTTGTCAGTTATGTGTTAACTGTCAATCGGTATCCGAACAGGGGATTTGATGAAACATTTTATTTTAAAACGGCGTTACTTTGAGCACGGTACATACTCCTATTTGTACCGCGAAGACAGCAGCAAAGTCTGCCACATAGTTGAGCGTGAATGGCGTAACAACGAGCCCTTTAAATCCTGTGTGCCGGAGGGAAGTTATTTAATCGTGCCGCATAACAGCCCCAAGTATGGTGAGTGCTATGCACTGGTTGCCGCTACATTAGGCGTGACGATTGACGGGTCAAGTCTGCGTACTGCCTGCCTGATTCATCCGGCTAATAAACCCTCAGAATTGCTTGGTTGTCTGTCACCGGGACTTGATTTTGGTTTTTTAGACGATGAGTGGTGTGTGACGCATTCAGGGGATGCTTTTAATGCATTAATGAATGAACTGGGCGGCTCGCCTGCGCAGTTAACCATTATCAAAGATTAAATGAAGGACTAACCATGCATTTTTTTATTTCTATTTTAGGCAAAACAATCTGGGAAATTCTGCAGGGGATGCTGTTTAAAATGGCGTGGAGTGTGATGGCTGAACGCTTTGTTACCCGCCTGATAATTTGGGGGTTAGAAGTGTTAAAAAGCTTCACGTCCAATGATGTTGCACAGTCTACCGTCGACGACATTATTTTGTCACTGCAGGGAAAACGGTTAAAAGAAGTCCCTTTAATTCAGGAAAAAAAGGAGACGTGATGGATCCAACGGTAATCAAAGCATTTATCGCTGTGGCTATGTTTGTCACGGTACTGCTGACCGCATTAATTGCTAAGTTTTTTTCGTTAACCAAAGAAATTTCGGAATTTAAAACACACGTAGCAGAAAGTTATGTGACCAAAGATGAATTCAAAGACCATGCTGAGCGCTTAGAGCGGCAGATGGAAAGAGGATTTAATCGCATTTATGAAACACTCAACAGAAGAGAGAGCGCATGAAATCAGTAAACACAGCAAAAAAAGTAATCATCGTCAGCGTTGGGGACACTGAGTTTAATTTTTCGCCCACTGTGACCGACCATAACAACTACACCAATGAGCTGATGCCCGATAACAAAGTTGCACCGGCGTATACCTTCTTAACACGTACTGTCGACAGTGAGCAGAAAGACGCGTTAATTGAACTATTGGACAGTGTGCCGGGATTAATCATGGAATTGTTCATGGAAGTTAACAAAGGCGCAAAGGGCGGTATTAAGGTCAACTTAAAAAACTAACCGAGCGGGTGGGGAGAATTGATAAAAACCCCTATGAACAAGCTCTCACCCTGCGTCGTCACCTTCTGCCTGGCGAGGATGACCAGCCGCAAAACCTTGCTCGCGCTATGTGGTTAGACACACACCTTTATAAACGCCAGGAAATAGCCGTCGCTAATGCCATAGGAAAATTATTTAAAAAATGAGTTTTCAAGACAGATTGTTAATGACCGTGGCACTGATTGACCAGGTAACTAAACCTCTGCAGGGGATCACTGCGCAAATGCAGACCACAGTGGATGCAGGCCGACAAGGCATGGCTAATATGGCCAGTGGCGGGGCTGGTTTGGTGGCCGCTGGTTTTGCTGTTCAAAATGCACTGATGCCGGCCATTGAAATGGACAGAAAAATGGGGGTGGTGAAATCGCTGGGGGTGACAGATGCTGCATTAAAGCAGCTGCAGGCGACGGCGCTTGATTTTTCCGTTGAATACGGCAAATCTGCCACAGATTTTGTGGCTGCTTCCTATGATATTCAGTCAGCCATTGCAGGGCTCAGCGGTGATGAGTTATCACAATTCACAAAAGCATCCGGTGTACTGGCGGCCGCTACTAAAGCGGATACCGCCACTATTACCAGTTACATGGGGACCATGTACGGCATATTTAAAAACCAAGCCACTGAAATGGGCAAAGGCGAGTGGGTTGAGCAAGTTGCCGGCATGACGGCCAGTGCCGTGCAGATGTTTAAAACGACGGGCTCTGAAATGAGCAGTGCATTTACCAGTATTGGCGCAGAAGCCACCTCGGTGGGTATCGGCATGAACGAGCAGATGGCGATACTGGGCACGTTGCAGGCAACCATGTCAGGCAGTGAAGCGGGCACAAAATACCGGGCCTTTTTAAATGGTGTTGCTAAAGCGCAAGATGAATTGAATATGAGCTTTACGGACAGCCAGGGGCAGATGCTGCCGATGATTGATATTTTAGAGCAGTTAAAGGGGCGCTATGGCGACACTATTAGTGTGGCTGAATCGGCAGAGCTGACTAAGGCATTCGGCACACAGGAAGCTGTTGGCATGATTAAATTGCTGATGGCTGATACTGCAGGCCTTGCTCAAAACATTGACGCATTAGGTCAAGTCCAGGGAATGAGTAAAGCCGAAGAAATGGCTGCTTCTATGACTGACCAGTGGGAGCGTTTAGAAGCTGTTTTCTTTGCGGTGCGTGCTTCGGTGTTTGGCGCGGTACTGCCGTCAATTAATGCCGTTGTTGCCTCAATGATTGACGGCATTACCGTGCTGAGCGTCTGGCTCCATGAATTCCCGATATTAGGTGAAATCATTGGGTATGTAGCCATTGCCGGTATTTCCCTTGCGGGGGTGGTCGCTGTGTTGTCGCTTGCTATGGGTATCGGACAGATGATGTCAGCAGGCTGGGCATTAACAGTTGGCGTGCTAAGTGGCGTATTTAAAACATTACGCGCCGTTACATTACTGATGACCACATCAATATGGGCATTTAGTGCTGCACTTTTAGCAAATCCAATTACATGGGTTGTTATCGGGCTCGCAGCGCTTGCTAGTGCTATTTATATTGCTATTTATGGATGGGATGATTTTAAAGCGTCAATCGCTGATACAGCCGTGTTTAAATTTTTAGCTGATACCATTGACTGGGTTATCGGCATGCTTAATAAACTGCCGGGTGTTGAAATTGACTTTAAAGCGGGCGAGCTGCCGCAGGCACCCGGTGTTGATATTGAAAAACAAGCTCTGGCTGCGGAAATGCCGGTCATGCTGTCAATGGCTACTCGGACTGAGCTTCCCCCGATGATACCTGATGTCGCATCAGTTGATTCGCCGGAGCTTGAAATGCCGGCATTGAAATCGGCCAATCAGATAAAGGCCGGTGAAGTGCCTCCCATGTTGTCTTTTACGCAGCCTGACACTGCGGTGATGATGGAAAGTCCCGCGCAGCCGTCCGTACCTGAAACACCGGATATGCCGCTCATTCCTGAAATGCCTGAGATGCCGTCAGCGCCTGAAATGCCGTCGTTCGTGCAGCCTGGCATCCCTGATGTTGATATCGCTCAGCAGATTCAAGACGTGAATGTCACGCAGGAAACAATGGATGCTATGCCGGCCCTTGAAAGCGCCACGTTAGCGAGTAATGAAACACTGCCTAGCGTTACGCCTTATCAGCTGCCGCAAAACCAAACACAGTTACCTCAGGGGATGGTATCCAATGTCACGACCGTTAATAAACCTAAACCCACTGCCACACGTCAGTATGGCGATGTGTTTATCACTACACAAAATGCATTCACACCAGACCAGTTAGCACAGTGGGATGAACTCAATGCCGGATAAAAAGTACATTGATTTACAAGTAATGAATGGCGGCTGGGAAATAGATGCGGGACAGCAGCCGCTTGAGTGCAGTGATTTGTACAGCATCTCGCAGGATATTAAACACGCCATTATGGAGTCAGGGCTGGCCCGTGAATTAATTGGTGAAAGAAACCCGGCATTACGTGCGGATGTGCTGGTGCAGATAGAGCAGTTAACGGAGCTGGATATTCGTATCACGCCCGGTAGTGCAACGGCCACTGAGCGACAGGCCGGTGAAATAATATTAACAGCGGACGCCTATGAATACGGACCGACTGGTGAAATAAGGGTGAGTACATGAGTCAACGACCAGATGCTGATTTTGAGCAGATATTAAATGAGGCCGGTATTCCTACTTCGGAAGAAGCGCTTGCAGAAAAGCTGCAGGCAGAAGTGGTTGATGCGGGCAGTCACCTGTCTAATGATTCGCAGATGTCGCCGTTTTGGAGCTGGGTGCGTGCAGCAGTGGTGACACCTGCGCAGTGGCTTGTTCGGGTTTTGTTAGCCGGTTTTGTACTGCCGAATATGTTTGTCGCTACAGCAGCGCGGTGGGCGCTTGAGCTGAAAGCCTGGGAGCTTAATGTCAGTGTGAAAGAAGCTGAAAAAACGCAGGGGAACATCACCTTTACCAAAGCCAATGCCGATGATGCCGTGACGATTGCCCAGGGAGCGATCGTTCAAACACTGCCGATTGACGGGGTGGTTTATCAAGTAGAGGTGCTGGCTGATACTGTCATTGAGGCGGGACTGCCGACGGGCAAGGCGTTGACCCAGGCGGTCCAGGCTGGCAGTGCATATAACTTGCCTGCTGGGTATTTTAATATTCTTCCAACCGAGCTTCCAGGCATTATTTCTGCGGTTAATGAGGCAGACTGGATAACCCGCCTGGGCGCGAACGCTGAAACTGATGAGGCGTTAGCACTGAGACTTCAGAATGCCTTTACCAGTGCCGGAAGCTGGCATATTGATGATGCCTACCGCTCCATTATTGCCAGTGTGGCCGGTATTCGAAGCGATCATATTTTCTTTTTAAATACCGGTGATATTACGCCGGGCTCAGCCGTTGCTTATATTTTAATGGAAGTCGGCTACACGCCGCAGTCGACGCTTGATGAGCTTAATCAGCATATTATGAGTGATGGTCACCACGGACACGGCGATATCATGATTTGTCAGGCCATCCCGGATAAATACCATGAAATGACGGCGGAGGTGGTGCTGGTTGAAAACTTAACCGAGCAGGAAACCATGCTTCAACTCACAGAAGTTCAGCAGCGTATTCGCGCGGCGTTTCGTGAAACAGAAGGGTTTACCGATATGACCCGCACTATGCCGCTCAGCCGTTTTAGTTTATCGCAGATGGGCAGTGAGATTCATAACGCGATGGATGCAGTTGCATCAATATTATTCATTGTTGACGGCGAAGTGCAGCAGGACATTATCAGCGCGCTAGAGCAACCGAGGTTAAGTGGGCTGTCTGTTATTGAGGGCGGGACGACAATTGTTGAGCGCGTGTTATCAGTAATAGAGGGCAAATAATGTTAAAGCGGTTACCGGTATTACCTAAAAGCAATATTCCATGGTGGCAGGACGGCAAAACTATCTCGACGCAGTTAGTCGAGCCGTACTTCTTATCAAAAGGTGTTCACCAGTTCTTTCGTTTAATTAACGGCTGGATGCTGTTCCCATTGCGCCAGGCGGATGCATTAACCTGCAGTGAGTCCATGCTTAATTTAATGGCGTGGGACAGGGATATAACCCGTTTTGAGGATGAGCCGCTTTCCCTGTTTCGTGTTCGAGTGAAGTATGCTGCTGTTAACGCTAAAGACGCGGGCAGTGTTGCCGGGTTTATTCAGATTTTTGAGCGCCTGGGTGTGGGCTTTATTGAAATTGATGAGCGATTACCTGGGCGCGACTGGGACATCATCTCAATACGTGTTGATGACTCTCAGCTGACAGAAGATGCCGCCTTGCTGGATGAGATTATCAGAAGTTACGGGCGGACGTGTCGGCGTTATGAGTTTGAAGTCATTGCTCCGGTTTTATTGGAAATGAGTGCAGCACCGATGGATTGGGAGCATCAATGCCATGTGGCAATATTAGAGGAATAACATGTCAAATACCGTTATCACATTAGCCTTTGAGGCATATAAAGCAGAGCAGGAAGCGCTTGGTCTTCCGGTTATACTTGATGAGTTTGTACTGGCTAATGTACCCGATTTAGACCCAAGCGTGCCGGTTGACCCAAATGAAGGATTACCGGACGAAGAGCATATTGTATATATCAGTGATGTCAGTCAAACCGGTTATGTGAGTCCCAATGCAGTGGTTTATTCCTTAATCATGGATACCAGCATCGGCGACTTTGATTTTAATTGGATTGGCCTGCGCAATAAAGCCTCGGATGTGCTTGCTGCTATCAGCCATATTCCGCTGGTACATAAATTAAAAACCATTGTCGGCGAGCAGAACGGTAATGCCATCACCCGCTCAATTATGATGAGTTATAGCGGTGCCAAACAATTAACTGAAATTCATGTTGATGCGTCTACCTGGCAGATTGATTTTACTGCGCGGTTGTTCGGTACTGATGAAGCTGCGCGTTTAAGTAATGTTGACCATTATTATTCAGCTTCCTTCATTAATGATGGGTTTAAGGTCGTTAAAGAAGAGGTAATTGATACCGCTTTAACTACTCCTATCGTTTACAAAGCAACAAAGGGTACCGGGTATGTTGAGGGACTACGTTGCGCGATTGAAAACGACAGGCCTATTACTGATGTGCTAACGCCTAGTAGAATTTATGTTGATGCTAGCTGGCAGGGACAGGTGACCAGTCAGTGGAATACAGTGATTAAGCTTATTTCCTCGAGAGATAACCTGGTTGATTATATTGATGAAGATGGATACGCGCATTATGTCACGCATATAGCTGAGATTGATGCTGTAGGTAATATCACTGATACGCGTTTTTTAGGTGGCTCCCCCTCATTCGAACGACAAGATAACGCTGCGACTGACAGTGATATTGATGAGGAGTCAACAGAGAGTAAGCATGTGAAATTAGCGCAGTTCTGGCGCGGTATTACTAATAAAATCAGTGAAGCCTTTACTGGTCGAACTATTGCAACAACCAGCCCGTTACAAGGCGGTGGAAACTTATCTACTGACCGAACCTTATCAATTGATGATGCAACAATCGCGCAGAAAGGGGCTGTTCAATTATCTGATTCGGTTAATTCAACCAGCACCATTTTAGGGGCCACCGCGAGCGCAGTAAAATTAGCGTATGACAAAGCAGTTGAAGCACTTAATGTTGCTAATTCCAAATGGACTTATGTGGTTGCCAGCACCACGGTTTATGGCGCTACAAAATTATCGACTGCCATTGACTCAACCAGCACTGCCGAGGCCGCCACACCAAGCGCGGTGAAATCAGCTTATGACCTGGCCGCTGCTAAAGCTGCACAGGCAACAACAATCGCCACAACCAGTCCATTGCTTGGGGGCGGTGATTTATCCGCTGACCGAACATTGTCGATTAGCGATGCAACCACTGAGCAAAAAGGGGCGGTGCAGTTAACTGATTCCGTGTCGACTGTCTCAAGTATTTTAAGTGCTACCGCTACAGCGGTGAAAACGGCCTACGACAAAGGAGTTGAAGCGCTAGGTGTTGCCAATGCAAAGTGGACCTATGTGGCCGCCAGTACCACAGTCTCTGGTGCGACGCAGTTATCAACAGCCATTGACTCCACAAGTACTGTCTTAGCAGCCACACCAAGCGCGGTAAAGTCCGCTTATGACCTGGCTGCCGGTAAGGCCGCACAGACAATCACTATCGCCACAACTAGTCCATTGCAGGGAGGCGGTGATTTATCTGCTGACCGAACACTGTCAATTGCTGATGGTACAACGGCCCAAAAGGGGGCGGTGCAATTATCGACCTCCATTAGCTCAACAAGTACGCTCTTAGCTGCCACTCCCAGTGCGGTTAAAGCAGCTTATGATTTGGCGGACAAAAGTATTTGCCCCGTTGGTGTGCCCTTGCCATGGCCTAACGAGGCGATACCATCTGGTTTTTTAGCATGTGTCGGACAGGCGTTTAGTATTACCACATATCCTTTACTTGGGGCTGTATATCCTAACGGTACGCTACCTGACTTACGCGGGGAGTTTATCCGAGGCTGGGATGATGACAAAGGCACTGACCCTGGACGTCTTATTGGTTCATATCAAGCAGCATCACGTCACTCTGAGAAGAGGCGAATAGAAGGTTATGCTGGCGCGGCTTGGGGGGACGAATACAGCCCTGGTACCGTAGAGAATCATGAATCAAGGACGCCAGTTGGCCCTTCTGGGGAGCTTGCTCTTGGCGGAGACATAAAAGCACTAATGCTATCTTGGGATGCTGTTCCACGTAATGTTGCATATCTTTATATAGTAAGGGCTGCCTAATGACATTTAAATTTTTAAAAGAAGATCAGGAAGTATTAGTTCATCATTATAAGGGGCATGACGGGCAGTTTATTGCTTCAGGCATCACCCTAATTCAGGCCGGTACCGGCCTGCCGGCCAACAGTACAATTGAGCCGTTACCTGATTTGTCAGAAGAGCAGTGTGCATTGTTCAATGGGAATACATGGGAGGTGGTGTCCGATTACAGTGGGCAGATGTGTTACGCAAAAGATCGAGATAATGGGGGTAATTATCATGTCACTGAGCCTGGTGAACTGCCTGATACACACACATTAATTAAGCCGGGAGAATATGACAGCTGGTTTGATAACGGATGGCAGTATGATGAACAACGTTATCGTGCAGAGCTTATCACTCAAGAAACAACCTGGAGCAAAGAAACATTACAGCTTGTCAACATTGAGATAATGAGGTGCCAGCAAGACCGCCTTATTCCTGACGAATACTCTGCATTGATGATAACGGATTATACCGATGTGCATTATTATGCTTTATTGAGGGATCGTAAACTGCTTCATGAGTACCCGCTTCAGGATGACTTTCCAGAGTGTGGCAGGCCGGTATTGTCGGGGATAGTATGAGCTGGGTTAACTCACTACTTACATGGCCGAATGCGGCGCAGTCTATTCAAACGGGTGCAGAAACGGTTACCACACAAGTCGGCACAACAATGGTTGAGGCCACTGCTCGGTTAACGCCCTTAGTGGGGGACGCAAATTATAGCCGTCACCCACTAAGCCTCGAGGCCGAGGCTTTATTAGGATTGCGAGTTGACCTTGATGCTTTGCTCAGTCAAGGCACTGTTTTAACCGTGTCGCCCTATCAATTCCAAGTCGGTGACCAGCAAACATCTGGTGCTTACCTTAATCCGCAACAAGCAGTGAACTGTTTAGCGGATAAACTGCGCGACCAGGTTGATAAAAACCGCCCTGCAGGGCAACTTTATTGTATTGCTGTGATGGTCAGTGAGTCCCAGTTAAATCAGTTTGCTTCTGTCTTAAGTAATCTAGTGAGCGTCTTCCCTTTGCCTGATTGGGGACAAGTCGCCAGACAGTCCACTGCGTTATCCACACAATCAGTGGATAAGTTATTTCAGCCGGCATCAATTAGTCAGCCGCGTTTTAAACCGGCTGCCAATTTACACGCGAGTCCTCTTCGTGATGCACTTTATTATCAAGGGGCGCAGATTGCGACGCTTGAGTCATTAGCTCATGATAAAACCCATGTCATTGATAAGTTACAAGTATTGGCGAGTAAGCGTGCCGGCAAGCTAGCAGAAATTAGTGAAACTGTTAACGCACTGAAAAACCTGACTGGCAGTGTTTGGAGTATGTCGCTCAACGGCAGTACGGAAAGTATTGCAACGCAGTTAAGCCAAGCGCCGGTACCTGGTAATAATCAACATACCGTTGCCAGTTTACTGCTTAGCGCTGCGCCGCTGACATTTTTTGAGGAGTTATTATGCTCAGCTTAAACGGAATAATCGTAAAGCTCGACGCCATGACCGTGGGCATGTCCATGGAGCTTAAAGACCAGGATATGAGCGGACAGTCATCGGGCACGGATACAGCCGAACAGGGGGATAAAGGTAAGAAATTATCTGTGGCCGGGATTATTCCGTTTAAATCATTATGGATATTAACCCTGCTGTATCAACTCGCTTCGGCAAAAGATAAACATGGTAACCGTAAAGTTTACCGGGTGGGTAACATACTGTCGCTTGCACTGAAAATTCGCCAGGCAAAATTCACCGGCAGCATTAATGCCACTGAGCATGACAGCTTATTAGCCTGGAATGTCTCTTTTGAACTGCGTGAGTATAACGGTGTCGCTGAGCAGAAAGAAAACCGTCAAAAACAGCAGACAAAAGCCACGCAGGAGCAAAATACCCGCCATCAGCAGGCGCTTAAAGATGCAGAAGAGACCGGCCTATGAAATTAGAAAAGCGCCTTTATATCGCTGGTGAGGAAATGACATTAGCTTCGCACATGGTTAGCTTGAAATTATCCCTGGGCAGTGTTGCTATATTCACTATTGCCGATACGTTTATCCCTGAAAAACATCAGGCAGTGCGTTTTGATATCGGTTATGAAAGTAACCTTAAACCATTTTTTGAAGGGTATATTGAGAAAGTCCAGCCTGCAGAGAACGGGCATTATAGAATGACAGTAAAAGAAAATGTGGGCATTCTAAGTAACCGCTGGCCGCTGAGTGTTGAGCATCCGACCATGCGGGAAGTCTTAACGGCACTGGGTGAAAAAACAGGCCTGCAGTTTATCCTGCCGGAAGAAGTAGATTATACCGATAAACAAATTCCGAATTTTGTCAGCCAGGGGACAGGATATCAGTGCTTACAGCAAATCGGCCGAGCGTTTAAGGTGCCTGATTTAGTCTGGTTTCAACACACAGACCAAAGTGTTCATATTGGTGCTTACCAGGACTGCCGGTTCTATGGCAAGCCGGTTACCGTGCCACTTGATTTATCATCAAGGGCCAACGGCGATAATATGACCTTCGCGCCATTTCCGATGCTTCGCCCAGGCGCTTTAATCAAAGATGAGAAGCTAACTGAAAAACGCCTTACCCGGTTAGATTTAATCGGTGATGAGATGACCGCTTACTGGGGGCCACAAACAAACAGTGTGCCGGCTAAAAAGCATGAAATATTCAAATTCTTCCCGGAGCTTGCCACGCAAAACCATTTACCGAAGTTTGGACGTGTTGAAGCAGTGCGCGATACTGCGAGCGCAGGGCAAACAGCAGATCCATTTCGTCCTCGTTATGCAATCGATATTCAACTGCTCACCGAGTCCCTGCAGGCTGATTTAAATGTTCCAGTTTATAAATCTATTCCGATGCCGGTGCATATGTCTGGCCATGAATCTGGATTATTAGCTTATCCACTTGAAGGGACCATTGTTGAAATCGCTTTTGCTTATGGCCGAAACGATTTACCTATCATTCGTGGTATTTATGGCCGTGACTATGCGCTGCCCGATATTGAACCCGGCGAGCAACTGCAACAGCAGCGTATAGAGGTAAGCCAAAAGACAGACGCGGCAGGTAATACAACAGAGCAAACCGACCAACAGCAAAGCCAACAAGCATTTAAACAATATGACCAGGCCGATGAATACCTGGGAGAGTTCGGCAAACATACACTCACCATCAGCCAGCACAGTATTGAAGAAATTATTGGTCAAAAGGTGATTGAAGCCCTGGGCGCAATCGATTTATTAGCCGGTGATGATTTAACACTCGGTTCACTGGGAAATATGCAAGTAGCCACTGCGGGGGAGCTTATCACCACCATCGGCAAACTGCGCAATGTGGTGGTTACCCTGGACGATAAATTAAAAGTGATGGGTAATAAAATGCAGACGATAGAAAAAAACTTCAACATTACTGCGGAAAATATCACCCAGGACGCAACCACTATAAAGCTAAATGGCGGGGCAGGTGTTTGTACAGGTGCGTCAATTTGTCCGTTCACAGGCAGTCCGCATGTAGATATTTCAACCACCGTTTTTGCAGGGAAATAATATGCCGCTTAGTAAATCATCATTAAAAGAAAAATTCGAAACAGAGTTAAAAGCCCAGGGCTTTGTACTTGAGGGAGAGTTTGCGATGACCAGTAAATTTGCTGAAGCCTTCGCGAATGCGGTTGTTGATGAAATAACCGAAAATGCATTGGTTCCTGTTACTTCGGGGAGTTCTGCTGGTAATTATAAAGTGACTTGATTTATTTGCTTTATTCTTTAAATTTTTCATGAAGTTTATGCGGAAACAGTTGTGTATAAACCTGCCAGAGAATATTCAAATTACGATGACCGGTTACCTGTGCTACCTCTTCAATAGAATAACCTTTTTCAAATAATTGGCTTGCTCCTTCACGCCTTAAATCATGATAACGCAAATCTTCAATGCCTAGCTCATTGCGAACGCGCTGAAAGCCTGCTGTTACGCTGCGAGAATTATAAGGGAATATCAGGGCATTGCTTTTTTCTTGTTGTATTATAATGTCGAACGACCCCGCTAAAAGAGGCACTATCATATGGTTACCCTCTTTTTTACGTGGATCTTTTCTATCGCGTACGGTAATGGTTTTATGCCCTTCGTTTAAATCATCCCAACGCAGTGCACAGACTTCACCAATACGCATGCAGGTAAGAATGCTAAAATCAAGAATATCAATAAACGGAATTCGTATTTGCCCATTCGCGCGTGTATTTTGGCGCTTAAGTAATCCTTCTTTTAATCGCTCAATTTCATCTGTAGTAGGGCGTCTGGTACGCTTGTTACTTTTGCCTACTAATTTCATATCGATAAGCACCGGCACGGCCTCTTCAAATATTTCGAAGTTGGCTTTTATATCAAAAACGGGTAGGGCTTTTTTCATCACCGAACGTAAATAGGCAATATCATGATAAATCGTTTGAGGCTTGGCTCCTGCAGAGAGTCTATTTTTACAATGTTCGATAATGTCACTGGTTTTGAGTGAGTCACTTTGGATGTTTGCTATATCGCAGTCACGGAGCATCTTGATAACGTATTGTTTGGTTCGGCCAGTACCGTCCCACAAAAAACGATCATCTATAAATGTATCGATTAACTGCCCAATAGAGCACGTTTTATGTTTATTAACGCCGAACTCTTCTAGTTCAGCAGTTTTGTTTTTTCCCCACGTCCGAGCCAATTCTTTCTTTTTGAAAGTCTTTGCTTCTCTGTGTATGATTGAGCCGTTCTTTTTTACAACCACAGTTGTTTTAAAGCGAGCTTCACCGCTTGCTAATGTACGAGTTTGTATCGAAAACGATGCCATTTGTCCTACTCCTTTGAGGCGTACTTAAGGCGTACTGTAGAACGAAATTGAACGTAATTCAACGCAATTCAGCGCAGAACTAGCATATAGAAAAGTGAGTTAAATTAATGCCAAACCCAGTAACAGCCCATGTTTACCCGTCAAACCGCTTTTCCATCGCACCGATGCTGGATTGGACTGACAGACACTGTCGGCATTTTCATCGTGTTATGAGTAAAAATACACTGCTGTATAGCGAGATGGTTACAACGGGGGCTATTTTATACGGTAAAGGTGATTACCTGCAGAAAGGTGAAACTGAACACCCCGTAAGTTTACAGTTAGGCGGCTGTGCACCGGTGGATCTCGCTAAGGCTGCATTAGCCGGTAAAGAGCGTGGTTTTGATGAGATCAATCTGAATGTCGGCTGTCCGTCAGATCGCGTGCAGAACGGGCGTTTTGGTGCCTGCTTGATGTCGGAAGGTGAGTTAGTTGGTGATGCGGTTAAAGCGATGTCCGATGCAACGGGACTTCCTGTTACGGTTAAAACCAGAATCGGCATTGATGAACTTGATTCCTATGAGTTTTTGTGTGATTTTATTGAAAAAGTGCATGCTAAAGGCTGTGATACTTTTATTGTTCATGCGCGTAAAGCGTGGTTAAGTGGTTTAAGCCCTAAGCAGAACCGTGATGTACCGCCGCTGGATTATGAGCGTGTTTATCAGCTGAAAAAAGATTTTCCGCAGCTGACCATTGCGATTAACGGCGGCATTAAAACTTTAGATGAATGTGATGAACATCTGCGCCATTTAGACGGTGTGATGCTCGGGCGTGAGGTTTATGCTAACCCGTATCTGTTAAGTTCGGTAGATCAGCGCCTGTTTAACGGGCAGGAAAAAATACTAACGCGCTTTGAAGTATTAGAAAAAATGTACCCGTATATTGAGCAGCAGCTTAGTAATGGATCATATATAAATCATATTGCGCGTCATATGTTAGGATTATTTCAAGGATTACCCGGTGCTCGAGCATGGCGCCGCCATTTAAGTGAAAATGGTCACCTTCCCGGTGCCGGTATTGAGGTCATGGAAAAGGCCGCCTCATTTGTTATTGAAGAGTAATTAAATTTTATAGTCAGCGGCTTGGCTATATTTACCCTGGTTGGAGACAGACATGAAAAAGTTCGCTTTATTAGTTAGTGTATTTGTATCATTGTTTAGCCTTTCCGGCTGCAGTGTTTCAACGCCAGAGGCTGAAATACAAGAAAAAGCAGAGGAGCGTTTAACGATAGTCAGCAGCGGTAAACCGCAGGAAGTTTTACCTGCCTTTACTAGTTTCACTTGGAATGATGAATATACTCGCGTTTTATCTGACGTAAATGACAGTAATGAAAAAGAAATTCAAGCGCATATCCGCAGTGAAATTATTCGCTATTTAAAAACCAAAGGGTATGTATATCAGCCGGACCCGATTCAAGCCGATGTGGTTATCGGATTTTTATTTGCATTAGAAAGTGATGTTGCAGATCAGACGATTGTCGATAAGTTCGGCCTGCTGCCAGGTTTGAGCAATAAACCATTTGAGAATACCCGTTATGAAAAAGGCACATTACTGCTGACGGTTTTAGATACTGAATTACGTCAGGTTTACTGGCGCTCTGCCATGCAGGGGCTGGTTGATTTAGAAAAAGATAAAAATGATAAAAGTGCACAGCGTATGCAGAAAGTCCTGCATTATATGCTGGGAAGTTTCCCGCCGGCGGGACGATAAGTCTGGTGTATTTATAAGAAAGTCGCAGTTATTGCGGCTTTCTTATTTAAGAAGTAAGCAAAGTGCTTTATAGGGTCTTTGTAAAAACACTGTCACTTAGCTGATAACCGACGGCCTGCATAAATAAAGTTAATCCCTGCTTTTCTGCTTCCGGTATTTCCTTTAAAGACATGCTGATCATACTTACCTGCTCGCTTTTCAACTGCTTTTCGACTTCTCTTAATAAGTTTTTAGCGATACCGCGGCGGCGGGTAAGATCTCGAACGGATAATAAACTTAATTGAGCCTGATGTTCTGTTACCTGTATCTGCAGGGCACCAAGGTGACGCTCGTTAAACAGGGTTACATAGAATTGAGTTTGCTCATTTTCAATAAGAGCCTGCAGTGATTCCTGTGTAAGCTGTTCCGGGGGAAAATAACCTTGGTAAATCTTTGCAAGATCAATCAATAGTTGTGTTGAGCTTTCTGGTGAAAAAACAGATAAACGCATAATATGAACTCTTTTTTAATGTATTTGTATAGAAGGGCTGGTGACTGCCTGGTTATTTGCCTGTTGAAACTCTGATTTTTTCCGCTGCATTGCCAGGCGCTGAGTTTCTGGAATAAGCTGGTTAAGTGTTATTAAGTGCAGTCCATGCTCTGGTGTTTTAAATCTTTTCTGCAGAAACTTAATGGTTTCCGGGTACGGGTGAGCAATGATAACAACAGATTGTTTATTACGGCTTAGCTGGACTGCGCTCTGCAGCTGCTTTTCCATTGCCTGCTGTGTTTTTACATTATCTAAAAATACATGGCGCCTTAATGCTGGAATGCCCGAAATTTTGGCAGTACTTTCAGCAATAGTCTGTGCAGTGGTTCTGCTGTCCAGAAAATATAAACCTTGTGTGTGCAGTACTTCCATTACCCAGGACATAGGCTGTAACTGTTCAGTTAAAGAGCTTCCCATATGGTTGTTGACGCCCTGCACGTAGGGTAGGGTGCGTAGGGCGCGGTTTAGGGTTTCTTTAAACTCTTTTTCCTGCATATCCAGCATTAACGCCCCTTTTCCTAACATATCGTTATCAGCTTTAGCCTGCATCGGCACATGCAGTAATATTTCCCGCTCCTGCTGGTGGGCTTTTTCTGCTAACAGTTGAGCTTGAGGGGTGTACGGAAGAACAGAAAAAACAATCTCTTTCGGCAGCGAGAGTGCCTGAAAATCGTTTAAGCTGTTGCCCATATCATCCAGAACAATAGTGATAGTGCCTGTCTGTTGTGCAAAGCCCATGGGGCTCTGCATCAGAGACAGCAGGAAAATTAAGCTTGTCAGTCGCATAGTTACTTTAAATTACCTGTTCCGTTAGCGTCTGCGCTTTTCAAGCCATTTAAGCGGATCTTGTGCTTTGCCTTTATGGCTTAGCTCAAAGTACAGGCTGTTTTTATCTTGCCCGCCGCTGTGTCCGGCAAGGGCAATAGCGTCACCTTGGAAAACAACGTCGCCCGCTTTTTGTAATAATGTCTGATTGTAACCGTATAAAGTTATGTAATCGTCACTGTGGTCGATTGCGATAACCATGCCGTAGCCCTTGAAGTAACCGGCGAATAAAACCCGGCCGGTGGAAACGGCACGTACTTTTTCACCTTCGTTAGCCGCAATGGAGATACCTTTCCATTTTATCTGACTGCTGCGCTGGCTGCCGAACTTTGATAAAACCTGACCTCGAATCGGCCATTTTAACTTGCCTCGCTGCTGAGCAATACTCGAATGGCTTTGAGTTTCTGTTTTAGGTTTTAGTGTTTTTGTTGCTTTTGCTTTCGCCGCTGCTAGTTCTTTTTCCTGGCGGGCTTCGCGTTCTTTTTTAAGTTTGGCTTTTAAGTTTTTTTCGGCGTCACTCAGCTGCGCAAGACGCGCTTTCTGGTAACTAAGATCCTGTTTTAATTCCTGCAGGGCTTTGCTTCGTTCATTACGCTGCGATAATAATTTTTCTTTAGTGGTTTTTTGTTCTTGATACATTGTTTCTAAAGCAAGTAATGAATCAGCCTGCTCATTTTTATTTTTTTCCAGCTGCAGCTGTGTTTCCTGCAGTGATTTAATACTTTCTAAACGTGCTTTGTTGAGGTAATGGTAATAACTTTTTGCACGGATTATTTTGCTGAGATCTTCTTGATTCAGCAGCAGTTTGACTAAATCGTTTTGTCCGGCCATATAAGCACTGATAAGCTGCTGTTCAAGCAGTTTCTGCTGTTTAATTTTATCTTCCTGAAGAATGAGTGTCTGCGCTTTTAATTCTTTCAAGCGGACACCTTCAAGCTCAATAGACTCTTCAGTCTTCTGCACCTGCAGCGATGCTTCTGCTGTCTGCTGCTCTAGCGTTGCGACTCGATTCTCTAATGCTTTCTGTTCTTTAGTCTGCTGACTTTTGCTTTTTTTACTTTTTTTGATCTGTTTCTGCAGTGTTGTAAGGTCATTAGCTGCAAAACTATTTTGTATCGGCAGGGTGAATATAAATAACAAAAGAAAACAGTTAAGTAGTTTTTTTTGAATGCTGATATTTTTATTGATATGTATGCTATTCATTGATTTCTACACTTATTTTTCACAATTCAGTATTTAGAAATCTTACCCACTTTATCAATATAAGTTGAGTAAAATAACTAAATACTGAGTTATCAGACTATTTTAATGAAATAAGTGGTGTACCAGACATTTCTGCAGGGATTTCCATATCCATTAATTTTAACATTGTAGGTGCTATATCACATAAGCGCCCGTCTTTTGCCATTGTCGCTTCGCGTCCAACATAGATGAACGGCACTGGTAAGTTAGTATGTGCAGTATGAATACCACCCGTATCAGGATCGATCATCTGCTCTGCGTTACCGTGGTCAGCTGTGATTAAACATTCACCGCCCACTTCTTTTAGTGCATCAACAACCTGGCCGACACAACCATCAACAGCTTCACAAGCTTTAACTGCTGCATCGTATACACCGGTATGGCCGACCATGTCGCCGTTAGGGTAGTTACAGATGATGACATCGTATTTTGTACTCTTAATCGCAGCAACTAATTTTTCAGTTAGCTCTACAGAGCTCATTTCCGGCTGCATATCGTATGTTGCAACAGCTGGTGAGTTGATTAAGGTACGGTCTTCTCCGGCAAATTCAGATTCAACACCGCCGTTAAAGAAGAAAGTTACGTGTGCGTATTTTTCTGTTTCAGAAATACGCAGCTGTGTTTTATTATTGTCAGCTAACCACTGCCCGAGTGTATTGGTCAGTTCTTCACTTGGGAAAGCGGCTGGTGCAGTGATATCAGCAGCAAACTCAGTTAATGTAGCAAAGTGAATGTTTGGTGTAACAGTACGTTCGAAACCAGAGAAAGCCGCGTCTGTGAATGTATAAGTTAATTCACGTGCACGGTCAGCTCGGAAGTTTAAGAATAAAACGGCGTCGCCGTCTTGAATTGGTGCTTTGTCGCCAATGACAGTTGCTTTAACAAATTCATCATTTTCGTTACGTGCATAGGCATTTTCTAAACCAACCAGCGGGCAGTCTGCAGTAAATTCTGCTTTTGCCTGTGTCAGCAGGTTATAAGCTTCTTCAACACGTTCCCAGCGGTTATCGCGGTCCATTGAATAATAACGGCCCACTAAAGTCGCGGTGCGGCCTGCACCAACTTCAGCGTATTTAGCTTCGTATTTAGCCAGGGTGCCGGCTGCACTGCGCGGTGGTGTATCGCGGCCGTCCAGGAATGCGTGTACTAAAATATCTTTTGCGCCGCGTTTTGCAGCTAGTTCAATGGCTGCTACAATGTGTTCATCGTGGCTGTGAACGCCGCCTGGAGAAGCAAGACCCATAATATGTACGGCTTTGCCTGCTGCAACGGCTTTATCTACTGCTTCAACAAAAGTCGCATTGTCGAAAAAGTCACCGTCCATAATAGACTTAGTCACTTTAGTCAGATTCTGGTAAACAGTACGGCCGGCACCGATATTGGTATGGCCTACTTCTGAGTTGCCCATTTGACCATTTGGTAAACCAACATCCATTCCAGACGCTGAAATCAGCTCATTGGCGTAATCTTTACATAGTTGATCAAGTACTGGGGTATTAGCGTTAGCAACAGCATTGTCCGGCATGTTCGGGCGGTAACCCCAGCCGTCCATAATTAATAAAACAAGTGGTTTTTTAGCAGTAGTCATGTAGAGCCTCTTTGACATTAATGTTTAAAATTTAATGAGATGGATTTTACAACATTCATTCTCGTTGTCACTGAAAAAGCCTGTACACAGATCAATACAGTGTGAAATTAACTGAATTAATTCGTTTTCATCGCAATGAAAAAAGCCTAAGACTGTTCATCTGCATTTCACAAGGTATACTCAGTGCAAAATTTCCCTTAACTTTACAGAAGATGAACATAAATTATGCAAGAATATATAGATTTTTTTTCCGCTAACCCAATGTTGTCAATTGCCTGGGTTGTTATTGCCGCTATGCTGGTGCACAGCTTAATAAAAGATAAATTAAGCGGTGTAAAAAGTGTCACTACACAAGAAGCAACCTTGATGATCAATAAGCAGGATGCACTTATTATTGATGTTCGCTCTCAGGAAGATTACAAAAAAGGGCACATTGTTGACGCAAAAAATATAACTCTGTCACAAATTGAGCAAGGAAATTTCACAGGCATTGAAAATCATAAACAGACCCCCATTATAGTCGTATGTGAATCAGGTACTCGTTCTGCAAGTGCTTGTGCAAAGTTAGTTAAGGCTGGTTTTGTGCAGGTGAATAACTTGGTATCAGGAATGAGCGGCTGGTCATCTGCAAATTTACCAACAACAAAGAAATAAAATATGGCGAATGTAATTATATATACAACCGAGTGGTGCCCATATTGCACTCGGGCAAAAAAACTGCTGGATAATAAAAAAGTAAAGTACACAGAGATTAATGTCTCTAAGCCGGCAGTTCGCGCAAAAATGGTTGCATTAACCGGAGGAACAACCGTACCGCAGCTTTTGATTAACGATAAAGCAACGGGCGGCTGTGATGAGCTTTATGCTCTGGAACGAAGCGGTAAACTTGATAAATTACTAGAAAAATAATTGCCTAACAGCGATTATATCTAGATATAATATTTAATAATTAAAATAAACTTTAAAGGATCACCATGTCTGAACAACAAGCTAAATCACAAGAAATCGAATTCAATATTCAACGCATCTACACTAAAGATATCTCTTTTGAATGTCCGAATTCTCCAACTATCTTTAAGAAAGAGTGGGCTCCGGAAGTATCAATGGATATTGATACTAAAAGCACTAAATTAGAAGACGGTGTATTTGAAGTTGTTTTATCTTTAACTGCAACAGCAAAAGTCGGCGAAGACGTTGCTTTCTTATGTGAAGTTCAACAAGCAGGTATCTTCTCTGTTGGTCAGTTAGAAGGTGCACAGATGGCTCACTGTCTAAATGCATTCTGTCCTAATATTCTTTTCCCGTATGCGCGTGAAGCAGTATCAAGCCTGGTTACTCGTGGTACTTTCCCACAGCTTAACCTTGCACCTGTTAACTTTGACGCATTATTTCAACAAGCATTAGTAAGCAAGCAGGCTGAAGCGCAGAAACAGGCTGAAACAGCTACATTAGACTCTTAGTCTGAATTACAAAATAGGTATTTAAATGGCAGATAAAACAGCCATTACAGTCTTAGGGGCGGGGTCATATGGCTCCGCCCTTGCTGTATCTTTGGCACGCAATGGTCACCCGACTATCATCTGGGGACATGAGGCGGATCATATCGAACGCCTGCAGCAGGATCGTGAGAATAAAGAGTTTTTAGCAGGTGTGCTTTTTCCTGACTTATTAACTGCAGAAACTGATTTACAGGTCTGCTTATCTTCAACCCGCAATATTCTGCTGGTGGTCCCAAGTCACGTGTTTGCACTTGTTCTACAACAGATAAAACCCTTTTTAACACCTGAGCATCGCATTGCCTGGGCGACCAAAGGTCTGGAAGCTGAAACCGGACGTTTACTGCAGGAAGTTGCCGTGGACGTGTTAGGGGATGCTTACCCGTTAGTTGTACTTTCAGGACCGACATTCGCGATGGAAGTTGCAAAGGGGCTGCCTACCGCTGTTGCTGTTGCTGGAACGCAAGAGCAGTTTACTCAGGATATCGCCGGGCTGTTCCATAACGAAAGTAATTTCAGAACTTATATCTCAGATGATTTTACCGCTGTACAGTTAGGTGGGGCGGTTAAAAATGTGATTGCAATCGGCGCCGGTTTAGGTGACGGTTTAGGTTTTGGCGCGAATGCGCGTACTGCACTTATTACTCGCGGTTTAGTTGAGTTAACACGCTTAGGTGTGGCGCTGGGAGCGAAAGAGTCTTCATTTATGGGTATGGCCGGTCTAGGTGATCTTGTGCTTACCTGTACCGATAATCAGTCACGCAATCGCCGTTTTGGTCTGGCTTTAGGCCAAGGTAAGGGCATCGATGAAGCACAGATTGAAATCGGTCAGGTGGTTGAAGGTTACCGCAACACTGAAGAGGTTTATAATCTCGCTAAGCGTGTCGGTATTGAAATGCCTATCTGTGAGCAAATTTATTACGTACTGTATCAGGGAAAAAGCGTAAAAGACGCCGCTATGGATCTGCTTTCCCGTAGTAAAAAAGGCGAGTAACGGCTCCCTTGTCGTAAATAAGCCTGTTTTGTGAATGTAAAGCCGTTTAAATCTTATTGAGCGGCTTTTTTATTACTTGCCCGTCCCCTGTCGCTCTTTTCTTCTATATCGATACTGCTGCTGCACAGCCTGTCTACAGTGAATTTATGCCTCAATACAGCGGCTTTAATTTGTCTTTTATTTAGCTTAAATGACCGCTTCTTTTTGCTCCCGCCGCTCATACTTAAGGGGTATCAAAAATAGTTTCTTTTGTTTGTTAACAGATTCAAAAGAGTTTGTAATACAGTTGTCTGGTAACCGGTGGAATAGTTGCTTACTATTTGATAGTTAAGGAGAAAGAAGATGAAATCATTGTTTATAAAATCATTACTGGCGATCCTTCTGCTGACCGCTTCATCGAGCAGTGCGCTTGCCGGCGGTAAACCGAAAGGTAAACCCTTTGTTGCTATCCAGGATCAGATCGTTGTTGTGGAAGGGGCGATCAGCTCTCTGGAAGAACAGGTCGAACTGCTTGTTGCTGAAGTTGATACGATAGAAGAACGTGTCGGTGCTAATGAAATGGCCGTTGTCACTCTGCAGAATCAGAATATGGCGTTAGGTTTATTGGTTGAGCAGAATATTAGTGATATTACTGAGATTCTTTCAAGGATTGAGATGCTGGAGTTTGAAAATGTTACCCTTAAGGATGATATTTTGGCCAATGCAGGCAATCTTGATTTGTTAGAGGCGCAGGTTAGTGCTAATGAGGCTGAAATATTGTCACTGCAGAGTGCTGTTATGTTAGTCAATAGCGATATGATTTCGCTTGAGCAGGGACTGCAGGGACAGATTGATAATAACTCGGATTTAATCGCTCTGTTAGAGGCGGAAACCGCCAGCATTAATACGCTGCTTTTGTTAAAGCAGAATATTATTAACGGCTCATGTCCGGATGGATTTGCAGTTTCTGAAATTCAGGAAGACGGCTCCTTAGTGTGTAGTAATATCGGTGCAGGCAGCGGTTATTACCTGCATACAGTCACAGTGCTTAAAAACTCCATGAATGTTAAGCCCGGGGGGACAGTTAAAGCCGGAACTAAATGTCATAATGGTTATGATGTGACTGGCGGCGGGTTTTCCAGTGCGGGTAATTTCTTAATCACGGATCTGCATTACGGGGCAAACGATATATCGGTGACAGGTAGAAATACCAGCAAATATACAAGTTCTTTTGTTACTGAAGCCAGATGCGCCATCATTAAACAGAGTGCCGTGCATAAATGATCAACAATGAAACAGCAGTAAAAAAGGCTTCTGTTAAAGAAGCCTTTTTATTTTACTTTGCGGGTTATCTTATGATTCCTGCAGAATATTGAGCATACGGCGCAGCGGCTCAGCAGCACCCCATAACAGCTGGTCACCAACGGTAAAGGCGCTGATATATTCAGGGCCCATTGTCAGCTTACGGATACGACCAACCGGTACACTTAAGGTGCCGGTTACTTTTGCCGGAGAAAGTTCCTGCGCTGTGATATCCCGCTCATTAGGAATAACTTTAACCCACTCATTATGTGAAGCTAAGATATTTTCAATTTCAGCAACTGAAACATCTTTCTTCAGTTTCATCGTGATAGCCTGGCTATGGCAGCGCATGGCACCGATTCGTACACATAATCCGTCAATAGGAGTCTGATTATCACTTGTGCCTAAAATTTTATTTGCTTCAACCTGCGCTTTCCACTCTTCTTTACTTTGTCCAGAAGGCATAGGTACATCAATCCATGGGATCAGGCTGCCGGCTAAAGGTGCGCCGAACTGCTCTGTTGGTAATGCATCACTACGAATATGCTCTGCAACCTGCTGATCGATTTCCAGAATCGCTGAAGCAGGATCTGCAAGCTTATCGCTAACAAGATCATGAATTGAACCCATCTGGCTGATCAGCTCTCGCATGTTGCGCGCGCCGGCTCCAGATGCCGCCTGGTAAGTATGCGGTGTTACCCACTCGATCAGGTCTTGTTCAAATAAACCGCCCAGAGCAATTAGTAATAACGAAACCGTACAGTTACCACCGACATAAGTTTTAATGCCGTCAGTTAAACCTTGTTTAATAACATCTCTATTAACCGGATCTAATACGATAATGCTGTCGTCTTTCATACGCAATGAAGAAGCTGCATCAATCCAGTAACCGTTCCAGCCGGATGCCCGTAGTTTCGGGTAAACTTCATTGGTGTAGTCACCGCCCTGACAGGTTACGATGATATCCATTTTTGCCAGCGCTTCAATTTCAAAGGCATCTTTTAATGTATCGGTTGGTTTTCCGATTTCAGGTGAAGCAAGACCCACTTGTGAGGTGGTAAAAAATACAGGCTCAATCGTTGCAAAATCATTCTCATCACGCATTCTTTGCATAAGCACAGAGCCAACCATACCGCGCCAACCAACTAAACCAACTTTTTTCATTTTCCGACCTTCCTTAATTTTTAAAAAGATAAAAGAGTATTCGGTTAATGATTAACCGAATTACGAATTTACCACTATCGGCTTTGTTATGGCTAGTGTTTTGATTGTTGTAGATGAATAAATAAGCCTATATGTTGTAAATTTTAGAAAATAAGGCTGAATTCCTGCATAAATATGCAGGAAGCCAGTGATTTTATTAATCGTAAATCGTTGGAATAGGTAAACGTTTGTGCTGAGTGCGTAGATAAATTGCAATTAACTTATCTTCAATCTCCTGCTTGATGCTTTTTCCTTCTAAAAAGTCGTCAATCTGATCGTAGGTCATGCCTAAAGCTATTTCATCTTCAAGCTGCGGCTGGTCTTCTTCTAAATCTGCTGTCGGGGCTTTTTCAACTAATAAAGCCGGCGCTCCTAAGTGTCTTGCTAATGCTCGTACCTGACGTTTGTTTAAACCGAATAACGGTGCTAAATCACAAGCGCCGTCACCATGTTTAGTATAAAAACCGGTGATGTTTTCAGCACTATGATCTGTCCCTACCACTAAGCCGCCGGTTAAACCGGCTATTTCATATTGTGCAATCATGCGCATACGCGCTTTAACATTACCTTTCACAAAGTCTATTTTAGATTTATCAGAAACAGCCAGGTCTGAATTTCGAAGTGCAGCTAAGGTGCTTTCATGTATGCCGTCTGCGCCGCTCTGGACATTAACACTAACAGAGTGAGAAGGTTGGATAAACTGCAATGCCAGCTGTGCTTCATCTTCGTCTTTTTGTACTGCGTAAGGTAAGCGTACGGCAATAAACTGATATTCTTTGTCTTTTTCTGTTTGATTAAGCTGCTCAACAGCCAGCTGGCATAAACGTCCCGCAGTGCTTGAATCGACACCGCCGCTAATGCCTAACACTAATGTTTTACAATGCGCCTGTTGTAATTTTTCTTTAATGAAATTAATACGTCTCTGGATTTCAGCTTCAATGTTTATGCTTGGTAAAACACGCATCTCTTGTAATATTTTTTGTTTCATGCACGGCCTATATTGCGGAGAAAAATTCTGTAGTGAAGATTATGGTGAATATCTGTTCTCTTTTATAGAGAAATTTAAACTTTAATGGTTATATTTTTAATATTTGTGTGAATTATTTAATAGAAAAACCTGTACATGCTTATTTTCTTATTCGTTCCTGCTGAAAAGTCCGTTAAAATATGACCTTAATTTTATTCTATTTTGGAGCTCCAATTATGTCTCTTAGTGTTGTTATTCTTGCTGCCGGTAAAGGTACGCGAATGTGCTCTCGTCTGCCGAAGGTACTTCATAAAATTGCCGACAAACCTATGGTGCAGCATGTTATCGATACTGTTAAAGGCATCGGTTCTGAAAATATCCATCTGATATACGGGCATGGCGGAGATCAGATGAAAGAGCAGATCACTGAGCGCCGCTTGAACTGGATAAAGCAGTCTGAGCAGTTAGGAACGGGTCATGCGATGCAGATGGCGATGCCGCATTTCAGAGAAACGGAAAAAATATTAATTGTTTACGGTGATGTTCCTCTGCTTTCTGCAAAAACTCTGCAGAATTTGATTGATGTTCAGCCGGAAGGCGGCATTGGTCTATTAACCATTAAGCTGGATGATCCTACTGGTTACGGCCGTATTGAACGTGTTGACGGTGATGTTGTTGGTATTGTTGAGCAGAAAGATGCAACTCAGAACCAGCTGAATATTAATGAGGTCAATACCGGGATTTTAGTTGCCAGTTCTCGTGATCTGCGCCGCTGGCTGCCTGCTTTACGTAACGATAATGCTGCCGGTGAGTTTTATCTTACTGATATTATTAAAATGGCTCATCAGGAAGGGCGTATTATTAATGCTGTTCACCCGGAAGACAGCTTTGAAGTTGAAGGTGTAAATAACCGTTTACAGCTGTCTAACTTAGAGCGCACTTACCAGCTGAAAAAAGCAGAGCAGCTATTATTGCGTGGTGTGATGCTTCGTGATCCGGCGCGTTTTGATCTGCGCGGTGAACTTACCTGCGGCCAGGATGTTGATATTGATGTTAATGTTATTATCAAAGGCAGTGTGAATTTAGGTGACGGTGTGGTTATCGGGCCGAACTGTATACTGGACAATTGTGATATTGAAAACAATGTGGTTATTCAGGCAAATTCGATTATTGAAGGCAGCCGTATTGGTGATAACGCAACGATTGGTCCGTTTGCACGCATTCGTCCTGATACCGTGATTGAAAAAGAGGTGCACGTTGGCAACTTTGTCGAAATCAAAAAATCGACACTAGGCAACGGCACTAAATGTGGTCATTTAAGCTATATCGGTGACAGTACGGTTGGGCGCAATGTTAATATCGGTGCCGGTGTGATCACTTGTAATTATGACGGTGCCAATAAATTCCAGACTAAAATTGGTAATGATGTCTTTGTCGGCTCTGACTGTCAGCTGATTGCGCCTGTAACGATTGCTAACGGTGCAACAACGGCTGCCGGTACAACGGTTGTAAATGATGTGCCGGAAAATGCACTAGCCGTTGCGCGTGCTAAGCAGCGTAATATCAACAACTGGAAACGTCCGGTTAAGAAATAAGTTTTTCCACTATATTTGGGGTAATTATTTTTACCCCAATGCCCTTTTCTCATTTTCTAGTCTGCCCTCTTCTTTAGTCACACCGTCTGTATTGTTACTATTTTTAAAAGAACTAAATTATTCCAATTCGCCAAGCTAATCACTCTGTTTTTATTTGCAAGCGTGGTTTAAGCGCGCAGTACAAAAGGCGAGGCAGAAGCCTCACTTCCTAAAGCAGTGCATATTATTAAGCGGGTCGGCATTAGCGAAGCTAAGTAAATTTATCTACGCGCACAAAAAAGGGCGCTGAAAAGCACCCTTAATTTAGAAACTAAAGTTTAATTAGTTCTTTTTGATTTTCAACTGACGTTTGCAGACATAAACATTTTCAAGATGTTTTAGGGTATCTGCCGGCATACCTTTCGGTAACTCAATTGTTGAATGATCATCACTCAGCTTGATATCTCCGATAAAACGGCTGTTGATATCTGCTTCGTTAGCAATCGCACCAACGATGTTTTTAACTTGTACACCGTGTGAACGACCAACATCTAAACGGTATGTCTCTAGTTCAACATCTGTAGGGCGTCCACGTCCACGAGGCTTATCACCACCGCGCTCTGCACGATCACGTCCACGGTCACGGCTGCGGTCGTTGCGATCACCACGATCTCGACGATTACGGTCTCCACGGTCATTCGAACGAGGCTCTACAAATTTTTCTTCAACCGGCTGAAGTGGTTTATCTTTCTGTGCCATGTACAGAAGAGCTGCAACTAAATCTAACTCTTCAAGTTCACTGTTGTTTTGAACTTGTTCAAATAAAGTGCGGTAGAAAGAAAGATCTTCGCTTTCACACACAGCTGCAACTTGTTTTTCAAAGTTAGATATACGTGTTTTTGTTACTTCATCATGAGTCGGTAGATCCATAATGGTAATTTTTTGACGAGTTGCACGTTCGATTGCTTGTAATAAACGACGCTCACGTGGTGCTGCGAATAAGATCGCTTTACCTTTACGGCCTGCACGACCCGTACGGCCGATACGGTGAACGTAAGATTCAGTATCTGTCGGGATATCGTAGTTAACTACCAGGCTTAAACGTTCAACGTCAAGACCACGTGCTGCAACATCAGTTGCAACTAAAATATCTAAACCACCTGACTTAAGACGAGCAATAGTACGCTCACGAGTCTGCTGGTTCATATCGCCGTTTAACGCCGCACTACGGTAACCGCGAGCTTCTAATTTTTCAGCTAATTCAACAGTTGCAGTTTTAGTACGGGCAAAAATGATGACACCGTCAAACTCTTCTGTTTCAAGCATGCGTGTTAGTGCATCAAGTTTATTAACGCCGCGTACAATCCAGCATTTCTGTTCGATATTTTCAACAGTTGAAGTTTTAGCTTTGATTTTAACTTCAGTCGGGTTGTTCATGTAACGTTTAGTTATACGTTTGATCTGATCCGGCATTGTTGCTGAGAAAAGCGCAGTCTGATGCTTTTCAGGCATATCTTTCATGATTGTTTCAACGTCGTCGATGAAACCCATACGCAGCATCTCATCAGCTTCATCAAGCACTAATGTTGTTAGGTTTGAAAGGTCTAATGTTTTACGTTTCAGGTGATCCATTATACGACCAGGTGTACCGACAACAACTTGCGGGCCTCGACGTAATTGTTTGAACTGAATGTCGTAGCTTTGACCACCGTAAATCGGCATAACATGGAAACCACGTAAATGACGTGCGTAAGTCTGGAATGCTTCGGCAACCTGAATAGCTAATTCACGTGTTGGTGCAAGCACAAGTACCTGCGGGTGATTTGCAGAGATATCAATACTTGCAAGTAACGGTAGTGCGAATGCAGCTGTTTTACCTGTACCCGTTTGTGCTAGACCTAATACATCTTCACCGTTTAAAAGGTGCGGAATACATTGTTCTTGGATTGGAGAAGGTGTTTCGTAACCTAATTCTGAAACAACTTTAAGAATTGTTTCCGGCAGGTTTAAATCTGTAAAGGTAGTTGTTGTTTGTTGTTCTGTATTTTTTGACTCTGACATAGCGGCCTCATGAGTTCGGTTTAAATCGTATTTAAACTGCTGCTTAAATACACTAAATTCAGCCTATACCTACGTCACTTTAATAATTTCAATAATCTACTGAAACCATCTATTAATTCTCGCGCTGTGTACCGCGTAGCAGGTTTAATCTGAATATTTCGCATCTGTTAAAGGAGTAACCTTTTGCGAGGGAGCGCATTCTACTCGAACTGTTCAGAAAATGCCCGTGTTATTTTTGATGTGTCGCTCAAAATTATAAAAAAAAGACGTTTCTCGTCGAATTTTGGAATAAAAGGCTTGCTAAACACTTTTTAGTGCAGCTTGTAATTGTTTTTAGGATTGTCACTTTAGCCTTTTTAAACAAATTACGGGCTTGCCTGGAGCAAATATTTAGCAAAGGTCTTTATTTGTAGTGAGTCGGCTATTTGTATTGATGGTAACTTAGCTGATTATGCCTGTTGATCAATTTTTATTGTCAGACTCGTCCAGGGGGCGTAGAAGAGGGAGGGAGACTAACGCTTTAACTCACATTATTGTAGATCATGTTTTATGGATAACTATTTATAATAACTAAGGAATATTACTATGGTTAATGTGCAGAAAGCGCTGCAGGTCTGGGTTCAAATGCCGGCGAGTTTTATTCGTCGTCTGGGATTGTTGAGTAAAAGCAATAACCCCTGGAACAAGGCTTTTTTAAAACATCTGAAACGCGCAAAATCTTTGGGCGTTGATGCCGTTATTTTACCTGTCAGCTGGCGAGTTATTGAACCATACGGTCCTCATAGTGCAGAGCTGCAGAGTAACTGGGCAAGTTACCGTCGAGTAATCGAAATCTGCATTAGCCAGGGACTAAAAGTCATTCCAGAGTTTCATTCTGCGGCAACAGGTTTAAAAGATGCAAGCCTGTTAAATCTGCTGCCGGACTGGTTATGGGGATTATTAGTTAACGAGCTGTCAGATGATGCTGCTGACAGTATTAAATATATCGACAGCTATGGCCAGGATAGTTTCGCCGCAACATCGCTGTGGAGCGATCATCTGGTTCTACCCTATTTTGAACGCTTATTATCTGGTTTTCAGCAGCATTTTTCAGATTTGTCTGATCATATTCCCCATATCAATTTAGGCGGTGGCCCTGAAGGTGAACTGCGTTATCCTTTTTTAGGCTTTCATAGCGAAGGCCCTGATTTTCTGCAGCTGCCTTGTTTTAGTGCGGCTGCAAAAGCAGATTTTAAGCAGTTTATTGAGCTGCAGACGAAAAGCGAACCTGCCCTTAAAAACCAGGATTTATATCTACAGTTAATGAACGATGATTTTTTTGAGCAGCAGCTGAGTTATTTACAAGACCTGCATCAGGGGGCCGAGAGCGAGGCTTTTAACTACTTTCTTAGCTGGTATCATCAGGGGCTTATGGATCATGGTCAACGCTTACTTGCTCTGGCCGATAAAGTATTTAACCAACAATGGCAGAAAACTACGCTTGGTTTACGTTTTGCTCTGCATTTACCGGATCTGAAAAACAGTGCTGAAATTGCTGAATTAGTATCAGGGTTATGCCCGCAGTTAGGTGCCGATCAGCAGATGCAGAAAAATAACTGGCTGCAGAGCTTTTCCCGTTTACTTAACGGCACGTGGAAGTCCCGAACTCGTCTGCTTATTTGCGGGTTAGACGAATCAACTCAGCAGAATCATTGGGCACTTATCTCTGCCGCGCAAGATCTTAACCTGCAGCTCATTACCGGAAACAGCCAGCAGGTGAAACTGGAACAACACGCTGAATGGGATAAATTATTAGAAAGAGTCATGAAGCAGGATGCGTTTAGCGGCTGGATCCTGCGTGATCTGGATATTCTGAGTGACGATGACGGAATCGGCTGTTCTAGACTGCGTCAGTTCGGGCAGTTAAAATATGCGCAGGGGCAGTACCAGGGGGCTGTGAGGAAGTCCTTCCGAGTAATGGCTCCTCTGCACTTAAAAGTCGCCAGTCAAAAGCAGCTGCTTGAAGAGGAGAACTGGCAGGTTTTTGAACAGGAACTTAATATACTGCGTGAAGCCGGTGTAACGGCTGTTTCAACCGACCTATGGTGGGGTCTTATTGAAGGACGTCATCCGGGGGAGTTTGACTGGAGCTATTACGATCGGCTTGTTGAGGTGCTTGACAGCAATAATATGCATTGGGTCCCCATTTTGTCCTTTCATCAGGCCGGAGGTAATGTAAATGATGATTTTAACCAGACCATTCCTCTATGGTTATGGGGCAAGTTACTCGAACAGCATCGAGATATTGAATCTGTCCGTGATCTGCAGTATGTCAGTGAAACCGGTGATGCTTCAATGGAATATGTTTCATTGTGGGCCGATCCTTATGTATTACCTTATTATTTAGCTTTTGTGCAGGCATTCCGAGATCACTATCGCTGCCAGGCGCACCTGATTGATGAAATAAATATAAGTATGGGCCCGGCAGGGGAGTTACGTTATCCGAGCTACAATGCGCACGACTGGGGGGATTACCCGAATCGCGGCACTCTGCAGTGTTACAGTCCGCTTGCTCAGCGTGACTGGTGTATTTATTTACGTAATAAATTCAACACTATTGAAGCATTGAATTACACTTTCGGTACTCAGCACCAAAGCTTTGATGAGATCACAATGCCGAGTGCCGATAGTTTATTTGAAAATAAAAAATACATTTATAGTGCCTGGGGTAGAGAGCTGCTGACCTGGTACAACGCAAAACTAGTACAGCACGGACACGATGTTCTTGGCGGCGTATTAAAGCTGTTTACTGACAGTGATTATATAAATGTGCCAATAGGCATTAAAATCCCCGGTATCCACTGGGAAATCAGCGATCCGAAAATGCCGCGGGCAGCAGAGATATCAGCGGGATTAATTCGCGTGCATCCAAATCTTAATCACAAAAATGCGGGTGAATACGTGCAGTTACTCAAAGGGATTATTCCTGAAGAATATCTTTCGCGGGTGGTCGTTCATTTTACTTGCCTGGAGATGATAAACAAAGATCATGAAGGCTATTCTCGGGCAGAAGATCTGGTTAACTGGATGGCTGATGCGGCTAATGAAGTCGGGGTCGAGTTAATGGGGGAAAACGCACTGGCAGGTGAACTTTATGGAGAACAGGGCTGGCAGCAGATGGAGCGGGCATTGACTCGTAATCCAGGATATGGCGGGATCACTTTATTACGAATGCAGAACTTTTTTGATGAAAATAAGCTTCCTCTGACAAAGCTTAGATCGTTGGTAAATCGATCTATCTAGAATATATAAAAGGAGAGTATATAGATAAAATATACTCTCCTTTTTACCGGCAGGGCGGTACTATAATACTTATTCGTTTAAAGCTTACTTATAAAAAGAATGATCGCCGCTTTGATGTTCGGTGATATCTCGAACAGCATTTAATTCGCCTGAGAACTCTTCTAATAACTCTTTTTCGATGCCTTCTTTCAGTGTTAAATCTACTTGAGAACAGCCGTTACAGCCGCCGCCGAATTCAATGACTGCGACATTGTCTTCAGTAATTTCAATTAGTTTGATAAAGCCGCCGTGACCTGCCAGCTGCGGATTTACCTGCACTTGAATAACATATTCAACACGTTCCATTAACGGTGCATCGTCTTTTACTTTGCGCATTTTCGCATTAGGCGCTTTTAGTGTTAATTGTGTACCAGTTTCTTCCTCAACCAGATCCACAAAAGCATCTTCTAAAAACGGCAGGCTGACATCATCAACTAAGGCATCAAACCCGTCAAAGTTTAAGCGGGTATCACTTCCTTCAACAGCTTCCGGCGGACAGTAAGAAACGCCACATTCTGCTTTAGGGGTACCTGGGTTGATAACAAACACACGAATGTTTGTACCTTCTTTTTGTGGTTCAAGTAACTTTTTAAAATGTGCTTGTGCAACAGGAGTGATTTCAATCATTGTTAAACCTTAATCTTGAGTCATTTACTCAGGCATTATAACCAGCATTGCCTGTAAGCACAAAGCAAAGAGTCGTGATTATTGTTACCTGTCAGGGAAATATTATTGAATCTCTGATGATAGTGAAAATAATTTTAAATGGAAGCTTGTTTATCAGATGTTAATTTATGAACCGGTAGCGCTGTTCTGCATACACACCAGATATCAATACGCCGTACACCCGCCTGCAGCAATATCTGACACAAACTATTTACCGTTGCACCAGTTGTAACCACATCATCAATAATAACAATATGAGTACCGGCAAGTTTATCCTGCTGTGCCTGCTTAAGCGAAAAAGCATTATTTAAATTATGCTTTCTTTTTTTGAGGGATAAACCTTCTTGTGCTGACGTGTTTTTGTGGCGTTCAACAGCATTAAGCAGCGGGATAGCAAGCTGTTTAGAGGCCACTTGTGCAATAATCTCTGCCTGGTTAAAACCACGTTTTTGATGTTTCTTTCTGTGCAGCGGGATCGCTAATAGATAATCAACTTCGGCTATGGTCTGTAAATCTACATTGCTGCTGACCGATGATGTCAGCAGCTCCCCTAATAGCTCGCCGTGAATCAATTTTTTTGCATATTTGAATTTTTTAATTAACGATGAATAGGGGCTCTGATAATCGGCAAGTGCATGCAGCTGTGTAAACAGGTGTTCCTGCTGCAGGCAGTCACCGCAAAAATCTTGTGCTTTAGCTAGGCGCAAGCCGCACTTATGACAGCACGGTCTCTTTGTATCCAATGCATTTTGGCAATATGTGCAGATAAGTTTATCATTGCTGGGTAAATGACATAACAAGCATTGAGCGGGCAGAAGCTGTTCAATAAATTGTTCGAATTTTTGTTTTGTAAAATTTAAAATTGAATGCAAATGTGCCTCCGGATTAAAGAGAGAGATTGTGAGTATAGAACAAACTGTGTATTGCCGGGTGATCGGCGAAGGTAAAGATTTAGTACTGCTGCACGGCTGGGGAGTTAACTCGGTTGTATGGACGCCGGTTGTTGAGCAGTTAAGTAAACATTTTCGTTTACACCTGATTGATTTGCCGGGATTCGGTCGGAGCGGACCTTTAACACAATATAACCTGCAGGAAATTGTTGATGCAGTTGTGAAGGTAGTCCCGAATTCCGCGGTTTGGTGCGGCTGGTCATTAGGCGGACTGATTGCGACCTATGCAGCTCTTAAATACCCGCAGAAAATTCAGAAATTAATTCAGGTGAGTGCTTCACCTAAATTCGTCAGTGAAGAAAACTGGCCGGGAGTCGAGTCTTCTGTTTTTAACAACTTTAAATCCGGCGTGGAAAATAACTGTGATAAAACCCTAGCTCGCTTTATCGGACTGCAGGCAATGGGCTGTGTCAGTGCGCGTAAAGATACTGTCATTTTGAAAAAACTGTTGGCTTCGAGTGAAAAAGCACAGTTAACGGCGCTTTTATCGGGGTTAGATCTGCTCAATGAATGTGATTTAAGATCTGAATTCAGGTGTTTGAAAGTACCATGCTTGTCGTTGTTTGGTTTATTTGACAGTCTGGTTCCGGTGCAGGCCGGCCGCGAAATGCAGTGTTTATTACCTGAATCTAAACAGAAAATATTTATAAATTCATCACATGCACCATTTGTCAGCGAGGCTGATGACTTCTGTAAAACGGTAATAAATTTCGCTGTTGATTAAAAATCGAACAATTCTTTTATTTCTGTTAAGATAGTGCCATACTTTTTATGAACCCCTTTCTTCAAAAAGTGTAGATAAGAAGGTGATTTATGGATGTTCGTTCTGCTTATAGTTCAGGTCTAACAGGTTTTCAAGATGCATCTGCGCAGCTGAGTCAATCAAGCGCTCGGATAGCCCATGCGGGTACTGCAGAAAAAAGTATGACGGAAAATCCGCAGACACCGGAGAGTCGATCTCCATCTGCTGAACGGGCATCCACCTCTATAACAACAGAGTTAATTAATTTAAAAATTGCTGAATTACAGGCGAAAGCTTCAGCAAAAGTGATCAGCACTGCAGATGATATGTTAGGTACATTAATCGATACCAGTGTTTAAGATTATCATTTATGGTTAATATTAACGCTCATCTTCCCCCCGCCGTTGCAGCTTCCTTTCATCCGCCCACGGAAAGCCTGCAGCGTGATAATATAATCAAACCGGTGATCCCGAAAACAGAAATTATCTCTTCATATACAAAATTACGTGAAGATGAAAGCCGAACGCAGTTTTCTGATCAGGCTCGCGGTATTCTACAGAATGAAGAGGACCAGAAAACAGATCCGGATACACAGAAAGAGTCATCTCAGCAGCAGAGGCGTTCACTTTTTTTTGCACGAAGAAGTGAGCTTTCGGGTTATGAAGCAGAAAATGGCGACGGGCAGTTGACAGCTATTAGTGATTTTAAGCTGGTAATATCGGTTATTCAGGCGCGTTATAAAGATGCGGTGAGTCCATTGGCGGATCCAACCGTGTCCTATGCGATATAGTTGATAAGCCTGCAGTACTCGGGAAATAAAAAAACAGATTAAATCGCACTGATTTGGCCTAAAAGGTTGTGCGATTCAATCGTTTTTTTGAAAGGATTAATCAATCTTAGTGGCAGCTTCCGCAGCAGCCTTCAGGAGATTTTTCTTCTTTCTTTTCTTCGTGACCGTGGCCGCCGCAGCAGCTTTCGCCTTCTGCATGTTTACTTTTATCACCGCCGCAGCATTCATGATCTTCCTTATGGCTGTGACCGCTACAGCTGCTGCCGGCTTGATGAATATGACCATGTGCCAGCTCTTCTGCAGTGGCTTCACGTATACCAACAACTTCGCCAACGAACTGTAATGCCATGCCTGCAAGCGGGTGGTTAGCATCGATGCTGACATTTTCTTCAGTTACTTCAGTAACTTCAACAGTACGTGGCCCCTGGTCTGTTTCTGCCTGGAATGACATACCAACTTCAATTTCATCAACACCTTCAAATAAAGAGCGTGGTACCTGCTGCACTAACTCTTCCTGGAAAGGACCGTATGCCTGTTCTGCTTCTAGTGTTACATCAAATTTATCACCGACTTCTTTACCGGCTAATTCAGCTTCTAATCCAGGCACTAAATAATGCGTTCCTTGAATGTATTCAAGCGGCGCGCCGTTTTCTGTGCTGTCTAGTGCGTGACCATCAACTTCTGCAACACCAAAGTGGATTGAAACCACTAAATCATTTTCAATTTTCATTCTATCTCTCACTATATATAATTTTGCTCAATCTGCAGCGGGATCAAAAACACCGATCATCTGTTCAAATTGACGCGTAGCTGCGGTTGCTTGTTTGGGTGTTTGAGTTTGTTTAAAACCACACTGCACACAATTTAGCGTTTCGACTGCATTTTCTAATGTCAGTGCAACCGTGTCAAGCGCATTACATTTTGGACAAGTCGCTCCTGCGATAAAGCGTTTTTTTGTTTTTGATAAAGCCATGGTGGTCAACTGTATAAATGAATCATTTTTTAATGGTAACCAAATAAAGTTTCATTACCAGCGGCTATAGCTCAAGTTTGCAAAGTCCGTTATTATCCACTCCTAATTTTTATACCTTATTATATGAGAAGCCATATTTATGATTGTTGCCAGTAATATTGAATTTATACGCGGTGGTAAACCTTTACTTGAAAATGCCAGTGCAACAATCAACCCTCGTCAAAAAGTAGGCTTAGTCGGGGCAAACGGCTGCGGCAAGTCCAGCTTTTTTACTTTATTAAAACAAGAAACCCACGTGGATGGTGGTGATTTAAGTCTTCCGCATCACTGGCGCCTTGCCAGCGTTGCTCAGGAAACACCGGCTTTAGATAAAAATGCACTGCAGTATGTTATCGATGGTGACAGTGATTTTAGAATGCTGCAGGAAAAGCTCCGAGAAGCAGAGGCCGATAACGACGGTACTAAAATAGCGGAAATGCATATTCTTCTAGATAACGCTGGTGGATATACCATTGAATCTCGCGCTGCTGAACTATTGGCCGGGCTGGGTTTTTCAGAGCAGGCTCAAAGCCGCTCTGTCAGTGATTTTTCAGGCGGCTGGCGGATGCGTTTAAACTTAGCACAAGCGCTGCTTTGTCCTTCGGATCTACTGTTACTCGATGAACCGACCAACCACCTCGATTTAGATGCCGTTATCTGGTTAGAAAAGTGGCTGCGTCAATATCCAGGAACGCTAGTGCTGATATCGCATGACCGTGACTTTATTGATACGATCGTGGATAAAATCATTCATATCGAGCAGAACCTGCTTCATGAATATACCGGTAACTACAGCAGTTTTGAACGACAGCGCGCTGAAAAATTAGCACAACAGCAGGCCTCGTTTGAGAAGCAGCAGAAACAGATGGATCATATGCAGAGTTATATTGATCGTTTCCGTTATAAAGCCAGTAAAGCCAAACAAGCGCAGAGCCGTATTAAGGCGCTGGAAAAAATGGAACAGCTGCTGCCGGCTCATATGGATAGTCAGTTCAGTTTTTCATTTAGAGAGCCGGACGCATTACCTATGCCGCTGCTTACTTTAGAAAAAGTCAGTGCCGGTTACGATGACCTGTTAATTCTTGATAAAATCAAACTCAACCTTGTGCCTGGAAGCCGTATTGGCTTGTTAGGAAGAAACGGCGCGGGTAAATCAACTTTGATTAAACTGCTGTCAAATCAGCTGCAGCCTTTTTCCGGTAAGTTAGAAATTAATCCGAATGCTAAAATCGGTTATTTTGCACAGCACCAGTTAGAATTCTTACGTTTAGATGAATCTCCGCTTGAGCACCTGGCACGTTTGGCACCAGATGAAAAAGAACTGTCCTTGCGGAATTTTCTCGGAAGCTTTGGTTTTCAAGGAGATAAAGCTTTAGATAAAGTAGCTCCTTTTTCTGGCGGAGAGAAAGCCCGTCTGGTTTTAGCATTATTAGTGTGGCAGAAACCTAACCTATTATTACTTGATGAGCCGACCAATCACCTGGATTTGGAAATGCGCCATGCATTAACCATGGCGCTGCAGGAATTTGAAGGTGCGATGGTCGTTGTTTCGCATGACCGCCATTTATTACGCACCACAACAGATGATCTTTATTTAGTACATGATCAGAAAGTTGAGCCTTTTGTTGGTGATTTAGATGATTACCACCGCTGGCTATCGGATCAGCAGCGAATTGAAAAGCAGCCTGAGCTGGAAGTTGAAAAAAACAATTCTCCTAGTGCTAACCGCAAAGAACAAAAACGTCTGGAAGCAGAATTTCGTAAAAAGTTAACACCTTATAAGAAGCAGTTAACAAGTTCTGAAAAGTTGATGGATAAATTTACTGTACAGCTTGAAGAAATTGAACAGAAGCTGACAGATGCTTCATTATATGAACACTCTGAAAAGTCGCGTTTAACAGAATTGTTAAAAAACCAGAGAGAACTTAAAGAGCAGCTTGAAGAAGCGGAAATGAACTGGATGGATGCACAAGAAATGATTGAAGCAATGCAGAGTGAATTTGAGTCTTTAATTTAGCGTCTTGAGTTTTAAATTTAGCTTGGTCATAATCATTTACAGACAAACCACACCTATAAAGGAAAGACGATGAGCTTTGAAACTAATGAATACTTCGACGGCAACGTACAATCAATCGCGTTCCAGAGTGAAACATTACCGGCAACAGTTGGTGTAATGGAAGTTGGTGACTATACATTCGGTACTGGTGCAAAAGAGTACATGACTGTAGTAAGTGGAAACTTGACTGTGAAACTACCGGGTGAAGAAAAATGGAAAACATTTAATGCTGGCGAAACATTCGAAGTTGAAGGCAATGCCAGCTTTGACGTAAAAGTTACAGTGCAGACAGCTTATCTTTGTCTTTATGAAAAATAATGCACTTTGTTAACTATGAAAAAGGAGCGAAAGCTCCTTTTTTTATAACTTCTCGTTACGAATCCTTTAAATCAGTTAAGAATTACAACAGTTGTAACTCTTGAATGTTATCTGTCTAGTTAAAAAACAAGCGTAATTTAGCTAATATATGCACGCCTTGTTTACTAATTGCCCACTTGAACTTTAAATTTAAATAATTGCAAATAAATACTTGCCAACGTGATCTGAATCCCTATAATGCGACCCCACAGACACGGGATGCAGCGCAAGCTACTTACCAAACTCTGAGAACGAAAGAGGTTTGGTTTTAAAGTTAAAATAAACCATTGACATCGTTTGAAAGGCGCGTAATATACGTGCCTCGCCGAAAGGCACGCTCTTTAACAATTTAATCAAACAATCTGTGTGGACATTCATTGTTGATGTGATTTCAAAAAAATCAAAGTAACTTTTCACTTCGTGAAAGAGTTACATTATCAATAGAATGACACACGAATTAATTCATTAATTCAGAATAACCAATCACTTCGGTGATTAGTTTTAGTCAGTAATATTGAGTCGCACTTAGGTGCAAATTAAACTTTAAATTGAAGAGTTTGATCATGGCTCAGATTGAACGCTGGCGGCAGGCTTAACACATGCAAGTCGAACGGTAACAGAGGGTAGCTTGCTATCTTGCTGA
>NZ_KB906994.1 GCF_000381745.1 Psychromonas ossibalaenae ATCC BAA-1528 | reverse complement strand
GAAGTTAAAGATGGTGGGCGATACTGGGCTTGAACCAGTGACCCCCGCCTTGTAAGGGCGGTGCTCTCCCAACTGAGCTAATCGCCCATCTTTAATTGGAGATTTCAGTTTTACTTCCTGATTGAAGTTTAAAGGCATCGAGCATTGCTCTCCGCAAAACGGCACTAACCGCTTATCTTTAAATTTCACAAACAACACTAATCGACCGCGTCGTTGTGTGGGCCGTATTATAGGGACAGCCCTTTTTCAGTCAAGCCATTTTTATAATAAAAACCATGTTTTATGTTCAACTGCTCAAACAGCAGACAATGTTAGCCTATTTATTGCGAACTTTTACATTTATTAAGCAGCTGAGGGCTTGTTTGTCTTTGAAAATTGCTCCTGTTGAGCCTGAAAGTTTATCAATCAAGGCGCGAAGAATGAAGTTTAGCTGTTCTAAATGAGTGATGAGCAACGCAGAGTGAGGAATTTTCAGCCTCAACCCGAAGGGCTGGGGATATTTTTACACTCAACTTCGTTATCAGTCATTAATGTAGAGTGACTACACTGCATGACTTCTGCCTTGCTGAGCATAAAAATAGCCTCCAGCAGGAACAAAGAGCAAAGATAAACAGGCCCTAATGTGATTAAATCGAAATAATTAATGTAATTAAGACGGTATTCGTTAAAATACGCGCATTATTTCCGAGCTTATATATAAAGGATATTTCTTAATGACAGTTAAAACGCGTTTTGCCCCTAGCCCTACTGGCTATTTACACGTTGGTGGCGCTCGTACTGCGCTTTACTCTTGGTTACACGCAAAAAGCCAGGGTGGTGAGTTTGTTTTACGTATTGAAGATACGGATATCGAACGTTCAACTCAAGAAGCCGTTGATGCTATTTTAGAAGGCATGACCTGGATGGGTTTAACCTGGGATGAAGGCCCTTATTACCAGACAAAACGTTTTGATCGTTATAGTGATATAATCACAAAAATGCTTGCTGATGGTACAGCGTACAAATGTTACTGTTCAAAAGAACGTGTTAATGAACTGCGTGAAGCACAAGAAAAAGCAGGTCAAGCAGCCCGCTATGATGGTAAATGTCGTGATCTTGCACCGGCTGATACAGATGCACCTTTTGTAATACGTTTTAAAAACCCTAAAGAAGGCTCGGTTAAGTTTGATGATCACGTGCGTGACCATATCGAATTTTCTAATACTGAACTGGATGATTTAATCATTCAGCGTACCGACGGCACACCTACGTATAACTTCTGTGTAGTTGTTGATGACTGGGATATGGGTATCACCCACGTTGTTCGTGGTGAAGATCATATCAATAATACACCACGTCAGATTAACATCTTAAAAGCATTAGATGCTCCTTTGCCTGAATATGCACACGTTGCAATGATTTTAGGTGATGACGGCGCTAAACTTTCAAAACGCCACGGCGCTGTGTCAGTAATGCAGTATCGTGATGAAGGTTACCTTCCTGAAGCACTTAAAAACTACCTTGTTCGTTTAGGCTGGTCAAACGGTGACCAGGAAATCTTCTCAGAACAAGAGATGATTGACCTGTTTTCATTAGACGCCATTAATAAGGCCCCTTCTGCTTTTAATACTGACAAATTAGTCTGGTTAAACCAGCACTATATTAAAACGCTTGACCCTGTTTATGTTGCACAGCACCTTGAGTGGCACATGAATGAGCAGAAAATTGATACCGGTAACGGTCCTGCTTTGCCTGAAATCGTAACCGCCCTTTCTGAGCGTGCTAAAACATTAGTTGATTTAGCAGCATCAAGCCGCTACTTCTTTGAAGAATATGAAGAGTTTGATGCAGCAGCTGCCAAAAAACACCTTCGCCCGGTTGCTAAAGATGCACTTGCTTTAGTTCAGCAGAAACTTCAGGCGGCAGAAAACTGGACAGACGAAGCTCTACATCAGATCATTCAAGATACAGCTGATGAACTAGAAGTCGGTATGGGTAAAGTCGGCATGCCTCTACGCGTGGCTATTACCGGTGCTGGTCAGTCACCTTCTTTAGATGTTACCCTGCGTTTAATTGGTAAAGAGCGCAGCATAACACGTATTTCTCGTGCGCTGGAGTTCATTGCTGCGCGTGAAGCTGCTCAATAAATAAAAAATTGAAATTATTTTTAACATATTGAATTGACAAAATAAAACAGGACGCATATCATGCGTCCTGTTCATTTCTACAGAACAATCCCAACCCGAATATGGGGCTATAGCTCAGCTGGGAGAGCGCCTGCCTTGCACGCAGGAGGTCTGCGGTTCGATCCCGCATAGCTCCACCATTTTTTATGGTTTATAATACTCTTTCGTTAACATTCCTATTTTTTAAATCATTTTCTTATTCTTCCTTCTTGTGTAAATCCATCCGGCCTCTATATTTTGTATGCGCAGCTAACAGCGCCGACAAACTTAAATTTGTGAAATAAACGAAAAATTGAACAAAACTTCTTTTTTACTGACCCGGCACCATATCAGCGACTGCATAAAATCTATATTACTATGTAAAAACAAGTAGAGCGCGCATTAAGGCTTCTAACTTATTACTATAATTGCAAAAATAACATATATTAAGTTTCTCTAAATACTCAAAGAATCACTGCGGCAGCTATGGAATAAGGCGCAGATTAATCACTTAACAACTTAACCGCATAAGGATTTACCCATTATGACTCTTTCTTTGCTTCGCTTTTCACAAGCCAGTATCTGCCTGCTGTTTTTTACTTCAATAATCGGTTGTGAAGATGCCAAAATTCAAAAAGTTAAAGCGCCGACACCACATGTCATTGTCGAAACCGTTTCGCAAAGCAATATTAAACCGCAAATGGAATTTATCGGCCGTACAGAAGCAACGGAAGATGTTTCAATTCGTGCACAGGTTGAAGGCACTTTATTAAAGCGGCACTTCACCGGCGGTGATGATGTTAATAAAGGTGAACTATTATTTGAAATCGATCCAAGACCTTATATTACCGTAGTAGAGCAGCAGAAAGCGGCTTTAATTCATGCAAAGTCTGCATTTAAAATTGCCAAAAACCGCTGGGAACGCGGGACTAAACTAAGCAAAACCGGCGCAATATCGGAAATGGATATTGATGAATTAACTGCGCAGATGAATCAGACCCAGGCAGATGTAGCAATTAACCAAGCAGCACTGGACACAGCCGAATTAAACTTATCCTATACCCGAATTCTGGCACCGATTTCCGGCAGAATCAGTCGTTCGCAGGTAAGTATCGGTGATCTAATTACTGCTAATAACCTCGAGCTTGCCACCCTGGTGCAGTTAGATCCTGTCTGGGTTAATTTTCAAATTGCAGAGAAACAATTATCCAATGCCCGCCAGTCATTTGCCGATGGAACATCGCCCATTCAAACTGAGGATCTGACAGTGACAATCCAGTTAAGTGAACAGCTTGATTATAACCAGCCGGGAAAAATCGACTTTATCGATAACCGGGTTGATCAAAGCACAGGTACACTGGCGATTCGCGCCATATTTCCAAACCCGGATAAACTGATGCTGCCCGGCCAGTATACCAATCTGACAATTGGATTACCTGACGCTGAGTCCGTAGTACTGATTTCACAAGCCTCAGTACAGGAAGAGCAGCAGGGGCGTTTTGTATTAGTGGTCAATGAGCAGAATAAAGTTGAAAAACGCATGGTTAAACTTGGCGCCCGTTATGATGTACGCTGGGAAGTCACTGAAGGTGTAGAAGTCGGTGAAAAAATCATCATTGAAGGCCTGCAGAAAGTGCGAATTGGTATCGAAGTAGAAACGACAGAGTCTATTGATAAACCCTTTTCTGCATCATCAGAAACTAAGTAACGACAGAGGCCATTATGATCAGTCAGTTTTTCATTCACCGTCCTAAGTTCGCATTTGTTATTTCAATCGTATTAACACTTGCGGGTCTTCTGTCTATTCCGATGTTATCGGTTGCAGAGTTTCCTGAGATTGCCCCGCCGCAGATCAGTGTCAGTACCAGTTATCGAGGAGCCAATGCAGAAACAGTAAAAGCCACCGTTGCCCAGTCAATTGAATCATCGGTTAACGGTGTTGAAGATATGCTCTATATGTCTTCCAGCAGCGCTAATGACGGCAGCTATTCATTAAGTATTACCTTCGCCGTGGGTACTAATTCTGATATGGCCCAGGTAAATGTACAGAACCGTGTTACTAAAGCAATGGCAGGTCTTCCCGCAGAAGTACAGCAGGCAGGTGTTTCGGTAGATAAAGTGTCTTCCAGCATGCTCCTGGTTGCCAATTTAAACTCACCCGATGAATCCTTTGATTCTCTGTTTTTAACTAACTATGCCAATATCAATATCAAAGATGCTTTAGCACGTCAGCCTGGGGTTTCTAAAGTACAAATCATCGGCGCAATGGATTATGCAATGCGTATCTGGCTGAATCCCAACCAGATGGCTGATTTAAATGTAACGACTGAAGATGTCATCAGCGCAATCCGCGAGCAGAATATCCAGGTAGCAGCCGGCCGTATCGGTGCATCCCCGACTTCAAAAGATCAGCGTTTCCAGTACTCGCTGCAGACTAAAGGACGTTTTCAAAACGCCGAAGAGTTTGCTGAAATCATGATCCGCGCCAACCCTGACGGTTCAAAAGTGTATCTAGATGCAGTCGCCCGTATTGAACTGGGGTCAGCCAGTTATGATGCGGAAGGTAAATTCAATCACAAACCCTCCGCCATCGTTGCTGTTTATCAGTCTCCCGGCGCAAATGCATTAGATGTTGCCGAATCGATAAAAAAAGAGCTGAAACGTCTTTCTGTAAATTATCCGACCGGTATTGAAAGTGTTGTTGCTTACGATACAACTGAAGCGGTAAGTGCTTCTATTGCGGAAGTTATCGAAACACTGTTTATAGCCGTTGCGCTGGTTATTTTTATTGTTTTTCTGTTTTTACAGGATGTCCGCTCCACACTTATTCCCGCGATTGCCATACCTGTTTCTCTAATTGGTACCTTTGCATTTATGCTTGCGATCGGTATGAGCATTAATACTATTTCACTATTCGCTCTGGTGCTGGCAATCGGTATCGTTGTTGATGATGCCATTGTTGTTATCGAAAATGTTACCCGCTTAATGGAGGATGAAGGCTTATCTCCCGTTGAAGCCACTGAAAAAGCGATGAAAGAGGTTACCGGGCCGGTTATCGCAACCACGCTGGTATTACTGGCCGTATTTGCGCCTACCGCCGTTATGCCGGGTATCACCGGACAGATGTATGCACAGTTTTCCATTACTATCTGTATTTCTGTACTGATCTCGTCAATAAATGCATTAACCTTAAGTCCGGCTTTAGCTGCAACATTATTGAAAAAGCCGAAAAAGAAAACCAAAGGTTTCCATTTTCTGTTTAACAGCTACTTCGACAAATTAACCGTACGTTACACCTCGCTGGTCAGCTTCTTAGTACGCCGTTTATTATTAGTCGGCATTGTTTTCGCCGCATTAATGGCCGGTCTGCTTACCCTGGCGAACACCACACCTTCAGGTTTTATCCCCGTTGAAGATAAAAAATCATTTATGGTTGACATTCAATTACCCGACGGTGCTTCACTTAACCGAACTGAAGAGGTAATGGATGAACTGGTCACTATAGCCCGCGAAGAAGCCGGAGTTGCAGATGTTATTCACGTCAGCGGCTTTAGTATTATGACCGGCTCCGTTGCCTCAAACGGCGGGTTATTAATTATTACTCTAGATAACTGGGAAGAGCGTCCTGAAAAAAACATGCACCAAAGTGCAATAATCGCGCGCCTGCAGGGCAAGTTTAATACTCTGCCTAGTGCAAAAGTGATGGCCTTTGCCCTGCCTTCCATTCCAGGTTTAGGTGCAACCAGCGGCTTATCATTTGTCCTGCAGGATACTCAAGGGCGCAGTCCTGAAGAGCTGTCCCAAGTAATGGGCGCATTTATTCTCAATCTTAACAGCCTGCCGGAAGTTGCTTTTTCATTCAGCAACTTCCGCTCTAACGTGCCGCAGATGTATGTCGATATTAACCGTAAGAAAGCCAAAGATTTAGGCATTCCACTGTCGGTAATATTCAACACTCTACAGACTAATCTGGGTGGCTATTACGTCAATGACTTTAACCGTTTTGGTAAAGTTTTTAATGTTATGCTCCAGGCAGACAGTGAATTTAGAAACAGTGAAAAAGATATTAACCGGTTTTATGTACGTACCAAGAATAACGAAATGGTACCGCTAGGCACACTGATCGAAATCACCCCTATATTAGGCCCTGAATCAGTCAAGCAGTATAACCTGTTTAATTCAACCGATATTAACATCTTCCCTGCCCCTGGTTTTAGCAGCGGTGATGCGATTGCAGCGGTAGAGCGGGCAGTAGCAGACCTGCCGTCAGGTTACAGTTATGAGTGGACCGGACAAACCTATCAGGAATTAAAAGCCGGTAATTTAGCACCGTTTATTTTTGCTCTGGCATTTGTCTTCACTTATCTGTTCTTAGTTGCACAATATGAAAGCTGGACGATTCCTGTGGCGGTAATGTTATCGGTGCCCTTAGCCATATTAGGCGCATTTACTTATCTGGCGATTATGGGAGTCGAGCTTAATCTTTATGCACAAATTGGTCTGGTACTGCTGATCGGCCTAGCCAGTAAGAGTGCTATTTTGATTGTTGAATTTGCAAAAGAACTGAGAGAATCCGGAAGGTCCACTATCGATGCTGCTGTCGAAGCCGGACGGTTACGTTTCCGCGCAGTATTAATGACAGGTTTGTCATTTGTATTAGGTGTTATTCCACTGGTATTAGCCAGCGGCGCCGGAGCAGAAAGCCGTAAATCCTTAGGTTATGCGGTATTAGGCGGCATGGTGGCTTCGGTTATTCTGGCAACTGTCCTAGTACCGATTTTCTATGCCATGATGCAGAAAATGCGTGAAGCAGCCAAAAAACAGGAAGACTAAAGGGGCACAGGAGCTCCGGGTAACCGGCAGCTCCTCTGAGCTAAAGATAATAGAAAAATGTTCGAAACTAAAATGGACATAAAGAAAATTGAAAAACGGGCATTAATCACAGGTGCTGTGAGCAGCTGAATTATGGCAGGTAAGTCCTTAGTGCAGAGCAGATCTTAGTCGATGATTTCATATCGAAAACCGGCAGCAGTTATCTGGTTATCGCTTATCTAAGTGCATCGTACTTTGATAGACTTGGCTTTAAAAAAGCCGTTGAGTTGAAACAGCAGATAAGTAAAGATCTAAACAAACACTACCGGAACAGCACCTTTGAAATGCAAGAACCGGGCTTTTGTTTTTTAGGAGTTTAGGAATTAAAACTGGAGTACAGTTTTTTCAACAAAATAATCAGCAACCGAAAGAAGCTCCGCTTCGCTCAGCTCTTCATTTTTTATACTGATATTATCACCGCGCATCAACAGACTCAGGCCGCTTTTATTCTCAGTTAACTGCCCTTTAATCAGCTCAGCTAAAATGAAATGCAGTTTAATGCAGTCTTTATCCTGGCATTCTTTTACTATTTTAATATCGGTTAAACGACACTCTGGATAAGGAAGCTCCATATAGAACCATTCCTTATCCTTATCATCCAGTTTAGTTAATCCATTAGCTCCAAGCTGATCTGTACGAATCAAGCCCTCTTTATTCACCCATGAGGTTAACGTACTCTGCAGGTTGCAGTCATAAAGCTCTACATAGGATGAATTACAGATATTTAATATGCCATGATGACAGGCCAGGTAATCAATACTGCGGTTTTCCGGTCTTTGTAAACGCTGTACATAATTATAAAACTTAAACATCGCCTGATAATTAAAAGCGTTGACTATCTGCACCGATTCAGCTGGATTATGCCTAAACGCTTTTTCAATAGCAGATTCTACCAATGCAGCTAAAGTATTACTTTGCTCAGGAAATGCAAAATCAATATCTGTCAGCTCTTCTTGAACAGCTGCGCTAGCATCAGAAAAGCGGTAATAAGCTTTCTCCTGTTCGTACTGCATCTCCATTATTGTTACCCCGGCTATCGGCGCACCAAGCTGTTCAAGCTTAATCTCAACTTCAGACAAATATTGCTTCAACGTATTGGCAGAATTAACCTGGCGAATTTCAATAAGCTGATGTGCCCCGGTTTTTTCAACATCAAAAAGAACCATAGGATCAAGACCGTCTTCATCAATAATCTGCTGCATCGGCTCCTTTTTCTGAAGCATCATCTCGGTAATTGCAGCTGATTCTCGCGGTGCTTCATTCACTTTATAAAAATCAAATTTTTCCAGTTTTCTCTCACTCAGGTAATTAAACACGCAATGAAGAATAGTGCTGGCAAAAATCCACAATAAAGAACTGGACAACGGCAGACGGTAGTCAACAAACTCAGGTACAAGGTAGTGTATTATCAGAGCCGCTGCGACTGCCCATAAAACGGCTGTCGCTATCTTGATATTACGTAATGGTGAATTTTTGTATATTTTAAAATCGTAAAATGCGATGGAGAACATACACAGTGTCAAAGTCAACAGCAGTATATTCACAGAATTAATAAGCAGCGGACCGGCGGCGTGTGTCATTATCAGCACAGAGCCAGTTATCAGGCAGGCAAGAAGAATAACGGCAAGATGATAATTCACTTTTTGTCGATTGAGTAATTCAGTCATATAAAATTCAGTATGCTTTAAGCTAAACAGTCCCTCTAAAATTGACTTGTTAAGATATCTAAAAAAGATCTCTCTGTCAGCATTTATTCTCTAAAGAGTCGACATCCGTACCACTATTGACCTTGGTGGATAATGGGCAATAATAACAGCACTCACAGCCTGTATATTGAACCTTTGTGGTTTATTATATTTTGACCTTTAAAAACAAAGGCTAACAAACTTACACAGAAAAAAACCGAGCAACATAACATTGATTTACGGGCTGATTAATTAAATTAGGAAGTGAAAATAACAGGAGGGTTTATTAGCCTATAAATTAACCGGTAATCATAAAGACGGCAGTAATATATCCGGCAGCCTGATTTTCACTGCCGGATAAACTAAAATAGAATGTCTACATCGTCACTTTCAGACAGGAAACGGCATGTTCAAAGCCGCCCTGCAGTTCCGGCCGGGTTTGTGCGCAGCCGGCATCTGCCTGCGGACAGCGGGTGCGGAAAACACAACCAGAAGGAGGATTGATCGGCGAAGGCAGATCACCTTCGAGCATCTCTATTTTTTTAGCTCGTTCCAGCCTAGGATCCGGAATTGGTACGGCAGACATCAACGCCTTGGTATAAGGATGTTTAGGATCATCAAACAAAGCTTTGCACTCTGCAAACTCAACCTCATTACCTAAGTACATCACTAACACCCGATCTGAGATATGTTTAACCACGGACAAATCATGCGCGATAAATACCAGACTCAAACCTAACTCTTTCTGTAACTCTTTCAGCAGGTTAACCACCTGAGCCTGAATCGATACATCTAAAGCTGAAACCGGCTCATCACAGATAATCATTTTAGGTTTTAAAATCAGCGCACGGGCAATGCCGATACGCTGACACTGTCCGCCCGAAAATTCATGGGGATAGCGGTTTATTACATTCGGTAATAAACCCACTTTATCCATCATCTCTTTGACCTGCTCTTTAACTTCTGCTTTGCTTAATTTCGGATAAAAGGTACGCAGCGGTTCAGCAATAATATCACCGACACTCATACGCGGATTTAACGATGCCAGGGGATCCTGGAAAATCATCTGAATCTCTTTACGCTTTAGGCGCATCACCTTGTCATCAAGCTGAGTCAAGTCGTCGCCCAGCCACACCACACTACCTTCTGTTGCTTCAACCAGGCCGATAATAGCACGCGCTAAGGTGGATTTTCCACAGCCGGACTCGCCGACCACACCCAATGTTTCACCTTCAAACAGCTGTATACTGACACCGTCAACCGCTTTCAGTTTTGCTGGTTTTGCCCAGGGCAAAATAGACTTAGAAGGAATGCTAAAATGTACTTTCAGGTCTTTAATATCAAGAATTAATTTTTTTTCGGCTTCCATTACCAGGACTCCCATTCAGAAAAACAGGCACGAGAGCGGCCGTCAGCAAATGCTGACAGTTCAGGGGACTCTTCACCACAGCGCTCAAATGCACGATGGCAGCGGTCCTGATAAGGACAGCCCGGCGGCAGATTAAGCAAATTCGGTGGGTTACCAGGGATCGTCGGCAGTATTTCCCCTTCTGTATCAATACGCGGAATGGCTTTTAACAGCCCTTCTGCATAAGGATGACTCGGTTTGTAGAAAATATCCTCCACAGAGCCGTATTCCATGGTTCTTCCGGCATACATTACCAGCACTTTGTCACAGCTGCCGGCAACCACCCCCAAATCGTGGGTGATCATAATAATTGCAGTATTAAACTTATGCTTTAACTCGTTAAGCAGATCCATAATCTGCGCCTGAATGGTCACATCCAGTGCCGTTGTCGGTTCGTCGGCAATCAGCAGTTTTGGGCGGCATAAAAGCGCCATTGCAATCATCACACGCTGACGCATACCGCCGGAGAACTCGTGCGGATACATATCAATACGTGCCCGTGCTTCAGGAATTTTAACCGCTTCCAGCATTCTAACCGATTCTTCAAAGGCCTCTTTTTTACTCATGCCTTTATGGTGAATAAGCACTTCCATCATCTGTGCGCTGACCTTCATATAGGGATTCAGCGAGGTCATCGGATCCTGAAAAATCATCGCAATCTGTTCGGCCCGCACTTTATTTAATGCTTTTTCAGGCAGATTAAGGATTTCTTTACCTTCAAATTTCGCACTGCCGGAAATAATCCCGTTTTTAGCTAACAGCCCCATCAGTGCAAATACAGTCTGTGATTTACCTGATCCCGACTCACCTACAATACCCAGTGTTTCACCGGGCTGTAGAGAGAAATTTAAATCATTCACTGCGGTAACCACACCATCTTGGGTGGTAAATTCAACGCGCAGATCTTTTACCTCTAATAAACTCATTTTACTTTCCTTTATCTGTCTTTCGGATCAAGCGCGTCACGCAGACCATCACCAATATAATTAAAACAGAATAGAGTGATAACCATAAATGCTGCCGGGAAACTTAACTGCCAGATAGCCACTTCCATTGTCTGCGCCCCTTCCTGCAGCAGTGCGCCCCAGCTGGTCATCGGCTCCTGTACACCAAGTCCTAAGAAACTAAGGAAAGATTCCGTCAAGATCATGCTCGGTACCAGCAGCGTTGAATAAACAGCAACAATACCTAATACATTTGGAATAATATGACGTCTGATAATATTCCATTTGCTCACGCCTGATACATGAGCAGCTTCAATAAACTCTTTGCTGCGTAAACTTAATGTCTGACCGCGAACAATCCGCGCCATATCAAGCCAGGCGATAGCGCCGATCGCAACGAAAATAAGAATAATATTACGGCCGAAAAAGGTCACTAATACAATCACTAAAAACATAAACGGAATCGAGTACAGTATTTCCAGAATACGCATCATTGCCCGGTCGGTTTTACCGCCGATAAAACCCGATGTAGCCCCATAAACCGTACCGATAACTACAGCCACTAATGCCCCTAATACCCCGACCATCAGTGAGATTCGCCCACCGATAAAGGTACGGACAAACAAGTCTCGTCCAAGACTGTCGGTACCAAACAAGTGCACGGCAGACGGTGCTTCATGCAGGGCGTACCAATCGGTATCGTCAAACGCAAACTCGCTGAGCATAGGTACGAAAATGACAGAGAGAGTAATAAGAACGAGAATAACCAGGCTCACCATAGCGGCTTTATTACGCATAAAACGAATGCGCGCATCCTGCCACAAGCTGCGGCCTTCGATTTCTAAATTTTCACTGAATTTATCGAGCGCATCTAAATTTTGTTTATTTGTTAACATAAGATCCGTCCTTTAATAGCGAATTTTTGGATCGACATAAGCCAGCAGAATATCGACGATGGCATTGAATACGATAAATAGGAAACCAATAAGAATGGTTACACCCATTACTAATGAATAATCGCGGTTAAAAGCGGCATTAACAAACAACTTGCCGATACCCGGTAAACCGAAAATAGTTTCAATCACCACGGAGCCGGTAATAATGCCCACAAAGGCAGGTCCCATATAAGAAACAACCGGCAGCATGGCAGGTTTTAATGCATGTCTTAAAACAATATAGGAATAACTCAGGCCTTTCGAGCGTGCGGTACGAATAAAGTTACTGTTTAAAACTTCAATCATGCTGCCGCGGGTAATACGCGCGAAGGTTGCCACATAAAGCATCGACATGCCCAGTACCGGCAGTACCATATATTGGATTGAACCGTCGAGCCAGCCGCCTGCCGGGAACCAGCCTAAATTAATAGAAAAGATATAAATAAGCACGGGCGCTAACACAAAGGACGGCATAACAATGCCGAGCATCGCCGTGGACATAACGCTGTAATCCAGCCAGGTATTCTGCCGTAGAGCAGCAATAGTGCCTACTGCAACACCAAACACAACCGCAAAAACAAAGGCAACGGAGCCTATTTTAGCAGAAACCGGCAAAGCGGCTGATACCAGTTCATTAACAGTAAAGTCTTTGTATTTAAAGGAAGGACCTAAATCCCCCTGAATAACATTAGTTAAATAGGTTGTATACTGTTCAAGAACAGGTTTATCTAAACCATATTTAGCATTAATATTTTCCATCACCTGCGGCGGCAGCGTGCGCTCACTAGAAAATGGACTACCGGGCGCAAAACGCATTAAGAAGAAAGAGACAGTGATCAATATCAACATGGTTGGTATTGCTTCAAGAACCCTTTTTAGTATGAATTTAAACATAATTCACTCTGTTATATATTATCAGTATCCGATAAATTTCTATTCATCTGCATAACTAAAAGCCGTCGGTTACAACAGTACAAACTGCTGTTAGCAGCGTCCTACACCTGAATAGAGTACTTACTTATCGGAGCGGTTATAACCAGATAATCTGATTATATGTAAATGAAAAAGAGGCCGGATAGCCTCTTTTGTAGGTCTTTATTTATTTCGCGATAATATACATATCTTTTGAATAAAGTTTATCTTCGGCATTATTTACCGCATAACCACCGACGTGAGGATTAACCAGACGGGTTGTTACATACTGATAAATAGGCGCAATCGGCATATCTTCAGTCAGCAGTGCTTCCTGGGCATAATATAATTTCTCGCGCTCAGCTGCTGATGTTGTTTCAATAGCCTGTTTAATTAGGCTGTCGTAAGCGGCACTTTTATAATGAATACCACCGGTTGTATTAGATCCTTCCATTAACGAAGTAAATGTTGACGGTTCGTTATAATCACCACACCAGCCGGCACGAGCCGCTTCAAAATTACCCAGTTTTTTAGTTTCTAGGTAAGTTTTCCATTCCTGGTTTTCAAGCGTCACATCAACGTTCAGGGTTTTCTTCCACATTGAGCCGATCGCTACCGCTAATTTTTTATGATTCTCACTGGTATTGTAAAGCAGAGAGAATTTAAGCGGATTTGCGTCGTTATAACCAGCCTCAGCTAACAGAGCTTTCGCTTTGGCATTACGCTCTTTCTGACTCAGTTTACCGTAAGCAGGAGTTTCAGGAGTGAAGTCAGAAATAATTTCAGGTGTTAAGAAATACGCTGGTTTCTGGCCTTGACCGAGTAATATTTTAGCAACCACATCACGGTCAATAGCATAAGAAACCGCTTTACGTACACGCAGATCATTAAACGGCGGCTTATGAGTATTAAAGTTATAATAATAAGTACAAAGGTTACCTTTTATCGCAAGAGAATCACTATGCTCTTTCTTCAGACGCTTAAAATGCTCATTCGGCACTTCATAGGTCATATCCAGCTCACCGGAAAGAAAACGGTTCATTTCTGCGACCTGATTTTCAATCGGTAAGAAAGTGACTTTAGTTAATACCGTATTCGCGTTATCCCAGTACTGTTTATTCTGCACCAGTTCAATGCGTTCATTAACTACCCAGTTATTAACAACAAATGCACCGTTACCAACAAAGTTTTCAGCTTTAGTCCATTTATCACCGTATTTTTCAACAGTGGCTTTATGTACAGGTTTAACAGTCGTGTGGCCCATCATCATTACAAAATAAGGTACTGCACTGTCTAACTTTACTTCAAAGGTATAATCATCAACGGCTTTTACACCTAAGGTACTTTTATCTTTTTTACCGGCAATAATATCTTCGGCATTAACCATAGTGGTCATTTCAAGATACCAAGAATAAGGAGAGGCGGTTGCCGGGTCTACTGCACGCTGAAAACTGTAAACGAAATCATGTGCGGTTACCGGATCACCGTTCGACCATTTTGCATTTTTACGAAGATTGAAGGTAAAGGTTTTATTGTCTGGTGTTTCCCAGCTTTCAGCAACACCAGGAATAGTATTACCATTGGCATCCTGATTAACTAGGCCTTCTAAAAGATCACGAATAACATGCGATTCAGGCACCCCTTCAGTTTTCTGCGGGTCCAGGGAGGCAACTTCTGTACCGTTGCCGCGGATAAGCTCCTGCTTGGCGGCTAATTTCACCCCTTCAGGTACCACGGCGGCCGATGCGCTGAAACTCGCTCCCAGAAAACTACTCGCCAGTAACGCGGCAGTAAGCAGGTTTTTATTGAAATGCATATTTATCTCCATTAATTCTAGTATCCGTCATTAGATCAGTGGCAAAACCTATCAGCAAACACATATATAAAATCCAATCTTGATCAATTCTGAGAAGAATTTATCGACTTGACTTAACAGTATTTCTAAAAAAATGCCTTTAACACAGATTTTTGTACAAAGGTTAATCAAACAAATCAGCTGACAAGGTTAATATCAGAGGGATAATAATGGTAGTGAGCACTGCGCAACTGCAACAAAAGTGAATAGTAATTCATTAAAGTAGATTAAATAGTCACAACACGTGCGTTTTATTGTATATAGGCCGGCCGTTAATAGTAAAAATATTAGGCTGTTGTCCAGATGACAGCAGTCCTATTGCCTTAATTCATCTCTTTTAGCTGCTGCAGGGCTGACTCCTTGCCCGCTTGTAATAATTTTTTCTTTCTTAAGTAAGTAGAAACCTGTATTTCTATCTTCTCTAATAAATGTCTTGTATCCGTACCGTATTCAGACATCAGATTAATCCCCTCCTGCGCAATATTCGCTTTTTCAATACTGTCATATTTCATACAGGAGCTGCGGATCCGATACCATTGATCAATAGCGTTAGAGAAGACCCTCTGTGCACTTTAAGTCGACAGAGATACCTGCAGCAGTTTTCCCAGCGACTGCTCAACACTGCCCTGATGCTCTTTAAACTCCTTTATAAATGTTTGCTACCTGCTCACATTTTTATCCTTAGATAATAAAAAGCCTGTTTATCAACAACTCCTTCATTATATAGAGCAAACGGCTTAGCAATACGTGTTTCACCAGCAGCAAGCGTTCTGGCTGCTTTTTTAAAATTCGCATCGGTGCAGTGATTTTTAGAAAAAGCAGCCGTGCTGAGAAAAACTACGGCTAGCAGCGGGCAGGAACATACATTTTAAAAATTTTCGATTGCATAATTTACTCATAAAATAACATAGACTTATTAATTAACAGAGTCAGCCTATGGCAATGCTCAGCTAGGGCGTCATTTATGTAAAAGGTTAATTTGATCCTGATAGTGTTCTTTCACATTTATATACCGGCAGGCTGATAAAGCAAATATATAACTAATTGAAAGGTTAATCACCGACCCAGCTTTTCATACTGTCAGATAAAACACGCAGCTGCGCTTGTTTTATCTCTCCATCAGAGCGAAGCTGCTTTAATATAGAGGGAAGCTGTGCACGAACTTGAGAATCCGTCATACCGGGTTTCAGTTTGGGGTGATAGGCAATTTTTAATAACAGATAGTCCAAGCCGGTAAGATAGCTGTCAATACTGCGATCATTAAATATTGACGGGTAAACCAGCTCAGAATCATTAGGCAGGCCCATTAACTGGGTCAACTCTTCAACAACACATTCTACTAAACGCCCGTCTTGACGCGTTTTATCAACGGGAATAACAATTAAACCTCGTACAATTTCCTGTTTTGAGTTTATCTGATAATTTGCCAGACAGAATGCCGTTTTTAAAATTTCATCTAGATTTTTAATTTTTACGTGTTTAAGGATATCCGCCTTCATATTAGCGGCAGAAGTAAAAACTACAGTCACATTTGCTTGTGCTTCAGATTCTACAAAATAGATAGAGTGTCCGGTAATACTCTGTAAATGTTCGGCCTGAACCAAATACAAGCGGCGCTGCAGATCCGCACTGCCTAACTCGCTTTTTATAAATATTTTAAGTGGACGCTTCCAGCGGTTAAAGTTTAGTTTTTTATGGTTGGAGTATTCGCGTTTAAGTGCAATTTCGAGAAAACTGCTGCTGATATAACTTTCCTGCTGCCAGTGAGGCATTGCACTGAGCGAGCAGGAATAAATCCATAAAGAAGACAAGAATAAATTAACTATTAAACACTTATGTTTAATCATAAAAAACATATTAACTATCCTTAGCTAAAATTTCATGAGATAAACGAGACTATTTAATGAATTATACGACTGATTTTAAATTATTAATTAAAGTCAGTGACTTTCTCTAGTTCGTAAAACGATTCTGTTATTGTGTCTAACTTATCGTCTAATAATGCCCGCGCATCATTGAGCCCCTGGTTATAATAATAGCCTCCCACTTTTTCACTGAAAAAATCGAGTAAAAATTCCGCATCAAAATCACCGATCTCCTGATCCAACTCTTGATCAAAATACTTTTGAATCTGCGCAACTAATAAGGTTTTTTGCTCTCTTGAAAACTCAATATTCGCCATACTATTTCTCTTGTTAAGGTTGCTGTTATTTCAACTCGGTAATAGAGATCTGCTCAATCGCCTGGTTTAAATCACGGTATAAATTAATCGACAAGTTTTCCGCCAAGGATAAATAGGGAGAAATCAGTTCACTTTTCTCATTTTTAGCAACCGTCGGAGCCCCCTGATCAGTATCTTCGCGGTAACTGATATGCAGCGGCAGTGCGCCTAAAAATGGTAAATCAAACTGTTCGGCTAACTTTTTACCGCCGCCGGTACCAAAAATGGCTTCCTGATGGCCGCACTCACTGCAGGAGTAAAGACTCATATTTTCAACAATGCCCGCAACATTCACGGCAACTTTATTAAACATGCTGATCCCTTTTTTAGCATCAGTTAATGCAATATCCTGCGGCGTAGTAACCACTAATGCACTGGTCACCGGCACATTCTGCGACATAGTTAATTGAATATCTCCGGTGCCCGGCGGCATATCAACCACCAGGTAATCAAGTTCCGGCCAGTCGGTTTCATTTAATACCTGCGCTAATGCTTTACTGGCCATCGGGCCGCGCCAGATCATTGCATCTTCTTCGGCAACTAAAAAACCAATGCTGTTACAAACTAAGCCGTGCGCCTCTATCGGCAGCATAAGTTTCCCATCGGCACTGCTCGGCTGCGCATCCTTTACTCCCAGCATTGTAGGAATAGACGGGCCGTAAATATCCGCATCTAACATACCGACTTTAGCACCGTTGGCAGCTAAAGCTAAAGCAAGGTTAACACTTACAGTGGATTTACCCACCCCGCCTTTACCCGATGCCACCACCAGAATATTTTTTATATTAGGCAGCGTTGTTTTACTACTGTCTTTCTGTAGCGCTGCAACCTGGTACTCAACCTGCCAGCTTACCGTTTTAGACGTGATTTTCTCTAATTCAGCAGCACAATTCGTCTGTAATAAACTCAGCCATTGCGGGGCATAAAAAGGTAAATTCAGAGAGATCTTCGCAGACTGCCGGTCAAATTTAATGCGCTTATTTTCTAGCAGTTTGTTAATAATATCTGCTGAATCAGCTGCGCTTAAACAGTCAGTCACTTGCTCTGTTAGATCTTTTTTATTAAACAACATGTTTTGCCCTTTTCAAATCCTAATATTTCAGCAGTTTAACAAATAAGTACCTTATTTCACCCTTAAATAAAACAGGTGATCGCCTGCACCTATATAACAGTGGGATTTCCCGTTAATTTTGGGTAGAATTGCTCCTTCAAAAATTTAGGCTTATCCAAAAGGAATAAAAAATAAAATGGCAAATCAAGACCGTAAGATCCTTGTCACCTGTGCCCTGCCCTATGCAAATGGTCCAATCCATTTAGGTCATATGCTGGAGCATGTTCAAGCTGACATCTGGGTTCGTTTCCAGCGTTTACGTGGTAATAACATCCATTTTATTTGTGCTGATGACGCACACGGCACGCCTATTATGCTTAAAGCACAAGAGATGGGTATCCAGCCTGAAGAGATGATTGCCGATATTAAAGCATCACACGAAAGTGATTTTAAGGGTTTTGATATCAGCTTTGATCACTACCACTCGACGCATACAGAAGAAAACAAAGCACTGTCTTCACAAATTTATATCGCATTGCATGAAAATGGTTTCATCAAAACGAAAACTATCTCACAACTGTTTGATCCTGAAAAAGAGATGTTTTTACCGGATCGTTTTGTAAAAGGCACCTGCCCGAAATGTAAGTCTGAAGATCAATACGGTGATAACTGTGATAACTGCGGCGCAACCTACAGCCCGACAGAGATGATTAATCCAAAATCTGCCGTATCAGGTGCAACACCTGTAATGAAAGATACTGAGCACTTCTTTTTCGATCTGCCGCAGTTTGAAGATATGTTAAAAGTATGGACTAAATCAGGTGCACTGCAGACTGAAATGGCTAACAAAGTTGGCGAATGGTTTGAATTCGGTTTAAAACAGTGGGATATCACTCGTGATGCACCTTACTTTGGTTTTGAAATTCCTGATGCACCGGGTAAATACTTCTACGTATGGTTAGACGCACCAATCGGTTACATGGGCAGCTTCAAGCACCTTTGTGATAAAACTGCCGGCCTTGATTTTGACGAGTACTGGAAAAAAGACAGCACCACAGAACTGTACCATTTCATCGGTAAAGACATCGTTAACTTCCACAGCTTATTCTGGCCGGCTGTTTTAGAGGGCGCTGGTTTCCGTAAACCTACGGGCGTAAATGTACACGGTTACGTAACAGTGAACGGCGCGAAGATGTCTAAGTCTAAAGGCACTTTCATTAAAGCGAGTACTTACTTAGACAACCTGGATCCGGAATGTTTACGTTATTATTACGCGGCTAAACTAACCAGCCGTATTGATGATTTAGATCTTAATCTTGAAGATTTCACCCAGCGTGTAAACTCTGATGTGGTTAATAAATTAGTTAACCTTGCTTCTCGTACAGCCGGTTTCATCGCTAAAAAGTATGACGGTCAGTTATCAGAGACAGTTGCCGAGCCCGAGTTATACCAGTCGTTTATTGATGCAGGTGAAAGCATTGCAGCACTGTTTGAACAGCGTGATTTTGCCCGCGCTATTCGTGAAATCATGACATTAGCGGATCATGCCAACAAATATATTGATGACAAAGCACCGTGGGCATTAGCTAAGCAGGAAGGTAAAGAACTGGAAGTACAGGATATCTGTTCAATGGGTATCAATCTGTTCCGTGTATTGATGACTTACCTGAAACCAATTATGCCGAAACTGGCAGCACGCAGTGAAGACTTCCTTGCAGAAACACTAGACTGGGAAATCATTAAAACACCACTTGCCGGTCATAAGATCAACAAGTTCAAAGCGTTATTCCAGCGTATCGATCCGAAACATGTTGAAGCTATGGTTGATGCATCAAAAGACAGTATTGAAGCGGATAAAGCAGCTAAAGCGGCAGCAGCAGCGGCTGAGCTTGAAGCATCCAAGTCAGAGCTTGATAAAGAGCCGCTGGCACCGGAGATTGATTTTGATACCTTTGCTAAAACGGATTTACGTGTCGCGTTAATCGCCAAAGCCGAGCATGTGCCGAAAGCGAATAAACTACTTAAACTGACTTTAGATTTAGGCGGTGAAACACGCACAGTATTTGCCGGTATTAAATCAGCTTATAACCCGGAAGATCTTGAAGGTAAGCTGACTGTGATGGTTGCTAACCTTGCGCCCCGCCAGATGAAGTTTGGTTTATCTGAAGGTATGGTATTAGCAGCAGGCCCGGGTGGTAAAGAGATCCACATCCTGAATCCTGATGACGGTGCTAAACCAGGTCAGCGTATTATGTAATATTATCAACTCGATTTATTCGAGCTGATTTTTACATTTAAGAAGCCTCAAGTTATTCAATTAGCCTGGGGCTTTTTTGTATGTGGATGTTTTCAATCGTAGCACCTAAATGTGCTGTTTTCTCAGACTCTACAGGGAATACAAGCAAGCCCCTAGCCGGTTTACTTGGTTGTAGGCTTTCGCTTTAACTGATGGGTTCATCATTTATCGTTGGAGTTCCGCCCTTAACGGCGAGTGAACGATGAGAAACCGAAACGCAGTTTCGCAGTTCGAAGAAGTTATGCTCTTTGAACAGCCAAAGAAAAGTAACCAAAAGAAAGGCTGCCCAAGCCATTTTTATCTTACGCAGCCCAACCACTTTTTTACGCACCACCTCAGACATTACGTCCCTGTACTGACTGAGATTAGAAAAATCATCCATGATTTTTCTTGCTAAAGCGCTTGTTCTGCATAAGAAAATGGATGGGAATTCACAGCCGAATTGCTTTGGGTATTTAATACCAAAGCGATGTTTTTCCATGTAGCCAGCGCATATTTAAAATTTTTAATATTTTAGATAACAGATCCCTTTTACAAACCATAACCATTTGATAAACAGAGAAAACAGAACTAAAGTTTATTTTTAAAACAGATCTTTTTTGAGAGGAAATATTATGACTAATTCCGTGACCAAAATAGAGTGTGAGAATTGCGGCAAACCGTTTATTGGCGTATTTCGCGGCTTATTTGACGTAAGCAAAACATATACTGCAGCGTGTCCATCATGTGAAGAGCAGGTATTCTTTCCAGGTGTTGTCACACTTATTAACGAGGAAGTCCCTGATAATGCAGTAGAAATTATGTTAGCTTCAATTATTTGCGGGACATCAGACAGATAATAAGAGCAATTACTACAGCCCGAATAAAAACAGAATGAAAAAGCTGCAGCAATTCTGACAAAACAGAGCTTTAAACATCTGTATTGCCCAGAATTAACAGGCTCCTTCTATAGTTAGGTTATGCCTAATTCTTAGGTAACTGGCGGGCTAACATGAAAATAGAGTATTTATCCGAATCCAATCCAGACTACAAATGCTTAGAAGAATATATTGCTAATGGAAGTTTTGCTCCTGTCAGTAAACAATGGCTTATCGATGCACAAACAGAAAATAAGCTAGGCATAAACAGCATGACATCCCAGTCTGATGAACTTTTTTCAAACGAGAAAACAGACTCAACGATTAAACATCAATTAAGTTCAAATACGACAGTTCCAACTAAATATGATTCATTATTACAATATACTCTTGTTTCTACACTAATGAATAAGATAACCAGCTCTGCTGAAATACTGGCAGTAAATAATCAGCAAACTCCCTGCTTTGCATCTCTGCCGACTGGAGAAGGCAATGCATCGGCATTAAAACTTCCTGGTTCATCGAAAGTTTTTTTACTCTTTGATTCTCACTTATTTACATTCTGCAGCCTATTTTCTAAAGCTTTCTCATTGTGCTTACCTATTATCGTAAATGAAGATGAAAATGTTGAGTACTCAGTTGAACTCTCACAGCTAAAGTCTCATATAGAAAACAACAGCAATCAATGTATAGATAAAATTCAGGATCTTCTGCATTGTTTTTGTATAAATAAAAAGCCGCTTGAGGCAAAATCATACCTTGCTCCAGAGGTTTACCTGCCGCTAATTAATGTACTTAAAGATGGTATGCAGCTGATGATCGTCGGTCATGAGTTCGGCCATTTTTGTTCAGGTCATTTAGATAACGAATTTCAGTCTGCCGTAATAAACTCTGCTATTGAGGATGATCTAAGTGAGCTGCATACCAGAGAATATGAAGCAGATTTTTTAGGCGCGCTTTTAGCGATACAAGCGCTTAACTCCGACGGCAGGGACGTGGCGCTTTCATATGCTGCAGTCGAACTGTTTTATTCAGCCATGATTTTATGCGCCAGATACTCCCGTTTTATATTGGGCAAAAAAGATGAACACTTTGAAGAAACTGAAAGTGCTGCCCACCCCACTTTTATAAATCGGAAACACCTTATCCGCCATGCCGTTAAAAACGTTGAAGGCATTGAAAAATACAGAGATATAATAGATATTTTAGGTGAGTTTTCTGATCAGTGTGTAGATATGTTATGGATTGAGATAATGAAAAAGTCTAGCAGTTAGTAAGGCAGGTAAGAGCCTCATATATTGGTTTACCCGCAGTTTCCTATACACTGTTCAAGTACTGTAAAAACTTAACAACTACAGCATTAATTCTTTGAGGGTAATATGAAGGTAAAAATTGTTGTAAATAAAACACAGAATTCAATCGAAATTTCTCAAACAATACGTAATGAAGTATTTGTCCAGGAGCAAGACATCCCTGTTGAGTTAGACTTAGACGGGCTTGATAATCATTCATACCACGCACTGGCCTATATAAATGATACTGCAGTCGGGGCGGCCAGGCTGGCTCTGCTGGAAAATCATAATGCCGTTATGGCACGAGTGGCTATAACAAAAAACCATAGAGGTAAGGGAATAGCAGCAAAGCTGATTAAATCTTTATTAGTTAAAGCCGAGCAGTTGAACATAAACAACATAGAGATCCACGCGCATGCATACCTAAGAGAGTATTATGAAACATTTGGATTTAAATATATTAAACAAGTTGAAAAAGTGGGTGAACATCAGTTAATTAAAATGTGTTTGACACGGTAGAAGCACTTAGCTGAAAACACTTTATTTCAGAAAGAGCGCACTTAAATAAAATACACCTAACCTTTATTATTTAAACTACGCACAGAGCCGCGTAACACCAGCTCCCCTGAAAATGTATTTTGGCGACTGTCTGTTAAAGGTGAATTGTTAAGATGCGCCAATAATAGACGCATTGAATGGGCTACAAATTCATGGACTGGCTGTGACACAGAACTGATGCCCGGTTCAAAAAAATCTAATATCTCTTCATTGTCTAAACCAAACAGAGAAACATCTTCAGGAACAGATAATCCCGCTTCATGTAATGCTTTTAGCGCACCGATTGCCATCTGATCATTAAAACAGCAGAGTGCTGTAAAATCAGTGTTGCTTTGTATTAACTCTCGGCAGGCTTGATATCCGCCTTGATAAGAACGCACCGCTTGTCTTATTAATAAAGGATCAACTTCAAGCCCGTATTCAGCCAAAACCTGCTGGTATCCCTGCAGGCGCTCCTGGGAGGTTTTTTGATTTAACGGCGCAGCAATATAAGCAATGCGCTGATGTCCCTGCTTTATTAAATACTCAACGGGCAGCGAAGCATTTTTAACATTGTCTAACCAGACACTATGATTCGGGTGTTTGGGTAATTGACGGTTCATCACCACCAGCGGCACTTGAAACTCGTCGATCAAATCACTTAAAATATCTTCATTTATATTACTCTGGTCAAAAAAAGAGTTGTGATAATACAACACGGCATCACAACGGCGATCTACTAAAGCGCGGATAGATTGAACAGCACCGTCAGGCTGGTTAAAAGCCTGAGAAATAAGTAGAAATTTACCGCTTTGATCTGCCGTCTCCTGGCATTTTTCAATCAGCTGCGAAAGATATTGAGAAACAGCCGCACCGCGGGGGATCACCAAACCTATGGTATTGGTCTGCTGTCTGGAAAGCGACTGCGCTAATACATTAGGACGGTAATTAAGCTCTTCAACCGCTTTAAAAACCGCATCTTTTGTCGCCTGTGAAATTTTAGCGGTGCCGTTTAATACTCGAGACACCGTAGAAACGGCCACACCGGCCCTGCGCGAAACATCCTGCATAGTCGCCATAAATAATACCAGCCTTTTAAAACAAAAATAAAATGATAAAACTACTCAGCTGCCGTTAACAATCAATTAGCTAAAAGCCCAGACAAAAGTAAGACAACTCACCTTAATAAAAACAGCTAAGGTGAGCATAGATGAATTAACAGCCGGCACTATTATGGCTGTTAATTAAGTCTCGATACCAGTAAAAACTTTTTTTCTTAGAGCGCTGCAGATCCTTAAGATCAAACTCGTCACGATTCACATGGATAAAACCATAACGCTTTGAGCAGCCCTGATGAGTACTGACTAAATCGATTGCAGACCAGGGACAGTAACCAAAGACCTCAACCCCGTCACTTATCGCCATCTGAATCTGCTCAATATGCTGAGCTAAATATTCAATGCGGTAATCATCATTAATGGAGCCGTCCTGCTCCACTTTATCAAAGGCACCCAGGCCGTTTTCAGTGACAATAAGCGGCAGTGCATAACGTTCATAAATTTCGCGGAAGGTATTGCGAAAACCTACTGGATCAATTTCCCAGCCGAATTCATTAACCCCCAGATTAGGATTAGAGGCTCCTTTATACATGCCCTCTTCACCCACCACTATCTGCTGATCTCCTGTAGAGTTTTTATCATCGACACCCGTACTGGCAGCAACAGTTTGTGTTGAGTAGTAGTTAAAAGCGATAAAATCAGGTTTTGCACTGGCCATAACGGCCATATCTCCGTCTTCGATATTAGGCAGTGCATTACGCTGCTTAAGAAAATTCCAGGCAATATTATTGTAACGCCCGTAAACCGCCATATCTAAATATAACCAGTTACGAATTGCTGAGCAGTTATTTGCGGCTAATACGTCTTCAGGTTTACAAGATGCTGGATAGATAGAGGCGATGTTTGGCGCAGGACCAATTTTAGCCCCTGCTAGCATTTCATGGCAAAGCACCATAACTTTTGCCTGTGCTAATAACATATGGTGATTCTGCTGATAAAGATCCTGCAGCGGGTTTTCAACATCAGCACTGTTTGAAGTGCCAAGCGCATCACCGTGTAAGATCATCATATTCTGTTCATTAATGGTTAACCAGTAGTTAACCCTGTCACCAAAATATTCAAACAGTGTTTTACTAAAGCCGGCAAAAGCATCAACCGTGACACGATTTGACCAGCCGCCTTTTTCAGCAAGCGCATAAGGCAAGTCAAAATGATACATAGTGACTATGGGTACAATACCGTGAGCAATCAATTCATTGATCAGGTTATTGTAAAATTCAATGCCCTGCATATTTATTTCACCGTCGCCCAGCGGGTAAATACGTGTCCAGGCAATGGAAAAACGATAAGCTTTTAAACCCAGTTGAGAAAATAGTTTTACGTCTTGTTTATAGTGATGATAATGATCGCTGGTCACTTTAAAATCGGTTGTTCCCGCTACAACATTTGCCATATCAATAACAGACGGGCCTTTTCCATCTTCATTCCATGCACCTTCAACTTGATAGGCCGACGTTGAAGCTCCCCAGAAAAAATCCTTTGGAAAGACTTCACTTTTATTTAAAGACATTGTTAACCCCTTAATAAACGAAAAATTAATAAAATTTATACTCTGCCGGCGCGCCGGCATGTTTCGCAAAAGTTTTCTTCACATAGAGCACCTGCTCAAACTTTTCAACCCAAACATGTAAGCGGTTACATTTTCGGGTTGATTAAGCCGGCTTAAATTATCCATAAAACCTTTGAATAGATTATTGCTTAAACCTGTTCTTGTGAAAAAGAACGATATCGTGCAAGCGGTTGCATTGCAAGTAAATATAAATACTTTATTAATTAATCAATAGAAAACAATGTATTGGAAATACACAATCATGAATGAGCCAAACGGAGAAATATTCTTGTTAATCGTTATAAAGTGGAAAAGAGGGCTAAGCAGCTGCGCATAAAAGCGGGAAATCCCCTTCAAAAAGAGGTCACCAGTCAGCTTTTAACTGACTGGTATTATGAGTAAATCAGAGGATGATTACTTCGCAGCCTTACGGCGAAGGAAGGCAAAACCAAGCAGACCGACTAAGCTCCATACACCTGTTGAACCGCCGCTTTTTTCTTCCGGTGTCACATTGCTGTCAACTGAATCAGCAACCGAAAAAGTAATCGGCTCAGCGGCAAACTTCTGCTTATCTGAGGCATCAGTAATAATATGCAGCATAGTGTAATCACCTTCTTCTAAAGCGGCGATTTCAAATACAACATAACCAGCTTCAAAATCAGCAGCTTCAAGCACTTTTTGCTGAGTATTGCTAAGTTTAACTGAACGTGTATTTACTCCCTCACTAATAATAGTTGAAGCAATATCGCCAACAACAAGTGGAACTAGAGCGGTTTTAGACGCATCAAGCAGGTTTAAGGAAACCTTAAACACATTACCAGAAATAATACCAGAAGGCGTTGCCGGCGCATCCATTGGTAACTCTACTTGATCAGGGAAATCCGGAGTAACTCCCGGTACTTCAGGATCAGTATTAAGACCAAAGTTCAGTACAACAATAGCAGGATCGTGATCAGAAGAGCGATATGCATCATTGTACTTCGAAAAATCACCTGAGTTTTTCGTTGGATATTCAAACAGCGTTGATTCAGGTGCATTTATATTCCAATCGATACCGTCAACAACCATACTGTTAAGTGATGGTGACACTAAAATATAATCCAGAGTACCAACTTCATCGTTGTAAGAGTAACTATAAGAAGATGGGTGTAGATTCTTAATGGCATTAGCGTAACCGTAAGACTCAGTAATAACAGCCCCGTCGTCACCATGAAGCTGTACACCGCCAGCATCAGGCGTTCCGCCAATGTAAGTGCTGCGAGCCGCTTTAATCACATAATCTTCAGGCGCATTATCACGGTTAGTAAATACCATGATTGGATCTTCATTGGCATAGGAGTTTAAATCACCAATGATCATTTTATGACCATCAATCGTTGCCATCACTTTACCCAGGTGATAAGCCCCCGATACACGAAACGCGGCACATGATCCCTGCTTATCGAGATCTCCCGGCGATTCAAAGTTTTCCCAGCACGCTGAGCCTTTTGATTTCAAGTGATTAACTGCAATGGTTAATTTCTCATCAGATCCGACAATGTTAAAGGTCGGCGTAACAGCATTACGCATAAAACTGTCGACAGCAACGATATTACCCTTATCATCAGTTCGCGTAGTATGCTGCTCCGGCATCTTGATTACGCGGGCTGTTTCAAGGCTGACTTTAGATGCTTTGAAAATCACGTGACTTGTAATTGCGTCGCTACCGATAAATCCTTCTTCAGTCAAATCATCACTAGCAGGCTGAGATATTGAGTAGTGGTCAGCTTCGTCAAGTTTTTCATTAAGACGGCTCACCAGATTAACAATTGCAGAGTTTTCACCAAAACCGTTGTTTTCTACTTCCATTAGACCAAGAATATCAGCATCGAGTGCAGTCATTGCACTGACTATTTTAGCCGCCTGAACTTCAAATTCATCAAGAGATTTAGCACCGCGATTTTGCTTTAGCGGGTTTTCAGGACCACCAAACGGTGAGTTAAAGTAATTAAGTACGTTAAACGTGGCAATACTAATATCGCCCTCTTTAATAACAGGCGCTTCCGTTCTATCTGTCCCCTCACGAACAAAAGTATCTTGATCGGCTTCATTGGTTACAAATAAACGGTAATCATTGTAAGAATAGGTTATCACCCCTTCTAACCCGTCAACGCGATCACCAATACGGATGTAATTGTCCGCAGAGCCGTTTTGGTTTGTATCCTGTCCGAATCCAGGATACCAAGGTACAACCCCTCGAGGTGCTTTTGCAAAAGACTCAACAATAATTCGTTTGTCTTTATTGCTCTGTGTTTGTGCTGCCGCTTCAGTACTGCCAGGCACGTTTGACTGATTAGGATGCTGATTAACACGTGCATTTGCAATCACCATATTGTCGCGATATGGTCCAAAATCGTAACCATAGGTACGTGTTACGTGCATATCCGATTCTTTATCGAATTTCACCAGCATGCCTTCATGGCGCTCCAGCGTAACACTGAAGTTTTCATCCTCTTCCAGAACGCGAATAATTCGAGCTTCAGGTAGTTCATGGCCTGAACTGAGAACTTTTACTTCGGGGCCGACTTTATCTTCAGTTCCTACAATTTGTGTCCAGCTATAACTCTCTTTAACTTTACCTGTTACTTCAACTTTGTCGCCAACGCTCAGACCTAAGACAGTATCTTTATTGTAGGTAGCATCAACGAAAACCCCTTCTGAAGTCTTTGGATTACCGTCGCCGTCTTTATCCTGAATAAAGAAACCAACAGGTAAATCTTTACCTAATTTTTTTGTTTGAATAGCAGTAACCAGCCCTTTAACGATAAAGGTCTCATCTGAGATGTATTTGTAATTCGCAGGATCCGTGTAAGGAGAGTGCATTCCCTCCCCTTGAAGGCCCATAATATTTTCAGTGATAATATTTTCTGCTTGAGCGCTGAATGATAACGCAGCAAAAATAGAGAGAACTATTGCATTTTTTTTCATTTCTTATCCTTAATTACAACAGCCCGGTATTGATAACAACAGGCCGTTAATATGATTACTTATCAGTAATTCGTTTATTAGTTGAATATTTATTATTTTGATTAAATAAGTCTTTTTAGGCTTTCCTATAGAGCAGATCAGCGAATCAAGAATGAACACATGACCACAGAAGAGGCATATGTACTTTCTTATCATCCACTGCATGAATAACACTTTTTATCTGTTAATCAGCATTTTTCAGCGGCTTTATCAAATAGTTCCCTTAAAACGAAATCCGTAAACAACCAGCCTATAAATAAAACTTTAATCATAAAACATGAACAGGCATGTCTTAAGTCGACGCACTTTACACTTAGTCATATTGATTTATTGTGATCAGACGAATAATTTAAGATCCTTTTTTAAGTGACTTAAATTAATAAAACACCACCAGAGAAAACCAACAGCAAACCATAAATATCAACAACTTAATGGCAATGATGAGTTTTTGACATGATATGTGTAATTGACTGTAATTTGCTGTAAGTGAGCATTCTATGAAGTAATATGAAACATAAAAAACAATCAGACATAATGGAGTTTTATAGGTGACATTTAATTGACCATGTATTTTTCTATTTGCTTTCTATGGAACGGGATAGCTCAATACTGCTGGGATGCTTAGTGATAATTTTTCATATCTTTTATTCAAGCTGTTTAAACGGCAGATACAAAGTTAAGCATTCAAGTCACATTATTTTTGTGTCTTATAAAACGCCTGTTTTCATTTGTTATCAGCCTAAAAACTTAGAACCATTGTTAGGGGGTGAGAACATATGCTCATAAGGAGATAGAGAATAAAAGAGCCAGGATCCATTAAAAAAACGTCAGCCTTCAAGTGTATTGGATGATTTATTGACGTTTAAAACATGGAAAATACTCAGTAAATTAATAATTGGATTATCCTGTATCCAGAGTTTTTTTCAAAAAATGTGCGCTGTAACTTTTCTTGTGCACATATCATTGTCTATTTTTTAATAACTTATAGAATGACTTTTTCTGTCGATGCTTTCTTATGAGATTGAGTACACAGAATGAGTTGAAAACAATAACGAGTGTATTGAGAAATATAGACGGGATAGCTCTCGCACAATAAAGAGATTGTCATAACAATCCACTTAATATTATGATCTATTTATGGAAGTGCAATTTCAGTCATGCTTGTGATATTGCGCGGTTAAAAGAGAGCTAAAAACTGATCAATTACTTTTGCAGAATGCTGTTACTGCACACTTGTTTCAATTTTTGGCGCAAGCGCTAAAAAATCCTGCCATATATATTCAGATACGGCCATTTTTTCTAGTATTTTTATCACTAAAGACTGCTCTAACTGCCCTTTTTTAACCATTAAATAAAGCTCGCTAAGCAGGTTTCCTTTATATAAAACCATAGCTAAACGACTGTCGCCTTTCATTCTCTGACTTTGCAGCGCATCGCAATAGAGCAGGGGTAACTGCCACTCCTGTGCAATAAAGAAAGAGATATCAGCAGACATCTCGGCCATTAATTCCTTAAAAACTAAACTACCAGGTTGATCGTCAGGCAACTCGGTACTTAGTGCATCGCATAAACAGTTAAAAATTATGATTTTACCTATGTCATGGATCAGGCCGAGAAAATAGGCATCAAACTCATCTATCTCATTCTCAAGTGCAATCGATTTACATAAAAAAGCGCACTGTACTGAATGACACCAGATCTGTCTGCCGAACATACGATAATAGATAGGTTTTGCGGGGCGTATTTTTTCAACCAGAATCGTTGTGGTGATATTAGCAACCCCAGCTACCCCTAGTAAAGACACTGCTTTACGTAAAGAAGTCAGCTCCCTTTCTCCTCGAAAATACAATGCCGAATTAGCAACTTTCAGTACTTCAACCGCTAAAGAGGGATCTTTTTCAATCACCTGTGCAATCGCCATAAAATCAGCATTTTCATCTTTTAACACATCAATCAATTCAAGCAAAACAACAGGCAGGGCTGGGATTTGAGCACTCAATGCTTCACGGTTATTTAAAATATCGCGTACATTGTGCAGCGCTTTCTGCTCAAGCTTATTCATCTCAGTACCAAGATGAGTTTCACCAAACATAGCATCATAAAAAGCAGTGGACAGATTTTCTCGCACGATTCACTTCCTAGTTTATTAACAGTAAGTTACATTTTCATTCAGGTAATACACATGTACTTTTTTTTAATAAATTGTAGTGCAGCTTAGCGGGGTTAACAGGTTATGCCTTCGCCTAAAATACGATCAATATCAAAATAATTGTTCTGCGCAGACAACTGGCTCTAATTACAAGTACTTAAAAGCGACTTTCTCCGGCTATAAATATTGTAAATCTAAATCAAAAAACGCCAGCTTACGGCTCCACAACGGGCCGGCTAAGGGAGCCGGGTTAGCCGCCTTATAAGGGATTAAACTGTCAGGCTCAGCAAGCAGCAGACGCCAGAACTTAATGCTTAAACTGTCTACGCTGCGGGATTCTGCATTAGCCAGTAAAACTAAGCCTATCTGTTTATCTTTAGAATATGCAATCAACGCTCTAAAGCCTTGTACCCAGCCGCTGTGCAGATATAAGGTTTCATCTTTATATTGATAGACCCGCCAGCCGATACCATAATGTGCATCATCAATAATGCCTCTCCAGCTTCTGCGTCGCAAATCTTTAACCGTACGCACCACCGGCTCCCTGACTGTATCTAAGAGCGGCTGTGAAATAACCTCCGGAGTATTGCCTAACTGCGCAATAAGCCACTTGCTCATATCCTCAATGCTGGCATTCACACCGGCAGCCGCCCCGACTTTATAAAAATCAGGGTTAACCTTTACCTGATGCCAGGGCCCGCGGCGGCTGACGGTAATATGCGGGTAGGCTTTATTCGCAGACTCCTGGTAAGCATCATAACCAACACTGGCATTAACCATATTCAGCGGTGAGAAGATCATGCTGCGCATCACTTCTTCATAGGATTTTCCTGTATTACGTTCGACCACTTCTTCAATAAAGCTGAATAATACATTCTGATAACCGTAACATTTACCTGCAGAGCAGGCCGGCTCTAAAGCTGAAAACTTATCAATCACTTTACTAAATATAAAGCGCCCTTTTAAATAACCGTCAAAGGCATTTGGGACTAAGCCGCTGCTATGACTAAGTATGTGTTTGATAGTTATATTTTCAGCCTGCCCGGCTTTTTTAAGCTTAAACTCCGGGATATATTCAACAATAGGATCGTTCCAGGAAAATTTATTCTGCTCAACCATCAACGCAGCCAGCTCTGCAGAAAATGTTTTTGATACTGATGCCAGTCTGAATACTGTCTGAGAATTAACGGCTTGCGGAGATTTTTTGCCTCTAATACCGTAAGTCTGCATCGCTGAAACTTGATCGCCGCGAACAATAGCAAAAGCGGCCCCGGGAATACGACCTGAGCGCATCTCTTTTTTAAATGCAGCCGAAAAATCACTTTCTAATTTTAACTGTAATAAAGGCACTGCCTGTGCCGACTGCCCGACGCTCAAAAAAGCAAGAATCAATAAAAATAATACGTTATAAATCAAGAAAACTCCCAAAGTACAAAAAACATAAAACATAAAACATAAAACATAAAACCTAAAACCTTAAAAAAGACTAATACAATTAACAACAGAAATATTAACTCATTTAGAAAACATATCATCACCGACCTGATCAATAAAAACACGACACTTAGATAAAGAAAACTCAGCGGCCTGTTCTGCACTGCCGTATGTATCAGAGCGGATCAGATAATACTGCTTAGGAATTTGTCCTTCTGCGGCCGGTTTCTCGATTAAAGCGGCCAGATAAAATGTCCCGGACTCACTTTTCGGCTGAGGTGTAATAATAAATCCCTTATATTCTTCGCTTGGGAAAGTGGCGGCACCAGCCCCGCTTTCACTACTGTTGAATAACGCAGTTACTTTTTTTAAAAAACCCATTTTAATCCTTATATTGACATATCACGCATTTAAGCTGCATATATTAACAGCAGCATTCCCAGCCCACATCTGTTTTCAATATATTTTCAAAAATCACTGTTATTTAAGTATAAGCGACGAAGAGGTTTGCTGTCAGCTATGCTTTTTTAATTTCTTCACAGTCAGATAACCTATAATTTATAAATAATGGATGTTATTCCAACAGGACGTTTCTATGCCCGGACTTATAATAATATTTACAGCCTCTCTTCTTCTTTTTTCAAGCGCGCTCCTAGCGGCAGAAAAACTTATTTTTTATGCCGGAGCTCCTCCTCTTTCCTATGCTGAAGGTAATCAGCCTAAAGGCCTGTACTTTGATATTGTCACAACGGTTTTTGATGATATGAAAGAAGAATTTGATGTCACCATCCTACCTTTTAAACGTGCGTTATTACACGCCTACCAAGGAAAAGGCATTGTGATCGGTATCTATAAGACTGAAGAAAGAGCGCTGAGGCTCGACTATTCCGATTCGCTGCACGACTCCGAAGTAGTGCTGTTTATAAATAAAACCCGCCCTTTTTCTTTTCTGTCTGTGCACGATTTAAAGGGCAAAACAATCGCAACAAAATTAGGCTGGAGTTACGGCCCTGCATTTGATGAAGCGAGGAGACATGGAGAATTTCAGACTATCCAGGGAACACAGCAGCGAAATTTTCGCCTGGTTATTGAGGGACGGGCAGATGCTTTTATTGATGACCGCCTTCCCGGCCTTAAAACCATCAAAGAAATGGGAATTATGGATAAAATCACTTTTCTGCCCCATCCGATCAACGTCGGAAAACTTCATATTGCAGTAAAAAAAGGCACTAACTCCCAGTTAATCCAGCACTTTAATTACCACCTGCAGCAGCTAAAAGCTGACGGACGTTATCAGGCAATCCTCTCACACTATCAATAGATCAACTCGGAAGCAGAATACAGAGAAGCCCAGATAAAAAGGAATATAAACAATTCCATCTGATATACTTTCTTCTAACTAGCTGGGTTTAGGAGTATTTATGAAGGATTTGAATGCATTACGCGTATTTGCCACACTCTATCAGTGTGGCTCAACAAGCAAGGCGGCCAGAAAGCTGGGGCGTTCACAGTCCTATGTTTCTAAAGTGCCTGCACAGTTACGTGAAGAGTTAAACGATCCTCTATTTGTCAGAACCAGTATAAAGTTAACTCCCACCAGCTACGCAGATGAAATTGCACCTAAACTTATTTTCCGGACCTCAATGAAGATATTGATTATTATAAACTGATCGAGCCCGTCACTCAGATAAAGTTTACCGCACCATTAATTTTTAAAGCATCGCAAAAAGATTCACCTAAAAACAAATGGTTAATAAGCATATTAAAACCACTGCTAAGCACGGTGAAAACCCTGCCTATGATGAATGAAAGCGCAGAGCAGGTTAGGCAAACAGAAGCCGGAACTGTTTGGGAGTCATCTGCTTGCACTGCTTAAACTGACGGTTAAAGTTTGATAGATTACTAAAACCTACCTGATCAGCAATCGCTGCGATGCTGATATTACTGTTTACCAGAAGCTCACAGGCTTTGCCGATACGAAATTCTTTAATATGATTGGAAAAACTAGATACAAAATGGCGTTCAAAAAGCCGGTAAACCGTACTTTCACTAACATGCACGGCATTACATAAATCACTCACTTGAATATTATTGCGGTAATTCAATTCAATGAACTCAGATACTTTCTGAACTAACTTCAGCTCTTTCGGGTTCTCCTGCAGCGCAGGCTGGCTGTATTTATTTAACAGGCGTACTTTTTTAGTTTCACTTAAAACAATCAGCACTTCAATTAAACGGTTTGCGGCCAGTGCCGGACTAAATTCCTGATGGCCCTGCAGCAGTGGAAATATTTTTTCGGCGAGCTCTTCTGTGAATTCCAGCCCCTGTACCGATCGGCTTAATAAGGATTTTACCCCCTCAAGCTCTGGTAGGGACTTAATCACCCCGCTTATCCACTCGTGACTAAACCACAAGATATAGATACGATTATTTTCATTATCGAAATCAGGATCGTGCGTGATGGTATGCGGCAGCTTAGGACCGAACATTAATAGAGTGTTATGTCTGGCCTCGGCTATATGATCCCCGACAAACATAGTGCCTTTGAAGTCACGCTTTAATACGATCTCGTACTCAGCATGATAATGCCAGCAGAAACTAGATGGACAGCTGTGGTAATACTGCAGGCGCCAGCCAAAATCACTTCGGTTACTTACTTTTTCAATAACTGGTTTCACAGACATTTTCATTTTTCAGGTTAATTATGACAGGATAGTATCACAAATAGCCGAAAACAAATCACTTGCTTCACAAGAAAACGGTAACTTAGCGCTGCTCATAATTTCTATTTTTGAATACATTTAATAAGGTCTAACACAACATGCTGCTTGCTAAACAACCCTGCATCTATTTATTAATCTGCCTGTTTTCAGGATTAAGCGGGTCATTCATTTCGCCGTTATTAAGTTTGTACTTAATTGAAGCACTCGGCGTTTCACCATTAACCATGGGCTTTTTTATGACCTGCATGGTACTAAGCGGCGTTCTGGTTTCACAATTTGTTGCGAAAAAATCCGATGCGGGTTTAAGCCGCAAACGCATCATATTAACCGGACAGTCAGGTTTTATGGTCACGACTATTATATTAGCGCTGACCCAGCACTATTATACGGCGCTGCTGGCAGTGATTTTTTTCATGTCATTAAATGCAGCGGCTGCACCACAGATTTTTACCATGGGACGCAGCTACGCAGATAAACACCTGGGTGACAAAGCGCTCGTCTTTGTCAGTATGATGCGCGCAGCCATGGCGCTTTCCTGGGTAATCGGTCCTCCATTAGCTTTTCTAATCAATGACCTGTTCAGTTTTCAGCAGACATTTTTAATCGCCGGTTTTTTCTCGGCCTCTGCATTTATTACCGTGTTAAAAGGACTTCCTGATATACAGATAGAAAAAGCAGCGTCAAACGCAGAGTCAGTACAGACAGGTAACTGGCTTAACATCTCAGGCGTACTGCTGTTTTTAATCAGTATGTTTTTTGTATTCAGTGCCAACAACATGTATATCACCTCAATCAGCCTTTATATCACTCAGGAACTCAATTTTGACGCAAAATGGGTGGGATACTTTATGGGTATTGCAGCATTTATTGAAATTCCTATCATGTTAAGTGCTGGATACCTGGCGCCTAGGATCGGCTCAGCCCGCCTGATTTATATTGCCTGCATCAGCGGTATTATTTTTTACAGCGGCTTATTGTTTGCCGAACAGATCTGGCACTTTATGCTCCTGCAGCTGTTTAACGGTTTGTTTATCGGTATTAATGCCAGCTTAGGCATGCTGGTTGTACAGGATATGATGAAAAAGCAGATGGGTATGGCTTCGACCCTGTTTAATAACAGCCTGATGTTAAGCGGGTTATCAAGCAGCTTAATGGTCGGTCTGATTGCTGAATATATCAGTTATCAGGCCGTGTATATGGCAGCCGCACTGTTCTGCCTGATAGGCCTGTTGTTTATGTGTTTTGCACAAAAAGCGCAGCAGAAACCAGAAGCTGAATTTGTTCAAGCGGTATATGCAGAGTGATCTTTTGCGAAGATGCTGACTAAAAGTGATTAAGTCTGTTCTGATATAAACAGTACACAGGTAAAAATGCCCTCGCTGAGGGTATTAACAATATTTAGTTGGGAATGAGGCAAATTTTGTTAGGCTGATTATGCCAGCCCCATTCCGATGATGCTTAACTGAGTTTATGCATGCTGATTACATTAACCATTTCCACCAGATAAAGACGATTAAAAAGCCGAATAAGTAAGTTAAACCAATCCAGGATAATACTTTCATTTTTCTGGTAAATGCAAGCTGTGCAGGCAGCTCTGCGTTTACCACCAGCTTATAATTTAACAGGGCAAAAACCGGCGTGGTCATAAATGCGAGTATCATTGCAAAATTAAGCATAGCCATTAATGAGGAAGCAAAAAACACAATCACTGAAATTGCGGCCAGACTAACAACAGCCATCCATACCTGATGGGTGCGGCGCTGATCTAACTCCTTATTCTGAAGCAGCAGCTGTGCTTCTGCTAATGCACGCGAATAACCATCAATAACAGTAATGGTGCTGCCGAAGATACAGAAAAAAGCAATCAGAGCAATAAAACTGCGCGACCATTCACCAATTGTTGAGGAGTACATACTCACCAGCTGATGTGAAAAGCCGATACCGGAGCTTTGTAATTCATCCACATGGCCATGAAGCACTAAAGCACCGAGGGCAAGAAATACAACGGCTAATAATGCAGTGCTGATATAACCGACATTAAAGTCAAGTAATGCAGATTTATTGGTTACCTGACGCTCTTTACGCTGACTTTTTAGCCATAGTGAAGTTAAGCAGGATATTTCAATTGGAGCCGGCATCCAGCCCATAGTGATCACAATAAATCCAAATGACGCAATCGTCCAGGCTGAAGGTGCTTCAAAAGCAGCTGGTGCCGCACTCACCTGTCCAGCTGCAATAATAACAGCCGCGATAGTTGCTATCGTCAGGGTCAACATAATAATTTTTGACAGACTATCCAGCGCTTTATAATGCCCTTTATATAAAATTGCCAGACAGGCAGTTAAAACAATACCGGAAAGCACCGGCAGCGACAGCTCAAAAGGCAGGAAATATCCGAGTAAACTTGCGCTGAACAACAGTAATGCAGCGGTATTTATTACTGCTGAAACAACACTAAGAATAGTAAATAACCATAAATAACCGCGCCCCATTTGCGAATACCCCTCAACCAGACTTTGGTCGGTGCCCATAGTGTATTGAATACCGGCTCTAAAAAATGGGTATTTAAGCAGATTAACTAACAAAATAAGACCAGCTAACTGCCAGCCGTAAATCGCACCGGCTTGTGTTGATGCAACAAGGTGAGATCCTCCAACAGCCGCCGTTGCCATCAGAATACCAGGGCCTAGAGAATGGATAAAGCGCTGTAATTTATTACTTTGGGAGGCCTTCATAACTGCTGTGTTATGCATTTTTTTTCCTTAATATGTTGGATTTCTAAGATTTTCACACTGAATAATATTCTGCTTTTATTGCATTTTTATTTAAGCGCGGAAAATAAGAACATTTTTATTACAAAAAATCTACAAAAACAACATGATACAGCCTGTAAAAAATATTTTTTTGATTGTTTATGGAACAGAAATAGGCAGTGGATTCAGAGTAACCATTGATTCTTTACGGCTGCAGAAAACATTAATTATACTCGTGCTTATTTCAATTTTTCCAGCATTAGAGACTTAAACTGCTGCATCTCTTTTTTTGAAAATACCGAAGGTGAACAGGCAATGCTGATACCGATTGATTTATTAAACGGCACCAATGTGAAAATTAGTCCGTAGTGTGCCTGCAGAGGAAAATTAAAGCCCCCTGCTGTTTCTAACCTGCAGTTAGAGAAGGACAGCTCGTCATTATGCAGAGGATTGTAGGCACCATAATTGGAAATATAAAAATGGTACTTTAAACTCATGGCTCTAAATCCGGCCATAATATCCTGTGCTTTAATCTGCTTAAATAGAGCTGCAAGACGATGGTAGGAAGCCAGCAGTGCCGTCGGGTTCTTTTTAAAAGAGCTCATCTGCTGCTGAAACTGAGTAAGTAATGAGTCCTGATGACTGCTGCGCAGCTGTATCGGAATAGCGGTAACATAATTACCAAAGAGCCGGCAGCCTTTCGCTCTAACATTCGCCGACACGGATATCGAAGCTGCCTGACCGGTCTTATCTCCTTTTAATTCAAGAAAAGTCCCCGTAATCAATGCCGACACAACTGAGTTAAGGCTGCAGTTTTGCGGTTTATTTAAAGCGCTTAAGGGTAGATGAAAATAATCATATAATACTTCGTTACCGGCACTTTCACTGTAGATTTTTTTTACTTCATTAGCCTGCGAGAAAAAATGCGCTCCGCTTTCAGCCTGTTCTACACAGGCATCTGCAAACATTATTTTTTCTGCACCGGTTAAACGGCTTAGCCCGTCAGCCACAAAATCAGCATCATCGACAGGCTTCTCTACTGTAGGGCTGGGTTTGCCCTGTTCACTACACAGTGCATTATAAAAACCGGTTAAACACTCCATAAACAGATAAGCAGATCCTGCGTCACAATAGATATGGTTGATCATCAGGCAGATAAGAAAACGCTCCTGAGTTGTATCCTGGATTTTTAGTAAAATAAACGGAGCAGCACAGCTGCTGTGCACAATAGAAAACAGATCCTTTTCTAATATTTTTTGAAGTTCACAGCTCAGCTCGCCGGATGTATTAAAAGTGACAAAATTATTGGCAAAACTCTGCTCTATGTAGTGATAATCACCCTGTGTAAAAGTCAGCTTAGTATTTAATTTAGGGATCGATGCATAGCTGAGTTTTAATGCTGACTGCAGAAGCACATCATCTATTTCACCGCTAAACTGCCAGAATTGAAAGAAATATTGCGGGTTGTTAAATTTTGCAGTTTCAAACTTTAATTTATCTAAAAAATTAACCGGTATGTGCGCCATAATATTTCCACTCTCTATGGGAATGATCTGATTATGAATCGAGATTATCTGAATATGAGCGACCAGTAAATAGATAAACGGATAAGACATATTAACTATTATTTAATAATTTCAATGTATTGCAGACATAGAAGCTTATTACGGCAGAATGAACCTGCCGTATCCTTAAGCGCTGTAATGTATTTTTCTGTGAGGCTAGGTTGAGGCGGGTTACTTCACTCTAATCAGACTATGCAGACTGTTTTCCAGCTGAATTTTAATAACCTGCGAGCGCCGCATTCTATCGACACGGTTAATAATTTCAGCCCGATATCCCTGCTTTTCCATCCACTGCATAGGGCTGTCAAAACTGTCTTCACTAACTAAAAACGTATTATTAAGCACATTGTTATTCATTTCCAAATTAGGTTGAATGCTGACCACCCAGATACGCTCCTGAAACTGCTGTATATTAGAAAAAAACGTTATTAGTCTGCTGATGTTAACAGCCAATAAAGAAATTACTTTGGACAATATACCCATGACTTCTCCCTGTGATATAAATCGAATAACCAGCTTGTTTTCTTGATGAAACTTACGGTAACGCTTGTCCACGTGCACTTTCGTATAACGAGTACCACTCTTCACGCGTTAAGTTGACCAGCTCTGCCTGGCAGCAGGCTTTGATCCGATCCAGATTCGTTGTCCCGATAACCGGCTGAACTCGTGCCGGGTGACGCATTAACCATGCTAAAACAACCGCTTCACATGGAGCCTGATACTTGTCAGCCAGTTTAGACACTAATAATGAGGTCCCCTTAACCGCAGCACTTGCACCTGTCGTATCTCGGCCGCTGAATAACCCGCGAGCTAAACTTCCCCAGGCTTGAATTTGTACATTATTCAGACGGCAATACTCAAGTGTTCCAGCGCTAAAGTTAATATCTCGCCCCTCGGGATTACCCGCCATAATTCCTTCTTCCAGCCAGCCGAGTTTATCCAGACTTATTTCAATCTGATTAGTCACGATTGGGGCATCAAGCGCTGACTGCAGAAAAGCTATCTGGTGCTGATGCATATTAGAAACACCAAAGTGGTGAACTTTACCGCTGTTTTTAAGCTGATAAAGCGTCTCAGCAATTTCATCTAATTCCATTAACGGATCCGGACGATGCAGAAGCAGAATATCAATATATTCGCTGTTTAAACGCGTCAAAATATTGTCCACCGAACTGCTTACCCATTGTCTAGAAAAATCATAACGCGTAGGCCCTGAATCATCTGCAGGACGAATCGCACACTTTGACTGGATATACATTTTTTCACGTAACCCGGGAGACTCGGTTAATACCTGTCCAAATACTTTTTCTGCTTTGCCCATGGTATAAATATCAGCATGATCAAATAAATTAATACCCGCCTGCAGAGCAGTATCAACCACTTGATGAGCTTGATTTATATTCTCCCTGCTGACCGGGTTTTGGTTCCAGCCCCCGCCCAGTCCCATGCAGCCGTAAGATAAAGTGCTGACATCTGCTAAATACTGATTTAATGGAATCGTTTTTTTCTTACTGTTCATTTTGATCATTCCTTACGGCCGACTTTTCATAATCGAATTGTTTTTTAAAAGCACATTGTAATAGTCAGCAGATAAAGCGGAAGAGCAAAAAAACGAAATCATTGTTAGTTATAGTGAACAATGACTTGCTATTTTTTGCTATGCCGTAGAATAATGGGTTTATCTTTTCGTAGACTTGGTGCCCCTATGCAGCAGCATAAAAAAATTGAATGCCTGATGTTATTTGTAGAAATCGCCCAGCAGCTTAGTTTTACCAAAGCAGCAGACAACTTATCGATATCAAAAGGTTATTTATCAGATCAGATAAAGAAGCTGGAAAAGGAGTTAAAATGCCCGCTGCTGCTGAGAACAACCCGCAGTGTGCGCTTAACGCCGGAAGGGGAAAAGATCCTGCGCCAGGGAAAAAAGATTAAAAGCACTATGTTAGATTTAGAACGAAATATACATCAGGAACATAACGCGTTAACGGGAGTGATACGCATCACCGCACCTAAGTTGTTTACCGAATCTTTTCTATTAGATATCTGCCATGCTTTTCAGCAGCGCTATCCCGAAATCTATTTTGTTCTCGATTCGAGTTATATCAATTATGATTTAAATCAAGATGATTTTGATTTAGCTTTTCGTGCCACCCTGGAGCCACCTCAGAATATGGTTGCTAAAGAGCTGTTTTCCTATCAGCACTGTTTATGTGCTTCTCCTGGATACCTGGCGTTGCAGGGAACTCCGAAAACTATTAAAGACTTGTCTAAACATCAGTGTTTATCTGCTTTAGAACCGCGTAATTGGCCTTTAAAATCTGCACATGCGACGGTAAACGGCTGGTTAACAATTAACGATCATCATCTGCTCAAGCAGCAGGCACTGGCCGGCAAAGGCATTATCCGAGTAGCCGGTTATTATGTAAATAAAGAGCTGCAGCAGGGAACCCTGCATAAAGTATTAGAAGAGCAGTATACTCATGGGCAGAGTATTTATCTGCTTTACCCGCAGCTGATATACCCTTCCGCTAAAATAAAAACTTTTATCTCTTTCGTACAGGAAAGCCTTGCAGATCAACACATTGGAATTTGATAATGTTAAAAACAGGGTCGCAGAGCACAAAGGATAGTTACGGGCGGTTAGCAGGAGAGAGAATTCCGTACTTTTCCCAAATACGCAGTAATATGCCCGCCTTGTCCATTTGGGTTAATAAGGTATTCATTTCCAGCACATCGATCTGCGCATCTTTTCGCAGTAGAATTCGATGATTATATTGCTGATCAAACTTTTCGGAAACTAACAGCATCTCTCTTTTTCCCGGATTTTTTTTTAAATAACGGTTTAAATTAGAGAGAGAGACTACCGAAATATCCGTTCTACCGGATAAAATCATCTTAATATTGATGCTATGCGCAGTATTCAATTTAATTTTAAAGTTTTTTTTAAGAAATTTTTCATCGGCATTAAAACCAGCAAAACCATAGTGATAACCAAGAATAACTGCAAACGATTTATCTTTGAGACTATCAAAATAACTTTGATTTTTAAAGGGCTCTGCTTTGGTGATATACACTTCCCCCCCTTGTAAAATCACCTTTGAAGCGGCCAGATCTTTGTTTTTCCAGCCCCAGGCTAAATCTTCAAACATGATCAAATCAAATTCTTTCTGCTCAAAAGCCGAATAACGTCTTTTAGGTGAAGTCGGCACGAACTGAAAGTAGAACTTATCCTGAAAATAATTCATCTCTTTTATCAGGTCAATTGCAATGCCAAAATATTGCTCTTTATCATTTTTATCAACAAAAGGCGGAAAATAATAACCGCCGACTTTAATTGTTTCGACAGCAGCCTGAGCGGTGCCGATAAGCCCCCCAAACACGATAAAAAAGACTAAAATATATTTTTTCATTTACTATCTCATTGAAAATAAATCAGCATCACTTCAGCAGTACAGATCAGTTCGAGCTACTTTATCCCATGTTATCTGAAAGGCTTTGCCAGACACCGGCTTGAGATGCACAGCAAGGAGCCGCAGGTGGTTTTATAAATCATTCAACTAACACAAAAAGTATCTGCTGAGATGGAAATTGTGTCAAGTTCTGACAAGCAGCGTTATTCTGCCATTTATAAGGAGGCAAAGCAGTTACTACACTGCTAATCAGGCTCCCAATCTCAGTGAGATTTTTAATCCCATCACTCTACACCAAATACTTTTTTCAGCAGCGCAGTTGTCTGCTTTTGCGGATCTGCACGAATAGCAGCTTCCTGCTCGGCAATATAATAAAATATTCCCTGCATACCTTTTTCAATAACATGATTCGTTAAATCAGCTTTTACATCAGGCACAAAGGGAACATCTTTATAATCAGCCATGACATTATCATACGCCTGTACTGCGCCGACTTCCGCTAAACTGCTCTCTACAATCGGCCTCATCTCTTTACTTAATGACTCAGACATTGAGGCCTGAAAATATTTTGTTGCAGCATCATCTGGGCCGTTATAAATAGCGCGTACATCATCAAATGACATCTCTTTCACTGAGTTAAGAAACAACGATTTAGCTTTCGGGGCAGCTGCCTCTGCTGCACGGTTAAGTTTCAGTTCAAGGTCTTCAACTGCACTCGCTAGACCGACCTTGTCTAATATCGATTTTACGCTCTGCAGATCTTCAGGCAGGGGAATATGAACAGCTGAATCAGCATTAAATCCATCAACTGCGCCAAGCTGGCTGACAACATTTTCAGAAGCTATCTGCAGAGACTGTTTGAATGCCTCGGTAATTTCATCAACACTTAACTCACTGGATTGACTTAGCGCTTTAGTTATCTCCTGCGTGTCCTTTTCAGCGAAAATATCTGTGACACTATCAAACCAGCCGCTTAACGCATTAGGTACGAACAGCGCCGTACAGCTGACCACAATCAGCATATTTATCTTATTATTCATTATCGGCCCCTTCATTATATGAAATGGATATACTCATTGAATTAAAACAGCTCCTGATAAGTTTAGTCGAACTCGTCTATTTAACGCTCAAAAACATAATCACCATCTGCCAAAGAAGATAAAAAGATTTAACCGTACAGTTTACAGACAAAAAAAAGCCCCGGGTTATTCAATTAACCTGGGGCTATTACTAGTAAACTTTTCTATCAGTACAATTAATTCTGCATAGTGTCTGTATTTTTAGGCAACCAGACCTAACATAGATAAAATCTGGAATACCACCACACAGACAGCAAATATAATTACCGCCAGCATACGCAGGTTACCGCCGGGTACAATAAAGCGGCTTTCCGGCATTTTCTTGCGCGCTTGATATGCTAAAGCAACCGGAGTGAACAATGCAAAAACAGCAGCCGCAAAACCGGCATAACCAATCGCATAAATAAAACCATTAGGAAATAACACGCCGCCGATCATTGGTGGAATAAATGTCAGCAGTGCAATTTTACTGCGCCCGGCAATACTGTTATCCATTTTCAACAGATCAGTTAAGAAATCAAATAAGCCCAGTGCAACCCCAAGAAATGATGTCGCTACAGCGAAGTTAGCAAACAGCTGCAGCATAACAGCCAGCGTAGGACCAGAATCAGCAGATTCCATCGCAGCAACTAATGCGCCCATATTACCACCGGCATCAATAACAGCGGCAAAACCATCCCGGCCGATCGCTGTAAAGCTAGCCAGTAACCATACTAGATAGATAGCTATCGCTAACAAACTGCCGTACCGAATTGAGTTAACCACTTTTTTGCTGTCTTTCTGGTAATACTTAACCAGACTGGGAATATTTGAGTGGAAACCAAAACATACCATTAATGCGGGAATCGCAGCCCAGCTGTACTGCAGGCGGTCGCTCATTTCAGCAAAAGGCTGCAGCTGTGAAAATTGCGCATTATTAAGCAGACCGAAAATAGCAATGCTGAAGGTGATCACCATGCCGCCGAGCATGGCTGACGTGAAACGATCTACTGCGCGAGTACTGAAGCTGACAATTAAACCCAGTAAAACTGCAAATATAAAACTGCTTACTGACTGACTCAAGTTAATACCTAATCCGGACTGCAGGCTGTGTCCGAGCATAGAGCCGCCGCCGGATATATAGGCATAAACCAGAATATAACTAACAAACAGAACAGATAAACCGTTGATTACACGTAACGAAGGAGATAATAAGGTTTTCGTCATAGTATCGAAGTTCACACCGTGCTTAAACTTCTGATTTGCTTCGAGTAAATATAAAGCAGAGCTGTACATACAGTACCAGGAAACAGCAAGAAACAAGGCAGCCCAGCCGAACCACATATTAGACGTTAGAACCGGCAGGGAAAACATACCAGCACCGATGCTGGTTCCCGTGATAATAAAAATACCACCGAGTGAAGATATCTGCTTATCCTGTTTAGACGGCAGTGCCTCGCTGGTCATTGCTTCTGACATAAAGTTATTCCTTAATTAATAATTTTTGTAATAATTTTCTTTCTGCACTGCTCATCGATTTCAAATTGTTTGAACCACGTGTAATGGTTGCAATGCTGATTTTATATTCTTTGGCGATCTCACGCTGCGGCTTTTCACCAAGCAGCAGCTCTTTATAAACCAAGATACGCCCATTAACTGCATTAAGCTCTTCAGGTGACAACAACAGAGGAATGAGTAATGTTAAGTCCTCACTACCGACTGTTTCACTCAATAATTTAGCTATCATTCTCAATCTCCCTGATGCACAAGTGTAATGGCGCAACAGTACAACAGTACAAGCAGGACAAGCAAGAATTATTTACACTAAACGGGCTCTAAATTAAAATTGTGTTACACGACGAATAGGAAATGGCTAATAAATCATCAAGTTTCTGCATTAAGAGAACAAACAGCAACAATATTTCTTGTTATACCTTCAGCCGCATACCTAAAATCTATCTGTCCCTTGATTTGCTGACTTTGCATCTTGAAGTGTAACGGGTATATTAAAGGGTATATGCCTGTTACCAATCAAGATGCATTTATGGCGTAATATGATGACAATGGCTAGCCCTTATTGAATGATAACGGGTATAAACGAACTTAGCGGCAGATTGACAGTAAGCAGCTGTTAAGCTTTATTTAATAATATAAGAATTGTGAGTGATGAAACATGATAAAAAAAATTCTGACCGCATTTATAGCTTTACTATTGTACTCCACCGCAGGCGCTGAGGTCATAATGAACCAAGCCAGTTATCAAGTGGACGATAAACCAGTTTTAGGGCGTTTAGAAAACATCTACTACAATGATGTTTCAGAATTAGGTGCAATCCCGTTCCCTGGAAAAATTGATACTGGAGCTGAAACCACCTCAATGCACGCCGATAATATTGTGGTAACCAGCTTAAATGAAAAATATAAGGGTTTAAAAACTAATGAACTACTGAAAACAATAGTTTATGAACTCGGTGGCCCAAAAGAAAGATTAGACAAAGACCATTTCACATCAAAAGAAAAAAACATTCAGGCAACAGTAGAGTTTACAATACCAAACCCGTATACAGGTGCAGATATTACCATTACCCGGCCTCTGTTTAATATCAGCTCCATACGCAGCCGCAGCAGCCCTGAGCCTATTTTCAGACCGGTAATCGAAATGGCATTAACTATCGGCGGCCACAAAGTCACTACGCCGGTTAATTTAACCAACCGCAGCACCTTCTCTACACCTTTTCTAGTAGGCAGAAGCTATCTGCAGGGAAATGCGTGGGTTTTAGCCGGATATGATTATCTACAGACACAAAAAGAAGCACAAATCATAGGTAGAAAAGAGCGTCTTTCTGTATTAGATATTCCCGTTAATGTCAGTATGTCACTGCGCAACCGCTACAGCATCTTAAATGCACAGAACGTAAAAGTTGATCAGAAGAGCGACACGGTCAGCTTTGATCTTATCGGTTCAAACAACAAAAAGAAGAATATGCAGCTGCCGATAGTGCGCATGCTGAATTTCAAGGATTACTCAACCCCGCTGGTTTATATCCCAATTGAGGCGGCTAACGGATTTAAAGAGCATATATTAGTTTATTTAAAAGACCGCTCAAAAAACAGCAGTCAGTTACGCCTGGGGCGTAAATCTTTAAGTAAGTTTTTTATGATTGACCCGAGCAGAGAATACCTTCTGGCTGCAAAGACAGAAAAATTTAGCAGCAAGACAACCGAGGTAATATCTGCAAAGGAAGATATTCTATTTGAAAATATTAAACTTTCAGCAGCTCCCTCTTTTGCGGCTAACACATCAAAGCTGCAGGTAGAGAAATTTGAAGTTTTAGAAAAACAAAACAAAGTAAAAATAACCATTAAAAAAGACGGCCTGCAGCAGGAAATACTCAAACCTATTGAGAAAACCATTGTTGTCGGTAAAGAACGCAGACCTGTTATAGAAGGCGATGTCACGTTAAATGCGAAACCGTTTACACTACTGCTTGCACTTGATATCAAAGAGGATTCACAGCAGCCGGATATTTTTCTGGGTAGAAGCTTTTTTTCTGATAAGCGGGTTCTTAACCTTAGATCGGAAAATATCTTAACGGCCCACGCTCCAGTTAAAGCCGGTTATATAGAAGTTGTGCAGATCGGTAAATTAGCTTTCCCGGCTAAACTTGATACCGGTGCAGATGTAAGTTCTATGAACGCTGTTAATATTCAGCGTTTTAAAGATAAAGGTAAAGAGATGGTGACCTTTACCTATGAAAATAAATTAGGAACTAAAAAAGAATTTACTAAAGAAGTGGTGGATGTCATGAGAGTCAAAGCCAAAGCGGGTGAAAAAGCCAAAGAACGCCCGGTTGTTATCATGGACGTTACACTCAATGGCGAAACTAAAAAAGTACGGGTCAATCTGCAGGACCGCAGCCGCTTTGACTACAGCATGATTTTAGGTAAAAACTTTTTAGCCGACGATTATTATGTCAGCAGCGAACATATTTATTTAATAGAAAAATAAACATCACTTAAGCAAAAAACGGCACACTCTGTGTGCCGTTTTTTAATGAGCACAGCGTCAAATCTTCCTTATATTTATCCTGCAGCCTGAACACTTAGCTTTCCGTTTGAATTAACAGCCGTCTCTGTACAATTAATAAACACTAATCTTCAACTGTAGCACTTTGCCTTTTAGTTGACAAAAATGCCCTGTCTTTACCGTGCTTTTTTACAGGAAGCAGTGATAAAATGCCTCAATCAGACGCTTGGCGATTCTGGCTAACTTTTATTATCAATGAGAACGTATTTATGAATAAACACACACCATCCGAACCATTTGCCCGTGGCGAATTATTACTGCGCACACTTGCGATGCCGGCAGATACTAATGCCAACGGGGATATTTTCGGTGGCTGGATCATGTCGCAACTCGATTTAGCCGGCGCTATTCTTGCCAAGGAGATTTCCGGCGGCCGTGTGGTAACAGTATCTGTATCCAGCATTACTTTTAAAGCCCCGGTTAGCGTCGGTGATGTGGTATGCTGCTATGGCGAATGTACAAGGATCGGCAACGCATCTCTTTCTGTTGCACTTGAAGTCTGGGTTAAAACTGTTGCAGTTGACGGTGTCAGCGCGCCTTATTTAGTCTGTGATGCTGAATTTAATTACGTTGCAATCGATGCGCAGGGAAAACCGCGCCCCGTTGTTAACAAACCTGCGGCGCCAGAATAACATTCGACGAGCACAGGCAGCTGCACAGTATCAGCAGTTCTTAACAAGTTATTACAAATAAGCTTTCAGCCTGATAATTTGTTCCGGAGTGAGGCGGTAGTTATAACATGTCGTTTCACGATCATCTCCAAAATACTCGTGATGCAGCGTTAAATACACTTTGTTATTCTGCTTGATATACAATGATTTTTTGCCTGCATATGCCTGATCATCAGCATAAATGACAAAAAATGATTCAAATTCAGTCATTGTGACCGCTTCATTCTCATCATAATCAGGCAGAGACTTAAGCTCCGTACTGCCGAGCAACTCCGGAATATCGTAAAGGTTTATTCTTTCAATAATAATGCAGTCATACCAAGTGTTTAATGTACCAGAATAATAGCGGGAATGATCTTCTTCTGAAAAAGCAAACTTCTCACTGCACAGCAGTTCAACTTTAACAAGATATGACTGCTGCAGTTCATCCGGATAATCGACAAACGATTTATCAACCGAAGAATTACCCGGCTGAAAAAGTACCCATAAAAGTTTTCTGTCTTCCTGTAATAAACCGCTTGGGCCTAAAAATGTTCTTCGCTGCCTGATCAACGGCTGATCGTTGGTACGCCCCCAAGAAAGTGAACTCGGTTTTACATTTTCCTGATCCAGCCACTCAGCCTCATAACAGATATTTTTAATCATCGACAGCATCCTAAAATTAATATGTTGTTTAACCAACAGATTAGCACCTTTATCATATAGATGATAAAAGTCAGTTTAAAAGGCGGACAGAGAGAAGGGTTTATATAACAGAATCACTAGTACCTTACCTTCAAGCGGTAAAATACTAGGGCTGCTGTTTTCTCAACGACATAGGTAGTTAATATTTTACACGCATTGTTCTCAGCTTCAGCAAATGAAATCGGCTTAACAGTAAAAGGCAGGATATCGCTTATCGCAGGCATTAAAACAAGGTCAATTAATGGCACATGAAATGTAATATACTGAAAAGTAAATGTTAACTAAAGAAAGTAATCAATCAGCTGCGGACTCAATTTTTTATTTTGATACTATCATTTACTAAACAGGCCCTATATTTATCAAATCTATAAACCAGTGGAGAATGAATTATGCGATGCATGTTCTGTAATCATGAGATAATGAAAAAAGATGATTTTCTCGGTAAGCCGATTTCAATCCCCAGCCGCGGTATCGCGCATACAGTCTGCGCTGAACGGGATTTAGTCTCGAAACGTATCTTCGGTTCCATTCACCTTACCGAAGTTTCAATGGATGATTTATATGAGCTTCGGGAATTAGTCGTCAACGAAATTAATGACCGTATTGCCGACAGTCATGCACCGGAGCCGGAGTGATTTCAGCTGCAGCTCATTAAATTAGTATCTATCAAATAGATACTTATTATAAATCTGCTGGTAGCGGGCGCTGGACTTAACCTTATCTAAGGCACTTTGCCACTTTTCTATAATGCTGTCAGGAATTTCTTTTGAACAGGCGATATATAATGGAAATTTTAAAAGCATAACCTGAGTTTTTACAACGGAATCAACCGGGTAGTTCATTTTATTAAGGTAATAGGAGATCCCGATAGGTGTCACACTAACAAGCAGGTCAACTCTTCCTTTTAATAAAAGAATCAGTTGGTGCTCTTTTCTATGTGACTTTATTATGCTGCTGATTCCCAGTTTGTCAGCATGGGATAATACCAGACCGTTTGCAGGCGCCGACACTGCTTTAACAGCCTTAATATCATTTATACTGCTGAAGATACGCGGATCACCCTTTCTTTTGTAGAAGAAAACAGCTTCATCTGAGAGCGGACCTATCCATTTATATTTATCCTCTCTTTCGGGAGTACGGAAAAGCGAAAAATTCATAACATTCGGCATGTTTTCTAACATCAGCATTCCCCTCGCACCCGGGAAAACATTTATCTGATGATCTTCGCCTAATTCCTGCATAACTGCGCGAATGACTTCCACAGAAAATCCGCTGTTCTTGTCCCCCTCCAGATAATTGTAAGGGGCCCATTCTTCGGTTATCAACTGTAACTCAGTACTATTTGCCCCTGCATTGGAGACGTTAGAGAAAGTAGAAATAATAGATGCAAAAAGTAGTATTAGCATTTTACCCAGCATAATTAAGATCCGGTTCAGAGAATAAAATAAAGTATTAATCTGCCAAAAGAACTTTCTTCAAACTTATTGCATCAGAAGGCTCTAACGTCACGCCTGAGATAAACAAACAGCTTGGGAAAGTGATTGTTTTACCTGCCTGCTGTAAAAAATTATAGCTGCCTTAAGGGAAAAGTGAATGAAACAGTTACACAGCCGCCCAGCATATTTTTCCCAGCAGCCGCTATTAACGGCTAAGCCTCCTGATTCATTAGCTTTTATTGTGAATATCTGCATAAAGTGAACTGGATCTTTGAATAAAAACAGATTTAGGCTAAAAATTGTAGGGCTAAACAAAAATCACTCAAATAAGAATAAATAAATATCAATAAAGCATGTTAATCTGGATTTTTCAAATAAGCACAACAGCTAATAACTAACAACTTAAAGAGAGAAAATGTATGGATACAGCAGAAATATTAAGCCTGACACAAACCTTTGTTCTAGAATACGGGCCGAAGTTAATTGCAGCCGTCGCGGTCTGGGTCATTGGTATATGGGTGATAAAAATTCTTATCAGCACGCTAAATAAGATCATGGATAAAAGTAAGGTTGATGTTTCTTTGAAACCATTCCTATCCAGCCTGAGTGCTATTTTACTTAAAGTCATGCTAGGTATTACAGTACTTAGTATGCTGAGTATTGAAATGACCTCTTTTGTGGCGATTTTAGCGGCCGCTGGTTTAGCAGTAGGTATGGCTCTTTCCGGTACGCTGCAGAACTTTGCCGGTGGTGTAATGATTTTAATATTTAAACCGTTTAAAGTTGGTGATGTCCTGCAAGCACAGGGACACACAGGTTGTGTTAATCAGATTCAGATTTTCAATACCATTTTAAAAACACCAGATAACAAAACCATTATTCTGCCGAACGGCGGTTTATCAACGGGCTCTATGGTGAATTTCTCAACTGAAGAAACACGCAGAGTAGACTGGACTATCGGGGTTGGTTATGGAGATGATTTAGATAAAGCACGTGCGGTTATCAAACAGCTTTGTGATGCAGACCAGCGTATATTAAAAGATCCGGATGTGCTGATTGCCGTTTCGGCATTAGCTGACAGCTCCGTTAATTTCACTGTTCGTGCCTGGGTTAAAGCGCCGGACTACTGGGGAGTATTCTTTGATATGAATGAAAATGTATACAAATCATTCCCTAAAGAAGGCCTTAATATACCTTACCCGCAAATGGATGTTCATATTCATAAATAAAGCAGTCGAACAGGAGCTTCTCTGATTCAAGCTGTCAAGGTTATGTTCCAGTCAGCACTGGAACTTAACTTTTTTACAGCAAAGGCAATACCTGGGTTTATCACACCTGACAAAGGCGTTTTTACCTGTACCAAACAGCACAACTGCATGTAATACTAATCTAAATAAATATCTGCTCAGCCTTGCTGGTTAAAATCACCCCGGCATTTGCACCTGCTGCTAACCGTTTACCTTTTAAAGCACTCTTTAAACTGTGAAGGGGTAAGCAGAGTATGTCTTTTGAAAAATTTGACAAAGTTAGTGACCTCATCAAAACCCAGCTGATAAGCAAGCTGCTGGATCTGATAACTATCTACGATTAGTTTCCGTTTTGCCTGCAGAATAAGGTGCGCATCAATCAGCTGTTTGGCGGTTTGATTACAGGCCAGTTTACAGATCTGGTTTAATGATTTATAGGTAATGTGCATCATATCGGCATAAGCCGATGCTTCTCTCGTCACTGTGTAATGATCCTCAATTAATACCAGGAACTGCGCAAACTTCTGCGCGCGCTGCTCGCTTAAATATCTCGTACCATCAGCACTTCTTTCTCGGGTCAGCTTTAATAATAATGCTGAAAAAAGTAACTGCACCAGTAAATTATCGCTGTTCGAGCAGTTCTGCTCCTTACTGATTTCATGCAGAAGCGCTTCACAACTTTCTCTCAGTGACGGATTAAGGGTAAGCACAGGTAAATAGGAAGAAACTAAGTGCATCGGAGTAAAAAACGGCAGGCGGATATTAGCGTGGATGCTATCGATAAACTCTTCAGTAACCACTATCAGCTTACCCTGCGGACGGTTTACAAAGTCATAGGCATGGATTTGATTTTTATTCACGAAAATAAAGCTGCCAGGCTGATACTGATGCTCGTGAAAATCAATAAAGTGTGCGCCTTCACCCTGAGTTATATAAATCAAACTATGAAACTTAATCCTGTGCGCTTGAGACGGATCATGCTTACACTGTGACAAGCGCTTATAAAGGGTTTCAAGATCTAACACTTCCAGCCCGGGGTTAGCAGCATCAGGAAAACGAAATTCTACTTTGGGCACCTCTGGAAAACTTTCCATTATTATCACATGACCTTGTTACTAATTAATTTCAAACTACAACGATGTTTAACATCCCTGTCCATAGTAGTTTTCCTTAATGAATAAATTGTTATCTCCTAGGGCATCTATTTTTCAATCAGTTTCACTTCATCAAGGATACCACCAGCAAAAGTACTGAACTGTTTTTCTGATCCTATATTTAAGATCCCGGAAGCGTGCATAACATTGTTATTAAAATTTAAAACAAGCGTAATATAATCAAGTTTAGACTGCTCATACCAGTTAACCATATACATTTTATCCGCTATTTTTCGTGAACGGTATGGCAGATCCTTATTATTATTGCCTTTCATCGGCCCTGCAGTCCATTCATATTTTAATAACCCGTCATACAATTCCAAACGCACAGCGCCACCATGCTGAAACTGATACTCGACAATACTTCCATCTAACAGATGCTGTGATTTTTCTACTTTTTCTGACGCCATTTTAGGCGTAGAACCGCCAAAATCACCTTGTGAAGCAGAAACCCCAGCACAAAAAATGGCAGGAATGATAATAAGTGATGCAATAAATTTTTTCATAATTAATACCTTATTTGTCAGTCATAGAGCACAAACAGTATGTTTGTGCTCCATTAATATTGAAGATAAGTTACAGGTTGCCGAATTTACCGTTGTTATTCTTCCATTGTTCCTTTGGTGCAATGGTTTCGATAACATCCCAGTGCTCCGCTATTTTTCCGTTTTCTACGCGGAACAGATCATAAAATGAGGTCGCTTCACCGGCAAATGTACCTTCACTGATACTTAGTACAAAGTTACCTTCACCTAATACAATATGATTATTGCTGTAGACCATTGTGATACCCTGCTCTGCCATGGCGGCTAACGCATTACCCAGCCCGGACAGACCGTCAGCAATGGCAGTGTTGTGCTGCAGGTAGTTATCACCGTCAAAATAGTTAGTTAATTTATCAAATTCACCTTTCACTAGAATTGTGTCAACAAAGTCAGCAACCAGTGCTTTATTTTCCTCTGTTTTATCCAAGTCAGTTATCTCAACCGGACCGTCTAACTGCGTACGTCCGCTTGGATTAGGCAGTTCTGATTTAACCACCAGATTGTCCCAATGCTCGACAATCAGGCCGTCTTCAAAACGAAACAGATCGAACCCGACTTTCGGCCCGAAGAAGTTGTAGTCCGTATGAGTGAAAACATAATCACCATCTTCAAAAGCCCGCACTACATTTACTTTTGCACTGTTCTTCGGCAATGCCTGTAATACTGCGCCGAACCCTGCCAGACCGTCCCCAACAGCTAAATTATGCTGGGTATATTGTAATGGGTTAATATATGCAACCGCCTGCTGATCGCCTGTTTCTATGCTGTTAAGCACTGCGATTGTTTTCTCTTTATTTGAAATTTCCATATTATTCTCCGGTGCAGTGACTGCTGATGTACATGCCGTGACTGAAAATAGTGCTGCTGCTAATGTTAATGAAACCTTCTTTTCCATGATGCCTCTCCGTTATTACTGATGGATTTAGAATAACGATTAGGGACAGTTTACGGCAGGTAATTACCTGCCGATAAATGGTAAATATCGAACCTTGATAATAATTATTAAAAATAAACAACAGGCAAAGCATAGATAATTGAATCGCTCGTCGATAAAAAGGCGGGTATCTGCGTCTATGAAAACGTTAACGTATATAGACAGCTGTCAGGCCGCAGTTTATTAAGAACTCGATTGCGGCGGCTGATTTCAGTGCGTTATAGTTCTTATCTACTTTAAAGGCAGGAGTTCGCATGGATCTGAATCTAATCAAACCTTTTCTGGCTGTTTATAAGTATCAGTCAATAACTAAAGCGGCCGATGCGCTGGATCTAACTCAACCCGCGATAAGCGCGGCGCTTCGCCGCCTGGAAAAGCGCCCTAACAAAAAATTGTTCGTCAAAGAAGGCCGGGGCATCACAGCAACAAGTTCAGCAATTATGCTGGCTAATAAACTTGAAGGCGCGATGGAACTGATTGAAACTGGGTTACCGAAAAAGAAGAGATCCATGCCTATGCCATGGAAACTGCACTGCAGCAGCTCGGCTCCCTTAGCCGCGTAACATTCCATGAACCGCCTATTGAAGAAGTACTGCTGCTGGAGCATCTGCGTACGCAAAAAGTAGATCTAATCATTGACAGCGTATTTCCTGAAGAGCACGCATTTATTGTTGAACATTTATATGATGAAGAAGTCGTAGCCGTCTGCCGTATGGACCACCCTAGAATTAACGGCTCACTGTCTCAGCAGCAGTTCTATTCTGAAAGCCATGTCCTTTACCAGATGACACGTAAAAATATCAGCGGACTGAAGTTTAAAGCTGACCGGGTAAAAAAACGCAATATTAAAATGGAAGTATCGTCACTTGCTAATGTGCTCCTGACGGTAGCAAAAACTGATTATATCAGTGCCTGCTCCCGCACCCTTGCTGAAAACTGGGCGGATATTTTAAAAATTCAAGTTTTTAAATACCCGGTCGAGCTGCCGCGAATTCCAATTAATATGGTTTATCATCGGCGCTTTTTAAATGACCCCGTTCACAAACAGGTGCGTGAAGAAATTAAATCAATACTTTCTTAAACAGCTTTTAGTTTGTATACCCCTTATCTGCCTGAGAAACGGGCAAAGCGCTTAAATATTCAAGTACTCGACTACCCGGTCACACTGCCTAAAATGCCTGTGCATATGGTTTATCACCGCAGGTTTTTAAACGATCCGGTTCATAAACAGGTGCGCCAAGCAATAAAAGCAAAGTTCTCTTAAACGTTTTTATTTCCTTGAAACGGCAGCATTAACAGTTGATATAAACTTAAAGGTTTCTCTACACCGAATTCACTAAGCCCCTGGCGCATTAGCGGGTAATCTACTGCAGGTTTATCTCTATAAGTGGAAAACAGTTTATCCCAGAGAATTAGATTAAAACCATAATTACTGTTAGTTTCCTGCGCTATATCAGAATGATGGATCCAGTGCACTTCGGGGGTGACAATAAATTTACGCAGGTGTTTATCAACGGCCTTCGGCAGCTTAAGATTACTGTGATTAAAAAGTGCCAGAGCGTTTAATAACACTTCAAAAATAATTACTGCGCCCGCCGGAATGCCAAAAATCACAACAAACAACATCTTAATCAGCATGGAAATAATGATTTCAATAGGATGAAAACGCACAGCTGAGCTGACATCAAGCCCAATTTCCGTATGGTGCATTCGATGTACCGACCAAAGCAGCGGTATTTTATGCATCAGAACATGCTGGCCGTAAATAAGCAGATCCAGCATCAACAGCGCGAATACCACCGCTGCAGCATAAGGAATATCAATAATATTAAAGAGTCCGATTGAATGCTCAGCAGCAGACAGGGCGACACCGACAGCCAGTAACGGCACAAGAATATTCAAAAAAAGACCAGCAAGAAAAGCCAAAGACAGATTTACCGACCACTGACTGAGTCGGCCGCATTTACGTTCGGCGAGCGGAAATAAAAATTCTATACCAGCGAGTATAATAAAAAGGCTCAAAAACATGCCCAGCCGGACGGCATGTTCATAGTTTAAGAGTATATTCATTTATAAGACAACTTAAAAATATTGATAAGCAGCTCCACTGGCTAAGCATAACTGTCTGAGCTGCGCTTTATATATTTATTCAATATCACCATCATCCGATTTAAAGCACAGCGGAATCGTTCTGAATTCATCACCTAACTTGTAAATATCCAATATATCTCAGGATCAAAACGCGATCCTATGCCCTCTTTGATAATTTAACCGACTTTTTCATGAGCCGTGCGGTAAGCAAGTCTGTAGTCTGCGTAAATTGTACCACCACTCGAGAATACCGCCGTTTTAGCTGTATGCAGAAAAACAAACTCACTCCACGAACAGCGATTTTTAAAAAACAAAGTGTTGTGACTACATAACTATAGTTTATATTTGTGCATGAAAAAGACCTTATCCTGATCGCAAAATACCTGGAAATTAGAGAACTAACAAACAAAGGCAGGGTTTCAGTTAGCTTTTTGTTAGAGCAGATAAATATCGGGGCAGTAATACCAAATCCATTAATTATCTATTCATTTACGCTTGTTAAAATGAATGCTAGCTTCGTTTGTAATTAGAACAACTAGTCACTACAATCAATGCCTTGCTTTCATCCATTTTCCTTACGCCTAAATAGATCATCTAATTAGTGGAATTGGTATAACAGTCGTTCAATAGGGAGTTTTATTAAGAAGAGTGAGAGTCGATATAAACAGGAAACAGAATGAGAAGGTTATCTTCCGTCTTATTTCATTTCCATAAATTCCATAATAATCTCATCGTAGCGGCCGGATTTCTTCAGCTCTTTTAACCCAAGATCCAGTTTTTCAGCGGTCTTCTGAGCGTTGGCAAACTCTCTGGAAAGCAGCATATACATACCCGCCTGCTTGCTGACTTTCGGGTGGTTAGTAAACAGGGATACTTTAGCGGGCGAAAACAGCCTGTTAATCGTTGCGTAGCCAACTATAAAATCAGCAGGTAAAGCATCAATTCTGCCTGCTAATAATTTTTTAAAGCTAAGATCTTCTTTTACCGCAATATCAAGCGCTATGCCCTGCTTTTTAAAGCGCTCAATATGCTCAAAGGAAAGCGTTCCTCCAATCTTATACTTTTTAAGATCATCCATCTTTTCCCACTTGAAATCAGTACTTTTTAAATGGAAAAAAACTTCTTTCGCGACAAGCAGGGGTTCATTATTGATAATAAAATCTTGTTCTCTTTTTTCATCAGACCACCAGGGAAAGCTCCCGATTATCAGGCCATTCCGCACCCGCTCAAGAGAACGTTTCCAGGGAAAATATTTATATTCAACTTCAATTCCCTGGCGTATAAAAGCTTCTTTAACAATGACTTCTAGAATTTTATCCCGGTAATTAGTTTCTGATACATAGGGCCCCCATTCCCCAATTGCTAATACTATTTTTTCACCGGCAAAAGCATTAAACGACAGACTCAGCAGCAAAAAACTAATCAGCAGAGAGCAGTTATTTTTCATATAAACTCCTTGTTACTGACTATTATAGGACATAGACACTGCAGATTATGCTGCTTAAACAAAAATGAAAATACCCTGTTCAGGCTGGACAGTAAATAAAGAGAACTTCATATTTTAAGAGTTAAGCAGAGTCATTTCTCTTGCTTATTTCCTTTCTAGAAACTCAATAATAATTTCATCATGCCTGCCTGATTCCTTTAATTTCTTTAATCCACGATCTAATTTATCAGCAATTTCCTGGGAGTCAGGATACTTTCTGGAAATCAGCATAAATAAATCCCCCCTTCTCAGCGACTTAGGGTGATTAGTAAACAAAGAAACCTTAACAGGAGAGAACAGTTTATGGATAGTATCGTAACCAACAATAAAGTCAGCTGGTAAGGCATCAATGCGCCCGTTCAACAGTTTCTTAAAACTCAGCTCTTCTTTCGGGGCAACATCTACCTCTATTCCTTTACTTTCAAGCTGTTCAACATGAGAATAAGAGAGGTTTCCTCCGATTTTATATTTTTTTAAATCATCAAAACTGTCCCATTTAAAATCCGTACTTTTTAAATGGAAAAAAACCTCATTGGCAACAATCACCGGTTCCTGGTTGATAATAAAATCAACTTGCCTCTCTTCAGTAGACCACCAGGGAAATGTTCCCGCATAGGTGCCGTCTTCAACACGCTCAAGCGAACGTTTCCAGGGGAAATATTCATATTTAACATCAACACCTTCCAGATTTAACGCTTCAGAAACAATCACTTCTGCAATTTTATCAGTAGAGTTTGTTTGCGATACATAAGGCGGCCACTCGCCGATAGCAAATACGACAGTCTCATTTGAAATAACTTTGAAAGAAAGCAGAGCAAATAAAAGAGATATAAGAAAAATCCAGCTGTTTTTCATTAAATGTTCTCCTTAAATGACTATAACAAAGCATAGACATTGACAACGATTCCGGTCAAATATAAACAAAAAACTCAGTGTTGAACACCCGCCAGGTACGCCGTAACCGTGCCTGTTAAACGCAAAAACAGATAACCGGGTTATCACCTACAAAAGTACAGCGCAGGCAAAACCCTGACAATGATATTTATCAGTGCGCTTCAAACTAATTGAATGCTAAACTAGCGTCGCATATTTGGGCAATAAGGAACCATATTTTGGCGCAACTCTATTATTACTACTCGGCGATGAATGCCGGTAAATCAACTTCTCTTTTACAGTCATCTTATAACTACCGCGAGCGTGGTATGAACACCCTGGTCATGACCGCATCAATTGATGACCGCGCTGGAGTGGGCAAAGTCGCATCAAGAATCGGCATTGAAAGCGATGCTCAGGTTTTTAGCAGTGACGATAATTTAGCGGAGATCATAGAAACGGCGCATAAAAAACAGCCGCAGCATTGTATCTTAATCGATGAATCGCAGTTCTTAAGTAAAGATCAAGTAAGACAGCTGACCCACGTGGTGGATAATCTAGGCATTCCGGTATTATGTTATGGGATCAAAACAGATTTCCAGGGAGAGCTGTTCAGCGGCAGTCACTACCTGCTGGCATGGGCTGATAAACTGGTTGAACTAAAAACCATCTGCCATTGCGGCCGTAAAGCGAATATGATCCTGCGCCTTGACGGCAGCGGCAGTCCAATACGTGAAGGTGCTCAGGTAGAAATAGGCGGTAATGAAAGTTATGAGTCAGTCTGTCGTAAACATTTCAGAACCATTTTCTGGGATTAATTAACTTGAGCAGATAAACTCTGCTGACAGCTCTTTAATCAATAAAAAGCAGGGTAACTCCCTGCTCTTCTCCCCTCCAGCAGTCACAAATTAAGTATTTATCCCCGTCGTTACAACGTGTAACTATTTGTAACAAATTGAAAAATAAGGCTATCAGCCATAAAACGCACCACAAAAGAACAATATTTTATAAACTATCCTGTTGAAAGTTGAAAATATAATCATCCTGTATATATTCAGCTTAACAAATCACTCAGCATCATCAGTGTGCCTTTGTTAGCACCAGCTCGTTGTAAATCATCTTTGTTTCCACATACATGTACTCAACCCGCCTTTATGGTTGATTGTGCATACCCGAAACAAAAATAACACGAAAACCTATGTTTTAGATCAACAACAAACAGGAACAAGCATATGCAAATAAACAAATGGATAGGTAACTTGCTTATCTTTGTCTGCCTTTCAAGCGCAATACCTGCGCAAAGTAGTGAAGTTGTCATTCACAAGGTCCCTCCCCGTGATGGTCTGGTCCAGGATATCCTCTCTTTAATACTCAGCAAATCAGATCCGCAGGCAGGTATACGACAATTATCAGAAGAGCTGCCGGAGCCGCGTCTGATTGAGGAAATACAGTTAGGAAAAGTCGATTTGATGTGGGCCGGCGCTTCTCCGCATTTAGATGATAAATTACTGACCATTCGTATTCCCCTGTATAAAGGGCTGCTCGGCCACCGCATTTTTATTATCAAAAAAGAACATCAGACACGTTTCGATAATATTAAAACACTGGCTCAACTTAAACAGTTAACCGCTGGTCAGGGGACACTCTGGGGCGATACAAAAGTACTGCAGGACGCGGCGCTTCCTGTGGTTACTACGCTTAAATACCCCAACCTTTTTTATATGCTGGAAGGCGAACGTTTTGATTATTTTCCACGCGCCGTACATGAACCCTGGGCTGAAGTGACGGCACGGCCTGAGCTTAACCTTTCTGTAGAAAAAAACGTTCTGCTGGTTTACCCCTTTGCTATGTATTTCTATGTCGAGAAAAACAACCAGGCACTGCATGATAAGTTAGTGCAGGGATTTGAAACAGCAATTGCCGACGGCAGCTTTAATCAACTGTTTTTAAATCATCAGATGATTAAAGATGCACTGCAGAAAACCAATTTAAAAAACCGCACCGTGATTAGAATAAATAACCCGAATATGCATCCGGATACACCTGTTGACCGCCCCGAATTATGGTTAGATATCACCAACCTGTAGGAAGAAAAGAAGATGAATTCAATTACAAGAAAATCTATGCTGCTGCTGAGCAGTGTTTCATTACTGGTGATGGTTATTGTTTTTTCCACCAGCTATATTTTTGCCCGCGGCTACTTTGATGACTTACTGTCAGAAGAAATGACAGACTCGCAGACAACATTAGAGATTGTGCTTAAGGAGCCTGTTTTTGCCTACGATAAAGAGCTGATCGGGGATATTCTAGGCGCTTTTGTAATGCGCCCTTATATCCACAAAATTTCAGTTTATGATCACCGAGATCAGCTGTTATCTGAAAAAACAACGGCCGATTCACAACCGCAAAATCAGCAGATAATATCAAAAGAGGTTGCTATCAACTGGAGCGGCAATAAGCACATAGGTAAGCTAGTGATTGTCTACCGCACAGACAGCAATGACACGCTGCTGACTGCGGTAAAAAGTGCCTTTTTTGCTATTGGTTTCATTTTAATCATAGTCTTACAGTTAACGAACTGGCTGGCCCTTTCTAATCTTGTTGTTAAACCGCTGCGTACTGTGGGTGATGCTTTATCCATTATTGCATCGGGCGGCGGTGACCTCACCAGCCGTTTAAGCATTAAAAGTAATGACGAAATCGGTAAACTTGCAGATGACTTTAACCACTTTATAACCCAGCTGCACAGTATTGTTAAAGGCGTAGTGGAAGCCGCTAATGAAGTGAATAAGACTTCTAATACCATCATTAACTCCGCGTCAAAAAATGTCCAGGCAACACAGCAGCAGCTTCAGGAAACCGAGCAGGCCTCAACGGCTCTGCATGAAATGTCGCTGACCACCAATGAGATTGCACAAAACGCCAGCCATACCGCCAAAAGTACCGAAACCTGCAGTAAACTGGCACAGACCGGCAGTGCCGTTGTTAATGATACCGCAGCACAGATTAACCTGCTGGGTAACGATATGATGATAACCGCAGATAAAATCAGCCAGCTTCGAGATAAAAGCGAATCAATCGGCTCAGTATTAGATGTTATAAAAAGCATCGCTGAACAAACTAACTTACTGGCACTGAACGCCGCGATTGAAGCGGCCAGAGCAGGCGAACAGGGACGAGGTTTTGCCGTGGTAGCAGACGAAGTACGCAGCCTGGCGAAACGTACTCAGGAGTCGACTTCTGAAATTGAAAAAATTATTGATGAGTTACAAAAAGCTTCCACTGAAGCTAATGACTCCATGGATGAGAGTCAACTGGCCTTACAAAAAACTGTCGATGAATCAGCAAATGCCGGCGTAGCATTATCTGATATCCAGACAACGATTGATGAAATCACCGGCATGAATGCGCAGATAGCAGCGGCTTCCGAGGAGCAGAATGCAGTAGCAGCCGATGTCAGCCGCAATGTTACGCAGATCTTTAATATCACCAATGAAGTAACCGACAATGCACAGGGTGCACGCAGTGCAAGTACACGTCTCGGTGAACTGGGAGAAGGATTAATCACAAACCTGTCTAAATTCAAAATATAACCCGTTAGACATAAATAACAAAATACCGGACAGCAAAAACTGTCCGGGCTTTTGTATAAATACGGGTATAGATTGGTATAAACTCAACACCGCATTATAAAAATATAATGTATTCAAACTAGGTCTGACATATCTACTCATTCATAGGGCTCTCCGCTTCTGGGAATTAGCAGACATCGTGGCCCCTTTGGTTTAAATAAATACATGTATCCCCGACTTTCGACTCGAAACTAGATAATGAGATAAAGGACGGAAAATTTGAATACGTTATCATTCTAACTGGACTCAGGCATCTTCGGTGTCTACATGCTTAACCACAACCTTTGCAATCTCAGTTTTAGCCAGTTTGTCCAGCTCCTTGAAAGAAAGCGCTACGCCGATGTCATATCGATCGACAGTAATTAGTTCAACTCGAACGACGGTACCAATCAGCACGATGGGATCGTTATTATTAATTTTAGTGCTGAGCTGTACATTAGTCCCCAGATCCATAGGGCAATTATTTTCGAACAAAATACCGCCTATTCCGATATCCTTGCTGATCCCTGTATATTCCTCATTACAATTAAAATCAAGTTGACGAACTCTAACTTTCCCGTCTAAAGCAATACGCAGATAACGACGTTTATCTGCCTTGTAGATAGAAATACAGTTTTTCCCAGCCCCTTTTGCCTGGTACAAGGCACTGTCCGCATAATAAATCAGATCTTCTTTATTATCAGCATCTATCGGATAAGTCGTCACGCCGCCGCTGATGGTCAGTCGTAATTCTTTACCGTCATTAATAAACCTGTGGTCAGCTATATTACGACGAATTCTTTCAGCGAGAATAAGTGCATCCATCGACGCTGTGTTAGGCATTACAATCACAAACTCTTCACCACCAAAGCGTACTGCAAAATCACTTTGACGAATTTCCTGTTCAATTATTTTTGCGACAATACATAACACAGAATCGCCAGCCTGGTGACCATAGTTATCATTAACCTCTTTGAAATCATCAATATCAATGAACAACAAACTGATAAGCGATTCAAGCCGTTTTGCTTGAGCCAGCTGATGTTCTAGAGTTTCTTCAAAAAAACTGCGGTTTAGTAAATGAGTCAACTCGTCGTGTGTCGATTTGTTAAGGGTTTCTTCAAAACTCATCATATCGGTTATTTTCGGAGTAAACTTAAAGTTTTGACGAGCGAGATAATCACAAAGTAACGCAACCATATTAATAGAGCTATTGAGCTGATTTAATAACAGATCCCGGTGTTTTAAAAATAAGCCCCAGTGCCTGCCTGCATCGGCTGGTGAAATAGTAAAGTCTGCTAATAATTTAAATGTTTCTGAATAAACTCGATCGCCTTTGAGCTCGGCCAGCACACCCAAATCATCTAAAAACTGCTGATCATCGACAGCTTCCAGCCAGTATTTCTGTACAGTGAGTTTTATTGTTTCCATATTGGTCAGCCATTCCTTTAAGAGCCTATTAATTAAAGATACCTCCTGCTTGGGAGAAGTCAAACGCTCCCCTGAAACCGCACATAAAAGTACTTTGGGGCCTTATCAATTTTAAGGTCGGAACTATTGGGTGCATACGAGTCAGCAGCGCTCTTCGGCATTAACTCCAATCAAACTAAGCACTTTTGCATTGGCAATTCAAAAGTTAGGCTGAAACAGTTACGTACAATAATACGGAAAATTTATTGCGATCGCTTTCTTCTTTCCTTATCTAATAATGTCCGTTTACGCTCTAATCCCCAACGATATCCACCTAACCCTCCATCGCTTCTTAAAACGCGATGACAAGGTATCAGCACACCAATAGGGTTTTTACCGCAAGCAGTTCCTACCGCACGGGCCGCTTTGGGATTATCTACCTGTTCAGCTACTTCGCCGTAGCTAAGAACTTCACCTTCTTTAATACTCAACAAAAATTGCCACACCTTAATTTGAAATGCTGTGCCCCTCATATCTAACGGCAAATCTGGTCTGGGAGCGCCTTGGCTTAGGTGTTGATCGAGAGCTTCCATCCAGATATCAAGCTCAGGTGCCTTTTGTGATGCGGATATAATAAGTTCAGCTTTAGGAAATTCAGCCCTTAACAGAGATAACAAAGCACTTTCATTATCAGCAAACTGTACAGAGCAGATCCCTTTATCTGTCGCGGCCATCATCATGAAACCAAGAGCTGTATTGCGGCATGCGTAGTTGATGACCTCACCCGCACCGCCCGCCCGATACACTTTGGGCGTCATGCCTATATTACGAGTCGACTCACCGTACACTCGACTAATGGAGCCAAACCCGGCAGAATATATTGCATCCGTTACTCCATCACCTTTTTTTAATGAATGCTTGAAATGGCGCATACGAACGGCATCTTGATATACTTTAGGTGATACACCGAATGTTTTTTTGAATACTTTCTGCAGCCTCGAGGGTGACAAGCCTGCAATTTCCCCTAAGCTTGGCAGCGTCATTTTTTCATCCAAATGTACTTCAATGTAGCGCGCCACTTCTATCAATTTTTCTATTTGAGAACTTCCATTCACAGGATAACAACGTTTGCAGGGTCTAAAACCCGCTGTCATTGCCGCTTCAACACTTAAAAAGAATCTAATGTTTTCATGTTTTGCGGGTCTGGCAGAACAAGACGGCAGGCAGAAAATGCCTGTAGTGATGACTCCGTAGAAAAACAATCCATCGAAGGATTTATCCCGTCTCTCGATAGCTTTTCTCATTTCGATCTCAGATAGTATTGACATGGTGTAATCTCTACTTAGTTATTGATAATACCTATTTAAGCGCATGTCTATTGATGCTTCCATCCGTTTCTTGCTAAGTAATTTCGATCAACATCAATTGATGCTGAATACGCTTTGAAATGTAGAAAGTGGAATAAGGCGCAAGAATCGGATGTTTTGTTTTTCAACACTTAGCTAATATAGGTTAAAGACAAATTAACACACAATGGAACTGACTATGACATCTTCGATTAATACCTCAATGAATGCACGCGTATGGGCAATGCTTATTTTACTTTCTATGCTCTGGGGCGGCTCATTTTTCTTCGTCGGCGTGGTAGTAACAGACCTTCCTCCGTTGACCATTGTTACCCTCCGAGTGGGGATTGCAGCAATAACGTTATGGGGCATCGTACTAATGACTGGACTTCGCCCGCCAAAGGATTTACGAGTATGGGGAGCTTTTCTAGGAATGGGCCTGTTAAATAACATTATCCCGTTTACGCTCATTGTATGGGGACAAACTCAAATAGCATCAGGACTCGCGTCTATTCTGAACGCCGCAACTCCCATTTTCACCGTTGTAGTGGCAGGATTTTTACTTCCGGACGAACGTATAACGCCGTTAAAACTAGCGGGAATCGCTGCCGGCTTTATTGGCGTGGTAGTGATGATAGGACTACCTGCGATAAGTGGAAGCGGCAGTCTGGCGGCTCAACTGGCCATTATCACAGCGGCTTTATCTTACGCATTTGCAGGTGTTTATGGGCGCCGATTTAAAACGATGGGCATAAATCCGATAATTACTGCCGCAGGGCAAGTTACAGCGTCGACGATCGTACTGGTTCCGATAACCCTAACTGTTGATGGTCAATTTAATGCTGCTGAAATTAGCTTAGAAACATTGTCTGCAATTACAGGGCTTGCTGTACTTTCCACTGCGCTTGCCTACGTCCTTTACTTCAAAATACTGGAATTAGCAGGAGCAACGAACGTTTTACTTGTTACGCTGCTGGTCCCTGTTTCAGCTGTTCTGTTGGGTTCACTGTTTCTAAGTGAGTCTTTAGAAGTAATCCATTTTGTTGGAATATTGCTGATTGCTCTAGGTTTATCAGCTATAGATGGAAGATTGTGGAGTAGAATAAAATTAGCAAAGTCTTAACCGTCAATATTGGAAATGGTACGAATATGGATAAAAAAACGATAGTTAGCGGAATGCACGCTCTTAGCCTTGTAGATCAAAATATTGAAAAAGCATTTGAAGAGTTAGGACCGCCGGCACCGAGAATCAGCCCACCGGGATTTGAAACTTTCCTATCTACCATTGTGAGTCAGCAGCTATCTACTAAAGCAGCGGCTGCCATTATGAAACGTGTAGTTTCTCTGATGCAAGACGTGATAATCATATAGTAAGCCCTTACGAGTAACGTTCAAGCCTAGAGTGTATGTTATACGCATAGCTAAAACGAGGGCTTTAAAATGAAACTATATGGTGGCATTGACTTACATTCAAATAACAGCGTTTTTTCAATTAAAGATGAAACTGGTGATGTTATGGCGCGACGTAAATTACCCAACGATATAAAACAAATTTTTCTGTTTCTGGCTCCATTTAAGCAACAATTAACAGGCTTAGTCGTTGAGTCTACATTCAACTGGTATTGGCTAGTTGACGCTCTGAATGAAGCTGATTTCCAAGTACATCTCGCTAATACCACAGCTATTCAGCAATATTCTGGTTTGAAATATGGGGATGATAAAACCGATGCTGACTGGCTTGCTGAAATGCTGCGATTAGGTGTATTACCTGAAGGTTATATTTACCCAAAAGAGCAACGAACCGTCCGTGATTTAATGCGCAAACGCATGCAGCTTGTTCAGCAATCCACTCTCAATCTTTTGTCCATTCAAGGACTATACATGCGTCATCTAAGTTACAAAATGAGTAACAATAAGATAAAACAGTTAACTCCCGAAGCTATAATGACTCATTTCTCATCTGCAAACACGGCACAGGCAACGATTTGTAATCTGGCCGTGATGAAGTGTCTAAAAGAGCAAATCAAACTATTAGAAAAAATCGTATTAACACAAGTTCAATTAAAACCCGATTTTCAAGAGTTGACTACGATTGACGGTATTGGCAATATTCTCGCCCTCACTATCATGTTAGAAACCGGCGATATTAAACGTTTTAATAAAGTAGGGAATTATGCATCCTATTGCCGTTGTGTTAGTGGCGCTCGTTATAGCAACGGTAAAAAGAAAGGTAAAACCAATTCCAAGAATGGCAATAAATACTTAGCCTGGGCTTTTGTAGAAGCCGCCAATTTTGCCATTCGTTATAACAAAACCGTTAAAAGTTATTATCAACGAAAATCAGCTAAAACTAATCAAACGATCGCTATTAAAACAGTGGCACATAAATTAGCGAGAGCTTGTTTTTATGTATTGCGAGATAAAGTACCGTTTGATGTAGAAAAAGCATTTTGTTAAGAATTTGGCATCGTTCATGAGTTAAAAACGGGGTTGGTAAAACCATTAGACGTGATTGAGCCTTGAACGATACCAT
>NZ_KB906993.1 GCF_000381745.1 Psychromonas ossibalaenae ATCC BAA-1528 | reverse complement strand
GCGCTGTCTCTTATACACAAGTTTACGGACATTAAAAGTTATGATCTAATAGGTTAAATTTTCTAATGAAACGTAAAAACAATGAGCGATTTAAATGCTGCAGAGTGGGCGCAATTGATCTTCGGAGATACCGACTTAGGCGACCCAAGAAGGACAAAACGACTTACGAAATTAGCAGGTAGTATGGCTCAAAATGCTGGTGAATCAGTGGTAAAAGCAAGCGGTGATCCAGCAACGATTGAAGCAGCTTATCGTTTCATCCGCAATGATAATATTGTTCCAGAAGTCATCGCAGAAACTGGGTTCAATCATACATGTGAAGTAGCCAGGGAATGTACAGATGTTTTGGCCATACAGGATACAACAGGGATAAGCTTTAAACATAATAGTCTGTGCAGTGAACTTGGTGATGTTAGCTCTGCGAATACTGGCAGCAAATCAGCTAAAGGACGCAGTCTATATGTCCACTCTACTTTAATGCTAGATGCTGAAAATGAACAAATCATAGGGCTCGCTAACCAGAAATACTGGTTCAGAAAAGAGAAAGTGGCTGGTAGTAAACCCGAAAGACAAAGTAGACTATTCAAGGATAAGGAAAGTTATCGATGGAAAGAAAGCTTTGATGCCGTCAAACAAAAAACAGGTCAAGTTACTAATATTATTGATGTTTGTGATAGAGAAGCCGATGTTTATGAATACTTAGCTTATCATAAAATGAATGGGCATCGATTTGTGGTTAGAGCAAAAGAAAATAGAAAGCTGCTTGACCCGCTTACTAATTTAAACGAGCTATTAAAGACAACTGAAAGCAAGTGCAGTTATAGCGTCGACGTTAAACAAAAAGGAGGCCGGTCGGCGAGACAAGCTAAAATGAAATTGAGCTATCAAACAATCAATATCAAAAAACCACAAAGAGCGGTTGGTGAACCAGCACTGCCTATCAACTTAATTATTTGCCAAGAATATAATAAAGAAGAAAGTGAACCGTTATGCTGGCTTCTCTACACAAGCGAGCCGTTATACACTTCCGAAGATGCTTTAAAAGTCGTTAGATATTATGAATTAAGATGGCGCATAGAAGAATTTCATAAAGTGTGGAAAACTGACGGTACTGATGTTGAAGGATTAAGATTGCAAAGCCTTAACAATTTAAAAAGAATTGCCGTTATTCAAGCCTTTATTGCAGTCAGGTTAATGCAGTTGCAGGAATTGGCACAGAATAAAGAAACAGCTAAAACAATAAGTTGTACCGTTCATGTGCAGGACAAAACATGGAAAATACTTTGGTTGAAAATAGAGAAAAATAAAGCAGTTCCCAAAAAAACTCCCTCATTACATTGGTTTTATTATGCAATTGCCAAGCTAGGAGGTTGGTACGACAGTAAAAGAAACGGCCGAGTTGGTGTCAAAGCAATGTGGCAAGGCTGGCTAAAACTTGCTGAAATGATGGAATCCATTGCAATGCTAGAGTCTCTTGATGACTTGTGATCAAGAGACAGCGCAAAGCGCGGGAATGCGGTATTTTCATCTAACGAATCTGCACTAAGCCTGCGGCTGTTTTTTAAACTGTATAAAGCTTAATGCTGACAATATGCTGAAGAATGCCGGGTCGCTCCATCCAAAACCGACAAAGACCCCCGTTAGCCCTGCATACACTGTAATAAAAACACCGAGCCCGTTTAAGATAACTAATGCTAGAAACAGATTTTTAGCCAGTTTGCCAGGTTCAATATCACGTAATAACCAGCTTATAGCTGCAATACCGCCAAGAAATATTGAAGTGTGCTGCGATAGAAAATACGCATACTGATCATTAATTTCCACTCCATACATAGGCCACATAATACTCGGCATAAAAAATAACGCTAAAGTGAACAGCGTATAAATACCGCTGTGTGCAGTTAAAAAAAATCTGTTGTTCATAACTTTATCCTTAAGATTCGATTAGCGGTGCGTGATTGATATGAGACAGCGTTTTATTCATATCAAAAATAACCCCTCTTACATCTGAAATGCCCATCTTCTTTAAACGAGCCGTATGCATTTCCAGATAGGCTTGCGCACTCTGCTCGTCTGCAAACAGGTAAATGCCGCCGCCAAGCTGCTTTGCTTCATTTTCAGTCCAGATCTTCCAGATCATGCCTGGTTCATTGTTTATTGATTGAGCCAGTTCAGTAAGCATAGTCGCCATCTCTTTACCAAATGGACCTTCAAAACTAAAATCGACCTGTAGTAATTTCTGCATCTTTGTTCTCCAATAATATTACGTTGTTTTGTTTAACTTGAGAGTTATGTTTGAACTGTTTTTCAACACTTCTCTGGCTTAAGTGCAATAATACCTATAGAAATTGAACATAAAAGTTCATAATATTGCGCATTTATGTGGGGAAATTCGACCATGAGGCTAAAAACGACTCTGGATCAATGGCTAACATTGTATGAAATTGATCGTGCCGGCAGCATTCAGGCTGCCGCGGTAAAATTAAATAAAAGCCATACCACGCTCATCTACGCGGTTAAAAGGCTGGAAGAACAGTTAGGCATTTCGCTGGTGAAGATAAAAGGACGCAGAGCCGTACTCAGCGATGACGGCAAATCGCTGCTTCGTCGAGCTGATACCATGCTGGAACAGGCACGTGAACTTGAAGAGATAAGTACACTGCTTGCTAAAGGCATTGAGTCAGAAATAACTATCGCCATTGATCACCTTTGCGACCGCAGCTGGTTATATCAGCCCATCGCTGATTATTTAAAACAAAACAGCAGTACTTCAATCCAAGTGATTGAAACCTCACTGTCTAAAACAACTGAAATGGTTACCTCTGAACAAGCTGATATTTCTATTATCACCCTGCCGATCACTAACTACCCTTGTGAGGCATTCGGCATTGTTACTATGCTGCCGGTAGTCGCTAAAACACACCCACTGGCGGACAAACAGCCCCTGTGTTCTGCGGACTTTACAACAACTAGTCAAATCGTGGTTAGAGACCTGGGCTGTGATGCAAAACGAGATGTCGGCTGGCTGAAGTCCCGTCAACGAATTACGGTGGATAATTTCGATCACGCCTGGCAGGCCGTCGAACAGGGAGTCGGTTTTTGCCGCTTACCCGAGCATCTCTTAAACAGTAGAAATACCGACAATATTGCTATTCTCAACGTAGAGAATGCACAGCAATACCAGGTGCCGATGCACTTAACCTTAGCAAAAGGCGCAAAAACCGGCCCGGCGGCAAAATGCCTTTATCAGCTGCTGATAGACAGCAAAAACAACAGGTGATGTTGTAAACATTATAAAGCATCAGGTTTTATCTAATGCTGCATCTGCGTAGCGACAGCAAAGCGGGTCCAGGCATTGATCATAATGATCTGCATCATCACCTGCGCAAGCTGCTTTTCACCTAAGGCCTGCGCAGCCGCCTGGTAAGTTCTATCACAAACCCCTTGATCTGCAACTAAAGTCATTTGATCGGTTAATGCTAATACTGCCTGCTCCGTTTCATTAAACAACGGCGATTCACGCCAAGCCGCTACTGCAAACAGTTTGTTGGTTTCAATACCACCTTCTAATGCGGCTTTACTATGCATATCAATACAATAAGCGCAGTTATTGATAATAGAAGCGCGCATTTTTATCAGCTCTTTTAATTCAAATGCTAAATCAATTTCAGCTAAATAGTGTTCAATGCCCATCATAGCGTTTAAGGCCTGCGGCTGTACTTGTGCGATTACGATACGTTTGCTCATGGTTATTCCTCAATAGTAATAAATAAATGTAGTTAATATGTTCAAGTCAATAAATCACTTTGTTGTGATAACTAGATTGTGCATAATTGCAGTTAACTGTGGAATAACCAGCAAAGCTAAAACAGCTTTGCATAAAACGCGAAGGTGAATCGTGTTAGAGTGGATAAGGATTTTTGAGCAGGTGATTATATCGGGCAGTTTTTCTCAAGCTGGACAAGCGCTGAATATGGCGCCCTCTTCCGTTGCGCGTAATATTGATAACCTTGAAGTAAAGTTACAAACCAGCCTGTTTAAACGCAGTACTCGCCAGCTTATTCTTACTGAAGAAGGCGTCTATTTCCGCCGGCAGGCAATAAAGTTGTTAGATGACTCTGAACAGCTGTTAACGCAAATGCGAGGTACTCACCAGGCCCCTGAAGGTCTGCTGCGAATTTCCGTGTTTGAAAGCTTTGGCAATATAATTATCGCCCCATTGTTAGCAGAGTTTTTAAAACGTTATCCCGCCATTAAAGTAGAGTTAGACCTGGATAATAAAGTGGTCGATCTTAACAGTGAAAATATTGATATTGCGATACGTATTGGGCAGCCGTAGGACAGTAATTTAAAAGCACGTCGTTTACTCACTAATTACACTTCACTAGTAGCGACACCCGCTTATTTACAACAACATCAAAACATAACAAAACCGCAGGATACGGCTTTCCATAACTGCTTATCAATCAGCCATGAACGACAAACTACGCAGTGGGCCTTTCAGCAGAAAAAACAGCAGCAGGTAGTCAGTGTCACGGGAAACTTCACTTCAAGAGGCGGCTCGGCTTTATTAAATATGGCCCTGCAGGATGGCGGGCTATTATTGTTATCGGACTGGATGGTTAACCCTTATATTGATAAGTAGCTGCTGATCAAAGTATTACCGAACTGGCAGGTTAATTACGCCCGTCACCGCCATATGGAGATCTTTGCAATTTATAAAGCAAGCCACTATCCCAAACCGCATATTCGTGTTTTTATTGATTTCTTAGTGGAACAGTTACAAAAATCCGGCATGGCAAACTAGAAATTAACAAATTCGAGGACTTTCCCTGTGTTCTGCTGGTTTTATGACAACCAGAATGCCTGCTAAACAGCAGAAATAGCGATGCTGATAGACAGTAAAAACAACCGCTGGGGTTATAACAGTTAAGGAGTAATAGGATCCGTTTTCTGACTTGAGCAGGTTCAGGTAGTTTACCCACCGTGATTCTGTTTTTAAGCGGTGTAGATTTTTGGTCAATGAAAAACGCGATTAAATTTTTTTGTTATTTCTGTACGATGAAATAACCTGCATCCTGGGAGTATTTGACCTCTATGCCAAGAATATTACTCCACCGTTTGACCTCTTGATCAAAAAAATCACTGCCCTGTAAATATTGAAATGCACGCTGCCAGTTTTTAATAAGATCAGCGCTGGAGTCAGGGCTGAATGCCATATAGCTTGTAGAGTCTTTTATCAGCCAAACCATTTTAATATCGGCGATCTTATAACCAAGAGATTTTGCAATTACATAAGCTTCAAGATCTGAACTTACCCAATAATCAACGCGCCCTCTCATCAACATCTGCAGACCTTGTGAGTGGTCAGCAAGCTTAAGTACATTATGTCCTTGCTTTTCTAAAAGTAATGACCGCCAGTCACTGCGCATTGCCGCAATGTAAGTTTGTGATGACTTGATGATCTCCGCCGCTGGAGCCTGGTGATCAGCCCGTGAAAAAACACCATGTTTTCGCGTAGAAACCGGGCCGACGAAGCTGAAACCTAATGCTTCCCGTTCTGCAGTTTTGCCTGCTGTAAATATAACTATATCGGGTGTATGCAATGCGATTCTATAAGCACGGCTCCAGGGATATACCTCTATCGGATTGTTCCAGCCTAGATGATCACGAATGGCTTTTACTATTTCCGTTGTTGTCCCGGTGAAACTACCTGCATAGCTATAATTGGTGGGTGGTTCCGATGAGGTCACGAATCTCGGTTCCGCAAGCGAATTACTCGGCAGTACTAGTGAGAACAAGACAGGTAAGGCTATATAGGAAACTCGAAAATGTCGTTTTAGTTCAATTGATCTGGTCATTGAAACTACCGCCGTAATACTTTTTTATATTATCAGATTAGCTCAAACTGCCTTTACTGGTTAAGTTTACAAACTTATAAGTTGTTTGATAATCAATGGAATTGAGCAGCCTCCTTCAATGTATTAATTATTTAATTCGGCAGAAACAGTAAGGCTCAATTAAATCAATGCTATTTATCAGCACTGTTTAATTGAGACTTACTGAAGGTTAGAGGCCTGCCAGTTTGAAGCGTGCCAGCATACGCTGCAGCTGCTCAGCCTGTGAAGACAACTGTTCGGCAGCCGCCGCACTTTCTTGAGCCGTTGCGTTATTTTGTTGAGTGACATTATCGATTTCGCCGACTCCTTGATTAATAGTATCGGCTCCCGTTGCCTGCTCATTACTCGCATTAGCAATTTCATCAACAAGTTGAGATGTCTGGCTAATACTGTCAAATATCATGTTCAGGCTTTCAGCTGTTTCACTGGCAATTTCGCTGCCGTTTTGAGTTTTCGAAATGGATCCGGAGATCAGTTTCGAAGTCTCTTCGGCCGCCTGTGTACTTCTGCTTGCTAAGCTGCGGACTTCATCGGCAACCACCGCAAAACCTCGCCCTTGTTCTCCTGCTCGTGCAGCTTCAATAGCTGCATTTAAAGCGAGTAAATTAGTCTGCGCGGCAATTTCATCTATGGTGGTAATAAAAGTGCCGATGCTTTTCGTTGCCTCGGAAATTTCAGACATTGCCAGCATCATCATTTCCATTTTACCACTGCCGTCTTGTGCTGCTGATTGAGCTTGAGAGGCAAGTTCACGCGCCCGGTCAGCGTTTTCTGCATTGACAGTGATTTGTGTAGTCAATTCGTTTAGTGAAGAAGAAATGTTTTCTAAACTTGTAGCCTGCTGCGATGCCCCGTCAGAAAGCGCCGTGCTGCTTAAGGAAACGCTTTCGCTGCCCTGGGAAATTTCATGACTGGCCAACTGGGTTTGTCCTAATACCTCGTTTAGGTTATCTGTCATTGCCTGTAAGGCCTGACCTAATGAGTCTTTCTCAGAAGCTAGTTTGATCGATTGATCAAGTTCACCTTGCGCAATTTTATGCGCCAGATTCTCTTTCTCCTGCAGTGTCGCCATCATATTCTTCATTTCCAGGAATATCCCTTTTGGCGTTCCTTCACTTTGTAAAACCATGGTGAGATCACCGTCGGAAACTTTTTTAGCAATTTCAGCAATATAGGTAGGTTCACCACCTAATAAATTCATAACGTAACGCGTTAACCAAAGTGCAACAGCAATCCCAATGATAATTGCAGTCAGCGTACCGAATATAGTGGTATTGACAACCATGGATTCTGTATTGATTAATGATTCATTTCTCGCTGCCATTAAACTGCTTTCGCGATCTTTAAAGGTTTTTATCTGCTCACGGAATTTATCAAAGTAAACCTTGCCTCTAGCCTGACCAACCAAATCGGCCACGTCATCCATTGTTTTTGCATCACCAATTTCGCGGCGCAGGGCAATTTGATGTTCAACAACCAGTTGAATCCAGTTATCAATTGTTTCCTTGCTTTCAGTTAATAATGCAACCTGAGCGGGATTATCTGCAACCATTTGTGATAATTCATCAATCAGTTGATAAAAACTCTTTTTACCGTTGTTATAAGGTGTAAGAAACTGATCTTGTCCGGCAAGTAGAAAACCGCGCATACCGGTTTCCATATCCACAGCAGAAGCAACCAAGCCATCGGCCATCGAAATCACCTGATAAGTATGTTCAACCCAGCTGTTTAGCTGTTTAAGTTCGATAATATCAATACTAGTTTTCGCTTGTGCCTGACGTTTTTCCATCAGCACTCTTTCTCGCTCGATAAAAGTGGCTAGCTGCCCTCTAAATTTGTCGAAATACTGTTTCCCTTTTGCCTGTTTAACCACCTCCGCCAAATCATTCATGGTTTTAGAATCACCAATTTCCGTCCTTAATTTAATAACCGGCTCTGTTACATTATTCTGCCAGTCACTGATAGTTGCTGATATCTCTTTCAATAAGGTAACTTGTGCGGGATTATCCGAAACTGTCGTAGAAAGAGAGTTAATCAACGCGGTGAAGGTATTGTGACCATTTTTGTAGGGGGTCAAAAACTCACTTTTACCGGCAAGAAGGTAACCTCTCATGCCGGTTTCCATATCCACACCTGCCGCTTCAATACTTGAAGCCGTCGCCAGTACTTTGTGGGTATGATCTACCATGGAAAAATTTGTTGCTAACGATTTTATGCTGAAATAAACCACTAAGGTGATCATAAACATCAGAGACAATATTAATCCATAGCCGGCGAGTAATTTACTTTTAAACTTTAAATTCCTAAACATGTCAATATCCTTTTATTTGACCTGTAAATAATACTGTTTAACTGCGGTTAAAACGTGGTCTTTAAATGCACTACGAAAATGATTTATTGGTCCCGCAGCATTGGTCATACACATCATTTTTTTCCTCAAGATAATTATAGAATAAGTTACGTAAATCGGGGCTTAAACGCGGTATTTATAGCTTGTAAAACCGCTAACAGGCCGCTGTTTAATAATGGGAAAGTCGAAGTCATCAATATATGAATGATCAAATTAATCGAGCAGCTTAAAAAGGATTTGAAACTCCGTTTCTTGTTTTTACAAATAATCTCAAAATTAATTAACCCCTTTTTAAACTTCATCCGTTTATAGCTAGTAACTGTATTACAACAAACAACAGCAATGAGTCATATACGGAGAATAACAATGAAATATTCGATGCAGAAATCAGCAATAGCAGCCGCGCTTTCCAGTGTATTGTTAGTTGCAGCTTGCGGCCCAAGTCCACAAGTGGGCAGCCCTAACACCACGAACAATGGCGAACAGAAAGAACAGTTGTTAAACAAAGATAAGGAAACAGGTACAGCATCGGCAGATGTAAGAGAAGTTGATGCGCTAGAAAGTGAACAACTAGCAGATCAAAGCTTACGTTCAGTAAAAAGTGATGATCAGGTTATTCAGCATGCCGAGAAAGCACGGCAGCAGGTGGTTAAGTTAGAAGAAAAAATACATGCTCAAAGAAAAGCTGCCTATATGGAAAGTGCAAAGGTTAAAATGGCCGCTGGGCAGTCTTCTGTTCGCCATCATCTTTCTCATAATACATCAGCACCGGTCATGCCGTTTAGCAATCGTGAAAACTACTCGCACAATGCAGATAATCCGTTCAATTTAACAGCAGAACAGCCTGTATCTACCTTTTCTATTGATGTAGATACAGCGTCCTATTCCAACGTACGTCGTATTCTGAATCAAGGAACCCTGCCCCCTTCTGATGCGGTACGAGTAGAAGAGATGATCAACTATTTTTCCTATAATTATGCGCAGCCGGAGACCGGGCCTTTTTCAGTTTACAGCGAAATCGGCCCCAGCCCCTTTAATGCACAAAAACACTTAATACATATTGGAATTCAAGGTGACAAAATGCAGGACTCAGCAAGACCGGCTGCAAATTTAGTGTTTCTGGTGGATGTGTCAGGCTCGATGAACAGTGCGAATAAACTGGGTTTATTAAAAAATGCACTGAAAATGTTAAGCAGACAACTTACCGAGAACGACAGCGTTGCTATTGTCGTTTATGCCGGCGCTGCGGGCACGGTACTTGAACCAACTAAGGGGGACAACAATGCTGCCATTGCCGATGCCTTAACACGGTTATCGGCCGGCGGTTCAACTAACGGTGGTGCAGGTATCGAACTGGCTTATAGCCTTGCTAAACAGTCATTTATTAAAGACGGCATTAACCGCGTTATTTTAGCCACCGACGGCGACTTTAATGTCGGCATGGTCAATCAGCAGGCCTTAAAAAATAGAGTTGAGCAGCAGAGAAAATCCGGTGTTTCCTTAAGTATTTTAGGTTTCGGGCGCGGCAATTATAATGATGCATTGATGCAGGAACTGGCACAAAATGGTAACGGCAATGCGTTTTACATTGATAACCTTAACGAGGCACGTAAAGTGTTAGTAGAAGAGCTTTCGTCTACCCTGGTCACTATTGCTAAAGATGTAAAAATTCAGGTTGAATTTAATCCTAGTATTGTCAGTGAATATCGCCTGATAGGTTATGAAACTCGCGCTTTAAAACGTGAAGATTTTAACAACGATAAAATTGATGCGGGTGATATTGGTGCGGGTCATACGGTGACTGCAATTTATGAAATCAGTTTACGGGGTTCGGCAAATCAAAGTGTCGATCCGCTGCGCTACCAGTCTGCACATAACAAAAAACAACAGACTACTGCGCTAAATGAAAACGCAGATGTACTTAACGAGCTGGCTTTTTTGAAATTACGTTATAAATTACCACAGCAGAACAGCAGTAAATTGATTGAAATTCCCATTAACTCTGCTGATATTAAGACATCTTTGCAGGATACCAGTGAGACCTTTCAATTTTCTGCTGCTGTTGCCGGTTTCGGCCAGCTGTTACGCGGCGGAGAGCACCTTTCCAGCATGGACATCACCAAAGTCATTAAGCTTGCACAACAAAGTAAGGGGCTGGATAAACACGGCTACCGTGGTGAATTTATTAATATAGTTAAACTCGCTGATGCCTTAACGCCGCAGCTTGCTGAAAAACCGAGTTTAAAACAGTAAGTTTAGTGATAGAGTGAGCAGTAACAGAGAGTAGTTATCAATATAAGGGTAAGGGATTGGACGCGAAGGCTCAGGGAAATAAAAGCCGCCAACAACTCGATCAAACACTGATGCTTGCCTATGCAGAGGGAGATGCGGCGGCGTTTGATCGGCTTTATAGCAGGCATAAAACGGCTGTTTACCGCTTTTTTATCCGGCAGAATTTGACCACTGCCGTGGCCGAAGATCTGTGCCACGATACCTGGCTTAAACTTATTAATAACCGGGCAGGTTATCAGGCTAATGCATTATTCACTACTTACCTATTTACCATTGCCCGGCGTATCGCGATTGATCACGCACAAAAGAAAAGTGTGTTACTTGAACAACAGCAGAACGAAGAAAACTTAGAAAATCAAGAGAGCAATATAACGCAGCAAGTAACGGAAAGTAATCATGACTCGCAGCTTGATGTGGCGGACAATCAAACATTAGCAGCCGCGTTAAAGCAGCAGATAGCGGCTTTACCTTATGAGCAGCGGGAAGTCTTTTTATTAAAACAAGAAGCGGGGTTCAGCATTGATGATATTGCCGAGATAACCTTTCAGAACAAAGAAAAAGTGAAAAGCTGCTGGCGCTATGCGTTACAGAAAATGCGTAAGGGGTTAAGTTTTTATGGCAACTAACAAGCAGGATGATAAAGCACTGGCAGAAGACCAGGCCTTTATACAGTCACTTTATGATGATTTGTCTGATCATAATGGAGATTATACAGCCGAGCAGCCTAGTGAACAGCTAGACCAGTCTATTCTCGCTGCGGCACATAAAGCGGTGAAGGCTAAACCGACACTGCATAGTGAAAAAACAGCAGACGGACAAACTGACGATAAAAAACAAGCGCTGAACCGCCCTGCTGAAAAACGTAAAAAAATGGCCTGGTACTACCCGGCGGCAACGGCGGCTTCTTTTCTGTTAGTCGGGCTAATTGTTAACCATCAGCTAAACGGCCCGATTAACCCTGAATATAAAGCCCCGTTAGTATCGATGGAGCATGTCACTAAAGCTAAGCAAAGTGAGTCGTTAGCTGCTCCAGCAGAAATGGGGGTACGCACTCTCAGTGATGAAACAGTTCGCCCTTTAGTTGCAAAACAAGCATTTAAAGAAGAAATGCTTGTTGAAGAGTTTGATGATGTTTTTGTAGAAAATGAACCGTCGCTGACTGCATCCGTAGAAGTGCCTGCTTCCCCCCATAAAAAAGGTATTAAAAGCAGTGCTGTTCAGCAGTCTAAAGATGAAATAGCCAGTGAACCTTCAGCAGGAGCTTCGCCACAGAGCGCAGAAGCCGAGTTTGTTATAGCAGCTGAAAAAGAAACAAAAGCAGACATGCTGGCCAGTAATGATTTAACAACAGCTGCGCAGGAACAAATGTTTGCTGAACAAGCTCAGCAAAAGCACCGTCTGGCGGCTAAGGCTAAACAAAAGGCTTCGGTTAAAGACAGACAACTAAGTAAACAAACGTTAAATACGCCTTTACCCCCGATTGTTTTGTCGCATGAAAAATATAAAGCACTGCAGGTGCAGTCTAAGCAAAATACTTTATATTGGCGGCTGCTGCAGGAAAACCACAGCAGTTATGTGATTGAACTGTTCAGCAACGAGCAAATACCGGTTTTATATCGTTTAAATAAAAACAGTTTCGAGCTCAACAAAAGCCGCCAAGATAAAAGACAGCCCTTTGCAGAGATAACTTATATTGCAGAAAAATGAAAAGTTAATCTGCGATCAATAAACGGCTGGTAATAGCCTCATAACTGCTTTGCCAATGCTTGTAATCTACCGGAATAGGAAAAAGCTGATTGTTAACGGCTAAAACCAATGATGGAAAACCTTGAATGGGCAACTTTCTGGCCTGTTCAATTTCAGTCAACAGCTGCTGATTTATTTCAACACTGTTAAGTTTCTGCTCAAACAGCTGACCATTGATCCCCACAGAAACGGCGAGCTCCACTAACAAATCGCTGTCTGAAGGATTCTTTGCGTGCAGATAATAGGCTTGCTGCACTGCACAATACATGGCTTGTTCTAATCCGGCCTCACGCGCAATCAAAACGGCGCGACATGCCGGATAGGTTGAACGTCTCGGCTGGCACTGCCGCCAGAAATCAAAGTTAAACTGTGTGCCTAACTCGGATGAAATTTTCTGCCATGTCTGCTGTAAGAAGGTCTGCATCTCAACCGGCATCAATTCGTCTGAATCGGGTGCCAACCCACCAACACGGTATCGTATTTCCAGTGTCGTTTTCAGTTGTTCTTGTAGTGCTAGCCAGGTTGGTCGATACCCCCAGCACCAGCTGCACATAGGATCATAAACGTAATATAAAATAGGTCTTGTCATATGAACTGTGGATCCCATGGTTTATGTAATAACTACAGCTTAATGTTTTTATTTAGTAAGTCTACATTCGTACTTTATGTACATTAGATTTGGCACTAACGCTAACTGTATCTACTCCTCTGCACGATAATAGAAGATAAGTACTGCTATGAAAAACGCTCTAACACATCATCATAAGTAAGCACTTCTCCTATTTCATTGTTGGTCATATCAATGAAATCAGATAAGTTAGTTTCATTTTCTCTAATGAGCGGCCAATCTGGTGGTGGTGCGTACCAGCCAGAGTCTGTTTTCATATGGCTGCGATCTGATGAAAATACTGTAATGAATTCACTGGCAGGGACAACTCTAAACAATGGCATTTCTTTAATGCTAAGTAACTTATTATCTAAAAAGGAACGACTAAAATAAGTGTCTACATCAATACTAAACGGCAGGCTTGTGTCAAAGTCTAGAACTGTATTCTTTTCAGATAAAACCAGTAAAATAACATGATAATCCCAATAAACAGGCATTGACGGGTTGTCCATAGCGCGCTGATTCAGCATCGGAAAAGAGCCCCCTTTGCTGGCGATAAATATGATACAGCTATTTTTAAACTGCTTATGTTGACAAAGGTGCCAGATATTTTCCTCGCAATAACAAGGCTGATAAAGGAAGTCTTCTCGTTTTAATACCGCTAATGACATATCGTCCTGCTTCTGAAAATGGGGAATATCTCGTCCCTACGGCCCTACGGGAATGCCTATTGCCTTTTGGAGTAAGCTGTATCAACATACTGAAAGAAATACGCTTCCCGGCCTTCCGTTTTCTAAGCCACATGTCTCAACGTACATTCCGTTCGGCGTTTATTTAACTAATGAAAGCATGCAGCTAAAGACGCAATGTTCAGAATCTTTAGCTATTTTTTCCAATCGCCATCAATACCGTCATTGTGCCTTTTGAATTACTCATTTCGAATGCTTTATTCATTCGAATATCAATGAATCCATTTGCGTTGAGAGTATCTAACACCCTATCTTCAGATAACCCTGTTCCAGAGGACTCATCTTTTGACAGCCAGTCCCACTGCACAAATACACCGCCGGTTTTTAAAAGGCCCTTTAACAGGCCAAGTGTCATTTCATAATCAGGTAAAAAACCACAAACCGATGAAGCCACTATTAAATCAAACTGATTGCTCAGTTGCGGATCACTGTCAATCACACCTTGAGTCAAAAAGCCTGAGATAGTTGAAACATTACTCAGATTTTTTTTATCCAGACGTTTGATCATTTCAGATGAACCATCAAGGGCAACAATTTCTTTTACATTGGGGCTAAGGAGCTGAGTAAGGCTGCCGGTACCACAACCAAAGTCAAAGACAGATAGACCATCAAGAGCGATGACATCTGTTAGCTTTTCGAATGCCTTAACAGCATACTCTTGTACTGAGGCATCGATATCCCATCCTTCAGCAAATTCGTCCCATTCATTGTTCAATACTATTACTCCTGTAAGAAGCGTTAAGTTCTGACACTTGTGTTAAGTTCTGACACTGTTACATGCCCGCTATTTAATTTGAATTTTACACCAGCAATGAATTAGTCTCTAAATTCATCCATTTCAGAACTTGTAAGTGCAGTACATCATGTACTTTTGCTTATGCAGAAAACCAGCTTAGCTCGTGTCGATGACCACTAATCATTATAAGTCACCAACAGAAATATTATTAGCTGCTTCATTTTCCGTGCCGATGGAGCACGGAATCTATTTGCTGTAATAACCCGTCATTATAAATCAAACGTATAATGTTCCTCGCAGTGTGGTTACTGCAGTCCCGGTTATTTGCACTCGATTATCTGGTAACAACTCAACATCGACGAAACCACCTCGTTCCGATGCTTGGTAACCTTTAAGTTTAGATTTTTGAAGCTTTTCCTCCCAGTAAACGGCTAAAGCGCAATGCGCAGAACCAGTAACTGGATCTTCATTTACACCAACCCAGGGAGCAAAGTATCGAGAAATAAAGTCTAATTCACTTGCAGCCGATTTTACAGTAACAACGACCCCACGGCCGTTTAATTCCTTTAAAGCAGCAAAGTTAGGGGTTAAATCCAACAATGCTTGTTCAGAGTCAATTTCAATTAAATTCTTCGAATCAAACTCAGCAAAGGAAATCACTCGCTCTGAATCAATCCCTAGGAAATTTAATAGCTTCTTATTGGGAGGCGTACAAATATTGAGAATCGGTGATGGAAAATCCATTTCGATAGTCTGCTCTTGTATCGTGACCAATAAAGCCCCCGACACCGTATTGAAAACTAATGTATCACCGGCTGAAGTCATCCCCTTTTCCTTTAACACATGTGCCATCGCCAATGTGCCATGGCCACACAGACAGACTTCTACCTTGGGGGTAAACCATCTTAACCTCATATCACTTAATGATAAGAAGGCCGTTTCCGAAACCGCCATTTCTTCAGCGATAGAAAACATAATATCCTGATCAAGAGCTTGTTCTGTTATGCAAACCCCAGCAGGATTACCTTTAAAGGGCTCTGTGGTAAATGAATCGACCTGATATATCTCTAATTCCAAAAGACTCTCTTTTTTAATGCTGAAATAGTAAATGCAGTATTAATATCGACTTAATTAGCATGGGCTCTATTAGCTTTTATTTTATGGCTGCAGGCTGAGAGTAGAGTATGAATCCTTTATTCTCTAGCTTTCGATAAAGCTCCATTAGCTCCTCTTCTATTAAATTATCTTTTAACTGTTTAAGAGTTTCCATATCAGCACTTTTTTCGTTTTGTAAAATTAACTCTTCATTTATCAGATTTACTTGTTCATTAATAGACTCAATTTGCTTGTTTATATCATTATGCATCTTGCTACTTGCGACAAATGCATGCGAAAAGTTGACATCTTATATATTTTAAACTCATTGATATATAACCCCAAAAGACTGCTGTCTCGTTGTTACAGCGATATCACTTATTCCCGGTAAGTATGAATATGTTATATTCACCATTCGGCCTTACCGCAGATGCTGCAGATACTATATTAAGGTTCTTAAATCCGGCTTGCTTTGCTGCGTTTAAAAATGTTTCGCGATCAAACCCAAAATGGTAAACCCCTGTATTTTGTGTATGAAAGCTTCCATCCTCGATATCTAAATCGGCAATTGCTATAACACCATTATCACTCAACATAGAATAAAAGTTCTTAAACATTTTTTGTATGTCTTCAATATGATGCATTGTCATTGATGAGATGATTCTATCAAATTTCTTATCAAGGCTGCTTTTCGATAAATCAATTTCTAGTATTTCAAGCTCACAGCCTAAATTATCGCTTTTGTCCTCCAGTATTTTGTTCATGGAGCTCGATATATCTACGGCTGTGATTCTACCTACGAACGGGGCTATCTTTTCTAACAACAAGCCTGTACCAGATCCAAAATCCATTATCTGCATCGTTTTATCAAGTTTAAGGTATTTCAAAACCGCGTTGGCAATATGCCCTACTGTATTAACTTTATTCCTATCTTGCTCATAATTTTCTGCTTTATGCTGGAAGTGATCAATTGTCATATACTGTTCCTTTGTATTACGGCGTTAACAACCGTTGTTATGCTGTCACTGAGTTTATGTGCGATGAAGACCATAAACCGCATGATCAACAATACGTCCATTGAGGTTTTCTGAATTTGTGACAATACCCTCCAGCGTCATTCCTAAGCGTTCACAGACAGCTCGGCTAGCCAGGTTTCCGCTAGCCGCTGATATTTCAATCTTATGCATATTTAATTCACTGAACGCAATGTTTATGAGTTTTTTACATACCCGAGTCATGATACCTTTTCCTTGAGCTGACTCAGCCAGCCAATAACCAATATCGACTTTTTTCAAGTCATGATTAATTGTATTAAAACTTACATTCCCAACGAGTTTTTCATTGAACCATACTGCACAGACCATTGATTTGTTGTCTGCATAATCATGAAGCGATTTTTGAATAAACGAAACAAAGTCCTGCTCACTTTTACAGTGAGGCGGCCATGCCAGCCACCGTTCAAGGGCGGTGTAATTTTCTTTAGCCAGTTCGACATACAGCGGCGCAAAAGACTTTTCAATCAGTGCCAGTTTGATTTCGTTATCAACTGTTGAACTAAACAATGATTTCTCCTTGAAAAAAGTGAACCCAAATAGTAAAGTTCCTTTTACTCTTATAACCAGGTTTTGTAAAGTCACTGTGATACAGCCTTTATTAATAAGTTAGAAAACTAATTAGTACGTTTCAAGGTAATGCTTAAACAGTGACAATAATGGATTAGGTGTTGGATACCTCTGACTGGTGAGCATGATTTGTCACAGCTTTACAGAGCATACTCCTGAGCAATAAATGCCGTTGATTTAACATGATCGATGAAATTACCTTCATTTTTCAGCAATATTGCACTTATTTCCAGCCCTTCCGAAGAGCTCATTGCTTCCATGAGATTTTGTTCCGATTCAAACCAGGCTTCTACAACATCGTCGTATCCCTCCTGCATTCCCCTTGATTCACGAATTCCCTCATTAATCGGAGAAGCAGTTGTGTGAGACTGAATGTACTTAAAAACCATCGTTCATGAAGAGTTACGCACAGGTAAACTTATTCCCGTGCTGCAGGAGTATGAATTAGCGCCGAGAGGTGTCTATGCACTCTACCCTCATCGTGAGCATTTGCCGCCCAAGGTAAGAGTTTTCATGGACTTTTTAGAGAAACATTGTGCAAATGCCGGCTGGGCATTACCCTGGAATTAGGGGATCCCGTTTAAACGCTGAGCAACAATGTACTTTCACTGTCCTATTTTGTGGTAGCCCATAGGGCGTGTATAACGCCAGGCACAAAAAAGAAAATACTAAGAACGATATTAAGAAATAGGTCTTTACCGACACCATTTTTAAGAAATACGGCTAAAGGTGGTAACAAGATACAAATAATGATGTTCAATAGTTTTTTCATGATATTTATCCAAAAGTTAACTTTATGACCAAAGCGGACAAAAGTAGTTGGCTAAAATTGTGCGGCGGAGCAAAACCTAGCTTACTATTTCTGTTTCGTTTAAAGTGATTGTTAGGCGCTACGACTTCCGATCCACCTTTCTGCACTTTCTAATTTATTAAATACTTTACCAAATTTAGGGATGAATTTTTCAGCAAGCGTAGATTGAATAGCATTAGAATGAATAATAGCTAATGATGTACAGCCATTGTCACCTAAAAATGTCCAAACTTTAGTAACTTCTTTCATTGTATTTGGTGAGCCTAAACTCTCATGCGTTAATATTTCAACGACAGAATAGTTAACGCAACTTCGATTACTAATGACATCAATATATGCTTTGGCTGCTTCAATCGAACCTTCATCATTGAAAGGTCCAAAAGCCTTTACATACAAAATATCATTAAACCATTTAAAGTCTAAATATCCGTGACTATCCATAGATTACACCTTCGCTGTAACCAAGTACTTTCATTAATTCATCATAAAAAACTTTAGAACGAACTACGTCATTCGTACCAATCATCATATGGCTAAACATGCACTCGCCTTTTCGTTATTTAAAAGTATAATTTAAAGGCAAATAGTATTGTTGTCTAGGTATTAAGGTGCGCTGTAGTGTCTTGCTCAGATAAATTTTGCTCTACAAACATTATTGCAAAATGCTCAGCTTGTAGAGCAGTGTTATTTTTTTTAGCCGCTTCTTTGTTTCTAAGCCACAGATCACTAATTAGAAATTACATCTTATCAGGGAGCTCCCTGATAATACCAATCTGAATAAGTATCTAATCTTTTATGCTGGTTAAAATCAATCCTATCTTCGTTATTAATTTCGTAATTAGAATAACTAGTCACATCAATTAATGCCTTGCTAGTATCGATTTTTTCTGCGCCTAAAACTGACCATTTACATAATCAGTTTGGTATAACCTTTCAGTTGTAAGGTTTTTAATAGCAACTCAACAACCAAAAAACTGATCATTATAGCACCATAAGTAAGCAACACCCGCTTTAGTGGTGATTATGCTCACACACAACCAAATAAAGAATGGAGGTAACACCCATAAATCAGGTTATTATTGCCATAAAAGACCTCAACAACCACTTTCACGGTCATTGTAGTGCCCCGCTTGAGTTGTTGGGTAATTGTAGTACACTTCAATAAAAGGAGAAGTCTATGGAAATTAACGACAGTCCGAAAATGATAGCGGAAACATTGGGGCTGCGCCTAAAACAGGCGCGATTAAATGCCAACCTTTCTCAGGAAACCCTTGCATTAAAGGTAGGTCTATCCAAGAACACCATAGTTAATGTTGAGGCAGGAAGGACAAAGTTAGAAACTATGATTGCGGTAATGCAGGGACTCGACCTGTTGGATCAGCTTTCCCTTTTCTTAGCTGAACAGCCTATTTCTCCTATACAGCTGGCCAAGCTGAAAGGCGCACAGCGTAAGCGAGCATCTAAGAGCAAAGCTGTTCAAAACAATAATAATGATGAGAGTACACCCGAATGGTAGAAGCTGTTAGTGTAAAATATAAAGATCATGATGTTGGTGCAGTAAGCTTTAATGCGGATACCGGTATCGGTGCATTTGAGTACGAACCAAGCTTCATCAATAAAGGTATAGAGCTGTCACCCTTGAAAATGCCGGCATCAAAGAAAATTTTCACCTTTCCTGGAATCGATAAACAAACCTTTAAAGGACTGCCCGGCCTAATTGCAGACTCATTGCCGGATGATTTCGGTAATGCGGTGTTAAATGCCTGGGTTGCAGGTCAAGGTCGGTCTCCAGGGAGCATATCACCACTTGAGAGGCTGCAGTATATCGGTAAACGCGGTATGGGAGCGTTAAACTACGCACCAGCAACAAGAGTCAAACAGTTCAATTCTTCAAAGAATATTGAAGTTCAGTCATTAGTTTCTGTCGCTCAAGAGATATTAAATGAAAGAGACAGCTTTAATGTCGAGCTGAACGATAACGGACAGCAGGACAAACAGGCGATGTTAGCTCTGATGTCCGTAGGAATGAGTGCTGGTGGAGCGAGGCCTAAAGCGGTACTGGCATTCAACGAGGATTTCACTCAGGTAAAATCTGGACAAACAAACGTTCCTGCAGGGTATAAACACTACTTAATGAAATTTGACGGGGTAAGCGAGCACAGCAAAAGCCAGGAAACTTTCGGCGATCCCATGGGGTTCGGTGCCATGGAGTATACTTATCACCTAATGGCTCAAAGCTGCGGTGTGACCATGACTGACTGCCGCCTGCTTGAAGAAGGCTCAAGAAGACATTTCATTACTCAGCGGTTTGACAGAATAGGAAATCACAAGGTACATGTTCAGACGCTCAACGGTATCGCGCACATCAGCTACAAACAACCCGGATCATTTTCCTATGAAGAACTGATAAGTGTTGCACGGCAGTTAAAATTAAGCCCGGCGGAAGCAATGCAGATATTTAAACGCATGGTGTTTAACGTTATAGCCAGAAACCACGATGATCACTCCAAGAACTTTGCCTTCATGTTAAACAGTGAGGAAAAATGGCAGTTATCTCCAGCCTATGATCTCGCCTATAGCTATAAAGCCGGCAGCAAGTGGGTAAATAGTCATTGGATGACGCTGGCAGGAAAAAGAGACAGCTTTGTCCGTAAAGACTTCTACGGTTTCGAAAGACTAAGTCCCATTTTCAGCAGATCAAAAATAAACGAGATCATTGATCAAACCATCGAGATGGTTTCTAAATGGAAAGCACTGGCAATAGAAAATGAAGTGCCGAAATCGCTAATAGATGAAGTGCATAACAACTTAAGACTGGATATATAAATAAAACAGCACACCCTTGTTCTAGTAGAGTGTGCTGGTAGTTGCGTTATTTACGCAGGCGCATCAAATCTGCCATTTCCAGCAGCGACTGTTCGATATAACTGTGCATCTGCTCAAGTTTGTCCTGCATAATACTTCGGCTGGTCATATTAAAACAGATCGAGTCATTACGTACAAAGTAGCGGATCCCGTAGCCGTCATCAACAATCGGCCCGTAACCTGCCAGCTCTACGCCGTAGTCTGACGTGGTACTGGTACAAACAACACTGTGACTGAGAGCCTGGTATCCTTTATCTGTAAATATTTCAGGGAGCGTACTAATGCCTATCTTATCTCCCGCAACCTGATGACGATATTTCAGTGCAAGAAAATGCGCATAAATACCTGCTCCAGACCTGCACTCCCCGGCCCTTTCGACATGTTTTTGAGAGGCACTAATAAGTGAATCAATTTTAGCCTGAGTACTGCAGCTTGCGTCGCCTATATTCTCAATAAAACGGATCGACTCGGGGGAAACGGTATGTAATGCATCGATACGCCCGTCAACAAACGTTCGGGTCATCACTGCTTCATAGGCACTGTAGCACTTTCCATAAAGCTTATGCTCAGCCAGCTGCAGGGCTAACTGAACAAAGGCATCAGGGCTGACCCCAAACTGCTTGATCTGGTTTTTACCAAAGGCGGTGAAATTTAAAACCCTGGTCTGGGTATTTTCAGTATGCTGCTTAAACGAATCTTTTGCTGTATGAACTGTCTGCTTCAGCGTTTCATCTAAGTCAAATTCAATTTCTTCGAGACTTAGGGAAAGTCCCTGCTTTGTCTCAGTAGAAACGTTCCTTTCAGCAAAAGAAACTTGATCAATGGTGTCATATATATGACCAACCATGCGCAGCATAACTGAGCCGTCTACGCCGGTATGCTCAAAATTGATGCCGGTCTTGCCGTTTTTAAAAACGATAAACTGCAGCGACTTATCAAAAAATCGATCCTGACCCGACCCGTGAAGTAGCTGTTTTGAGACATCGGTAATTTCTACAGGGCTTTTTTCGTCGAGGCATAACACAAAAGATGCATCTTCCAGCGTGCGAATTGCCTGTATATTATTTGTCGAGATCTCAAGCAGATCAGCCCGACTCTTTGCCCATTGGTCTCGAGGCATAGTACTAAGCAGGCCTAAATTCTGTCCTTTTTCTGAGGGAGAAAGAATACAATTTAACTCAAATTCAATGGCAGAATAAGAGCGAATAGCGCCATTTTCATCAATAATAGTGAGTTTGTAGATACGTTGATTATGCATAACCACTATATGCTTTCTGTTTGATGAAACTTTGAAGTCATCTGTCCCTTGGCGCGGTATTCTTGTTGAGGAAAAAAGGCTCCGATACTGATTCATACATAGCGGTACGTCTTTCTGCATATCAGGCGTCAGTTCTTTTGTATCAATCAAAGCAATAAAATCATAAACACTACTGATAAGTGCAGCTGCGATACTTGCCTGTGAGCGGGTATTTTCATCAAGCTTGCTTTTTAGGTAATAAAATACGTTACTGTTAATCACCAGTGATTTGGGGCATGACAAATAGAAATCGCGCCAAACGGGCGCAAACCAGTTCAAAACTGCGGGAGGCTGAGCCCATTCAATCAGCTCGTTTTGTAATTTTTCTCCTTCACCACCAGGCTGCAAAAACAGCTCAATTACTTCTCTGGTCTTAATTGACTCTTCTTCCGTTAATAGTGGCTCTGCCCATTCAATAAGTTTACCGCATGTTATATTCAAGTCTGGTACCGGCATTATCGGTAACTCTTTTTGACAACTAAATGTGTTCCCTATCAATCCTAACTCCTTCGTACATAATAAATATTTTCTTGCGCTGTTTCACAGTTAAGCCTAATAAATTCACAGTAGTTTATGCTGCTGTGATAGTCGAATTACTGGAAGTGATTCATTGAATTTAAGGCACTGCCATTGGTTCAATGCGGTGTCGAATCTGTATGGCCTGCCTCCGAGGATAAGGTGAGTTTTTCTGCCTTTCTTCTCTCTTTTCCAAAGCGCCCTCAAGCAGTTTTCCTGAAACAAAGGCTATTGTTGATATCGTATGCTTACCTACCAGTGAGAAGATAGTTACAGCTAAAATAATTTTAGCTGTAACTGTTACGTTATTCCCACTTCTACAGAAACCACCCAAACCCTATGAATCAGTGCGTTTTCAGCAGTATATTACTCTTTATTTACTCCACTTCCAAGCAAGTTGATTACTACTCAATATTGAGAGCAATATAATTAACACTTGATAGTTAGAGCACTAATCATTAGGATTGTTATTAATTGAGCGTTCAATTAATAACGTTATTCAAGAATAAAAGGAAGTTATTTATGCCTAGACCGGCGATGAAACATGTCCGACAACAGCAGCTCATTGATGCCACGCTGATATCAGTCGAACGCCATGGATTACAGCACACCACAATTAATACGATTAGTGGTATGGCGGGTATGTCATCGGGGATCATCAGCCACTACTTTGGCGGCAAACAAGGCTTAATTGAAGCTACACTTAAATATCTTCTTGATGAATTAAAGCAGGCCTTATTAATAAGGACGTCAGGTAAAACACTGTCTCCTATTGCAAGGCTGTCTATGATTGTTGAAGCAAATTTTACCGAACTGCAGCGTTCAAATGCAGTCACTAAGACATGGTTAAGTTTCTGGTCCCAGGCGATGCATGATCCGGGACTGGCAAGACTTCAATATATCAATAGTCAACGCTTGTACAGCAACCTGCTTTTTTCTTTTAAACAGCTGCTGCCGGATACTGAAGCGGTTAATGCAGCTAAACAAACCGCCGCTGTGATTGACGGTTTCTGGCTTCGCAGTGCGCTTAGTTCAACACCAGAGCAGGATTTTAAACAGGCACAAATGTTGTCTAAAGCCTTTATTGAAACAGTTATTCTGCAGTATGGAGAAAATCAATGCCGACATTAGTCGTTTATCAAAATTATGTTCACGGTCAATATATGCCTAACGGCACGGGCGAAACATTTGAAGTCATTAACCCGGCAACAGGTCAAGTCAGCTACTTAGTTGAAAGAGCAGATGAAGCAGTTCAGCAGGCTGCGATCAACAGTGCAAAATCTGGTTTTGCCACATGGTCAAAAATGACTGCCATTGAACGCAGCCGCATTCTGCTCAAGGCTGCTTCATTACTGCGTGAGCACAATGATGAACTTGCCGCTGGCGAAGTGCTTGATACCGGTAAACCATGGCAGGAAGCATCAGTGGTTGATGTTGTAACGGGCGCCGATTCAATTGAGTTTTTTGCAGGACTTGCCCCGAGTATTGAAGGTAATCAGCAGCAGGTCGGTGATGATTTTTATTACACCCGCCGCGAACCATTAGGTATTTGTGCAGGCATTGGAGCATGGAATTATCCACTACAGATTGCCTGCTGGAAAGCGGCCCCGGCTCTTGCCTGCGGCAATGTGATGATTTTTAAGCCGTCAGAGGAAACGCCGAGCGGCGCAATGCGTTTAGCAGAAATTTTCACTCTGGCTGGTGTGCCAAACGGTGTGTTTAACGTGGTCCAAGGCGACGGCAGAGTCGGCGCCTGGTTAACCGGCCATGAAGATATTGCCAAAATCTCTTTTACCGGTGAAGTAACAACCGGCCAAAAAGTGATGGCGGCGGCTGCCGGTTCATTAAAAGAAGTCACCATGGAACTAGGCGGTAAGTCACCGTTGATTATTTTTAATGATGCCGATATAGAAAATGCGGTATCTGCGGCCATGTTAGGTAATTTCTATACCCAGGGCGAAGTCTGTACAAACGGTACTCGTGTGTTTGTTCAGAAGGATATTTATCCTCGTTTTATTAAACGTCTAGTTGAGCGTACCGAGCAGAATATTATCTGCGGCGATCCGATGAATACGGACACTAATTTTGGGGCTTTGATTTCAAAGTCTCATCAGCAGAAAGTGCTCGACTACATCGAGATTGGGAAAGCACAAGGCGCAACTCTACTCACAGGCGGTAAAGCACTGCAGCCTGAAAATTCACCACATGGTTTCTTTGTTGCGCCGACTATTTTCACCGGCTGCACTGACCAAATGACCATAGCTAAAGAAGAAATATTCGGCCCGGTTATGTCGGTACTGACTTTCAGCGATGAAGAGGAAGTTATCCGCCGCGCAAATGACAGCCGCTTAGGATTAGCAGCAGCTGTGTTTACTCAAGACATTACCCGTGCTCACCGGGTGATACATCAGCTTCAGGCCGGCATCTGCTGGATTAATGCCTTTGGCGCATCACCTGCTGAAATGCCGGTCGGCGGCTATAAAATGTCCGGTATCGGCCGCGAAAACGGCAGTGAAACATTAAAAGCCTATACCCAGATTAAAGCGGTATATGTCGGCATGATGCCGCTTGAAAGTCCCTTTTAAGGAATGAACATGACTAAAGCACAATATGACTACATCATTGTAGGCGCAGGAAGTGCGGGCTGTGTACTGGCAAACCGCTTGTCAGCTGATTCCGGCAATAAGGTACTGCTGCTGGAAACCGGCGGCAGCGATAAGAGTATTTTTATTCAAATGCCGACCGCATTATCAATACCGATGAATACAAAAAAATACGCCTGGCAGTTTGAAACTGAAGCTGAGCCGTTTTTAGATAACCGCCGTATGCATTGTCCGCGCGGTAAAGTGTTAGGCGGTTCATCATCTATTAACGGTATGGTCTATGTACGAGGCCATGCACGTGATTTTGATGAATGGCAGCAGGCCGGGGCACAAAACTGGGATTATGCACACTGTTTACCCTACTTCAAAAAAGCCGAAACCTGGTCATTTGGCGGTAATGACTACCGCGGAGAGTCTGGTCCTCTTGCTGTCAATAACGGCAACAATATGAAAAACCCGTTATATCAAGCCTTTGTTAATGCCGGTGTTGATGCCGGTTATTTAGCAACAGCAGATTACAATGCCGGGCAGCAGGAAGGTTTCGGCCCGATGCATATGACTGTCAAAAACGGTGTGCGCTGGTCTACTGCGAATGCCTACTTGAGACCGGCCATGAAACGCGACAATCTCACCGTAATCACTCACGCACTGGTTCACAAAGTGCTGCTGGAAGGTAAAACAGCTGTCGGTGTTTCTTACGAGTCTAAAGGTCAGTTAACGGAGCTGCGCTGTAATAAAGAAGTCCTGCTGTCTGCAGGCTCTATCGGCTCCCCGCATATTCTGCAGCTGTCGGGTATCGGCGCTGCAGACACATTAGCACAAGCCGGTATAGAGCAGGTCCATGAATTACCCGGTGTCGGTGAAAACCTGCAGGACCACCTTGAGTTTTACTTTCAGTTTAAATGTTTAAAACCGATATCGCTTAACGGCAAAATTGACCCGTTAAACAAATTATTTATTGGTACACGCTGGATATTAAATAAATCCGGTTTAGGTGCTACTAATCATTTTGAGTCATGCGGCTTTATTCGTTCTAAAGCGGGTTTAGAATGGCCGGATCTTCAGTATCACTTTCTACCTGCGGCCATGCGTTACGATGGTAAAGAAGCATTTGCAGGTCATGGTTTCCAAGTTCATATTGGTCATAACAAACCTAAAAGCCGCGGCAGGGTTAAAGTTGTATCAAGCAATGCCCGTACGGCACCGCAAATTCAATTTAACTATTTATCACACCAGGATGACATTGAAGGTTTTCGTGCCTGTGTGCGATTAACCCGGGAAATTATCAACCAGCCCGGCTTAGATGAATATCGCGGCGAAGAGATTCAGCCGGGACTCGCGGTACAAACTGATCAGGAAATCGACAGCTTTGTCAGAAGTTCCGTTGAAAGTGCCTATCACCCTTCATGCTCATGCAGAATGGGCGAAGACGCAATGTCGGTAGTGAACTCTGAAACTAAAGTTCATGGTATCGAAGGTCTTCGAGTTGTTGATTCATCAATATTCCCGACAATTCCTAACGGCAATCTGAATTCACCGACCATTATGACAGCAGAGCGTGCCGCCGATATTATTTTAGGTAAAACACCTCTTGCACCCAGCACGGCTGAAGTGACTGTGGCGGATGACTGGCAGACCAGTCAACGCTTACAAGCCCCTAAACGCCAAGCCGGCTAGTTTATACAGGGCATCAATTTACTGTTATTGACTGTAAATCTGTCAATAACAGCAAAGAGGTCAGGGCCAGCCTAAGCGGAATACGCAAATGGCCTATATTGCTGCGTTCATTTTTTCAGGGTTTAACTATCGTCAGCACGATACTTAAGCCTTTAAAAACTGCCCAGCAGCGTTTTATAAAACAACACAAGGAATTTTAATTATGTGTGTCAACAATATCCACCTGGAGGCCAAATAATGACTATTTGGCTGTCAATCGGCATTTTATTTACTTTTGCCGCAATTGCGTTTGTTATTTATCGTTGGGGTAACATGAAGTGTATTGGTGTCACGCCTGTACGTAACTTTACCTTTATCGCTATTCTCTTTACCTCAGGTTTAGATGTCGGTTTAATCATGTTCCCGCTAACCGAATTTGCCGGTTACGCTGATATTGCCAGCAGCCCTGAATATGGTTTTAGTAATCCTTTAGCCATTGAGTTTGGTTTCTGGGCTTTCTTTATCTGGGCATTTTACTTTTTAACCTGTTTCTACTTTTGTGTTATTGAACCAAGAGTTAAGTTTTTTGAAATTTCAATAATTAAGTTTATTAATAACTTAGTTATTATCGGTACCTGTGCCTTTACTGCCTACCTGCTGCTAACTAACCTGCCCTGGTATTTACCCGGCTTAGGTGACGGTGAAACCCTGGTCGGCAGTTTTTACTTAATTGTATTTCTGGTTATTGCCACCGCCGTGTATTCAAGTACCAATATCCGTTACGTCAAAATTTTAAGCCTGGGCAGCAGCTGGTTATTTTTAGCCTTAATAGCAATAATGTGGGCAGGTGCATTTTTAACTGATAACTCAAGTGTTGGAGAGTTCTTTACGACTTTCGCTTTATTAGGTGATTACTTCACCAATCTGCACCGCTTTGTATTACCGCTTAATGACTACCATGAGTTTTACCTGTTCTGGTGGTTTGCCTGGAGCATTATGATAGGTCAATTTACCGCACGTTTTGTAGGCGGCATGAGAACCTATCAAGTATTAGCGGCAATGATGGTATTCCCGTCTATTCCGATCGCAGTCTGGTTCAGCGTACTTTATTACTACAGCGCTAATGCCATCCCGACAGCAGGATTTTATAACCTGGCGATGGTGATCGTTGGTGTTACATTTGTTATCAATTCACTTGATTCACTGGTTCGCCTGTATACCGATAATTTAAATCTGACGGTGCAGCGTTTCGGCAAAGCACGTTATGTTATCGGTAATATTGTTCTGTTAAGCGGACTAACACTGCTGTTCAAATTAGACTTTTTACAAATTCAGTGGGTTGGCGCATTAGCGATAGGATTAATTTTAGGATGCTTTGCTTACATTCTACTGACTCATTATCGTAAAGTAGCTGATATTGAACGTTCACCAAAAGCGAACAAAATCGACTTCACTAAGATTGAATTAGCAAACTGATATTCAATTAACAAAGGAACAGTGAGCAGTACTTTCTGTCTCACAAACCTTTAATTTTGCACATAAACCAGAAAACAGAATATCGCCCGGCGTTATTCTGTTTTTTTTTTATTTTGCGCATGAGTCTTATGAATATTTCTGTTATGGTACGCAAAAAAATAATGAGGGAATTATGGAAAAGTACGAACAACTATTAATTTCACTGCGCCGTGTGATCCGAGCTATCAGTATACATTCTCGACAGCTAAATAAAGACTCGGGATTAACCGGGCCGCAGCTGATGGTAATGCGCAAAATAGCGCAGCTTGATGCACCGCTGGCAAAACAGATTGCGCAAGAAATTACTTTAAGCGCGGCAACCGTAACAACGATTCTCGATAGACTTGAAAGCCGTAATTTAGTCATTAGAACGCGCAGTAAAACTGACAAACGCAAAGTGCATTTATCATTAAGTGAAGCAGGCCAAACCTTATTAAGCGACTCGCCGAAACCACTTCAAGAGCATTTTATCAAGCGCTATCAAAATCTTGAAGAGTGGGAACAAAGCCAGCTGCTCTCCGCCGTAGAGCGAATTGCATCCATGATGGATGCCGACGAACTAGATGCTGCACCAGTATTACTGGTAGGACAAATTCAAGCCGATGAGTCTTTGTAATTAAGCCGTCTACTTATGCAGCGGGTAATACACCCGCTGATTTATCAAACCAGTACACTGCCCTAAATATAGCGGCTTTATGCACTCGATTTGTTAACAAAGTTTCTGACATTTTATAAAGATAAAATTCGGGTTCTTAGATAAATAATTGTAGCGTTCCATTGAGATTTCTTTCACTTTATCTGCAACTTTACCTTCAGACAATTGAGTTACCGCCAGCCCATTTTTTGTCACTGCATCCATGATTTCTGTTAAAGAACGGCGGTAAAATACGACTTCAACGGGCTCACCAACCGTATCCCATACATCAGTAATTAATTCACGTTCAAAGTAATTACCTGAACGCGAACATTCAAAATCGGCTAATGGATGATGAGTAGAAAAGACCATGTATCCTCCGGCTTTCAGAACGCGGTTTACTGCTTGGAACAAAACACACAGATCTTCAATGTAATGAATCACCAGCGGGCAAATAATAACGTCTTTACTATTTGGCTCCTCTTGTGGAAGACCAATAGATAAGTCTTGTGAGTAAGATGACACTCTGCTGCCAAATTTACTGTCCACTATCTGAATCATTTTCTCAGAGACATCGATACAGGTTATCTCAGCAGCCCCCTGTTCAATTAATAACTGTGTATAAACGCCGGATCCGCAGCCTAAATCTAATACATTCAATCCGGCAAGATCATTCAGCATAGCCTGTAATGAAGGCCTTTCTAGACAGGCATTATAAATATTATCTTGTACGGCAGAATCATATTTTTCCGCATGCTCTGAATACATAAGTGATTTCATATTTATTTACTTTTCCTAAGGGAGATTATCATAATAATACGAAGGCCAGTTATTGTCTTCTGCTCTAATGGCTGAAGACAAAAACTGGCCCTATTTTACTTACATATTAATTTACTGCAGAACTAAAAGCAGATTGACGTTTTTTTACTAGCGTCGTCTCCTGATCAAGTTCATTATCAGTACACAAAGTCATCAGTGACAATTGAAATTGATTCGCAGTTTCAACTGCTTTGTTCTGGCTAAGCTCAGTACAGTCATAGAAAAGGTTAAAACCCATTTTCTCTCCAGGAAACACACACACAACTATCTGATGGTTAGTACCACTCGTTGTTCCTATGTGATCTATATGTAAACTTCTGTTTTCACTATTTGTTTCCTGCTCTGGATAGTTTTCAAATACAAACAGCGTGCCGAATGGTGCGGTAGGCTGCCATTTATGATCATAATCATTGAGATCATAAAACGCATATTCCATTCTCTCTGAGCTTGAGTCGACAATCTGTGCTAATGCAGATTTTGTACTTCCTGTTACTTTAACCCGTAAAGGCGGTGTTGCCACAAAAAGTCCAACAAGGTCAGTAACTGAGTCGATTTCAGCTGGCCGTTTGGTTAATGTTGTCCCAAAGACCACATCTCTGCTACCTGTCATATTACTTAACGCATGGCCCCAGCAAAGTTGACAATATTGATTAACCGTTACCTCAAGCTCTTTTGCTCTTGCTGAAATTTTCTCAGTTTGTGCCCGGCTAAGGTGAACAGTCTCACCCTGAATACGTAATTTATTATGCTCAATTTTAGGAAAGTCCAGGGGAACACGTAAGTTTTTAGGGGCTCCATAAAGGTAATTCTGCCAGAATACCTCAGCTTGCGGTTCAAGTTGAGATTCTTTAAGGTATTGAGAAAAAGCACTAAAAGTAAATGACTTAACATCCAGCTTATCCTTTCGTATCAAGACCTCGTAATCCCGCATTATCTCCGACAGGAATATCTGCATTGACCAGCCGTCAAATAATATATGGTTGAATGTAAATATCATGTAGTACTGCTGCTCACCAAGTTCGGCTAAACATAACTTCATCAATGGTGGAGACAGCAGATCAAATCCTTTTTTACGCTCAGAGATTAAACGCTCCAATATTTTTTCTGGCCAGTTTGCAGAGCTTGTTTCACGCCAGTCTTCAAGCTGAATAAGCATGCTTACTTGACGAGGTACAACCACTAACGGTTTTCCAAGCCGTCCTTTATCCCAAAATGCAGCTCTTAAAATATCGTGACGATTCAAAGCTGTATCCCATGCCTGCTGAAAGCACTCAATATTTAAATCACCTTCTAATTTGAAGTACAACTGATCTATCTGATAATCACGATTCATACGGTTAAAGTACATGAGCTCGCGCTGAAAGTCTGTTGCAGGATATATTGTATCAAGGACTCCTATTTGACTTTCCAGCTCTTCTATCTGCGGCTGTGTTATCTCTACATTTGCAACATCCGAAGGAGTCAGGGCACTAATAGTATTTGTATTAGTGCAGTGAGATACAACTGCTCGAATTTCATCTGCAAAGTTCTTCAGCAGTTTTTTTGGATCAATATTTTTATTGGTCACTTCGATCTGCACAGTTAAACGCTCATCACTAACCCAGCAGTTTACATCAATCTCCCGCAGTACTTTATTTTCCGCACTCACTAAATGTGCATTGTTATTTTGTACCATGGTCCACAAGTCATCATCACGACCTTTACTTTCAAAACGGCCTAAATAATTAAAACTAACTGGGTACATTAAACGGTTCTGTAACTGCTTTCTTATGTCTGTATCAGAATGGCCGTAAGCTAAATTTAAGTAATTTTCACCTTTCTGAGGCAGCATCCTGATCTGCTCTTTAATACGTTTTATATTTTGATTCATAGACTCCATATTGCTGGCGATACGTAACGGAAATATACTGGTGAACCACCCTACCGTTGAATCAATTACAATTTCCGGGTTAATATTCTGCCGTCCGTGCCCTTCTAACAGGATATTTACAAAGGGATCTATAACAGGAATGACCTTTACTAATGCGGCAACTAACAATTCATTAACCGAAGTTCTATATTTTTCGTTTGCTGAACTTAATAACTGTCTGCTAACTGTTTCATCAAGTGTTACTGATTCCATAGATGCTGGTGCAGACGGCTGATAGCGGTCAACTGCATCTGTCTCTTTTAACCAGTAATTTGTTTCCGATAAGCTCACGTCACTTAAGGTCGTTTTCAACCCTTCAGCATAGACCTTTGTATTCGAAAATTCGCTCAGTCTGGTATCTGGATTATCGTTATACAGTATACGCAGGTCATTGATAATGATCCGCCATGAAACCCCGTCAACAATCAGATGATGGGCGCAAAGGTAAAGATACTGTGACTTATCTTTACCACAGCTATACAGCATCACTTTAAACATTTCGCCTGAATCAAAATTAAAGCTTTGATTGATAGATGCAAGGTGAGTATCTAATTGAGATGTATCATCAAAAGTTTTCTGTTCAAAGGTAAAGTTCTCTGTATTAGAATCACTAAAAACCTGTTTATCTGTTGAGCTGCTGTTGTGATAGCTGACTCGGAATATATCATGGTGATCGGTGAGTTGTTTAAGCGCATTTCTAAGTTTAGCCAGGGACACACTGTGATTAAATTTAAGTGTTACCGCCTGATTGAAGTGATGTGGATGAGCAAATTTCTGCTCAAAGAACCATTTTTGTGCAGGCAGCAGATCAAAGCTTCCCGTGCTCTCTCCGCGAATAATTTCTCTTTGCTTATCCTGCTGTATATATTGTGACATTGTAGAGAAAACTTTATGTTTCATTATATCAGATGTGCTTAAGCGCAGTCCGATAGACTCCATCTCGACTGATAATGATATTGTCGAAATAGAGTCTCCTCCCATTTCCAAAAAGTTATCATTAATCGATAAACTTGGCAGTTCAAGTACAACACATGCTTTAGCAAGCAGCTGTTTCTGAATATCGGTCAACTCCTGATCACAGCTCTGCAGATCTGCGGCCGGCAGCGGCAGTGCGCGCCGATCAATTTTTCCATTGCAGTTTAACGGCATCACTTCCAGTGGAATAATATAAGTTGGAACCATGTATGACGGAAGCTGCTTGATAAGGTGTGCTTTCACGGTCTCCGGACTAATATCTTTCGCAGATACGTAATATCCTATGAGTGCTTTTGTTCCCGATTTTTTATTTAACATCACTGTCGCGATATCAATACCGTCGAGCCGTTCCATAGCATTACGTATATCCCCCAGTTCAATGCGGTATCCTCTTAACTTGATCTGTTCATCTTTTCTGCCGTTAAAATACAAGTTTCTATCGCGCCCCCAGTATGCATAGTCACCAGTCTGATATAGCCGAATATCTTTTAAACCGAGCTCTTTTATAGTGCATCTGATAAACTTTTCTTCAGTTAACTCCTGTTGTCCATAATAACCGTTTGCTAACCCCGGCCCTCCGATCAGTACCTGGCCCGCGGCGCCATGGGGGACAATCTTTCCAGCTTCATCAACAAGATAAATTTGTGCGTTGTCACTAGGAGTGCCGATCGGGATTTGTGCAAGAGTAAGGTGTTCCGGTCGGCATTTTAATGACGCTGCATAAATAGATGTTTCTGTCGGGCCGTAAATATTAATTACATTAGTAATGCCTGTCTTCAGCGCGTTAGCTACTGCCTTATTCGAAACGCTGTCTCCTCCAAAAACTAATGTTTCTACGCCGGTAAATATTTCAGCCTTATTTGAACTAAAGTAAGTTTCAAATAAACCGGTAGTCAAAAACAGATGATCAATATTATACTCTTGAATAATCCCTTTTAACTCATCTGGGTTCGCAATAACGCCGCGCTTCGGTACCACTAATGTTTCGCCATTAACAAAAGCAGTCCACAGCTGCAGACTTGCCGCATCGAATGCTTCGTTGGCAGAATACAGCACTCTCTTACCAGAAGGGATGCGGGTTCCTTTAAAAATAGTGCTGACTAAAGCTCTATGAGAAAGTGCGACCCCTTTAGGTTTTCCCGTTGTACCGGAGGTAAAGATCAATTGACTGATCGTAGTGTCTGTTACCTGACAAGGACAATACAGGTTATCTGTTTTATCCTGCAGTTTCTGCGTATCAAGACTGTTTTCAAGTACCGCAGCGGGAGATACCTGAGCTAATATCTCTTTTTTTCTCTGTAAAGATGCTGCTGTATCGATACAGGTAAATGCGATCCCCATATACTGCGTTGCTAAAACTGCAGTGACCGTTTCTGTCAAACAATCCAGATTAATGGCAACCGTACAGCTTTTATCAGCCTCTGTTATTTTTAATGTTTTAAGATATTCAATATACTGCACCACATTTTGATACAGCTCGTAGTAGGTTAGTTCGCGTTTATTGGCAGCATCAATAAGTGCGGCTGAATCAGGCTTAGTTTCTACCCATTGATGAAAAATCTGAGCAAGTGACAGGTTTGCAGCGGGCAGCTCTGTTTGATTGATGCTGTTGTAAAATGAAAGTTCATTTTCCAGTAAAATAGGGAGCGACTTAAGCGGACAGGAATTAGTGTCAGTACTTGTCAAATGAGTCAGGATCTTCTCAAAGCGCTCGAGAAATGCATCCAGCACACCGCTGGTAAACATTGACTCAACGTAGTCCAGTCTGAAATTAAAACAACGATCCGATGACATACAGAATAAAAGCTGCAGATCTGCATTCAGTTCCATCAGCTCATAGTTAAATTTAAATGTGATATCTTCATCAAGGTTATAGGTATCATTGATACCAATTGTTGAACCAAAGCTTATGTTGGCTACTTGTGACATACTGTCTTCAGCGGTTTTATTTAGTTCATTAATTAAATCTCTATACGCCAGTCCTTTATATGCTTTAGTTTCACTATGAAATGTCCTTATTTTTGAAAAATATTCGTTAATGGAATGCTGGGGAGACAAGTCATAAACATCTAAACAAGTATTAACAAAACAGCCCATCGTATTTCTAGAGTTTTTTTCTCTCATATCCATCGGCGATATAACACCGACTAATACCTGATTTGAAAGACGGCCCGCCAAAAGTGCATAGACGCTTTTAAAAAATATATTTGGGGTTAATTTATGCTTTCTGCAATATTTTTTCACCTCTGCACTTTGCTCTGTTGTCAGAGATAAAAATGAAGTAGAAGTATGTCGTTTTACAGCAGGCTGGGCACTGGAAAAAGTTACCGGAAGCGATTGTTCCGATATATGACTGCGCCAGACTTCAGCTGCCTGTTTAATTTTTTCCAGAGAATAAGAAGGCCAGGATACACAGTGATTACTGCTCGATACTTCATGATCGTATTGATCAGCATATACCAGGCTTTTATATTTAGATTTTATTCGATCCAGCAATATAACAAACCCGCTTCCATCTAATGTTATATGATGTACCATAATAATAACTTTTAAATTTCCGGAACTTAGTTTACAGATGCATAAGCGGAATAAGCGATTTGAATTAATCGTTATTTTTTGCGAATAACACTCTTCTAAAACTTGTGCAGTGTTCTTCTCTTTATCTTTTGATAAGCTAAAATCATGCTGCGTGACATCAACATCCTGCTTATTTAATTCTTTATAGAGAGAGCCATTTTCAAATGTATACTGGTAATGGAAGCAGTCTGAGCTAAACGCCTCCTTTAGCGACTCAGTAAAAGCATTCTCATCAATACTGCCGGAAATATTCAGTGTTACGTATGAATTTGAAATCATATTTGTATTTTCATGAAGTGATTCAACATAAAAATTCATTTCATAAGGTGATGCTGATATTTTCATTTTCTTTCCTCAAAGTGCTAAACCAAAATAACCAATTAAATAATCAGCTACGCCGTCGTCTGCATTACTATTCGTATAAATAGGCTTTGTTAATCTATTTGATAATTCCGGCATCGCATTTTTCATAACAACACCTATCGCAGCCTGCTCCAGCATTGCTTCATCATTCATACCGTCTCCAAAGGCAATGGCTTCTCTCTCAAAGTTAATACCTTGATCTGCAAGACATTCTGCAATTGTGTTTGCTTTAGTGACATTCAAAGGGGAAATTTCAAGGGAATTAACGGATGATCGGCTAATTTCACAGCTTTGTGAAAATAACTTAACTAACGTCTGTTCAATGGAATCGATATTACTTTCTGACCACACTAGAATTTTGTTTGCGCTTAAATCTAAGAGTTCATTTCCAGCAACTACCTGATATGGAAACCTAAACTGCCTTGAGTAAGATGTAACCATGTGATTAACTTCAGTAACATTCCAGCCTGCAGAATCAAAAACACTAATATGTAAATTTAAGCTCGCGGCACACTGAATAAGCTGTTTATATATGCTGCTGTTAAACACTATATTTTTTTTATATTTCCCCTGTACTCTGCACACTTCAAGTGCGCCATTACAGCCGATAATAGTTGGAACAAAGTCTAAGCCGGTAATTAAACTGCTTATATCTTTTGGGTGACGCCCAGAAGCAAAAATAACTTCTACACCGTCACAATTAAGCTGATTCAGTACATTCCGAGTACTTTTGGTTATCTTTCCTTGAGGATTCAGCAGGGTTCCATCCAAATCAGAAATAACTGCTTTTATTTCATTTTTAGTCTCTTGCATCTATAAACCTCCGTCTTTTTATCTACCGCGAATTAACCACAGTATCACATATACATTGATTTATTATTATTTTATTTCAATAAGCAAACCCACAGGTAAAAAATTTAACCCACTGAATTTATTAACAAAAAAGCAACCACAATATTTCGTTGAAATTATACTTACTTTTTATACAAGTGGTTTTTATTCTAGAGAAATCAACTAAAAACATACTCAATGTTTAAGCACAAAAAGGGATGGGACAGGAGGGTTATTGAACTTATGCATCGCTTTATAATGGCTTTTATTATTTCAGATGACTCAGCTAAAACAAATTTTATCAATTAAATAGCAAAAGCTTAATTGATGATTGACTTGTTGCTGCTATTTAACAACAAGACCACCTCTCCATGCGGCTGGATGCAGCTCACAAAACATCAATCTAGTTGACGAACAAAAGCAATGCTTTTCCTAACATCAGTTGATTTTGCCATCCATGTATTATTAGCGATTATCCTCACCGCGCAGGCTGCTGGTTCCTTATATGACGCTTTATAATATATAATTGTCTTTAATTAAGTTCATATAACAACAGGGAATTTTTACAAATGGATGTGATAGTTCTGTACACAGCCGGCCACCTTGGCAGCGCAGTGATCATGAATAAGTTACTTAATATGCCTGAGATTAATATTGTCGGTGTTGTAAAAGCCCAGCCGCTCAAGTTGTCACTTCGCGGGCGCACCCGTATCATCAGTCATCTTAAAAAAGTAGGATGGAAATTCGCCTGGCTGCTGCTTTGGCAGCGCGGCATTCAAGTGCTGGGTTATCTAGTCACACTGACTTTTCCATTTTTACGAAAACGTTTAAAGCCGGCATGGAAGATTGCCGCTGATCATAATATCCCAGTTTTTCATTGTGGAAATATTAATGATGAATCCTGCCGGAAATTTATTAAACAACTGCATCCTGATCTGCTGATTTCAGCCTATTTTTCACAAATATAAAAAAAAGAGATAATCTCTCTTCCTAAAACCGGCGTATTAAATATTCACCCCGGCTGGCTTCCCTCCTATAAAGGGGCGATGGCATATTTTTGGGTTTTAAACAACGGCAGTGACAGAGGCGGTGTGACAGTTCACTGGATAGACGAAGGTCTTGACACTGGTGAAGTATTAGCCCGCAGATCCTTTACATTAAAAGCGAATGCCACCCAGGAGAGTGTATTAATGTACACCGCGGTGATTGGAGCAAAACTGCTTGGACGGGTGGTAAAACGGTTGATCGACGGAAAAGATCCTAAGCTGCATCTAATCCACAGCAGTAATGAGAAAGATATGTACTACCCTATGCCCGGTGATAAAGATTTTGAGTCCTATTTTAAGCAGCGTCGATATTTCAGAATACGTGATGTATTAACTGTGCTGGTGATGAAAAAATACCGCTAAGCCCTGTACAGACGTTTATGAACGGCGTATTTTCAACACGGATTATTCTACTTTTTATGCTTATGCCGCGCATTTAAGTGCGCTTGATATTTCTTAGCAATCCACTGATGTAAGGGAAGCCCTGTGTTCTTCTTTAGCAAATACGCGATGCCTGCCAAGACCAATAACCCTATGACTGCTCCCATAATGCTCACCTCTTTGAAAACAAGAAAATTCCATAAAATCTAAACTGTTTATACGTTTTCGGGAAACGCACACGGATATTTTTATCTTAACAAAAATAGATAACTTGCGTTAATACATTTGCCCTTTATAATTAAAGCTGTGTTTATATACAGTTGTTATTATGAAAATTATCCCTATTACAGCCAGCGCAGGTATCACAGGTTTTGAAAGCCCTGCTGGTGACTACCTGCAGCTTCCATTAAGTCTTGATGCATTATTAATCGAGCACCCCAGCGCTACTTTTATCGGTAAAGCAGACGGCCACTCTATGCAGGATGCTGGTATCTTTAACGGCGATATATTAATTGTCGACCGGCATATACAGGTTAAAGACCGTGATATTATTGTTGCTAACTATAATGGTGAGTTTGTATGTAAAATTATTGATACTCATAGGCGTTTACTTATCTCGGCTAATCCCCGTTATCAAAGTCAAAGCATAGGCCCGCATGATCAATTCACCATTGAAGGCGTGGTTATCCGTTCAATACGCTGTCATCGTGCCAGCCGCCTATTAGAAAGTACTTTCTGATGTTTGCACTCGTTGATGCCAACTCATTTTACTGCAGTACTGAACAGGTCTTTCGGCCTGAGTGGCACAGTAAACCATTCATTGTGCTATCCAATAATGGCGGCTGTCATCATGCCAGCCCTCTATTAGAAAGTACTTTTTAATGTTTGCACTCGTTGATGCCAATTCATTTTACTGCAGTGCTGAACAGGTCTTTCGACCTGAATGGCGCGGTAAACCATTAATTGTATTATCCAATAATGACGGCTGTATTGTAGCAGCTAATAAACAGGCCACAGCACTTGGCATTCAAAAATTTCAGCCTTTTTTCAAAGCACAGGCATTATGTGAAAAAGCAGAAATAATTGTATGCTCATCAAATTATGAACTGTACGCTGACCTCTCTCACAAAATGATGCAGGTGATTGCTGGGTTTGCTCCCGTACAGCATATTTATTCCATCGATGAATGTTTTTTAGACTTTGCAGACTGTCGGAAAAGTATTCCCGATCTTCTTGAGCATGTGCAGCTGTTACGTAAAACAGTCTGGAAAGAAACACGTTTACCGGTATGTGTCGGTTTAGGAAAAACCCTCACCTTAGCTAAAACCGCTAACCATGTCGCTAAAAAGTGGCCTGGTTTTCATGGCACCTGTCTGCTGGAGAGCGGTGCATTTAAAGAGCAGGTATTTGAGAAGCTGGCACCTGTAGATGTTTGGGGGATCGGCCGAAAAACCAGTGCAAAACTGCAGGAGTTCGGCATTGATACCGTGAAAAAACTAACTGCACTGCCAGTTAACCACTTACCGGCCGGCTTTAGTGTTGAACTGCAGCGAACTATTCGTGAATTAAACGGTGAAGCATGTCAAACATGGGATAGCGCCAGGTCAGACAAGCTGCAGATATTTTCCACCCGCAGTATGGGGCAGCGCATAACTAATATCGAGAATCTTAACCAGGCACTTGTAAAACATACCTGTATTGCAGCGGCTAAAGCACGGCAGCAGCAGTCACTGTGTGGAACATTAACAGCATTTGCAGCCGGCAGCCCTTTTGATATTCAACCGCGCAGCTTTAAAATTATTAAGCACTTTAACCCGCCCACCAATAACAGCACACAATTAATAAAAGCAGTTAGTGAGAGTATCGAGCAGTTGTTTCAATCTGGAGCAGCATATTACAAGGTTGGAGTCGGCTTATTAAACCTAAGCAGCGAACAACATCAGCAGTGGGATCTATTTTCAGCAGCACAGGAGAACAGCGCCCTGATGCAGGTAGTCGATAAAATTAACCAGCGCTATGGCAGTGACAAGACATTTTTTGCAGCGCAGGGCATTAATGAAAAATGGGCAATGCGGCGCCGGTTTTTAACTCCGCAGTACACCACAAAGTGGCCGGACATTCCTAATATTTCCTGCTGAATAATGCATAACCTGGCAGCTCTTAAGTCACTCATAGAAAAATCGTTTTTACAGCGTCATTGTATCTTCAAAAGGTTTAGGTATATATTTATATGCAAAGGATTTTATATGAAAATATATGCGGTTTTATTTTTCCTATTCTACAGTACATTATCTGCGGCTTCAGGTGAGCAGGTGGTTGAGATGGCGACAGACACATGGCCGCCCTATTATGGTGCAGCTCTTGAAAAAAATGGACCGCTGGTTGAGATTACCAGGCGAACACTTAAAAACATTGGTTACGAATTATCGGTCGCTTTTATTCCCTGGAAGCGCGCCGTAGAGCATAGCAAAAAAGGGAAATACCAGGCCGTACTTGGCGGTTATTATAATAAGCAGCGTGCTGACTATTTCTGGTATTCAGATCCCATTGCCACAAGTAACCTTGTATTATTTATGCATAAAAATAATAGACATAAATATAAAGAGATAACGGATCTTAATTATCTGGATGTCTGTGTTATCAACGGTTACTTTTACAGCGATCAATTCACTAATAATCCGTTAATTATTAAAATCAAATCAAACAGTTTAAAGCATTGTTTTGAAAGGTTAATTGCACAGAGGGTTGATATGGTTATAGCGAATGAAGTTGTTGGCCTGCAGCTGCTTAATCAGGACTTCCCTCAGGACAAAAAACAGATTGTTACCGCAGAAAATGCGTTAACTTTTAAGAATCTATATATATTGTGGACAAAAAAACAGCCTGAAAACTTTACCCTGAATATAGAATTTAATCGTGAGCTTAGAAAGCTCAAAGCAGCTGGTGAAGTGGATAAAATTTTTCAAGAACTGCTTTATTAAAATAAATTAAGCAAAGAAAACACAGGAACAGGTAGAATTAAAAATTCAGAAGTTTTTTAAAGAAGGTTTTCTTCAAGTAAATTAACTACTTTAGCTGTTGTTAATTGATTAAGCTCATATTGTCCGAGCAGCGACAAATCTTCCCCGCCGTTTATCCCGATGCCGACACCGACAATATCTGGTTGTGAATCTAGAATAATAAAGACAAGTTTTTTATTTAGTGATGCGCTGTCAATTGTTACTGCTTCTGAGTTATTACCAAGGTTTCGTAAAGCCTGATCCATTAAACCTATTGTTGTAGCACTCTCTTTATAACGTTTCATAAACAGGTCATTCGCCTGTACAGCCGTGTTAAGTAATTCCTTTATATTATTTTTCATCTTATTCCTTTTAGTAAACCTTAAAATTTAATAACCAACTCGTTTCCAAAAGTCAGCTTCGTTGTGCTTCGCAGGCTGGGAAATATGGAAGGTTTTGTCAGCAACAATACGATCATTGAGTTCAATGGTCATACGCCACTGTCCGCACTTATCTGTAATTGGCGCCCAGATAGTATCTCCAAGATAAAAGCTCCAGTCATTGTTAGTTACATGCACCACGCCGTCAAACGGGGCACGTAAATTTCCAGCATCATCAAGAATCCCGGGGTGATCAATACAGTAACGAATTTTACAGCCGCGCGCTTTTTTTATATTAACAATAAAGCCGAATTCAATATCGATTTGCGCAGGAATATCCGTAGTAAACTCTTTTACCTGCGGAAGTTCTTTTGATTTTGACTGCCATTGTGAATGAATGCCGTAGGTCAGCATTTTAATAATCGGCTTCTGTTTTGCCATCGGTAGTTCAACTTATTGGTTATTGATCATTAATTAGAACATAGTTCATTATAGTTAAAAATAACTGTTCGAAAAAGAGGTTTACACAAGCGCCCTTTTCCTGCGGGCGGATAAATTCCCGCCGATCCGGTAGAGTAATAATGAAAATACTATCAGAATACAACCGAATACTTTACTGACAGGCATAGCCTCATCGTACCAGAGTATGCTCAACAGCATAATCCATAGCGGCTCTAGAATCATTACAATGGCAGCCATTGCCGGCGAGCTGTGTTTCTGACCTGCGGTCTGCATTACGTAACGCAGGCTGGTGGCAAACAAAACGCTCATTATAAACCAGATCCAAACAGGACTGTCGACTGCTGCCGGAACGGACTCGAAAAACAGTGAAGCCAGCAGCCCCATTAAGCCGGTTACGAACAGCTGAAGACAGGCAAGCAGTAATGTTGGGATACGCTGCGCATATTTCCCGTTAAAATTAAAATGCACAGCTAAAACAACCGCTGCGGCACCAAACCACAACTGGCTTGATGACTGCTGCCACTGTCCCTGCCGCGCTAATAAAAACAAACCGGCAAGGGCAAAGGGAATTGACAACCAGAAGACGGCAGCAGGACGCATCTTAAACAACGGCCATGCTATTAAAGGAGCTAGAAGCATAGATAAACTCATAATAAATGCCCCTTCTGCCAGCGTATCACTGACCGAAACTGCATAAACCCATAATAATAATGCACAGCCGAGCAATATACCGACTCCCATCGCTTTGCCTATATCTGTTGTTTTAGCCTTGCTTAATGCGCCGTAACAAAAGGGTAACAGACATAACGATGCCAAAAAGAAGCGCAGGCCGATAAAGCCGAAAGGCGGTAACCCCTGAATAGATTCTTTAGAAAAAATCCATCCGGCGGCCGCTAATACAGTAGTCAAAACAAGAAGAAGATCAGCTTTACGGTTTGCTATCATGATATTCCGAAAGGTAAACAGGCATTAAATAAGCACTATAACTCCTTTTGTAAGGCTTGTATCTGCTGCTAATGTAAAGAATTAAAAAGAATACTGTTCACTGTATGCTTTTTAATATCTAGCTTTTCATGCGATCAAATAACGCTGATTGTTGATGATTATCTGCCGATATTATTCGCAGCACCATATATCTATTACAGCGCCTCTTTTAAATGTTTAATAAAGCATATTTTACTATTCGCGGCACTGCCGTTATCCTGGTAACCGGAAATTTGATAACCGCTGCCAATCAGCATCTGCAGCATAGCCGGAAAGCGGTTCATTGACTTTACACTGATCGACTCATAGCCCTTATCAGCAGCCCATCTTTCCTGCTTTTTGCGTAACTGCGTTGCAATCCCCTGCTTTCTATGGTCGGAGCTCACGCCGCCTAACCAGCTGTAAAATTCTGTCTGCGAAAGTTCATAACCTATTTTATAAGCAACCGGCTTCTTGTTAAAACTGGCAATAAGCATTAGAGCATTTTTATCAGCTAGTTTTTTCATGATTTTTTCTGCCGTATTTCTACCGTCAAATTCTGGAATTTGACTATCTACCTTTAATACATCAGCGATTGTGCCGATATGGAAATCGTAATTCATTTATTAGTCTCCTAAGAGAAGGTTAACTGCTGCTTAATAGGGTAAATCATCCGGCTGTACACCGATATAATCGGGTTGAACTGGATGTTCAAACTGCACTGCATTGATATAATCCTGACCATTCTTCAGCGCTTTACAAACCCTGTGCATACCATCCATCACGCGTCCTTCAAAACAGAGTATGATTGGATAAGCTAAATCTGCCTTCTCAATCAATAATGCATGTTGTGCAATACTGCGGCATGTAGGAAGATCGCCGTCGAGTCCGTACCAGAAAGTTTCATTAAGTTCTTTTATCTCCTGCAGAGGTACTTTTTTTACTGCCAGGCTGTGCGACAGTTCCAGCAGGCGAAATACATCCCATGCCTGTAGACCTTGTTCAGACTGACGAAAATGATATTGTTGACGCATGGTATCTCCTTCCTGCTGTGAGTTTCAGATCGTTCAAAGGCAAACAGTTTATAATAAAGACTGCTTCTGAAAAATCCTCTTTACACAAAGGAAGTTTAACTGGGCGAATAATCACTCTCTTATTTATTACAGTACAAGCCGCCGGGGAGTTGTCGGGGCAAGAAACCAACAGCTTTCATTGAAATAGTATGACTGCCTTTAAGTGGCGATGATTGCCATACTTGCCGCACTATTTCTATGGACGTGCAGACATTTCTAATGAGTTGTGGGCCAGAACTCTAATAATGGACAACACGAACGTTTGTAATAGATTGAGTTTATCACCGGCGCCAGTGGCTAAAGGGCGTCATCTCAATTAATGCACAGTTGTTAGCAGCCGCATATCCAGAAAGTAGTTATCCCTTAAGAACTAAAACCCGGCTGAGTTATACAAGCTCAGCCGGAGTAATTCGCTTAATATTATGATCAGTTTAGGAAGTAAGGCTTTAGCCTCGCCTATTCTATTGCGCGGTTTAAACCGTATTTCCAAATATAAATTAGACCAATTCGTTTGGCGAAATAGTACTACAACGACGCAAACACCCTTCTGGCTTTAATCGCAGCGCCCATAACAACCGAACTAAATGCATCTGCAACTTCAATGCTAATCTTTGGGTATTCAGCTTTAATGGCTTTCTGAACGATGGGAGACAATCCCATGCCGCCGGTTAAGTAGATTATCTCAGGTGCATAACCAACTTCCTTTATCGAAGTTTCTATAATTGCAAAAAGCTTGTCCAGCCATATCTTCATGGTGTCCGAAGTGTCCGAGCGGGTGATCTTGACGTCAAGTTTATTCTCGACAAAATCAAGCGGTAAGCGGATCTTTTCACTGTCACTAAGTTTAATTTTCGCTCTTTCAACTGAATGCATCAGTTGATGGGTTAAACGGTTTTTTTGTACCCGCTGCAGACGTAACAGTTTTAACGGTTCTTCAGAGTCAATAATATACTGGCGAATCGATGCCGCACGGTTATTCGAATAAAAATCGGTGATTTCCGGCATATTATCAATAGAAAATGTGCCGGAAAAAAGAACATTTGGGATTGCCCGTCCGTCTGCGGTCCTGCCGCCGCGGCCGAATAACGGCGAGATGACACCGTTTGCCAGGTGTTTATCACAGGCGATACCGCCTTGTCTGATTCCCTGAGTAGAAAGAATATCGTCATCACGGTTTAACTTATCGGCATTTTCAGCACTGAGACGGCAGAAAGTAATATCAGATGTACCGCCGCCTAAATCGACCACCATGGCTTCGGCTTCTGTATTTATTTTCTGTTCAAAATGATAAGCAGCCGCCAGCGGTTCATGAATAAAGTGGACTTCATCAAAGCCCGCTTTCGCAGACGCCCTCGCCATTAACGCTTCCGCCTGTTTATTACCTAACTCTCCCATTGTGGAATGGTAATTTACCGGACGCGCAATCACCGCTCTTTTTATCTGCCTGTCTAAATGTTTTTCTGCACGAATACGCAGATAGGAAAGAAACCTTGCAACTATGGTTTCAAAATCATCCAGCAGTACTTTAGGTATTTTAGCGCCGAGAAAGTTTTTCGGACTGTTGATATACCGGCCTTCATCGGGACTGAGTAAAAACTCGTTAAAACCAGCCTCTCCAAATAGAATACTACCGGAAACAAGCATATCGTTCAGGCTGTCTTCCTTGGAAACACTGTCAGCCATTGCCAGACGAGCAGCTTTAGCTTTGATAAAAGCACTTTTACTTAATTCATCAATAAACCTCTGCTCTTTTCGCCGGGTGCTTTGTAAAAGAAACTGCAGCCCGTCGACTTTGCTCTGCGGCTGACCTTCAGCTGCCGCCTGGATTTGAGCGTTGAGCCTGGTTATCTCATTCCGGGTTTCCTTCAGCTGTCTGTTTAAGTCTTTAGTTATCTCGCTTTCATACTTGCTTATGCTGTGCATATTAGGCTTAGGCAAAGGCCTGTCACCAGCTTTAAGGTAGATTGAAGAGCGGATTTTAAAAGGCATATCACTATTGTTATCAACAGGGATCAGTTCTGCCTGGTTATTTACCCATGCTGCAACGGAACAGTTACAAGTTCCAAAATCAATGCCGATATAATCAGGTGCCACATAAACTCCAATATTTTGTCTATTTATTCTTTGTTCTAAACCCAAGGTCTCTGTGAGACTGTGGCGCAGATAATAATACTTAACAGGCCCAATGTTCAATCATTACTATGCCCAGAAAAGCTGATTATGGTACAGGTGAAGATTATCTGTTCATTTTGCACAGCAGACTGGGCTGGCTATCCATGCCGGCGGTGATTTTTATTAAGTTTTTTGTTTAATGAGGAACGTTGCTAAAAATTGTTATTTAATTTGGAGGTTGGGTCTGTTTGTTGAATAATAAAGACAGAAAACTCTAGTATTGAAAATGCTCAGTGCCGGTTAAACTGGTTTATAACTATATCTTATCGCATTTTTTTTGCCGTTCTTATTTAAAGCAAGTAACTCACTATTCTCTGCCAAGAAGACGGGTAATGAATTATGTTTTTTTCTTACCGTTACTTTTGCGGATTCGTCGCTATTACGCAGTGTGGCTTTTGCTTTAGGGAATAAAATATCACTGTCTTTGTTATGTTTTTCTAAACCAAAATAGATAGAATCGACCGGTTCGCTTATCTGCACTAAATTTCGATACAGCTCGTTGGTTACCAGATAGGTCAGCCCGCAGATATTATGCACAAAGTAGAAACGCAGGTCGGCCTGTTTCCTCGGGTCTGCATCTTTAATAGAAGTGATTATTTTTTTGCAGCGGTTTTTGGCACTGTTAATACGAGTAATATGCAGATCAAGAAGCTCGCTAGGTAACCCTGTCTGCACAAAACCAGCTAACTTTTTAGTATCTTGAATGGAGTTTGTCTGCAGCTCAAAACTGAAAATAAACCTTAATGCTTCCTGCACCGCTGCATCATTAAAAAAAATAACAGCCTGCCGCTCTACTTTATCTTCTTCAATATCAATCAATGAAAAAACCACCGACTGCTTCTGTTTGTATTTATCCTGCAGCAGAACGGTTTGTGAAAAATCAGATAAAGCCTGCCTTACCTCTGCTACCGACTGAAGTAAGTCACTTTTTAACTGTCCACTGTGTTTAATATAATAATATTCAGAATTCATTAAATCCCCCTCCCAATTTCACATGTATATATATACATATAATTGTAGTTTGAGGAAGATCAACTGTCCATTACATTTCCTTTAAAAATAGTACGTTACATGCTTAACGATTATTTATGCAACAGTGTGAATTGGATTTTAAATATGCTTGGGATGTAAAAATGGGTTATATGGCTTTCCAGTAGAATGCGGGCAAATTGAAAATTTGTACAATATCCGCTTATCTTCTCATAAAAGCGTCAACGATTTCCTGCATCTCACCTGTTTTACGCATCTCATAAATAATGATATCAAGTTTCATTTTGAAATCATTTTTATATGAGAATTTACCGTTATCGCGGTTGGTATAACCTAAAAACCCCTGCTCAATAGTAATAGTCGTCCCCTGCAGCAGACTACTGTGTACACGGCCTTCATCATAGCGTTTCTGTTTTTTTAGTTTTTTAAGGCCCCATAATATCGACAAGCGGTCGTTCATATAGCAATCCGTCCGCCCAAGTGCGAGCATAAGAATATTTTCTCGATTGCCTTTAGCTTCGTAGACATTAATCTTTTTATCTGCAACAGCCTGCCAGAACTTATCACCGCCAAGATGAAAGCCTGCATTGTTGCCGATAGTCAATCCATAGTAATCTTCAGGCCATTTATTACGTATAGAATGGGTCAGTACCTCTTCCGAGCAAAATACAACTACCCTTTCATCTAAAACCGGCAGCGAGTAAGGCCAGATGTAAGGGCGTTTTAATGCATAAAAATAAGGCGGATAAAGCGCAAAGCCTTTGCCATTTTCAAGAAGCTTCAAGCCGCGTTTCCAAGGCACTGCTTCAATATTCACCTGGTATCCCTGCATTTTGGCAAAAGCAGCTCTAAAAATATCACTATAAATACCCTTAAGCTTGCCTTCTTCCATATACGAATAAGGCGGGTAATTATCATCGGCATAGACAGTAACTTCAATGTTCTCGGCTGACAGACTTACAGCAGTAAATAGATTCACAAATAAAACAGCAGTAATTAGTTTTCTTATCATACACCCTCCTGTTTTTTTATTTAGTGCCCCTTTTAAACAATAGTTTGCACCTGTTTAAAGTAAAGAGTCGGAGAGAAATAATCATCACAGCTCAAACTGTTCCCACTTAGTAAAAAACAGACTGCAACTCTAAACGTCAGGATATTACGTTGTCCGCTTCTAAATAATTGATTAAAAATGAAATTTTTCTATGGATATGAAGGTCTGTTAACTATTATTAATTAAAAATCCTATCGGGAGTATTTTATGGACAAAAAAAAACTGGCACTGCTGATAGTCGCGGCGTTAGCACTGTGGTTTATTTTTGATTTGAACCACCTGTTGACACTCGAAAATGCCAAAAGCCAGCAGGCACAACTGGATCAGTATATTACTCAAAACTTCCTGCAGGCTAGTATTGTGTATTTCTCTTTGTACATTATAGCTACTGCCCTTTCTGTTCCCGGCGCAGCTGTTTTTACTCTGCTGGGGGCAGCATTATTCGGATTCTGGTGGAGCGTACTACTGGTATCATTCGCCAGTTCAATCGGTGCGACGTTAGCCTTTTTGGTCAGTCGTTATCTGCTTAGAGACTGGGTGCAGAACCGGTTCGGTAATAAACTCTCTGCTGTTAATAAAGGTATAGACAAAGACGGTAATCTTTATCTGCTTACGCTGCGTTTAATACCTATTTTCCCGTTTTTTCTGATTAATCTGTTAATGGGTTTATCAACTATGTCTGTCAAAAGGTTTTACCTTTACAGTCAGATTGGTATGTTCCCTGCGACTCTGGTTTACCTTAATGCCGGTACGCAGCTGGCACAAATTGATTCTTTATCCGGTCTGCTTTCGCCTTCAGTGTTAATTTCCTTAGTTATTCTCGGCATGTTCCCGTTAACAGCGAAATTTGTTATCAACCGCGTAAAACAAAAAAAAGTCTATGCACCTTGGAGTAAACCTGATTCTTTTGATCGTAATATGGTCGTAATAGGTGCAGGCTCCGGCGGACTGGTTAGTGCTTATATTGCAGCGGCAGTAAAAGCTAAGGTCACTCTAATCGAAAAACATAAAATGGGCGGAGATTGTTTAAATACCGGATGCGTTCCCTCTAAAGCCTTAATCCGCACCAGTCATAATATTAAAGAGATCCTGCAGGCAGAGGATTTCGGCGTAGATGCTCAAATTAACAGTATTGATTTCAAAAAAGTGATGAACCGCATTCAAACAGTTATCCGCAAAATTGAGCCCCATGACTCTGTTGAGCGTTACTCAGAACTCGGTGTTGAATGCCTGCAGGGGCATGCAAAAATCATTTCCCCCTGGCAGGTTGAGTTAAACGGTCAGGTAATTACTACACAAAATATTGTTATTGCAACCGGGGCAAAACCCTTTATTCCAGCTATTCCCGGTTTACAGGAGGTTAACTACGTTACCTCAGATACAGTCTGGTCGTTGTCTGAATTACCAAAACGTTTTTTAGTGCTTGGCGGCGGGCCTATCGGCTGCGAACTCGCACAATGTTTTAAGCACCTGGGTAGTGAAGTTACCATTGTTGAACGTCTGCCGCAGATTATGATGCGAGAAGATCCGGACGCAGCGGATCTGCTCAGTCAGCAGCTTATCAACGATGGTGTAGAACTGCTGCTTAACCACAATGTCAGCGCTTTCACCTGTACAGGGCAACAACAAAAGGTTGAGTTACAGCATAAAGGTGAATTAATCAGCCGAGAGTTTGACGTTGTACTGGTAGCCATTGGACGACAGGCAAATGTAAGCGGCTTTGGTTTAGAAGAGCTGGGTATAGAGCTGACCGATAGAAAAACTATTGCGGTGAATGATTATCTGCAGACAAAATATACTAATATTTATGCGGTAGGTGATGTGACCGGCCCTTTCCAGCTAACCCATGCAGCCGCTCATCAAGCCTGGTATGCGGCAGTAAACGGATTATTCGGCTCCTTTAAAAAATTCAAAACTGAATATTCAGTTTTGCCGGCAGCTACCTACACCTATCCAGAACTTGCACGTGTAGGAATTAATGAGAAAGAAGCTGCTGAGCTGCATATCAGCTATGAAATCAGTAAATATGAACTGAACGATTTAGACCGGGCGATTGCTGACGGACATGACAGCGGCTTTGTAAAAGTGTTAACCGCTAAAGGCAGTGACAGAATATTAGGTGTCACAATTGTAGGATCTCACGCAGGTGATCTGTTAGCTGAGTTTACTTTAGCAATGCGCTATAATCTTGGTTTAAATAAGATACTTAGCACCATTCACCCTTATCCGACAATGAGCGAAGCCGCTAAATATACAGCCGGCATCTGGAAAAAAAATCATGCCCCGCAGACGCTGTTAAATTTTGTTGAAAAATACCATAACTGGACTCGAAAATAGGAAGTTTTATGAGCAAATTAGTTTTCTTAAGCAGTTTATTACTGTGCAGTCTGTTTTCTCAGGCAGCGGTTGACTGGCAGGAAGTAGAAAAAAAAGCCGCCGGCCAAACCGTTTACTTTAATGCCTGGGGCGGCAGCCAGGAGATAAACAACTACCTGCGCTGGGCTGGAAAGCGTCTGCAGTCGGAATATGGGGTCACATTAAAACATGTCAAAGTTACGGATATTTCCGAAGCCGTATCCCGTCTGGCAGTTGAAAAAACGGCACAAAAAAACAGCGCGGGCAGTATTGATATGGTGTGGATCAACGGTGAAAATTTCAAATCCATGAAACAGCATCAGCTGCTTAGCGAGGCGTTTACCACGCGGCTGCCTAACTGGAAATTCGTCGATCAGAGTCTTCCGGTCAGCAGTGATTTTGCAGAGCCGACATTAGGTCTAGAAGCCCCCTGGGGAGTTGGTCAGCTGGTATTTATATATGATACAAAACGTCTAAGCACACCGCCGGACAGTTTTAACGCCATGCTTAATTACGCAAAAGCGAATCCGCAGCGTTTAAGTTATCCAAAACCGCCGTCATTTCACGGCACAAGTTTTCTTAAAGCAGCACTACTCGAGTTAAGCGCAGACAGTAATCTGTTATACAGCCCGGTTAATGAAAACAACTTTCAGGAAATCAGCGCACCTTTATGGGATTACTTAGATGAATTTCATAAGTCTGCATGGCGTCAGGGCAAGCTGTTTCCGGCAAGCAGCAGCGAAACACTGCAGTTACTTGATGATGGTCAGCTAGACCTTGCTGTTACATTTAATCCTAATGAGGTTCTCAGCGCGCAGGAAAACGGCACACTGTCTGAATCAACCAAGGCGTATGCGCTTAAAGCCGGTGCGCTGTCAAATATTCATTTTCTAGCAATTCCATGGAATGCCGCAGCTAAAGAAGGCGCCCTGGTAGCGATTAATTTCCTGCTTAGTCCAGAAGCGCAGTCGCATAAAGGAGATCTGCAGGTATGGGGGGATCCAGCTGTTCTGTACCCTCACTATATCCGCGGCTCAGCTAAAGATACAACACTGTTTAAATCTCTTCCGGAGCCTCATCCAAGCTGGCAGACTGCGCTGGAAACAGAGTGGCAGAAACGGTACGGACACTAAACGTTATTATGAAAAGTTCTACAGCAAGGCGTTTATTTCAAGGAGCTCTTCTGTGCAGCCTGGTGATCTGCTTTATACCGCTGCTGCCGGGATTAGCCGGCTTGATATTCACAGCTTTCGGTTATATTCCAGCAGTTAACCAGTATCAGTTTTCACTAGCCGGTTTTGTTCAGCTGGCCGCATGGCCGGGATTAACTGCATCGCTGCTGCTCACTGTGTTTATCAGTCTAAGCAGTACTTTTCTTTCAGCACTCCTGGCTTTTGCCATTTTACAATCCTGCTGGAATAAACCCTGGTGGTGCAAACTGGAAAATCTGCTCGCCCCGGTATTAGCACTTCCGCATGTGGCGTTTGCAGTCGGGCTGGCATTTTTATTTACCTCAAGCGGTTTTATCGCTCGTATCAGCAATCTGTTTATAAACGACAGCTATATAACTAACTGGAATTTAATCAACAATCAGTACGGCCTGGGATTGATCTTCGGCTTAACCTTAAAAGAGATCCCGTTTATTGTTTTTATGAGCCTGGCATTACTAAAACAACTGAATGTCAGTACTACCTTAAAAACAGCACAGAGTTTAGGTTACTCCAGCAGGCAAGCCTGGCAGAAAATCATCTTTCCGCAATGGCTTGCTAAAATTCGTTTCCCGCTGTTTGTTGTTTTAGCTTACAGTTTATCGGTTGTGGATGTGGCACTGGTAATCGGACCAACCAGACCGGCAACACTGCCAATACTTGTCTGGCAGTGGTTAAACGATGCCGATCTGTTTACCCTGCAGAAAGCTTCGGCAGGCGCAGCACTGCTGCTGCTCTTATGTATCGCGTTAATCTATCTACTGCGTTTAAGCGAGTGGTTAATGCTGCAGAAGTGGCGCACCTGGCAGTACAGTGGCCGATGTTCACTGCCGCTGCCAGGCTTAACTATTCTGCTGCTCACCTATTTAATAACCTTAGCAACGGTGCCGATACTTGTTTTATGGTCTTTTGCTAAGCGCTGGTCATTTCCAGATATTTTACCTTCCAGCTGGACACTGCGTTTCTGGCATCAGGAATGGAGTTATCTGCTGGAAATCACCATCAGCAGTATTAGTATTGCGCTGCTCAGTGCAACCGCGGCACTGGTACTGGTATTTTTCATTCATGAACATAACAGTAGAACAACAAGCACAAAGCGCTTGATACCGCATCTGCTGATTGCAGTGCCGATATTAGCACCGCAGCTATCTATTTTATCCGGCATGCAGGTTGCAGTGCATTTACTACCCGGACAAAGTTATTACCTGTGGGTTATATGGGCGCATATCTTCTTTGTTTTTCCCTATATTTATTTAGCGCTGGACGGTCCGTGGCGTAGTTACGACAGCAGACTGGATAAAGCAGCCCTCAGCCTGGGTTTGTCTCCCTTACAAGTGTGGTGGAAAATAAAGCTGCCTGTGTTGATGCCGGCAGTGTGTATCGCCTGGGCAGTTGGTATCAGTGTCAGCCTGGCTCAATATCTACCTACTTTGATGCTGGGAGGCGGACGAATAGTGACCTTAACAACAGAAGCTGTCGCATTATCAAGCGGACAGGATCGCCGGATCAGTGCTATTTATGCACTGCTGCAGTCATTAGTCCCTTTTTTCTTTTATATTACTGCTATTATCGTCAGCCGCAGAACAGGCCCGCTGGATAACCAAATTAAGAGTACTACTAGAAATGTCATTAGTTGTAAAAAACCTATCCGTTATTAACAAGCAGAAGCTTGTTCTTTTCCCCCCGGTTTCATTCTCTATTAATCCGGGAGAGATATTAACTTTGATGGGCCCCAGCGGCTGTGGTAAGTCAACACTGTTAAGTGTTATCGCAGGCCATCTGAGTGCTGATTTCAACTACAGCGGTCAGTGCTATCTGCATGAACAAACGCTTAATCACCTGTCACCTGAAAAGAGAAGAATCGGTATATTATTTCAGGACGATCTGCTTTTCCCGCACCTCAACATATGGGAGAACCTCGCACTGGCAATACCGGATACGGTAAAAAAACAGCAGCGTAAAGAGCTGGCAATGTCTACCTTGGCGAACTTAAACCTTGAATTTCTAGCCTGCAGTTCGCCTGCTCAGATATCCGGCGGACAACGGGCAAGAGTCAGCATGATGCGGTTGTTACTCGCTGAACCCGACGCGGTATTACTCGATGAACCATTTAATAAATTAGATAAATCCCTACGTGCTGAATTTCGCAGCTGGGTCTTTGCACTGCTTAGCGACAGAAAACTCCCTGCTTTGATGGTCACTCATGATCAGGATGATCTTCCCGAAAATGGTCGCAGCCTGCTATGGCCTTGGCATGAAAATAACAACTGTAAGGAAAGTGAACATGCTTGACAGATTTAGTATTAAGGTAATCAGTACTCCGCTTAATATCCTGGCGGCAGGTGTACATAAAGCGGGAATAAAAGCAGATCAGGTAACGTTGACCGGTTTTATTCTCGGCCTGCTGGCTTTTCCTGCACTGATCTTTGCACAATATCAGCTCGCACTGTTGTTTATCCTGATAAACAGAGTGTTTGACGGCCTTGATGGTGCAGTTGCCCGGATTCAGGGAATTACCGACAGCGGCGGCTTTCTCGATATCACCCTGGATTTTTTGTTTTACTCATTAATACCATTCGGGTTTATATTAGCAGCGCCGGATATGAATGCAGTTGCCGGTGCATTTCTTATTTTTTCCTTCTTAGGAACCGGCTCCAGCTTTCTCGCCTTTGCGGTAATGGCAGGTAAAAGAAATATAGAAAACCCGGTCTATAAACATAAGTCACTGTATTATATAGGAGGCTTAACTGAAGGTACGGAAACGATCGCCTGTTTTATACTGTTATGCCTGTTGCCGGAGCACTTTTCGATCATCGCTTATAGTTTTGCACTACTCTGCTGGATCACTACATTTACACGCATCTGGGCTGGCTATCAAACTTTAAAAGTACGTATTTAACACTGTGACTCTTCCTTCTGTACGTTATTCAGCACAGAAGGAATATGTTTATAGCAATTCCATTAATTAGATGCTCTGTTTAGGCGTAGAAAAAATGGACGAAAGCAAGGCGTTGATTACAGTAATTAGTTATTTTAATTACAAAATAAATAACCAAAACACAAATCTTATTTGTGTTTAACTAGCGTCCATTTTAACAAGCTTAAATGAATAGAAAATTAGTGGATTTAGTATTCATTAATCGTAAGTAGTGAAATCAAATTTCAAACCGAGTCCGACCATAGGCCCGTTTAAACCGCCTTTCACCGCTTTTATCCAGCCGGCATTTGTCGATAAACTTAAATTATCAGTTAAACGATAATCCAGATCCATTTGTCCTGAAACAACCAGCCCGCCTTCTACATCAACAGCTCCACCAGCAGCCGCTCCGGCTAAACCTTCTGCAGAGAGGCGCCAGTTCTTGTTAAGATCAACAGCAGCACCTAAACCTAGTAAGCCCATAGCAAAACCACCTGCACCTCCAGAGGTAACCGTATACGCCTGACCAGTCACATAATAATTTTCACTGAACATTATATCTGCCTTAACATCAACCATACCGATGTTTCCAGTGCCGGTTTCAGAGGCATAACGCAGCGTATCGTGATCCGCAATCACACTGTATCCCGTTGAAACTGTCCAATGAGTCGGGTTTAAATCTGCTGTTCGTGAATAATTTATGTTCATTTCAGAGTGAGAATACCCCAGATCCATTCCCAGTTTCATAGACGGTACCCATGCATGGTAGCCGCCTTCCAGCGCACCAACATAGCCAATACCGGTATCTAGTGTCAGGCCGTTGAACAGCCCCCATTGAATTCCGGTGTGTGCGGCAGCCATTGAGCCGCCGCCGGTATCAACATCACCGCCACCGGCAAAACCTAAACCGGCTTCAGCAAACAGCCGGACATTCTTGCTGGGCAAAAGGTTTTCAGCGGTTAAATATTTACCTCCGGCGAAAAACTCTGCATAACCTTCACCGTCTCCCCCCATAGAGCCAGCTGCTGCCAGATAGCTGTACCAGCCCTCTCCCCATACTGCTTTCATATCAAATTCAAACTGCGCACCAGCAAGCTGCATGGTCTGAATAACTGAACCGTCCCTATTACCAGGCGCCTTGTCGGTCAGCGGAATATAGTTTTTATAAACCGCTTTAACTGCATGCAGCGAAACATAATCGGAAGACATAGTTTTTATACAGCCTGCACAACTTGACGAATGTCCCTGATTAAATAAAAGATCCAGAGGATGACTGACAGCAAACTCAATAACCGGCGATGCGATATCAGAACCGGTAACGTGCATATAGGAAGCACCCAGTGACAACTCATAAAGCCCTACTTTTTTGCCGAACATAAGACGTGGTCGAATTAACATTCCATCACCGGGAACAATCGTCGCACCGCCGCCGCCGCCGAAAAATACAGAGCCTTCAATAAACAGATCATCTGCAAATTCAAACTGCTGTCCGACTTCATAGCCGCCGATGAATAAGCCGCCTGCATCTCCAAATGCCGCCGAGTAGATAGTGCCGCCGAATGACAAACCGCTGTCAAAACGGTAAAGCAGTGACGTACCTACATTGCCGTGTAAGGTAGTTGTCTGATCAGTCAGGTAATCGCCGGAAAAACGAAAAAGTAGTTGATCGGCATTTGCCGCGCTGCTCACCGCCAGGACCAGGACCATGGCACTGCTGAGTTTTCTGACTGTATTAGGTAGATGCAAAGTAAACCCGTCCATTGGTTAAGTTGAATATAGAAACTGAAGCAGTACAAGCCATATTTTTCGTCACTACTTAGTATTAACAAGATACACAATAATTATAATATAATTGTATAACATATTGTTATTTAATTCTTTTATATAACTCTATGGATTATCAACTGTAAATTGCACCAGCTATACGTTATATATTCTGCTATTATCGCCATCCCAAGTATTTCATTACAGATATTGTCTGTTTTATGTGATTTTATTTATAGGATATTGTTTTATGAGTCTTGCCGACAAAGTATTAGCTGTTAATAATGATCTTCCAATTCGTTCTGACAAACCAGTCCACAGCGGTAAAGTGCGTTCAGTCTACTGGCTGACCGAAGAAGACAGCAAACGTTTAATCATAGAGAAAGGTTATGATGTTGCTCCCGATGCACCACTGGCAATTATGGTTATCAGTGACCGCATCTCAGCATTCGACTGCATCTGGCATGGTGAAGACGGTATGAACGGTGTTCCTGGTAAAGGTGCCGCACTTAACGCGATTTCGAACCATTGGTTTAAACTGTTTAAAGAACAAGGTCTTGCTGACAGTCATATTCTCGATATCCCTCATCCCTTTGTATGGATCGTTCAGAAAGCTAAGCCTGTTATGATTGAAGCTATCTGCCGTCAATACATTACCGGCTCTATGTGGCGTTCATATGAAAAAGGTGAACGTGAATTCTGCGGTATCAATATTGCTGAAGGCTTAAGTAAAGATCAAAAACTGCCTGAATTATTAATTACTCCTTCAACTAAAGGTATACTTGAGGGTATTCCAGGTGTTCCTGCTGTTGATGATGTTAATATCACCCGCAAAAACATCGAAGATAATTTCGAAGCATTTAACTTTACAACTGCTGATGACATCTGCTTTTATGAAAAACTGCTAAAAGAAGGTTTTGATGTTATCAGTGATGAACTTGCTAATATTAATCAAATTTTTGTTGATACTAAGTTTGAGTTTGGTTATGTAAACGACAAAGCAGGTAATGAAAAACTTATCTATATGGATGAAGTAGGCACGCCGGATTCATCTCGTATCTGGGATGGTGCAGCTTATGCTGAAGGTAAAATTGTTGAAAACTCGAAAGAAGATTTCCGCCAGTTATTATTAAATCATTTCCCGGATCCCGATATTCTGCTTAACAAAGACCGTATGGATGAACGCTCTGCTTTAGCACGAGACAATGCCCTGCCGGCCGAAGTGTTAATGAAAATATCAGCAACCTATACGGGTATCGCAGAGAGAATAATTGGTAAAAAAATCGAACTTTCTGCTAATCCGAAAGCCGAAATAATTGAAATTCTGCGTAATGAATATAACCTGATAGATTAATATCAATTAGCCAAATTAATTGGTCTGTTTTTAACTGGATGTGAGATTTTAGCCGCGCAATACAAGCGGTAAAGCTGAAGGCACACTTCCAAAAAAAACGTAAAATTAAGCGGATTGCTATATTTAAACAGCAGCTAAGCAGGAGTTATCTCCTGCTTTTTTATTCTAAGGGGCATTATATGAGCGGATGGACAGTCATTTTAATAATCAGTGTAGTGTTAGGCGTTATATTCAGTAATCTGATGGTGCTGAAATACACTGCAAAAATGAAAATGTCCCGAGATGTTAAAAGCGATACTGAAAAAAAGAATAATCAGCAGGCGCATGAAACTGAACACCAGAAAACCGCAGATAAAAATAACCGCTCTAATTAAAAACTACCACTTATTGAATTCAGCAGTATCAGTGTTTTACTCCCGATTTTAGGTAAAACAAATGCACACTGTAATCAAAAAACCACGATTTATTGCCAGCTATCCTTTGGCAAGAGCTTCGCGTATTTGTAGATGTTTGGCTATGGCTTTGCAGTCACCTCAATGAAATATACCTACAACGTGTGCCCTCCTGATACCTTGATAACTTCTCCTGTGATCCACCGAGCCTGATCGGAGGCAAAAAATACCGCTGCATCTGCAATATCTTCCGGTTCCCCAATCCGCTGCAATGGTATTCTCTCACTAAGTTCCTGCTCTGATTCTGCCGAAATATATCCCGACTGTGTTGGTCCAGGAGCAATTGCGTTCACTCTAATACCCAACGGCCCAGTCTCAATGGCTACACTGCGCGTAAATGCTTCAATAGCAGCCTTACTTGCTCCGTAGTTGATTTGGCCTGAAAAAGCCTGGGCCGAATCCGTACTCAAATTAATAATGCAGCCTCCTTTGCGCCCTTGTTCTTCGAAACGCCGTACAAATTCAACCATCATTGACAACGTACCACCGACATTAACATCAAACGTCTTGCGATAGGTCGATAAAGAAGCGGTGAAGATAGTATCCAGCTCCTGGTATGCTGCAGCATTGTTGATCAAAATATCGATGGGGCCGGCATTTCTTTCACCCCAATCGAACAGTTGCAATAATTGCTCCGGATCAGTTAAGTCAGCTTCAAATGCTTCCACCCAACCTCCTTCGTCTTTGATACTATTCACTATATCTGCCCCCCCCTCAGCGCGTCTGGCATGATAAAAGTGCAGACCTGCTTCAGCAGCCTGCGCAGCGTCTAGTTGAGCAATACCGAATTCTTCAGGGGAAAGCCGGAGATACGTTAACAGAACCTTTGCCCCCTGACGGGCAAAAGCCTTAGCAACTGCTGCTCCGATGCCATAGAAGTTGTTTGCGCCTGTGATCAGAACAACTTTCCCTTTCAATTTTGGATCAATCATTGATACCTCTCTATTGCATTTCCTTAAACGTAAACACTGGCATACAAACGATGCGTAGAGTGATGCATCGTATTGACTCATTTACTGGACGAAGCAGCTGCGCGACAGAGCGCCCTCTGTATCCAAACTTTTTTCAGTCACAAAAACTGAACATACCCACTGGTTTATTTAAACTAAATCAATAAGTTAAGATTTTAAACCTCTGGGTTATACTGGTCAAGTCTAACCATACACCTGACTTTGTAAATTTTAATAGATATAACCCGCTCTGATTCCTTACTTGAACCTTTGGCTTTTCTCTAATTTATTCAAACTCAAAATTAATACCATTTCGCTTAATAAAGTGATCAGAGTTTGCGTAGGAAAAATGACCAGATACTTAGGCGGATTGGTATAACACCTGCCCCTCCAGATTCTACAAAATTATAGTCAATTTTACTTAGCTACATCAGTTACGCACTGCTTCGATGAACCTATGGTTTTTGTATAGCGGTCGAAGAATTATTTATAGTCAATTTTACTTAGCTACATCAGTTACGCACTGCTTCGATGAACCTATGGTTTTTGTATAGCGGTCGAAGAATTATTTAGTGTTCAGTGATAATGCTTGTTTTCTGAAAGCAGCTAATATATATATCTATCATTTTAATAATTGACGTGTGTAGGTGAAAGGATTGAGTGAAAACAAAGAGTCACATTTAGTACCCGGACGAGAATGTGGAGAATGTACAGCCTGCTGTGTTGTGCTTCTAATTGATGATGAACATTTTAAAAAGCCTGCCGATCAAGTTTGTGCAAATTTGATGGAAAAAGGCGGCTGTAAGATCTACTGTAACAGGCCTTCTGTATGTCAAGACTGGTATTGCGCATGGCGTTTCATGGCACAACTAGACGAAAGCTGGAGGCCGGATCGCTCTGGGATCTTGGTACGTTCAGACGAAAACGGCATTATTTTTCAACCAATACGTGACCCTAAAGTCGTCTTAACCAATGAGCGCGCAATCGAGTTAATTGCAGGAGGAGTAGCACAAGGTATTCCAATGTCTATGTCCATTCCTACTCGAAAAGGATTTCGTAGTTATGGTATGTCTATCAATGAACCATTAGAGGATGCTGTGCAGTCTAGAAGCCTTGTTGTGATTCAAGACAAAATGGTTGAGCTGATTGAATTCTCATCAGCGCAAAATACAACGTTAATTCCCATTATTGCGCGTGACTGTAAATAATCAGACATATTTTCTTTGCTGCGCTAATATTAATTTTTATTTCGTCAGTTAGTGCAGCGGTCAGTATGACCTCAGTTAAAAGTTATTATTCAGCAGAAAACGGCATCAGAGTCGATTTAAATATCAGAGCTACGGAAATCATTATATTTTCAAGCTTGTAAATTTTGAGCCGAAATATTAATGTTATGCACAAGGAATGGAGAAGTTTTGCACCCGCTTCAGGATCAAAGCGAGCGTAAATCAGAAACGCCAAAAACATATTGGTATCCATTGGATGCAATTCAAACAGTTCAGATAAAAATCCACCTTCTTAGGAGATGGATTTTTCACTTTCGACTGCTGTACTAACCGCGTAATACAAAGGCGAGGCTGAAGCTTCACTACTTATATTAACCGGATTGCTGTTAGATACTTACTTGCTTCAAAACTTCATCTGAAAATGAGAGCACAGTAAACGTGCCTTCTTCATACAAGCCGTAGCTGGCGGCATAACCTTGTTTAGGAAAAGTAATCGAACCTGGATTGAAGATAAACTGATCTCCGTTGTGCTCCGCCACGGGGATATGCGTATGGCCATGTGCAATCACGTCACCCGCTTTTAGCGGCGGCCGATGTTCACTGTTGTAGATATGGCCATGGGTCAAGAAAATACGAGTACCGCTTTCCAGCAAAATCCATGAGTAGGTTTCAAGCATAGGGAAGTTAAGCAGCATCTGATCAACTTCGCTATCACAATTACCGCGTACAGCCAGTATTTGCTCACTATAATTATTTAGAAGCTCTGCAGCGGCCGCTGGCTGGTATCCTTGCGGAATCGGGTTTCGGGGTCCATGATTTAATAGATCACCTAAAATCACCAGATAGTCAGCACCTGACGCTTTGTACTTTTCCAGCACGAGTTCAGTCGCGGGTAATGAACCATGCAGGTCCGAGGCAAAAAACAGTTTCATATGGGTAGTCTCCTAAAAATTATAGTCCCATTTTACAGTCTTAAGCATCCAGCGCCATACCGTTTAACACGATATTGTTGTAACTCACCATTCCAATAATTTTGCCGTCTTCAATAACTGGGGCACGACTAACCCTAAAGCGTTCAAACAATCGAGCACAATGTTTCACTTTCATATCTGGTGAAACAGACAGAGCGGGTTTAGTCATTATTTCATAGATATTAGTACGCTCAACAGAGCGGTTCTGTGCTAGAACTTTCTTGGCAATATCATTCATCAACACAATACCATATTCATCATCATCATGACGCTTATTCACAATTAATGCTTTAACAGTATTCAACCGTGCTAATCGAATACCTTCTTCAACAGTAGTCACTCCATCTACCATCACATAGGTGTTGGCCATGACATCTTTCACTCTAATAATTTTATGCACCTTCATAGCTCGTCCTCTACTATCTTCGTTAATGTTTCTACCTGATGCGCAACTCCGACCGCATCTTCTATGTCGATTTGAATGGCAATACCTCGCCCGGACTGCTGATCAAACTCACCAACGTTATCGATTCGTTCTAATATGTGCCGGGATAAGTGTTCTTCTACCACAAATAATAAAACGTCTTTTTGAACATCCAAAGTCAGACCAAAAAAGGTCTTTTTTTGATTTAACCCTTCCCCTCTTGCATTATTAATTACAGTTGCGCCGGTCGCTCCTGCTGAGCGCGCAGCATCTAAAACGGCATCTGTCTTTGTATCTTCTACAAAGGCAATGATTAGTTTAAAGCGCATTATCATTCTCCTTAGAACCTGATCTTGAGTTTAGCCATTGCGTAATTTGGGCGTATGCCATTACGGATATGATTGGGAACAGGCTTGCAAATGCGATTAATCCAAAGCCGTCAATAACCGGATTTCGTCCCGGAACGGTGGAGGCTAAGCCTAACCCCAATGCCGTCACTAATGGAACTGTCACCGTAGATGTTGTAACACCACCAGAATCATACGCGAGCGCTATGATCTGTTTTGGCGCAAAGTACGTTTGAATAATAACCACAACATAACCTGCCATAATGTAATAATGAATAGGATCACCAACAACTATCCTGTAACTGCCTAACGAAATTCCAATCGCGACACCTAATGCCACAGCCACCCGCAAACCAGTAACACTAATGGCACCGGCAGAAACCTGATTGGCTTTAATAGCCACAGCAATTAAAGCAGGCTCGGCAATAGTTGTACTAAATCCAATGGCGAATGCGAACAGATAAACCCAATAATAATCAATCCAGTGCAGAGACTCTGTGATGTCATCTTTAAAAGAGTAAAGAAATTCGGGTGCAGTCAGCTGTTCGGCCATGGTTTCACCCAATGGAAAAAGTGCTAGTTCTAATCCTAATAAAAACAGAGACAGCCCTAGGATTACATAGAAAAAACCCAATACAACAGTTGTCAGGTTTGCGATTGGTTTTCTTAACACTACCAGTTGAAATCCGAAAATGATGGTTGCAATAGGAATAACATCGACCACAGTGCTGAGAAACGTATCGATGAACTGCGATGGACTTATCATGATAAAACCATCCCATAAATCATCACAAACATCATCGGCAGCAGCGAGGCAAATGCAATTAAACCAAATCCGTCTAGCATAGGATTTCGGCCTTTAATTGATGATGCCAGCCCAACGCCTAAAGCGGTTACCAGAGGAACGGTAATTGTAGATGTAGTCACTCCACCGGAATCGTAAGCAATACCGATAATGGTTTCAGGAGCAAACCAGGTAAGTATCACGACGCCGACATACCCCCCAATAATCATTACATGAATAGGCCAGCCTTTAAGAATACGAACCACACCTAATACAATCGCAATACCGACAGAAAGTGCTACCGTTACTCTCAATCCATTGGCGTAATCATCCATTTGTTCAAGCGTATGCGGGATCACCCCGCCTTCAGCAGCAACTTCTGCTGCTTCATAAGCCACAGCGGTCAATGCAGGTTCAGCTATAGTGGTTCCAAAACCTAAACAAAATGCGAACAATATTAACCAGGAAATACTGCCTTTGCGGGCGAAAGCTTGTGCCATGCTTTCTCCAATGGGAAATAATCCCATGTTTAAACCGAAAATAAAGAATGTCAGCCCCAGCACGACAAAAAGCAGACCGAAAAGAATGGATAATATATTTGGAAGAGGCTCTTGTAACACAACCAATTGAAAGAAAGCGATTACGCAGACTATAGGTAGAAGATCAACCAAGCTTCCCAGCATTGCTTTAAATAATGCCTTCAGTGCTTTCATGATTCCCTCCTTTAGAATATTCTCCTATTCTTAGGTTGGTCAAATATTATAATCTCGTCCATTAATATCTCATTTTTTTTGCATAAATGAGATATTTAGCTCGATTAATCAGTTAGGTATATCTCCAACAACTTTTTTGAACAGGTGTTAATAAGAATACGGTCGATGCAAAAAACGCAGGTGAAAGAAACTGACAAGATGCTAACGGGGGATCTGGTCGACTGTAGAGCAAGTCTAAAATAGCAACTTCAATTATAACGGCGGGTCTTGTGTAGATAATGCTCCTGCACGTTCAAACCCAGCTCAAGAATCTGGTCATTTCTATTTTAAAAGAGCTGTTGTTCATATCTAAATATAAAGCACCTTCGTTTTTTTAAAATGAAACCTTATCACTTACACCTCTAAATATACTGCTGATAATAGAGTAAATACCAACGCTTGCTTATCAGGGTTTTATAAGTATTTTGTCAGGAACTGACAGTGAATTAAATTCCCATGGCGCTCTTGTATGCCATCATTTAGTTAGATTTCCAGTTGATGCGGCTAAAATTTTCATAACAAAGCTCGATGTTAGGCATCTACAATTGTGATGTTTTCATATTGCCTTATCTGACGCACGTTCATTAGTTTCACCTTTTCCCGATTTAGGGTAATTTCTAGGTTAGTTAATAAAAAATCAGCCTTCCCTGTGCTGATTTCTTATATTCAGCCCTTTTATTGAACTAATAGATGGTTAACTTCTTGAACTGATTTATCTACTGAACTTTTAACTTCTTTGTCAGTAAAGATAATCTGTTCCAACATCTGCGTCATGCTGCGCTGTACTGCAACCGTCTCCGAGGTAACCGCAGAAGGGATCGCGACATCAACATATTCAGCAAACCCTTTTGCTAACGGGTTATTTTCAAAATAGTCACTAAAGATCGGGTTGCTGATCAAATCACCGCGAGCCGGCGGCTGACTAGTTGCTTTTAACCACTCTAAATCGAACTTAGGATTGGAATAAACCCAGTTAATAAACTTCCATGCATCATCCTGCAAGTCTGACGACTTAAACAAAACTAACCCCTTACTGTCTGCAAAAGTGGCGGCTTTCTGATCTGATGTGGCGCTCTTAGTCGGAATCGGACCCAGCTTGATTTTTTTCAATATCTCAGGATACTGTAGCTCATAACGAGAAATGTTCCAAGGCCCTTGTATCGCACCGATTAGCTTCCCCGTCGTCAACGGGTCAGTGGCTCCAAAGTCATAGCTCGCCCATTTATTAGCAAACATATGATCTATAAACTCTAATACTTCTAAACCCGATTCGTTTACGCTTGAGCGATTGAAGGTAACGGAAAGGCCTGTGCTAAAACCGGCTTAATTCTGCCCGCACTATGTAGCACACGATACTTAGAGAAACCATTTCGTCCCATTTGGTTTTCCACATTCGCGGGATGTCTATCGATCATATCAAGGTCAACATCTGCTCCTTGAGTAACGGCAAAGGCCTTATACACCTGGCTGATTTGCTAATTGCCTCCGATGTGTTTTTGATAAAACACTTTATCCACGCCGCTTAATGGGAAGTCCGTGTATCTCCCGACCTCAATATATCCTAACTGTTCATAAAATTTGGGTGCTTGAAAAGTAAAAGTATCAAGATAAACATTTGAAATGCCGCAAATTACAGCCTCTTGTTCTATTCGTTTTATCAGTTCACTTCCGATACCATTTCCGCGAATACTCTCTGAAAGCCAAAGGTACTTGACATGTAATGAAGTGAATAACATTTGCCCTGTAAGTCCGCCTACCGTTTCTCCAGTTTTGTCGCGAACAAATAAGCCAAAATTTTTTTCATCAAGATCAGGGAAGTTAGGCCCATTAAATTCCACTAAACCATTATAAATGGCTGATATCTCTTTTTCGGAAGGTGATGATATAAAATCAATTTTCACTGATACCTCCATACTGTTAGGAAACTCACACCACATTAAGCACTGTTTTCCGTCCGTTTACACTTCTGCATACACGTATTTGATACAAATATCCCGCTTCAAACTCGTTGTAGGTTTTGCATTTTAGTTGCCAGCCTAAACTTTGAGCTACTTTAATACTGACTATGTTATCTGAGGCTATAAATGCTTTAACTTGACTAAAGTCTGTTGTAGGAGACAGCTTTTCAATTGCCATGTTACAAATGACTTTAGCTAAGCCCTTCCCCCAGTATTTGCTACGAATGAGGTATCCAAAATCTAACTCACCATCAATTTCCTTTAATCCGCAAAATCCAACAAACTCTTTCGTTGCTATATGACGGAATGCAAACCTTGAAGGTGTTTCAAGTTCGTGAAAAAACCACTGTTCAAATTCATCATCTGTTAGTGCGCGTCTTGGCCCCAAATATTTCATGGCTTGATCATCTTGGAGCAAGTCGAACACGCAATTTCGATCACTTTCAATCAATTCAGAAACTTCGACTTTGTGCATTCAACTGTTTTCCCGTTTAAAGCTCTTGTAAGCAATACTTTTAATTTTGCACATTAAACTCCTTCAATGCCGAAAGTGCCATTTCAGCTTTAGACGATTGTACAAAAATATGATCGTGATAGTAAGCTGCTATCACGTTAGCACTGATGCCTTTTTCTGATAACTTACTTGAAACTGAAGCAGTTAAGCCAACAGCTTCAAGGCTTGAATAAACAGTTAAAGTAATTTGACGAAATGAACCTTCAAATTGAAGCCCTGCATTTTGAGCTTCACATTTTTCTAAAACTAAAGTTAATCCTTCAGCTTCGAAAAAGGTTGCAACTGGATTAAATGAGGCATAATCAACTAAAGAGCCAGAAACTGTACAAAACACAAATTCTGGTTCTAATAACTCTGGTTCCATCGACTTTAATAATTCATCTAGCTCTGTAATTCCTGACATACTTATCACCTCAATAGTAACGCCCACATTACGTGGACTAAAATAGCGGGTTCGTATCCCACTTTTTCAGTTCCGTTTAAGGCCTGGTATAGATTTTTATGCGTCTTACTTTATTAAAATATTGCTTGGCTTTACGAGGTTTTGCTGAAACGACAGCAATGAACGAGGCCTTTTCAAAATATCCATTATGTGAAAATGGATTAATTTCTATTGCTATGAACGCATGAATGAATTTCGCCATTTCGTTTCATACCTAGCTGTAATTTGTCTGCTTGAAAATTCTTGTTATGTGTACATTGTATAAATTTTCTGGTTTTAGTTATTCAACTGCAACTACCGGCTTCGAAAAGAAAACGAATGGAATAGCTAAAGGCCCCACAATTAATGAAACTAACACCCAAAATAGGATTTTAGCTTTACGATGTTTCGCTACGTAATAACACAAAATAATACTGATTAAATTTATAATTATTAAGACTGCCATTTACATTTCCTTCAATTAATTGGTAATTAATACTTAAATTTAGTATCCGATTATAGGTACCAACGCCGCAATAAACGGCTAATGCAGTTGGCTATAATTTGTGATGAAGAACAAAGCCAGTCGTGCTTCGCTATGCTCACAGGACCTAACCTTATTAGTTATGCTTACACTGACAAGTATCCAAACCTAGCTAAATAATGCCAAACTTTTTTAATATCTTGTTCATCATATCCTCGTTCAGTTACAGCTAAACCCAATAATTTAGCATTAATTTTACCGCCTTCAGCTAAATCCTCGATACTCAGGATGAAGCCTCATTTGCTCGATACTCAATTCATAGCCATTATGCCATTTAATCGGCACATTTAATTTAAGCGCATACGCTTCGACAATACTAGAACGGTAAATAGGATCTAAAACCAAGCATTCGATATCTTCTTTTAAGGATATAACTCCGTGTATATGAGCCTCGATATAATCGTCAAGTAAGTCGTGACTTGACGAAGATGCCTTTTTAATAAGTGCATTCAAACGATCAGATACAGCGAAATCTTCTGGTTCAAAATAACTATCAGGATAACAGAAAGTCGTGCGTTCAGCAGCATGTGGTTTTAGCTGAAAATAAGCGGAACCAAAGCGAGGCGAAGCGCCCATTTCATAGAAACGAAAATTCACAGCACCATATTTAGGTCTGAATTTATTTGGTGCATTGTCATAAGCTCCGTCAAAAACCTTTTGCTCCCATGACCATCGTTCACCACCAATATGAGCCGTTAAACCACCATTACTGGTACCTGTCTCAAACTGAGATTTCAAAAAACCATCGTTAGCGATAGCAAGAAGTAGAGGCTTATTATTAGATGTATAACGATCTGGGTGAAAGTTAATCGTGACCGCATAACTCGTAGACGCAACCTCTCCTTGGGATTTCAATCGTACATTTTCAATTGCTTGTTCTACAAACTTTGTATCCACAATCTCTCCTAGTTCTAGAAAATCGTGGTAGAGTGATCTGTTACCAGACCGACCCCACACAGATCCGGACGTGCGGAACTACCGCATCCGGCTCTTCAGTTATATATTCGCTCGTGTAAAACACGACCCTAGTACCAGTCGACAAGAATATTTCGCTTGTTGACTTTCAGTACCTCAATTTGAAAATACGTTAACATCTTCTTGAAATTACTCCAGTTATAACTTTGCCGGCCACTTCGTCTGTTCAGCCATTTATACAGAGTATGCAGTACATAACTAAACAAATGCGATAAGCTTCGACTGTTATCGGGTAATC
>NZ_KB906992.1 GCF_000381745.1 Psychromonas ossibalaenae ATCC BAA-1528 | reverse complement strand
GTGCCGTCTTTATCGGTATCTATTGATTCAGTGTTATCTAACGGGAAAGCATCTGCACTATCTGCGACATTATCGTTATCGTCATCTGTGTCAGCGTTGTTACCTGTACCGTCGCCATCTGTATCTGTTGATTCCGTTTTATCTAACGGAAAGGCATCATACTTATCTGAAATGCTGTCGCCGTCATCATCGATATCGGCATTATTACCCGTACCGTCGCTATCTGTATCGACAGATTCCGTTTTATCTAACGGGAAAGCATCGGCGCTATCAGCCACACCGTCATTATCGTCATCCGTGTCGGCATTATTACCTGTGCCGTCATTATCAGTATCAACAGATTCAGAAGCATCTAAAGGAAAAGCATCTTTATCATTATCTACGCCGTCGCCATCGGAGTCATTATTGTTTTCCTGACCGTCGCTGTCAGTGCTTTTAGCTGCGTCCAGCGGGAAGGCATCGGCTGTATCAGCTACACCATCATTATCATCATCCGTATCAGCATTGTTGCCCGTACCGTCTTTGTCGGTATCGATAGATTCGGCAGCATCTAGCGGGAAGGCGTCGGCAGTATCAGCCACACCGTCATTATCGTCATCGCTATCTGCATTATTACCTGTGCCGTCTTTATCGGTATCTAAAGACTCAGAGGCATCTAATGGAAACTGATCATCTTTATCTGCCGTGCCGTCATTATCATCATCCAGATCGGCATTATCACCTGTTCCGTCATTATCAAAATCAGCACTTTCCAGCGGATCTGCAGGAAATTTATCAATGCTGTCGGCAACACCATCGCCATCACTATCGCTATCTAAAACTATATTGTCATTATCATCTACATATAAAACCTTACCTGCAAGGCTTGGCTCTTTTTCGCTGTTATCAGCCCGCTGTTGTTCTATTTCGTCACCCAGCTGCTGTGCTCCGTCAAACAGTTTTTGGGATTGTTCCGATACCGAGGCCGCATCGAACTCTTCCGGCAGAATCTGTGCTAATGCTTTTGCAGACTGTGCTAATAAAGTTGAGTCAGCTGCAATATAATCTTCTTCAAAGTCTAAATCCGGCTGCTTAAGCAGAACGCGGATTTCAGCGGAGGCTTCTTCTCTTGACTGTCCGTCCGACATTTTTAGATTTAACAGAGTGGTTATCGGTGTGACTATTTGAGTATTGTCTTCAGAATAATTATCAGCAGATGTTTTCATCTGATAATTTTGCGAGATGGGTATATCGGGCGCATCTGCATCAATGGTTTTTCCTTTAATCGCCTTGGCAATTATCGAATAGTCATTAACATTCCCATCTATATTACTGATATCTAATGATGCATTACCATTGATATCGGTCCACGCTTGAGGCTCATTTTCATTTTGTCTGCCGTCATTATTAACGTCTAACCAGACCAAAGCATCTAATAAATAGCCGTCTATTACTTTAACGTTTAATTTTTTAGCGGAGCTTGATGTGTTGTTATTACTTTCTCCACAGCCGCTGATCATACATAGTGACAAAATTGCAGCGGTTAGCTTTAACTGATTCATTTTATTTCATCCTTAAAATTTTTACTCTACGCCTTCCTGGGCGATATTATTTAAAACCTCCCCAGCTCATCAACAAGTCTGACGGGTAATGTTTTGTGATTGAATTTTGTACTCCGCTATAAGCTGAAACACCCTCCCGGCAGGGGGGCGCAGAGGTGTTTTGGGGGGCGCAGAAGTCGCTTTTGGGATCTGTATCTCGTCATTTTTTTATGAATGGATTAATTCGTGTTTATGCGTATGAGTTATGGTAAAAACAAATCAATAACTTAGTGTTTATAGGGGGTTGGAGAGATTTGCTATAATTATTTCACTCAGCTTGTTTTACTAAAATGCAGGTGGTTTTAGGGCTAAATCTTTAACTGTTTGTAATTTATTCAATCATCTTTTCTACTTCTAGCTTGTTCTTAACTTCAATAGTGACCTGTGTTATTGATTGCCATTGGTATAATTGACTTCGAATGGTTATAATACCCTCCATTTTTTATAAGCAACTCGAAGCGGAAATCATGCAAAAATTCGATACGAAAACATTCCAAGGGCTAATTCTTGCACTGCAAGATTTCTGGGCTCGTCAAGGTTGTGCCATTGTTCAGCCGCTAGATATGGAAGTGGGCGCTGGTACATTTCACCCGCAGACATTCCTGCGTTCAATTGGTCCTGAGCCGATGAGCAGTGCATACGTGCAGCCGTGCCGCCGTCCTACTGATGGTCGTTATGGTGAAAACCCAAACCGTCTGCAGCATTATTACCAATTTCAGGTAGTACTTAAGCCGTCTCCAAAAAATATTCAGGAGCTTTATCTAAAATCTCTTGAAGAGATCGGCGTTGATACTTCAATTCACGATATCCGTTTTGTGGAAGATAACTGGGAATCTCCAACACTTGGTGCATGGGGATTAGGCTGGGAAATCTGGTTAAACGGTATGGAAGTTTCACAGTTTACTTATTTTCAGCAGGTTGGCGGTTTAGAGTGTTCTCCGGTAACAGGCGAAATCACTTACGGCCTTGAGCGTCTTGCAATGTATGTTCAGGGCGTTGACAGTATTTACGATCTTGTCTGGACAGACGGACCTATGGGACGTGTTACCTACGGTGATATTTTCCATCAGAATGAAGTTGAGCAGTCAACTTACAACTTTGAACACGCTGATGTTGATGCATTATTCGGTCAGTTTGATCAATGTGAGCAAGACAGTCAGAAACTGATTGAAGCTGGTTTAGCACTTCCTGCATACGAGCAGGTGATGAAAGCGTCTCATGTATTTAATCTGTTAGATGCACGTCATGCTATCTCTGTTACTGAACGTCAGCGTTATATTCTGCGCGTTCGTACATTATCTAAAGCAGTGGCGGAAGCATATTATGCTAAGCGCGAATCGCTTGGTTTCCCACTTTGCAAAAACCTAGTTAAATAGAGGCAAGTTTCATGTCACAAGAAAATTTACTGATTGAGCTGGGAACTGAAGAGTTACCACCGAAATCATTACGTAAACTTGCTGAGTCTTTTGCAAGTAACGTTGAAGCAGAATTAAATAAAGCGGAATTATCATTTGATAATGTACGCTGGTTAGCGTCTCCACGTCGTTTAGCTTTGATCATTTCTAACCTGTCGGCGACACAGGCTGACAAAGTTGTTGAAAAACGCGGTCCTGCTGTCAACGTTGCATTTGACTCTGAAGGTCAGGCAACTAAAGCTGCCCAAGGCTGGGCACGTTCAAACGGTATTACTGTTGAACAGGCTGAGCGTCTGGTTACTGATAAAGGCGAGTGGTTATTATTTAAGTCGGAAGTTAAAGGTCAGTCTGTTGCACAGCTGGTTCCTGCTATTGCCGCTGGTGCTCTGGCGAAACTGCCGATTCCTAAACCAATGCGCTGGGGTTCTGCAACGACACAGTTTATTCGTCCTGTTCATACTGTCACTATGTTATTTGGTGCACAGCTGATTCAAGGTGAATTATTAGGTGTTGAATCAGATCGTGTTATCCGCGGCCATCGTTTCTTAGGCGAAGCGGAAATGGTGCTAAATCATGCAGATCAGTACGAAACATTATTAGACGATAGCGGTAAAGTTATTGCTGATTATGAACGTCGTAAAGCAATTATTCGTGATCAGGTTGAAGCGCTTGCCGCCCATGAGAACGGTGTTGCCGCTATTGATGAAGAGTTACTTGAAGAAGTAACTTCACTGGTTGAGTGGCCTGTTACACTGATTGGTTCTTTTGAAGATAAATTCCTTGAGGTACCTTCTGAAGCTCTAATGTATACCATGAAAGACAATCAGAAGTATTTCCCGGTATTAGATAAATCTGGAAACCTACTGCCTCGTTTTATCTTTGTTTCTAATATTGTCAGTCGTGATCCTGCTCAGGTGATCAGCGGTAATGAAAAAGTTATTCGTCCTCGTTTAGCCGATGCTGAGTTCTTTTTTGAAACAGATAAAAAGAAAACGCTGGCAAGCCGTTTAGAGTCTTTATCAAGCGTATTATTCCAGAAGCAGCTTGGTACGCTTAAAGAGAAATCTGAGCGTATTTCAAACGTTGCTGAAGATATTGCACTGCAGATCAAAGCCGATACTAAACACGCTCAACGTGCAGGTTTATTATCTAAAACTGATTTAATGACTGAAATGGTAATGGAATTCCCAGATGTTCAAGGCGTAATGGGCATGTATTACGCGAAACATGACGGTGAAGATCATGAAGTAGCTGTTGCATTAAACGAGCAGTATCTGCCGCGTTTTGCTGGTGATAAACTGCCTACGTCATTAGTGGCGTGTGCGGTTTCTTTAGCTGACAAACTGGATACATTAGTAGGTATCTTTGGTATCGGCCAGGCACCTAAAGGTGATAAAGACCCGTTTGCCCTTCGCCGCGCTGCGATTGGTTTACTGCGTATCATTACAGATAAAAACCTAGACTTAGATATTGTTGAATTAGCTGAAATTGCTAAAGCACAGTACGGTGGTAAATTAACTAATACTAATGTTGTTAATGATGTTGTTGATTTCTTATTTGCCCGTTTCCGTGCAACTTATCAGGCCAATGGTTTTTCAGTTGAACTGATTCAGTCTGTGCTGGATCGTCGTCCGACTAAACCCGTTGATTTTGAAAAACGTATTCAAGCTGTTGCTAAGTTCCAGGAACTGCCTGAAGCTGCACCGATTGCAGCAGCCAACAAGCGTATTAGTAATATATTAGCGAAAGTTAAAGGTGATATTAATACAGATGTGGATGCTTCTCTGCTTGAAGAAGATGCAGAAAAGGCATTAGCTGAAATTTTAGGCTCTCTAGAAAGCAAGCTAAGCCCTTTATTTGCAGTCGGAGACTACGAGGCAGCCTTGTTCGAACTTGCTTCTCTACAAGCTCCTGTGGACGTTTTCTTCGATAACGTAATGGTTATGGCTGAAAATGAAGCAGTAAAACAGAATCGTTTAGCAATATTAAACCGTTTACGTAATCTGTTCCTGCAGGTTGCTGATGTATCGGTTTTATAATGTGAAAATTTATCGGCTTTCTGTTTAAGTCTGAATTGTTTTTAAAAGCTCAGTTTTTACTGAGCTTTTTTGTATCTGCTGAAACATTATATTTTTTTCGCTTTGCCTGCTATGGTAAAGCTTGTTTATAAACAAACTATAATTTTTTACCTGTTTCATGTGAAACACATTTCTAAAGTACAACAATATAGGAAAATAAATGCCTTACTCAATCTTCGGAAATAAATTTACCCAGCATTCAGGAATTACTGAACTAATGGATGACCTCAATGAGGGAGTTCAAGGCGGGGATGATATTTTAATGCTGGGTGGCGGTAATCCGGCATCAATACCGGAGATCCAAACTCGACTGGCGGAGTTGATGCAGGAATTGTTAACCCAGGGAAAGTTGATTAATACACTGGCAAACTATGACGGACCACAGGGTAAAAACAGTTTTATCAATGCACTTGCTGAATTGTTTAATGATCTCTATGGCTGGGATTTAAGCTCGGAAAATATCATGCTTACTAACGGCAGTCAGAATGCTTTCTTTTATCTGTTTAATCTATTAGGCGGAAATTTTAGTGCCGGTAAAAAGAAAAAAATCCTATTTCCATTAGCTCCTGAGTATATCGGTTATGCTGATGCCAGTGTTTCTGAAGATGCATTTGTTGCTGTTCGTCCAAAAATAACTGAATTAGAAAACGGCTTATTTAAGTATCATGTTGACTTTGATGCATTAGAAATAAGCAAAGATATCGGGGCTATCTGTGTTTCTCGTCCGACTAATCCGACGGGTAATGTCTTAACCGATGATGAGATTACTCATCTGGATCAGCTGGCGCAGGACAACAATATTCCTTTAATTATTGATAATGCTTACGGGACACCCTTCCCAAATATTATCTTTGCTGAAGCAACACCCTTCTGGAATGCGAATACCATTTTATGCTTAAGCTTATCAAAATTTGGTTTACCGGGTGCACGCTGCGGCATTGTTATTGCCAACCCGGCTATTGTTAAAGCGATGTCTAATTTATCCGGAATCATGGCATTGTCACCGGGAGGTATAGGCCCGGAAATTGCGCTTCCATTAGTTAAAACAAAAGAGATTATTAAGCTTAGTGATGAGGTGATTAAGCCCTATTATCAAAATAAAGCAGAAAAGGCGGTAACACTTCTACAGTCAAAAATCACCACACCAAACTTCAAAATTCATAAAGCAGAAGGCGCTTTGTTTTTATGGTTATGGTTTAAAGACCTACCTATTTCTTCAAATGAATTATATAAAAACCTTAAAGCTAAAGGTCTGCTGATCGTCTCTGGACATTACTTTTTTCCGGGGTTAGATCAAGAATGGAAACATACTCAGGAGTGTATTCGTTTGAACTATGCCCAGGAAGATGATGTAGTTGAGCGCGGTATTACGATTTTAGCTGATATGATTAATGAGTTATACGAAAACTAAACAGTGAAAATAAAACAGAATCTGTTCCACGTGAAACAAATAATTTTAAACGTGGAACAGCTTTTTGTTGATTGCATTCCAGTAACTCTATCAACGAATCTGAGTAAAGCGTTTGCTTAAAATTGATGAGTACTTCCAGATATGATCAAATACTTCCATCAGTTCCGGGTTACCGTCCGATGATAAACAAACGGCATGAAATCTATTTTTGTTGATTTTTAAAGCCCGTATCTCATTAGCCAGATCGCTAGGTAGTTTCTGAGCGATAAAATCTGAAATTATCAGGGTGTCGGCATTCTTATACAGCTGCCCTTTCATTAACTCAATTGATTTCGCGATGACCGGTTTTAAATCCGTTCCTCCACGAAAACTTGAAGATAAAAAGGTCAGTATAGTTGCCAGACTGGTTGTTTTGGTTATTGGAAAAGTAATAACTTCATTAGAAAACATCATAAGAAAACACTGGCGCTTCTGTTCAAAGGCTATCTGAAATAATGCGTAACAGATTGATTTTGCCGTTAGCTCAGGAAAGCCTTTCATCGATGTTGAGCTGTCTACGCAGATAATAAACGGGCCGCCGTTTTCTTCATTATCATCTGTAATATCTCTGAACTGAGTTATTTTTTTATACTGATCAACGGCACCTTGATACTGATAAGACAATAGATGTCGTTCGATATAACGCTTGTAAAAAATAATTTCCAGCTCAGGAAAAGTTAAATTAACCGCTTCGGTCTGGAGCATTCGTGATATCTCATTACTGTAACTGACGCCCTGCATATCATCTGGAATATCATCCTGATAACTGTTATCTAAAACCCACGTCTCGTAGCTGTTTGGTGTTTCTTTATTATCGACATGCGCAATGGCCATTCTTCCTAACTGCGCTGCAATTTCTTTTAACTCGGGAGTATTAGTCAGGTGCCTGGTAAAGCGCTGCAGTAAACTGATATCAATATGGGTAAGTCTGCCTTTAGACAGATCCCAGAGGCGCTCTCCATTGCTTAACAACTCCTTGTCTACAACAGCAGTTAAGTCCTCTAAATTCTCATTTCTCAATTGTAGTTCTTTTAATAACTCTTTTCTTTTTTCTTCTATTAATTCTGTCTGGTGCTGGTGAACAGCCTGTTCGATAGACTGCTGCCATTGATCAATAAAAACAGCAAAAAACACCGTGTCAGGCATGGTCTGATTCTGCTGGAGCAGAGAAATTCCCGACTGGTAGAAATTAGAATCTGCTTGTATTTTTTGTAGAATTGAAGGGACTTTACTGCGTAATTTTATGGGAGATAAAAGGCGTGACATCTCACACAGGGTTATTTCATTATTTAAAGAAGCAGGCATTGGCGCTTCTGCTAATAATGAAATTAAATCGTTTTTCCAGTTCTCTATGAAACTTATCTGTGCATCATCTGCATTACGACTTTGAGTAGTAATTTCCAGCAGAGTCTCATCTATTAGTGAAGAGAATATAGAAGACACTTAGCTGCCTTGTCCGAAAAGTTTGGCGGTGGCAGATAGACGTGTTTTTAATGCCTCTTTGCGCTCTTTAATATTATTTAGCTCTAAAGTTAACGCCCCTAAACTTTTAGCTACATCTTCAATGAAATCGTTGCCAACAAAAATGTTCTTGTTCATTGTGCTGAATTCCAGCTGGTTTTTTAAAATGTTACTTTCTATATTTTGTATCTCTTGATCAAGGGCCTGTAAGGGTAATAACCAGTTTTCATTAATATCGAGTAAAGCTTCGCTGCTTAAAACAGCAACCGGAATTGCCTGATTAGAAAAGTTCTGCACATGCAGATGGCGGTTTTCATCAACTGTAAAATTTAACCAGGTGCCGTTAATGCGATCATTAACATAACCTTTTACCACACATGAACCGCTTTTTATCTGCTTTTGGAAATCATCTAAGCCTAGGTATAACCATTGCGCTTTTTCCTGTGAGCCCTCTTCTAAAATGTCGTATTCACCAATTAAAGCAATTTTACACATATTAGGCAGGCCGTTATGAACTTGAGTTGTAACCTGCTGATCATTTAATTTATAACGTATTTTGGTGAGTCTCATATCGGAAGCTAATCGGGTTGCAAAGCGATTAGCAAATTCATTATCCAGTAATGAGATTTTTTCGTTCAGCTGCACTATCGTGCTTTGTACTTCGTCCTGGTCACAAAAACGTCGTTTTGCAAAATCATGAATAACTTCAAGAATGGCGTCTCTTGAGGCAAGGTCATGCCAGATACAGTCTTTTAATATAAAGAGGTCTGTTTCTAAAACTTCACTGCGGCCGTTAAAATAGGCACAGGCCTGCAGTAGTTTCATAGACTTTTTCCAGCGTCGGTCTGATACATAAACCGGCTCTTTAATTTGACTGCCGCTGCTGTTTTTTTGTTCTAAAAATAGCTTTAGTTCATAGATAAGCTCAAAACAGTGCTCGCTTAAATTTACTTCCGCAATCTCTTTCTGCCATAAATCAAATTCATCATTGCTGACTTTTTTTACATTACCCGCACTTCTGCTGAGCGGTTTCTGCACCAGCATGGCTTTAAAGTTTTTTTTGTCCTGAATGGGGTGCAGATATAAACGAAGCAGCATGCGGTCATATAAGGCTTCTAAACCTGCGTCAGCTCCAGGAAGCTCATTCGAGGCAGAAACAATCACCCGCATAGGCACATTTTCGTGCTCTACGCCGTTATGGAAAGTTCTTTCGTTAATAACCGTGAGAAGAGTATTTAGAATTGCCGGCCCGGCTTTCCATATTTCATCTAGAAAGACTACTTTTGCTTTAGGCAGATAACCTTCGGTTAAGCGAATATATTTTCCTTCATCTTTTAAGGCTTTGATCGATAAAGGACCGAATATTTCTTCTGGTGTGGAGAATCGTGTCATTAGATATTCAAAATAACTTTCGTCTTCAAATATTTTAATCATACGCTTGGCGATTAAGCTTTTGGCAATTCCAGGAGGGCCTAATAAAAAAACGCTTTCACCACTAAGTGCTGCTAATAAACATAATCTAATTGCGTCTCTACGCTCGTAAATACCATAAGACAGCTGGTCAATTAGTGCTTCGATCCGATCTGCAATGGTGTTCTGTAAAACCGTCATTTAACTTTCCTGGAAATATAAATATCTGAGTGTCACATTACATGAGATACAGCAGGTATGAAAATTTATCTGTGATTTTAACTATACATATCAATTAACAGGGGGAGCACTTGGGGGGATTATGAAAGAAGTGTAATGACTGGTCCTTCAGTCGTTACAGACACTACAAAAAGTTAGCAGTTAACAGCCTTTGGTGGAAGTGGTCGTAATAAACTGAAAACTTGTGAAAACATAACAATGGTAAAGGTAATAAATAGGTTGAAATGATCAACTTGCGGGTGATTAAGAACAACTAAAAATAGCAGGATCATTAAAGTAAACTTACAAAAATATCCAAACATCATGAGAGAATTAGTTAACAGCTGCTTTCCTGCTCCCATAAATAGAAAAGATAATTTAGTGAATATAAACTGCGGAACTAGAAAAATAAGCCCGCCTAACAGTGCCGATCGTGCCGAGCGGTGATCTGATGTAAACTCTGTCATCAACACCATGAGCACAACGAGCAGCAGCTGCCCTAGAAGCAGCTTTAAAGCGTGACTTCTTATTGCTAGTTCATAGAGAGAATGTGCCATTGTATTATTAACCTTATATGTTGTTTTAAATGAATTTTAAAGCGTGCTGTTGGAGTGCTGTTTTGCGCAGTAATTATACATATATTTGCGATTGTTGTATAAATAATAAGCAGAGAAATGTGCTTTATTTCGTGTTTTTTTACCTTAAAAGAGATATAAAAAAGCCAGCTTAATAAGCTGGCTTTTATCTTCGCTGTTTTTAAATCGGATTAAAGATCGATATTACCAACACGCAGTGCATTCTTTTCAATGAAATCACGACGCGGTTCTACATGGTCACCCATTAAGGTAGTAAACAGCTGATCCGCACCAACTGCATCTTCAATAGTAACCTGAAGCATATGGCGGGCATTCGGGTCCATTGTTGTTTCCCATAATTGACCTGGATTCATCTCACCCAGTCCTTTGTAACGCTGCAGGTAAAGACCGCGTTTGGATTCATGCATCAGCCAGTTAACCGCATCAACAAAGCTGCTTACATCTTTTCTACGTTCGCCGCGCTTAATGTAGGCGCCGTCCTCTAACAGGCTTTGAATCTCAGTACCGACAGATACTAATGATTTGTAACCTTCTGAACCGAAAAATTCTTCATCGAAAGTAAAGTTCGCATCAACGCCATGTTTACGTACAGTAAAGATAATATTATTACTTAATTCATCTTCTGACTGAACAACTTCAGAGTCGTAAATTGTCCCCTCTAAATCTTCAAGATTTAATGAGGCCACTACTTCTTTAACCCATGCTGAAGCAACGGTCTCTTTTGCTAGGTCTTCTAAAGTTAACTCCGGCTGATAGATCAGTTTATCTAAAATAACCGAAGGATAGCGACGCGCTAAACGCTCAATAGTTTCCTGAACGCCGCGGTAACGCTGAATCAAACCTTCAAGTGCAAGGCCGGAAATTCCAGGCGCATCTGCATTTACATGTAGAGATGAATTCTCCATCGCTAATGTAGTTAAATAGGTCTGCAGTTCCGCTTCATCTTTAATGTAGTTTTCCTGCTTACCTTTTTTAACTTTATATAAAGGAGGCTGTGCAATGTATACAAAACCATTTTCGATCAGCTCCGGCATTTGACGGAAGAAGAAGGTTAATAATAGAGTACGGATATGCGAACCATCGACATCGGCATCGGTCATGATGATGATACGGTGGTAACGTGTTTTTTCCGGATTATATTCATCACGGCCGATACCGCAGCCTAAAGCAGTAATTAAGGTAGCCACTTCCTGTGAAGACAGCATTTTATCAAAACGTGCTTTTTCAACATTTAGGATTTTACCTTTAAGCGGTAAGATAGCTTGATTTTTACGTGAACGACCCTGCTTAGCACTACCGCCAGCAGAGTCCCCTTCCACAATATATAGTTCAGAAAGTGCCGGATCTTTTTCCTGACAGTCGGCTAATTTACCCGGTAAACCAGCTAAATCTAATGCACCTTTACGACGCGTCATATCACGTGCTTTACGGGCTGCTTCACGTGCGCGGGCCGCATCAATAATTTTAGATGTAATGATTTTTGCTTCAGATGGATTCTCTAACAAGAAGTCCTGCAGGTTTTCACCCATTGCACTTTCAACAATTGGTCGAACTTCAGATGAAACTAAACGGTCTTTAGTCTGTGATGAGAACTTAGGATCAGGTATTTTTACGGAGATAACTGCTGTTAATCCTTCGCGTGAATCACCGCCTTCAGTTGTTGCTTTGTTTTTGTTATTTTTAACTTTTGCTAACTCAGCTTCCATGTAAGCATTTAAAGTTCGTGTTAAACCGCCGCGGAAGCCGGTCAGATGTGAACCACCATCGCGCTGAGGAATATTGTTAGTGAAACAGAAAATATTTTCCTGGAAACCGTCATTCCACTGCATAGCTACTTCAACGCTGGTACCGTCATCGTTGTCTACAGAAAAATGGAATACTTTCTGATGTACAGGCGTTTTGTTCTGGTTTAAATACTCAACGAATGACTGAATACCGCCTTCATAACAAAAGTGGTCAGACTTATCTTCTTCTCTCTTGTCGATAAGCTTGATTGATACACCTGAATTCAAGAAAGAAAGCTCACGTAAACGTTTAGCTAAAATATCGTAATGAAATAGTGTATCTGTAAAGGTTTCTTTGCTTGGCCAGAAACGGATTTCTGTACCAGTGTGTTCTGAATCACCAATCACAGCTAAAGGTGCTTCCGGCTCACCGTGAATATAAGTCTGCTGATGAATTTTACCGTGACGTTTGATGGTTAAGCGCAGTTTATGAGAAAGCGCGTTAACAACAGAAACACCTACCCCGTGAAGTCCGCCGGATACTTTATAAGAGTTATCATCGAATTTACCGCCGGCATGCAGTACGGTCATAATAACTTCAGCAGCCGAAACACCTTCTTCTTCATGGATGTCAACAGGGATACCACGGCCGTCATCGCGTACTGAAACAGAACCATCGGTATGAATGGTTGTTATAATGTCACTACAGTGACCTGCCAATGCTTCATCAATTGAGTTATCAAGGATCTCGAACACCATGTGGTGCAGACCTGTACCATCATCGGTATCACCGATATACATACCAGGGCGCTTACGTACAGCATCTAACCCTTTTAGTACTTTAATACTTGACGAATCATAACTATTCTCAGCCATAAAACTTTCACCTATTCTACTGTAATCTTGCCGTGTTCCACGTGAAACACAGTGCGTTCCTGCCCAAATAATGTCTCTATGCCATTTTTTTCAATGACACTGATAAACACTTGAGCATCGGAGTTGGAAATATGTTTTGCTAATATCTGTTGTCTGTTCTTATCTAATTCAGAACTGAAGTCATCAATTAAAAAAACACACTGTTTATTGTTAAAAGAGTTTAAAAATAATCCTTGTGCTAACCGTAATGCATAAACAAGCAGCTTTAACTGCCCTCTTGACAATACGTCATCAACCGGCAGTCCATTGATTTTAAAGCGTATATCTGCTTTTTGAGGGCCGGCTGTTGTATAACCAAGCTGCTTATCGCGGTTAAAGTTAGCTGTTAAATAATCCTGTAGTGATTTATTGTTTTTATCCCAGCCGCAGAAGAACTGACTGGTAATTGAAAATTCAGGTAAAAAGTCAGTAATGGTCTGATTTATTAATGGTATTAGTAAATCAAAATATGCCTGACGCTGCCTGCTGATTTCATCACTTAAATGACAAAGTTCATTATCCCATACTTGGAGCTCATTGTAAGTTTTACATTGCTTTAAAGCAGCATTACGTTGCTTTAACAGCCGCTTTATGCGAGCCCAGTTGTTGTAAAACAGAGGTTCATGATAAAAGACCCCCCAATCAAGAAAAGCCCGGCGGTTTTTGGGGCTTCCTGAGAGTAATGCGTAACTTTCCGGAGTGATCAGCTGCAGGGGCAGGTATTGTGTTAATGCAGCTAGATTTTTAGCATGTGCGCCGTTTATTTTGAGTAATGTTTCACCGGTTTTCGATTTCTGCAGTCCGACTGGAATCGACACATTCTCATTGCTGAGTTCGCTGTATAGGGTAAATTCTTTGTGGTCGTAGGCAATCACACGACTGGTCAGGTGAGTGCGGAATGAGCGCCCTAACCCGAGAAAATGAATTGCTTCCAGAAGCGAGGTTTTACCGCTGCCGTTCGCGCCGACTATCAGATTTGTTTTGGGGTTAAAGTTGAGGTCTGCATTGGCTATATTACGAAACTGGTAAATAACTATTTTAGCTAAAGACATAAACTGAAACTCCGTAAACTTTCATAGGCGGGCTTTAAGAGCTTCAGTTTTATTATAAACGCATCGGCATTAAAACATAAAGTGAGTCATCGCTATCAATGGACTCTATTAATGCGCTGTGATCTGAACTGCTGAATGTTATTTTCACCTGGTCACTTTTAAGTGTATTAAGAACATCTAGTACGTAGCTGACATTAAAACCAATTTCCAGATCTGCAGATTGATAGTTAACATCAATATACTCTTCAGCTTCTTCTCGTTCCGGGTTGTTGGCGGTGATCTGCAGCAGGTTTTCTGAGAGGGTTAAACGTACGCCTCGAAATTTTTCATTAGACAAAATGGCTGCCCGGGAAAAGGCTTGTTTAAGTGTTTCACGACCGGAAATCAGCTCTTTATCGCCGTTACGCGGAATAACGCGGCGGTAGTCTGGAAACCTTCCATCTACCAGTTTTGTCGTAAACACAAAACCATTAATAATAGCGCGCAGATTATTCTGCCCGATCTGAATGGTGACATCCGCCTGGTCATTATCAAGCAGCTTAACCAGTTCTATTACGCCCTTTCTCGGTACAATAACTGACTGCTGTTCAATGCTCTGATTTAAAGCAATGGCACAGGAAGCAAGACGATGGCCGTCTGTTGCTACGCTGCGCAGTGTCTGCTCTGATGCTTCAAAGTACATACCGTTCAGGTAATAACGAACATCCTGACTGGCCATGGCAAACTGGGTAAATTCGATCAGTTTTTTGAATTCGACCTGGGCAACGGTCAGTTCAATAATGCTCTGCCAAGATTCAATATTCGGAAAATCAGCGGCTGGTAATGAAGAAAGTAAGTAGCGGCTTCGACCTGAACGCACTGTTACCCGCTCATCTTTTACTTGAAAGGTAATTTCACAGGGATCGGCTAAACCACGGCAGATATCTAATAACTTTCGTGCCGGAACGGTAATAACACCATCCTGTGACGGCTGCTCAAGTGTCACTTGTGCAATCAGTTCTACTTCAAGATCTGTTCCGGTCAGGCTTAATAAGTTATCTTTAACTTCAATTAATATATTACCCATAATAGGCAGTGCCGGACGTCCGCCGGCAACTGAACCGACTACAAGTTGTAACGGACGAAGAAATGCTTCTCTGGATATTGAAAACTGCATAATCAGACTTACCTTACATCGACAGTGTGCGAATTAGAATTTTATAATCTTCCTGGATATCGTTATTTTCACGACGTAATTCACTTACTTTACGGCAGGCATGCAGCACTGTGGTGTGATCGCGTCCGCCGAATGCTTCCCCGATTTCCGGCAGGCTGTGCTGAGTTAGTTCTTTAGCTAACGCCATGGCAATCTGGCGAGGACGAGCGACTGTGCGGGTGCGGCGTTTTGATGACATGTCCGAAGTCTTAATACGGTAATGTTCAGCAACCACTTTTTGAATATTATCAATGGTTGTTTGTTTAGTATGAACTGCCAGCATATCGCGCAGCGCATCCTGTACCAGTGAGATAGTGATATCCTGTCCGGTAAACTGTGCTTTAGCGGAGATATTAGCAATCGCTCCTTCTAAAACACGTACATCGGTAATGGTTAGACGTTTTGCAATAAAGAAGGCAACATCATCGGGCAGTTTCAAGCCGCGTTCTTCTGCTTTAGTAATTAGAATCGCAACACGTGTTTCTAGTTCCGGCGGATCAATCGGAATTGATAATCCCCAGCCGAAACGTGTACGCAGACGTTCATCAATACCTTCAATCTCTTTCGGGAAACGGTCACTGGTTAATATAACCTGCTGATGCGCATCTAACATTGAATTAAATGTCTGGAAAAGCACTTCTTGAGAACGATCTTTGCCGGCAAAGAAATGAATATCATCAATCAGCAATGCATCAAGTGATGCATAATATTCTTTGAATTGTTCGATTGTATTATTACGGATAGCATTAATCATATCCTGCACAAAACGTTCAGAACGAATGTAGACCACTTTGCTGTCCGGATTTTCTGCAACAATTGCATTACCTACCGCATGTAATAAATGTGTTTTACCTAACCCAGGGTGCGCATATAAAAATAACGGGTTGTAAACATCGCCCGGATTTTCAGCGATCTGCTGAGTTGTTGCAATGGCAAAGTTGTTTGATTTACCTTCAACAAAATTTTCAAAGGTATATTTTTTAATTAAGTTACTTTTATGGGCAACACTGTTTGCTTTGCTTTCACCTTCCCATGGCTGAGAAGAGGCGGCGGCAGGAGCCGCTGCTTTTACTGGTTTTGTTTCTGTTGAGTTAGCGGTGCCTACTAATAAACGGATCTGGATCGGCTGCTGCACATTTTCCAGAGCACCAATCTGCTGGATTTTACTTTCAATAATATCCATATATTTGTTACGTACCCACTCGCTGGTATATTTATTCGGCGAGTAAAGAGAAAGCGTGGAATTGTTGAATTCCGCCTGTAAAGGACGTAACCAAGTACTGAAGTCTCCCGTTGACAGTTCATCTTTTAATTGTGCTAAGCACTCTTGCCAAATTGCGAGGGACATCACTAACTCCAGTTATTAATTTCGGGCGGATAATTCTACCGATAAGATCTGTTTTTCGCTAGAAGATCTGTGAATAAATATATAAAAAAGATCCTTGTGTTTACTTGAATTAGGTGCGGGTCTGATTAGATCTATACTAAATAAGTAGGGCTTAACAGGTGCCCGGGATCTATTGTACGTATAAAGATCGTCTGCCGGCTGTTCTTTATTAAAACGAAACATGTAAAGATCACAGCAAGATCCTTGCTTATTAATTACGCTTCTATATAATCCCCCCACCCAAACTTTCGAGTCTGGCTCACAGTTTAAATTATCCTTATTAAGTTAATTCTTTTTGAGGTAATTATTTAATGTGCTTGAAAGAAGCATCTCTGATTGACTTTTGGTCGATCAATACATAGAATTCGCTCTCTTTTTAATCGGCTAAACCTTTTTCTTTATTATTTGTGATTTACTCTCTGAGTGATTTACCAATAATAAGCTAAAAATATTAGCTACTGTACAGTACTTAACAATAAGTGGAAAAGAGCATGAAACGTACTTTTCAACCTAGCAACATCAAGCGTAAGCGTTCACACGGTTTCCGAACTCGTATGGCGACCAAAAATGGTCGTGCAGTACTAGCTCGTCGTCGTGCTAAAGGCCGCGCAAGCTTAAGCGCATAATTTACCAGACGTGGTGAATTATTCGTTTTCTCGGGAGTTACGTCTGTTAACTCCCGAAGATTTTCAACCCGTTTTTAAAAATGCTGTTCCAGCAGTTTCTCCACACCTGACTCTTCTCGCTCGTAAAAATACCCTAGATCACCCGCGTATAGGAATGGCTATTCCTAAAAAGCATATTAAACATGCTGTCGGGCGTAATCGTATTCGTCGTATCGTAAGAGAGCAATTCCGTCATCAACAACACCAACTTCCAGCAATTGATATTGTTGTCATTGCTAAGGCGGGTATTGCTGATTTATCAAATCAAGAAATTAATAAGATATTAGATAAATTATGGCGAAAATTAGTGCAGCGCTGCAATGGGTAGTTATTAAAATAATTCGGGTTTATCAGATATTCATTAGCCCAATGATAGGTCCTCGTTGTCGTTTTACGCCAACTTGCTCTCATTATGCGATCGAAGCGATAAAAATGCATGGTATTATAAAAGGATGTTGGCTAGCGGGCGCCCGTCTTATAAAATGTCAGCCTTTAAGTGAAGGCGGTTACGATCCTGTACCTGCTTGTTGCGCTAATAAAAATAAACCTAATAAAAGAGATTAAAAAACGTTATGGAATCACAACGCAATTTACTTTTACTCGCACTGCTGTTTGTCAGCTTTTTGCTTTATCAAGCATGGGTAGTGGAAAAAAATCCTCAACAGGATCCACAGGCACAAGCTGCAGTAGCGACTGAACAAGTTAATTCATCGGTCCCGTCAAGTACTAACTTTAGTGCTGATGTTCCTGCCTCTTCACAAACAGCTGCGGCCAGCGAAGTTCCTGCTGAACAGCCTGCCGGCAAGTCAGTTGTTTTAGAAAATGACCAGTTACGCTTAGCAATCTCATTAGTCGGCGGTGATGTTATCTCTGCTGATTTATTAGAACATGATATTGAATTCGATTCTGAAACGCCTTTCCGCCTGTTAGACAGCGGTAATGGTTTCACTTATATCGCACAAAGCGGTCTGATTGGACAAGGTCCGGATGCAAATAAAAAAGGCCGTCCTTTTTACAGTGTAGATAAGACAGAGTCAGTATTAGCAGACGGTCAGACTGAAGTATCAACTGCCCTTCGTTTTGTTGATGATAAAGGTAATGTATTTACTAAAACCTTTACTCTGAAACGTGGTGAATACGTTGTTAATGTTTCTTATAACATTGAAAACAATACAGCAGAGCCGTTAAATGTGCAGTTATATGCACAGCTAAAAGAGTCTTTAAAAGAAACATCAACGAATATGATGATGCCTGTATACCGTGGTGGTGCTTTCTCCACTAGTGATACGCGTTACAGTAAATATAGCTTTGATGACATGAAAGACGGTGCGTTAAACAAAACCACTGAAGGCGGCTGGGTTGCAATGCTGCAGCACTACTTTGTATCAGCATGGATTCCATCTCCTACAGAGCAGAATCACCTGTACAGTAATATCATTCAAAACAAAGATGCTGCTATTGGTTTCAAAGCACCGCTTAAAACTATCGACGCAAACAGTGCTGCTGAAATTAGTACTAAGCTGTGGGTTGGTCCTAAACTGCAAAACAAGATGGCTGAAACGGCAGAGCACCTTGACTTAACTGTAGATTACGGCTGGTTATGGTTTATTGCTCAACCGATGTTCAAACTGCTTATTTTCTTTCAGGGAATTGTTGGTAACTGGGGTGTTGCGATTATCCTGATTACATTTACTGTGAAAGGTGCTCTTTACCCGCTGACCAAAGCACAGTACACGTCGATGGCGAAGATGCGCTTATTACAGCCTAAGATTCAGGCATTACGTGATCGTTACGGAGAAGACCGTCAGAAAGTATCTAAAGCGATGATGGAACTGTACAAGAAAGAGAAAGTTAACCCGCTTGGCGGCTGTTTCCCTATCCTGCTGCAGATGCCTATTTTCATTGCATTGTACTGGTCACTAATGGAGTCGGTTGAACTGCGTCATGCGCCGTTTATGTTATGGATTCAAGATCTGTCAGTACAAGACCCGTACTACATCATGCCTATCCTGATGGGTGTGAGCATGTTCTTTATTCAGAAGATGTCTCCAAACACAGTACAGGATCCGATGCAGCAGAAAATCATGAAGTTCATGCCTGTGATCTTCACTTTCTTCTTCTTATGGTTCCCGGCTGGCCTGGTACTATACTGGCTTGTGAGTAATATTGTTACATTGATACAACAGACTTACATCTACAAGCAGTTTGAAAAACAAGGTCTAAGCGATAAGAAATAGCTTTGTTGATAACGCAGAGTTAAAATAAAAGGCGGCTTATTAAAGCCGCCTTTTTTATTTGTTCATTTTTTTTAGGAATAAACCATGATCAAAGCTACCGATACAATTGTTGCTCAAGCGACCGCACCTGGTCGTGGTGGTGTAGGCATTGTCCGTGTTTCAGGCCCCGATGCTGAAGCTGTGGCAAAAATCATTCTAGGTAAAGTACCAAGAGTGCGTTATGCCGAATATCTGCCTTTTAGTGACCAGAACCAGGATGTATTAGATCAAGGTATTGCTCTGCTGTTTAAAGCGCCGAATTCGTTTACCGGAGAAGATGTATTAGAGCTTCAGGGGCATGGTGGTCCTGTGGTAATGGATATGCTGATTAAAGCTATCTTAACCATCAAAAATATTCGCAGTGCTAATCCCGGTGAGTTTTCTGAACGCGCTTTTATGAATGATAAACTCGATTTAGCGCAGGCTGAAGCGATTTCCGACCTTATTGAAGCAACATCTGAACAGGCAGCCAAAAGCGCTTTACACTCTCTACAGGGCGAGTTCTCTGAGAAAATATATCATCTGGTTGAAAGTTTGATTCATCTGCGTATCTATGTGGAAGCATCGATTGATTTTCCTGAAGAAGAGGTCGATTTTTTAAGTGACGGAAAAATCGCTAATGATTTATACCAGATTATTGACAACTTAAATGCGGTGCAGAAACAGGCCAAGCAAGGTGCCATTTTACGAGAAGGTATGAAAGTTGTGATTGCCGGGCGCCCCAATGCCGGTAAATCGAGTCTGTTAAATAACCTTGTTGGTAAAGAAAGTGCCATTGTTACTGATATTGCCGGGACGACACGTGATGTCATGCGTGAACATATCCATATTGATGGTATGCCGCTGCATATTATCGATACTGCAGGTTTACGTGAAGGGGCCGATGAAGTTGAAAAAATTGGTATTGAGCGCGCCTGGGCAGAGATCAATAACGCAGACCGGGTTTTATTTATGCTTGATGCAACCACCACGGATGCACAGGATCCCCATGAAATATGGCCTGATTTTATTGATAAACTACCTGAAAATATCGGTTTAACGGTTGTTCGAAATAAGGCTGATTTAACCGGTGAATCTTTATCTGTTACCGAAGATCATGATCATCCGGTATACCGTATTTCAGCTAAAACAGGTTTAGGTGTCGATGCCCTTAAAGAGCATCTAAAAGATATTATGGGTTACCAGGGTAATACAGAAGGCGGGTTTATGGCGCGTCGTCGTCATTTAGAAGCGATTGATAACGCTCAGAGACACCTGCTTGAAGGTAAAATTCAACTGGAAGAGTTTCAGGCTGGTGAGTTATTAGCTGAAGAGCTGCGTTTAACACAGCAGTACCTTAGTGAAATTACCGGTGAGTTTACCTCCGATGATCTGCTGGGGCGTATTTTCTCAAGTTTTTGTATTGGAAAATAATTGATCACTCCTACTAAGTTCAGGATCTGCTTGTTTTTGAGCATATAAAGCTTATCGAATAGCTGTTTTACGACTATAAGAACCCTCCTGTTTAATAAAAAAGCCGCTAATTTGCGGTTTTTTTTGTTTTCCTGTTGATGTTGATAGTGATTATCATTAAGATCCAGTTCGTTTGAAATGAAGCGAATATGAATTTTCGATGACACCTGCAGTTTGTCACAAATATGTCACAGCGCAAAGTTAAGCTTCATTTCGTGAGCAGCCGTTAGAGCTGATAAGTCTAAACCTTTAACTAAATAACACGGAAGAATTATGAAAAAAACATTATTAGCAGTTGCGGTATTAACAAGCTTTATTTCAAGTGCGGCTAACGCTGCAGACGTTTATGAAAAAGACGGTACTAAGCTCTCAGTCGGCGGACGTGCAGAAGTGCGCGGGCTGTTCAGTGATTCGGTTGAAGGCACAATGGAAGATAAAAGTCGTGCACGTATTAATTTTGCTGGTGAAACTAAAATTTCCGAAAATTTAACCGGTTTTGGTTTTATGGAGTATGAAATCAAACCTGATAGTGATCTTAAAAATCGTTACTTATATGCAGGTTTTGGTACTGTCGTAGGTGATTTTTCTTACGGTAAACAAGATACTGCAAATGTCCAGATTTCAGATATGACTGATATTGCATCTTACCATTCAGGTCAGCAGCAGCACATTGACGCGTCATCGGACAAACAAAGTAATAACTTCGTATATGCGGGCAGCTTTTTAAACGATGCTTTATCTGTACAGGCAAACTACATTGCCAGTGATGAGAAAGATGCAGACTCAGCGGCTCTATCTGCATTGTACGCTTTTGATTTTGGTTTAGATTTAGGTGTTTCTTACACAGACGAAGGTGAAAAAAAGCAGGTAACTGCAGGGGCTGCCTATACCTTAAACAGTCTTTACCTCGGTGCCACTTATGCTGCTGGTGAAGAAGCTGAAAACGACGACTTTACTTCATTAGAGCTGGCTGCTCAGTATAAATTTACTACAGAGTTCCGTCTATTGGCTATTTACGGTATGGCAGAACAAGATAAAGCCGGAGCTAAAACAGATACACAGGACTTTGCCGCTTTAGAAGCACAATACCGCTTTAATAAATCTATCCGCACTTATGTTTCTTATAAATTGGATAATTTAGACGGTGGTGAAGACGAATTATTAGCAGGTCTTCGTTACAGTTTCTAAACCTATAAAGCTTTTTGAGTTTGAGTTTGAGTGTTGAAGTCGGTATCTGGATAAAGTGACTAAACATAAGGCTGCTTCGGCAGTCTTTTTCTGCTGCTATTAATAACAGCCTCTGGCAGTGTCAGTCGTAGTTTCTATCTAAAATGACTGTGATTTCATCAGTTTATTCGGCAAGCATCAGCAACCCGCTTATCTTTCTGGTCCTAATAACGGGCAATAAAACAATATCTTACTATCACTCATGGATAATTCGCGCTGATAATTATGGGCTGTAAGAGATTGACCATTCGCTTTTGCAGACATCCTTCTCATTATGCGCTGAATTACGGCAGTGTTAATTTGTTGTTTTTGCTAAGTTGTTGATTTTTAGGTGGTTGTCGTTTTTCTCTTGACACTTCTTGAAAACTGTTATTTTTTAAAGGCAGTATTTATCAGTGTTGCGACGTATTATTTATTTCACAAGGAAGCAGGATGTTTTACAGGATGTAAAACAATCAACGGAAGATACAGAGAAAACAACAGGATGTTGTTAATGATAAAGATGGAATATTTATCAGGTTTGGAAAACAAAGGGACACTCCTGGATTAGGAGTTTATAAAACAAGATGTTTTATATATCAGGACGATAAATGGAATACACTGCAGGATGCGGTTAAGGAACACTTCCAGGACGGAAGCTTATAAAACGGGATGTTTTATATATCAGGATGATAAACGGAATACACTGCAGGATGCGGTTAAGGGACACTTCCAGGATGGAAGGATTAATAATATCCAGGATAGATATTATTAAGTCAGGACGGCAAAACAAGGATACCTCCTACGGAAAGGGAGATGACTGATAAGCAGGATGTTTATCTGATAGGGACATAAAAAGGATGCAGCCAAAGGACTGGTAAGTGGACGCCTAGGACTGGCATAGTCAAATGGATGTACAGCAGGGAGCATCAACTATCACGGACTTGATAGAGTGACTAAACTTAGGGCAGCTTCGGCTGCCCTTTCCTTTTTCTACGACTTATTTACTTATAGTTGATCTTCAATAAAACTTAGCTAACATCAAGAGCCCTGGCTGCCTTTTTCTTTTCACAACCGTTAATACCACCGTTTCAACTGTTTTATTCCGTCGTATACTTTGTGCCATTTTTTGTAATAATTCTTTTTTATCAATCTAATAACAAAAATTATTCGGCTATGTTTGTTTATTATAAACAGTCAGGTTGAATTATTTTACTGCATTTACCCTGAAAAAATTAATATAGAAAACATGTCTTGTGAGAGATCGACCATTGCTCTTAGCAGAGATCCTGCCTGTTAAACGCTGAATTATGTCTTGCTCGATGAATGTTTTTTTGTAACGCATTGAATTTAATGTGTTATTTGTTTTGTTCTTTACATTTGTTTGAAAATATATTTTTTTGCATACAATATTTAAGGCTGTTCAGACGTATTATTTATACCGCAAGGAAGGAGAGTGTTTTACAGGATGTGAAACAATCAACGGAAGATGCATGGATAACAACAGGATGTTGTTAATGATAAATTAGGATTATTTATCAGGTCAGGATGACAAAAGGACACTCCTAGGACAGGAGATTATAAAACAGGATTGTTTTATATATCAGGATGATAAACGGAACAAGCTGCAGGATGCGGTTAAGGATCACTTCCAGGATGGAAGATTAGTAATATCTAGGATTGATGTTATTAAGTCAGGATGACAAAAGAAGGACACCTCCTAAGGAAAGGGAGATGATTGATAAGCAGGATGTTTATCTCATACGGATGTTATAAGGATGTACCCAAAGGATTGGGAAGTGGACGCCTTGGATAGGCATAGTCAAACGGATGTACAGCAGGGAGCATCAACTATCACGGATCAGATAGAGTGACTAAACTTAGGGCAGCTTCGGCTGCCCTTTCCTTTTTCTACGATTTATTTATTTTTAGCTGAGTTTCAAAAAACTTAGCTAAGTTAAGTGCCCTGGCTGGCCTTTCTTTTTCGACGTTTAATTTTTAGATATATACCTAGCCCAGCTGTTTTAATAAACTCTTCTGCAGTTTTTCATATTCAAATTCAAAACCCGCATCGATTAATTTTTTTGGAAAAACATTGGTACTTGCCAGCAGTAATTCTTTACCCATTTCAGAAAATAAGAACTTTACAGCAAACTCCGGTAAAGGAAACAGACACGGACGTTGTAATTGTTTTGCGAGTAACTGGCTAAAGTTTTGATTAGAAACAGGATTCGGCGAGACCATATTTACCGGCCCACTTATCTGCTGGTTGTTAATGATAAACAAAAGGGCTTTCAGAAAATCATTGATATCAATCCAGCTCATGATCTGTTTTCCTGACCCGATCCGGCCGCCTAGGCCTAGTTTAAAAGCAGGTGACATTTTAGCTAAAGCTCCTCCTTCTTTACTAAGAACAAGCCCCGTACGTAAGTTAATTAAGCGGGTTCCGACGGTTTTAATATCCTGACTGCTTTGTTCCCATAACTTACTTAAATGACTAACAAAATCAATCCCGGGGCTGCAGTCTTCATACATCTGCTTTTCTCCCCTGTCACCATAAAAACCAATGGCAGATGCGTTTATGAACAGCTCTGGTGCCGGCTGGATGTTTTTAAAGTGTTCAACCAATAACTGGGTAGATAAAATTCGACTGTCTATAAGCTGCTGTTTTTTCTTTTTTGTCCAGCGCCCTGAAGCGATATTTTCTCCTGCTAAGTTTATGATTATATTCGGGTTGTTAAAATTTTTTAAACACAGTGATTTATTTTCTATGTCCCAGTACGGATGTTCCTCCTGTGTCCTGCGTAATAACCTCCCCACTTCAAAACCGTGTCTTTGTAAAAAAGGCACTAAAACAGAGCCGATTAATCCCGAAGAACCAATAATAAGTACTTTTTTTTTGTTCATAATGAACTCCGAATGAAAATCAGCTGTTGTTTTAAATATTATTATCAGCCTTATTATTGTGAACTTAGTTTATGTTATTGGTATTAAGTTGTTGGCTGATGTTAAAATACCTGCTTTGTTATTTTACTTATACACAGGTTAGACCATTCATGCTGTTAATGATCGATAATTATGATTCTTTTACCTATAACCTGGTTCAATATTTTAGTGAATTAAAACAAGAGGTTATTGTAAAAAGAAATGATCAGATCAGCCTTAAAGAAATTGCCGATCTTAATCCCGATCATTTAGTTATTTCTCCCGGTCCCTGTACACCAAATGAAGCGGGTATTTCGCTGGCTGCTATTGAACGGTTTGCCGGGAAGATCCCCCTATTAGGTGTTTGTTTGGGTCATCAGAGCATTGGTCAGGTTTTCGGCGCGCAGGTTGTTCGAGCAGCTAAAGTCATGCATGGTAAAAATTCATTGATAAAGCATGATGGCAAAGGTGTTTTCAGGGGGTTAAATAACCCTTTAGATATTACTCGTTATCACAGTTTAGTACTTAAACCGGAAAGTCTGCCGGATTGTTTAGATGTCTCTGCAACGGTGCTTGACGGTAGTGAAATTATGGCGGTTCGTCATAAAACATTAGCCGTTGAAGGTGTGCAGTTTCACCCGGAAAGTATCTGCTCAGAACAAGGTCTGCAGCTGTTAAATAATTTTATTAAACAAGGATAAATGAGTACGGCTGTAAAATAGAGTTGTCTTCCGCCGGTTGTGTGGAAAAGAATTCAGTTGTATTGCTATTAGCTATTGGTTTCAAAAAATAAGTGCGTATATTAATGTCGATTAATCTGTTTTACACCATTAAAGGATTTTCTTATGTCAAACACACAAATTACTCGTCCATTATTTGATCAGGTTATGGTGCCTAATTATGCTCCTTTAGCTATGATACCCGTGCGCGGTGAGGGCTCTCGTGTGTGGGACCAGGAAGACAATGAATACTTAGATTTAACCGGCGGCATAGCAGTTAATGCACTGGGACATGCACATCCTGAACTGGTTGATGTATTAACGCAGCAGGCAAAAAAGTTATGGCATGTCAGTAATATTTACACCAATGAACCTGCATTAACATTAGCGCAGAAACTGGTGGCTAATACTTTCGCTGAAAAGGTTTTTTTTGCAAATTCCGGTGCGGAAGCCAATGAAGCAGCTTTAAAACTTGCGCGTCGTTTTGCTTTTGATAATTATTCAAAAGAAAAAACCGAAATTATTGCGTTTTATCAGGGATTTCATGGTCGTACTTTTTTTACTGTTACAGCAGGCGGGCAACCAGCGTATTCAGATGGATTTGGTCCGAAGCCCGCTGATATCACGCATATTGAATATAATGATTTAGAAAGCTTAGCAAAGACTATTTCAGACAAAACCTGTGCCGTCATTTTAGAGCCTCTACAGGGAGAAGGCGGCGTTTTACCTATTGATAAAGCTTTTGCGCAGGGCGTTCGTGAATTATGTGATAAACACCATGCATTAATGATTTTTGATGAAGTACAGACGGGCATGGGGCGAACCGGTGAACTGTTTGCCTATATGGGGCTGGGAATAACACCTGATGTTGTAACATCGGCTAAATCACTGGGGGCTGGTTTCCCTATTGCGGCTATGTTAACACTTACTAAGTTTGCAGACAGTCTGACAGTAGGTACTCATGGCACAACTTTTGGCGGTAACCCGCTGGCCTGTGCAGTGGCAAATAAAGCTTTTGATTTAATCAATACGCCGCAAATGCTCCAGGGAGTTAAAGATAAAGAGATATTACTTCGCGATTTATTAGCAGAAATTAATAACGAATTTGCGGTTTTTAAAGAAGTGCGTGGTGCAGGTTTATTATTAGGTGCTGTGCTAAATGAGCAGTATAAAGATCGCGCTAAAGAGTTCTTTCTGGCAAGTGCAGAACAGGGGTTGTTAGTGCTGGTAGCAGGTGCGAATGTGATCCGTTTTGCCCCGGCATTAAATATTAGTCATGAGCAGATACGCCTGGCGATGGTTAAGTTTAAACAAGCAGTAAAATTAGTAACAGAACAGTAATAATGGTAATAAAAACAACAATTACAGCTGACAATATTTTCTTGTCAGGACAGAATTTTAATCTAAAAACAATGTTTTAAACTGGGAGCTCATATAATGAGACGCGAATTAGCAATAGAATTTTCTCGAGTAACTGAAGCCGCTGCATTAGCTGCTTATAAATGGTTAGGCCGTGGTGATAAAAATACCGCAGATGGTGCAGCTGTTGAAGCTATGCGTTTGATTTTCAATCAGATCGATATCGATGGTGAGATTGTTATCGGTGAAGGTGAAATCGATGATGCACCGATGCTTTATATCGGTGAACATGTTGGAACAGAAGCCGGTGGTGATGCTGTTGATATCGCTGTAGATCCTATTGAAGGAACACGAATGACTGCAATGGGGCAGTCTAATGCACTTGCAGTATTAGCGATTGGTGAGAAAGGCAGTTTCTTACGTGCGCCGGATATGTATATGGAAAAACTAATTGTTGGTCCAAATGCTAAAGATTCGATTGATTTGGAACTCTCTTTAGAGCAGAACTTAAAAGCCATTGCGCTTGCTTTAGGTAAGCCTTTAAGTGAATTAACCGTAGCAACACTTGCAAAACCTCGTCATGATCGTGTGATCAAAGATATGCAGGGTTTAGGTTGTCGTGTCTTTGCTATCCCTGACGGTGATGTGGCTATCGCTGTATTAGCCTGTATGCCGGATAATCAGGTTGATGTACTTTATTGTATCGGCGGAGCGCCTGAGGGAGTTATCTCGGCTGCAGTAGTCCGTGCATTAGACGGTAATATGCAGGCTCGTTTGATTCCCCGTCCTATGGTTAAAGAAGCAACACCTGAGAATATTAAAATAGGTGAAGAAGAGACCAGACGTTGTGCCGAACAAGGTATTGAAGTGAATAAAGTATTAAAACTTGAAGACTTAGTGAAAAATGACAACATCATCTTCTCTGCGACGGGCATTACTAAAGGTGATTTAGTTGAAGGTGTTAGTGTAGACGGTCGTATGGCAACAACAGAAACACTATTGGTACGTGGTAAATCCCGTACAGTACGCCGTATTCATTCTATTCATTATTTAGATCGTAAAGATCCGAAATTAAAAGAAATCATTCTTTAATTTTAAGGATAACTATTAAAAGGCGCATTTTGCGCCTTTTATATATCTGAAAAATACTTAGACCTATGACCTTAGGTTCAGAGTTATTATTTGCGTAATTTAACGCTTGATACCTGGTGATTGGTCGCTTTTTTAAGGATCAGGTTGGCTCTGTCACGTGTAGGGCGAATGTTCTCTTCTAAGTTTATGCCGTTAATTTCATCCCATATTTTTCCTGCAATAGAGATGGCTTCACGTTCAGACATCTTTGAGTAGCCATGGAAATAAGCATTCGGATCGGTAAATGCACCTTCACGGAACTTCAAAAAACGCTGAATATACCACTGTTTTAATAAGTCGGTATCAGCATCAACAAAGATTGAGAAATCGACAAAATCCGAAACGAAAATACGATGCGGGTGATCGGGATAGTTAATAGCGGTCTGTAGTACATTCAGCCCTTCTAAAATCACGATATCGGGCTTTTTAACGGAAATCGACTTCTCCGGAATAATATCGTAGGTCAGATGCGAGTATATCGGGGCAGAAACCTGCTCTTTACCCGATTTTATAGCTGCAACAAAGTCAACTAGAGCTTTAATATCAAAACTCTCGGGGAAGCCTTTTTTATGCATTAAGTTACGGGCGACTAAATCCTGATTGGGGCGTAAAAAACCGTCGGTAGTGACTAAGGCAACCTTCGGATGTTCCGGCCAGCGTGATAACAAAGCTTGTAAAATACGTGCCGTGGTACTTTTACCTACAGCTACACTGCCTGCTATGCCTATCACATAGGGTACATGCTCATTGCTGCTGCTCAGAAATTTATCGCGTACAGTGTGACGGTACTGCTGTGCTTCAACATATAAATTAAGCAAACGGGAAAGCGGCAGATAAATATCAATAACTTCTTGAATTGAAATTGATTCGTTGATGCCCTGCAGCTGCTGCAGGTCTTCTTCAGAAAGTGTTAACTGTACATTGTCGCGCAGCTCGGCCCACTGCTTACGTTCAAAGTGCATATAAGCACTGTGAATATTGTGCTGATCAAGTAGCGGATTTATCTTCATTTTCAATATTTTCTTGTTCAATATAGACAGACTTGGCACGACCCTGTGGATCATCTGTGTAGATATGGTACTGGCCGGCAGGCTTAATTAATAACTCAAACAGATTCACTAATGCCTCTTGAGACTGCTCTATATCAGCTTGACCGGCTAAGCGGGCAAAAGCGGCGTCATAATCACTTGCGACCCAGCAGGTATAGTCATAGAGGTCCATATAGGCTTCCTGCAGCAGATAAACACCCTCGATAAGAATCAGATCAATATCAGTAAAATCATAGTCTACAGTACGAGGATTTAAGACATCATCCAGTGTTACCGATGTTTTGATACTGCCGAACAGCTTAAGCGGTAAAATCAGCTGTTCAACCATTTCATCAAAACGATAAGCATTTAAATAATATTCTTCCGGGCTGCTCATTACATTAAAGCGTACACTCTCACTGGCTTCCCAGTCATCGCAATGGACAACTGCAACTCGAACACCTTCTAGTGCTAAAGCCGCCGCCACTTTATCGGTTAGTGCGCGTTTGCCGCCGCCTTCAATGCCGCTGATAGCGACTATTTGTGCTTTGGTTGATTCTTTCTGATTGTGCAGATCTCGTAAAACAGATTTTATTTGCGCTGCATTGTTGAATACGGTTTTCAAAGATAATGCTCCTACATCAATGTGGGGCTATTATGCCATAAAAATAACAGTGCACAAAAAAGGCCGCGATAGCGGCCGTTAGTTGTTTTATTTCAATGGCTTATGTTTTTAGTTGGTTTTCTTCGATAAGAAGTCGACTAAAGCGATAAACTCTTCAGTGCTTCGCACTGAACCTGTGTTTACCTTGTATTTGCCGTTGACTATGATTGCCGGTACACCGCTGATACGGAATGTTTCTGTATTACGTTTCATTTGTGATGCTAAACCGCTCACTGGAAAACTTGCTAATGCACCTTTGGCTTCAGATTGAGTAATACCTGTTTTTTCGAAAATAGCCAGGATATCCTGTTCACCGTTAATTGCTTTACGCTGAGTATGGATTTGATCAAATACCAGGCTGGAAAACTTATCGTCAACCTGAAGCATTTCTGCAGCGGCAAAAGCTTGTGTAAGCTGAGGGCCCATTTCTTTACCTAAGAAGTTAACGTGATTTTTTTTGATTGTCACATCTTTAGGCAGCTTCTCTTTCATTGCGCTCATTAAAGGTTCGAATTTAAAACAGTGCCCACAGTAAAATGAGAAAAACTCTACTACTTCAGGCTCCGCTGTTGCTGTTTGTTTAACAATCTCGTAATGAGTACCTTCTTTGTAATCAACAGCATTTGCTGTCAGTGGAAGCAGTATTAAACCCAGGAAAAGTGCAAAGACTTTCTTCATTGTATTATCCTTTATTAAATTAATAATTTTTATTATGTTGTTGTCAACAGCTGAATTAATAACCCGGCTGCAGAGAAATAGGTGCTTCCTTAAGTGCAGCTAGTTGATGCTGCAGCAATTGTAACAATTCTTTCCAGTATTGGTCAGTTGTAAACCAAGGAAAGTTCAATGGAAATGCCGGATCTGACCATCTATTGCTGATCCAGTTCACATAATTAACCATGCGCATACAACGCAGCGGCTCAATTAAGCTCAGTTCCTGCTGGTTAAACTGATATTCTTCTTGATAACCATCCAGCAGCATAGAAAGCTGCAGCTGCTTTTCCTGCATATCACCATTTATTAACATCCATAAATCCTGAATAGCGGGGCCGGTTTTGCAGTCATCGAAATCGACAAAAAAGGGCAGATCATTGCTGATTAAAATGTTGCTTGCGTGACAGTCTCCATGCAGACGAATCTCAGCAAAATCATATTTAGAAAGCAGGGGGCTTACTTCCTTCTCTATGCTTTGTAGTGTGATAAACAGTTCTGGCTTGATAAAATCCGGAATGTAGCGGCTTTTCTGCAGCTCTTTAATCGGGTTTGTTAGCATGGTCTGCAGATCCAGGTGCTCTCTATGTTGAAAAGAGCTTTGTGCGCCGATACGATGCATTTTTCCTAAAGCGCGTCCTGCTTCATAGAGTATATCAATATTATCAAGCTCCATAGAGCGTGCAGAGAGGTTATGAAACAGGGCAAAAGTGTATCCCTGAAAGTGAAACAGACTCTGCCCGTTTATAATAACTGGAGCTGCTATATCGCATCCCTGCTCACTGAGTTCGAGACTGAACCTCTGCTCTTCATGCAATTGTGCTTCAGTCCAGCGCTGCGGGCGGTAAAACTTCACCACGCAGCGGCTTTGATTTTCATCAGTGAATGAAAAAACACGATTCTCATAAGAATTAAGCGCGCTTAACCCGCTTTCCGGATAAATGCCGATACTGGCTAAAGCATCCAGCTGCAGCTCCGGGGTGAGGGAAGTGTAACTAAAGTTTGTTTCTGTCATAACTGCTCTTAAAAATTTTGGCGCTAATCAGCGCCTTTGGGATGAAGACCAAATCCACTAATTTTCTATTCATTTATGCTTGTTAAAATGAACGCTAGCTTCGCCCTTGATTTTGTAATTAGAATAACTAGTTACTGCAATCAACGCCTTGCTTTCATCCATTTTTCCTACGCCTAAATAGATCATTTAATTAATGGAATTGGTATAATTATAAACCGATAAAGAACGGGCTCTGCTGTTCAATCTTTTCGACATCACCGCTGCTGCTGGTTAAAGTAATGGTGATCATTATTTTTTTCGCTTTTATTCCATAGGCATCAACGGCGACCGCAATCGGCTGGGTTAATATTTCACCCGAGTTAATCACTATCTGCTTAGGACCGATCAGCTGCGCATCCGGTAGGCCGGAAATTGATAAATCATAAGTCTGCGGGTTAAGTGTTTTATTAAGAATTTTCAGTGTATAGGTATTTTCGATCAGACCTTCGCTGTTTTCGCGGTATAAAGCGGTTCTATCACGCAGAATTTCCATTTCAGCACTGCTTAGGTTGAAGATATTAACTGCGAACATCACCACCATGATTCCCAGCATCAGACCGTAACCAATGATTTTAGGGCGTAATAACTTGGTTTCTTTACCTTCAAGCTTCTGTTCTGAAGTGTATGCAATTAATCCCCGCGGGTAACCCATTTTATCCATGGTCTGATCACAAGCATCAACACAGGCACCGCAGTTAATACATTCATACTGCAGGCCTTCACGAATATCTATACCGGATGGGCATACCTGAACACATAGATCACAGTCAACACAGTCGCCCAGGCCCAGTTCTTTAGGGTCTGCGCTGCGGCGTCTTGCTCCGCGGCTTTCTCCGCGTTTTGTATCGTAACCGACAATGTAGGTGTTTTTATCAAACATTGCCGACTGAAAGCGCGAGTAGGGGCACATATGGATGCAGAAAATTGAACGCATCCAGCCCGCATTGGCATAGGTTGATATGGTAAAGATGAAAATACTAAGTTGTATCAGTGAACTGCTCTGCAGAGTAAAAAAATCACCGTAAAGCTGCTCAACAGGTACAAAATAAGAGCAGAAAGCTAAACCTGTGAACAATGAAACGACTAACCAACCCGTATGCTTAGCTGTTTTCCGCCAGATTTTGTTAAAGTCCCAGGGCATCTGATCCAGGCGCTTACGTTTATTCGCGGATCCTTCGAAGCGTTCTTCAAACCAGATAAAAATAAAGGTCCAGACGGTTTGCGGACAGGTATAACCGCACCATATTCGTCCCAGGTAAGTAGTAAAAAAGAACAATGCAAAGGCGGCGATAATAAATAACCAGGCGAGCAGAGTTAAATCCTGCGGGAACAGGGTCATACTAAAAATATGAAACTGCTGTTTGCCAAAATCCAGTAATATTGCCTGATGGCCATTCCAGCGGATCATAGGTAAAGCTAGAAATAATAAAATAAGACCCCAGCCAGTATAACGGCGTAATTTTTGGAAAAAACCATAAGCTGCGCGTACATAAATTCGGTTGCCGGGGTTAAAACGATCTGCACTGTCTTTATGTGTGGTTTTTATCTCTTTGATTTTAATGCGCTGAGTCATGGTTCATTACCTGAAATCATAAATTTAAGGGGCGCATTATAAAGTAAATTTGTTAAATAAAGGTAAATGAATAACGTAAAATGCAGTAACGGCTGTAAAAAATTCTACAGTTGTTACTGCGTGTATGCTATGTCTGATCTTTTTTAAAGTAAACCGCGTGCTTTTAATAAAGCCGCTTGAAAGTCATCTTCGCAGTCTTTCGCGATACCTGGAATCATTTCACCTTCTTCTGTCTGATCCATTTTTAAGTGGTAAATAATAACTTCATCGCTTAACTGATCGAGTGGTTTGTCAAAGCCTGACTCTTTAGACAGTAACGCTAATACTTCCATTAAACTTAATTCTTTGTTTTTTAACCAGTAAGGTTTTAAAAGTTCAAGCACTTCATTAACACGGTGGCACTGCATAATATTTTCCTTTAAATATAAATTTTGCCGTCTTCGGCAAATTGTTCGTTTTCAATTAATTGTTCAGCTAATTCTTCAATATCAAAACGGTATTGTTCAAACAGAGCTAACAGTTGTGCTTCATTTTCACTCTGCTCCTGACTGATATGATGTAGTTTATCCCGGCCGAGAACACAGTAAATCAGCTGACCGTTTGTTTGCGCCGGGAACTCAATATGCTCAGTTAATTCACAGTAGCTCTGCAGTTCTGGAAATAAAATTGATTGGTTCATAAAGTTATCCCGCTAAATTATGGCGTAATTCGTTTAATACCTGTTTGGCACCGGGTTTAACTCCGCGCCAAATGGCAAAACTCTCTGCGGCTTGTCCAACCAGCATGCCTAACCCGTCTAACACTAGTCGTGAGCCCTGTTCTTTTGCCCATACATTAAATACGGTTGCCTGGACACTGTACATCATGTCGTAAACAGCTGTTTCCGGACGAATTAAACTGCCGCTGATCGGGGGCAGGCTGCCGTTCAAACTTGCGGACGTTGAGTTGATAATCAGATCAAACTCACCGCATAAAGACTCAAATTCACAGGCATTAACACTGCCGAGCAGAGCAAAGGTATCTGCCAGTGTCTGTGCTTTTGAAAATGTCCGGTTAGCTATCACCAGCTCACGTGGAGATTCAGCAAGTAAAGGTCCGCATACACCACGGGCGGCACCGCCAGCTCCAAGTAATAAAATACGTGCATCTTTAATGTTGATGTGGTTGTTTTTAATATCTAAAACTAACCCGGCACCATCGGTATTATCGCCGATAACTAAACCGTCATCGGTTAATTTTAAGGTGTTTACAGCCCCTGCTAACTGTGCGCGTTCAGTCAACTGCTGGGCATATAAAAAGGCCTGTTCTTTAAAAGGCACGGTAATATTGCAGCCTTTCCCCTGGTTGGTAAAAAAGTCGTTTAATGTCTTTTCAAAACCGTCAGTAGGAGCTTCTATTGCACTATAAACCATCTGTTGTGCTGTCTGGCTGGCAAACAGTGTATGAATAAATGGTGATTTGCTTTGTTTAATCGGGTTACCAAAAACAGCGTAGTGATCCATAAAACTCCCAAATGATGAATAATTTCATAGTGGCTAATCTATCACTTTAATAGAAAGAGTGGAAATATACGCTGGATCAAATTTTCTGTGTATTAAAACGGCCGGTGCATGCGGCTCTTATGGCCTAAAAAATAATTAACGTAATCGTCTGCCGCTTAAAGCATCGTGAATCTGGGAGGGGTTTTCTAAACCGGAAACAGGCTGTTCAATAATATAATTAAGCAGCGGGTGATTTAAAAACATTTCTGCAACCTGTTTACTGTCTGTGCAGGCTTCTAATCCGGACAGGTTTGCACTGGTGGAGATGATAGGTTTAGCAAATTCTCTGCATAACTGCTGTACGACCGGGTGAGCTGTTACCCTGACGGCAATACTGTCGAAGTCGCCGCTGATCAGCTTTGAAAGTGATTTTTTAGCAGGCAGAACCCAGGTAAAAGGACCTGGCCAGGTTTTGCTGACAGCAGCCAGCTGCGCCTCAGTTAATAAAGAAAAATCGGCATAGCTTTTTAACTGCTCGATATCCGCTGCAATTAAGATCAGACCTTTAAAAGCAGGACGTTTTTTTAAATCCAGGATTTTTTGAATCGCGCTGTCGCAGTCAGGATCGCAGCCTAGTCCAAAAACAGATTCGGTCGGATAGGCAATAACGCCCTGAGTATTTAAAGCATGCAGGGCGTTTGTTAAATCGTAATCACTCATTATTGCTGGTCACTGTAGAGTTCATACTATTCTTTTTCGATTAAAGTGCTGCTAACTTGGCTTGTAATGCCGCATCTTTAGCGATGACAGCTTTGGCATTTTCGGCGCGATCTTCCTTAACACGCAGTGCTAAAGCATCGTCTGCAGTGGCAAGAATCTGCGCTGCCAGGTAAGCTGCATTTTTTGCTCCAGCGGTACCGATTGCAACTGTTGCTACAGGTACACCCGCCGGCATCATTACCGTAGAAAGCAGGGCATCTTTACCTTGTAAAGGGCCGCAGTCAACTGGAACTCCGATAATTGGTCGCGTCGTAATACCTGCCACTGCACCTGCTAAATGGGCTGCAAGACCTGCCGCACAGATAAATACTTTACAGCCGCGCTGCTCCGCGTCAGTGACGTAAGAATGAGTTGCTGCAGGCGTACGGTGTGCAGATGTTACTTTAACTTCAAAAGTAATATCAAATGATTTTAATACATCAATGGTGCTCTGCATTACCGGCAGGTCTGAATCTGAACCCATTAGGATGGCAACAAATGGTTTTGTCATAGTGGTTTCCTCACTGAATTAATCGACTAAAAATAGTAGATAGGTAAAAGTTGCGGTGATTATATAGGCTTACTGCGGTAACCACACCCTTTTTTTGGACATATTATGCGAAAGGCGCTGGCTGTTTTCCGTTCAACCATAATCGGCCAGTGGCAGTCCGGGCAGAATTCATTGACCGGTTTATCGTTAAGCACATACTTGCAGCTTGGGTAGTTATCACAGGCGTAAAAGGTTTTTCCGTAACGGGACTGACGTTTTATTAAGTGACCTTTTTTACATGAAGGGCAGCTGATCTCACTCTCTTTTTCTGCCTGTTGTTCTTTTTTTTCACTTAGCTGTGCCGTATGTAAACAGTCCGGATAAGCACTGCAGCCGATAAATAATCCGTAGCGTCCCTGTTTCAATACTAACTCTTGATTACAGAGAGGGCAGCTGGTGCCGCTGAGCACTTTTTTTATTTCACTTTTTTCATGAAGCGGACGCAGATATTCACATTCAGGGTAATTGGAACAGCCGAGAAACGGACCCTGTTTACCATTGCGTATATGTAAAGGCGAGCCGCACTGCGGGCAGGTTTCACTGCTCTTTTCGTGGTGAGTCTCTAAAGCCTGCGATGCTTTGCTCATATTAGTGAATTAACCCGTCTTCAAAGTCAAGGAGCATCGACTCAAGCTGCAAAAATGCATCATTGCTGGTCGGGTCGTTAAACAGCACCATTAGTATTAACCATTTCAGATCATGCAGGTGTAGTTCTTCAATATCTAACGACATCGCACAGTCAATCACGATTTCACGAGTGTGTGTGTTGAGTATACGTGCGTGCTCTAAATAGGAAATATAACCCTGACATTCCGTGCTTAAACGATGCTGTTCAATAGCACTGTAAACGCGGTGTGATGTATGTTTTGCTAACTGTGTTTTGCTTTGTGGGTTCTGCTCATGCAGATTTGATAAGTTATCAAGCCAGGCCAGGGCGTTAGAAATATCGTTTTTTTGAAAACCTTCTTCCAGCAGTTCATCAGTGATCTCCTGCGCGTCGATTTCAATGGTCTGGTCTACCTGCATATAACTTTCAAATAGATACATTATAACTTCAAACATTTTTAGCCTTTTGACTTGATTTTCAAAGAAGACGAAGTGCGGATTAAAAGCATTTTCAGTGCTTTAATTTTATATACCCTTCTGCTGTAACGCTGATTCTACCAGTTATCTCCAATTCTATTAACTGATTTTGTAAGCTAACTATATCTAAGGCACTGCGGTTGAGTAATTGTTCAAGTGTAGTGAGATGAAAGTCGATATATTTTAATAGGGGATGTGCCTCTTCATTATTATTTTCAGGCTGAACGGCTGTAACGATATTTATTGACAGGTGTTTAAATTCTTCACAAATATCCTGACTGTTAACAACCAGTTTAGCTCCCTGCTGGATCAGCTGATGGCAGCCGCAGGCTTCACTGTTATCTATGGAGCCGGGTAAGGCAAATACTTCCCGGTTCTGCTCTACCGCATAACGGGCAGTGATCAGCGATCCGCTTCGTTGTGACGCTTCGATAACCAGGACTCCCAGGCTTAATCCTGAAATAATACGGTTACGCCTGGGGAAATTAGCCGGATAGGCCACTGTATCGGGTCTGAATTCTGATATTAACAAACCTTGTTCGATTATCTGCTGAGCAAGTTGTGCATGCCGTTTGGGGTAGATATTATTTAATCCAGTGCCCAGAACCGCAATGGTTCCGCCTTGTTTGTCGAGTGCGCCCTGATGAGCTAAGCCGTCGATTCCTAACGCTAAACCGCTGGTGATGGTAAAGCCTGCTTCACTGAGCTGCCCTGCAAACAAATAAGCTTTCTCCCGCCCGTACGGGGTGCAGCTGCGGCTGCCCACCAGAGCAATCTGCGCAGTGTTTAATAAAGACAGATTTCCTTGTAGATAAAGCAGCAGCGGCGGGCTGCTGATCTCTTTGAGCTGCTTGGGATAACGGTCATCGTCATAACAGATAATATGCTTATCCGTACCGCTGTCTAGCCAGTTCAGGCTGTTATTAATTATTATCGGATCCGGGTTAAACAGGGCATTAACCTGCTCTTCTGTGAGTTTGTATGCCAGGAGCTGTGTTTTGCTAAGTTGAAACAACTGCTGAAGTGAATGGCGGCTAAGCAGTTTGAAGATGGTGCGTTTACGCAGTGCCGGGACGGCATCTAAAATTATCCAGTCGCGGATCTGACTTTGATGGTTAGTTTCCTGTTGAAGCAGGTCTATTTGAATAGTTTTATTCCTTGTAACTTAATGTTATTAAAACAGGAATACAGATAAGCAGAGCGTCCGTAGGAGTCGCTCTGCTTAATTGATTAAGTGACTAAAATTCCAGCCCTTGTATTTTGTATTTGGCCCCCATGATATCCGTGCTGCGCATAACCATCGCAATACTGACTTTTTCATAGACTTTAAATACCATTAGCTCACCAACCCGCTCGGCAGGAATAACTAAATCAGCTTCAGCCATTTGCGCAAACCGGTTAGCATCCTCTTTATATTCAATTTTGTCTTTATCAACAAAGACTTTTGGTCCTGACTGGAGGATAGAGAACATTGAACCTATTTGGATGTTTTCGCGTTTACCTTTATTGATAACAACAATATCCCATTTACCAATCGCAACAGCATTATTAAGTGCAGCTATAATCTGCCCTGTGGTTGATACTGGAACCGGCTGTGGAAGGAAATAGGCAGGCAGGCTTTCATGCTCAGGAATCGGCAGAATCAGATCCCCCTGACGCGCTTCTCTGGAGCTTTTTAAGAAGTCATGCGGTGTAACCTGCTCCGTTGTGCTTACATTGGGGTTTTTAGAAACTTGTGAGTGTCCGATAAAGGTCAGTTCTGTACCTAAAAACTCCTCAGTAACCGGATCCAGGTAATTATCACTTAAACGGTATACACCGTATATTTTACGCTTGTTGAATTTTCCCTGCCCATAGAAGACGTCACCTTCAAAGAAACGCGGCGTACTGATAGCATCTCCTAATAAGCGTGGTGCGTCTTTTAATAACTTCGGATCAATAACATGATCTTTAGATAAAAATGCCGAGATAGAAGCCAGCGGAATTGTTGGTATCGGAGTTCCTTTATCTTCTAAACGCGGTGTCGGCGACATTTTCTTTAACTGCTTACGTGTCAGCTGCGGTTCTCCATCAACCCAGATTAACGTCAGTACATCACCGGGATAAATAAGATGGGGATTAGCAATCTGGCTGTTCGCCTGCCATAAACGCGGCCATAACCACGGAGTATTTAAGAAATGTGCGGAAATATCCCACAGGGTATCGCCTTTAACAACCGTATAGGTTTCCGGATGATCTTTCTTCAGGGTAAGCACATCGGCAAAAGCTGTGATTGAAAGCGCAGCACCTAATAAGAAAGAGGTAATTAGCTTTAATTTCATAACAATCCTTGTCTGGTGATTAATAAAACTTTTGTTTGTATAAGGAAATGACTAGAATTAGTGTTCTTTAACATTAACTATAGAGCAATATATTATCATGGCTTTACTCGAAGTATTACAATTTCCAGATCAGCGCCTAAGAACGGTTGCTAAAGCTGTTGCTCAGGTCACACCAGAAATCATTGATATCTCTACAAACATGCTTGAAACCATGTATGAAGAGAACGGCGTGGGCCTGGCGGCTACTCAAGTAAACATTCACCAGCGTATTGCTGTAATCGATGTTTCACAGGAACGAGATCAGCCGATGGTTCTTATCAACCCTGAGATTATAGAACAATCTGGGCAGGAAGAGTCGGAAGAAGGGTGTCTTTCTGTGCCTGAAACCAATGCAAATGTTAAACGCGCTGAATTTGTGACGGTAGAATACTTAGATCTTGACGGTAACACCCAGGTACTAAAGGCTGACGGTTTATTAGCTGTGTGTATACAGCATGAGCTGGATCATCTTACCGGTAAGTTATTTATTGATTATTTATCGCCGTTTAAACAAAAACGTATTAAAACCAAGCTTGAAAAATTAAAGCACCATAATGAAAAATTTGCATAACATTTAAAGACCTAAGGCTATTCGTGGAAAAACTTAATATCATTTTTGCTGGCACTCCTGATTTTGCCGCCAAACACCTCAGCGCGTTACTTGAATCAGAGCATAATGTAATTGCAGTTTATACCCAGCCGGATCGTCCGGCAGGCCGAGGTAAAAAACTAAGTGCAAGCGCCGTAAAAGAACTGGCTGTTGATAAAAATATCCCTGTTTATCAGCCGGTTAACTTTAAAGAAGAGGGCAGTCTAGAGCAGCTTGATGGTTTAAATGCCGATATCATGATTGTTGTTGCTTATGGCCTGCTGCTGCCGAAAGCGGTATTAGAAACGCCGCGTTTAGGCTGCCTGAACGTGCACGGTTCATTATTGCCGCGCTGGCGAGGGGCCGCTCCGATTCAGCGTTCAATCTGGGCGGGTGACAGCGAAACCGGTGTGACCATTATGCAGATGAATGAAGGTTTGGATACCGGAGATATGCTCTCTAAAGTCAGCTGTCCGATCAGCCCCGATGAAACCAGTGCTTCACTTTATGAGAAACTGGCTCAGCAGGCGCCGCAGGTATTAGTTGATACGATTAACCTGTTGGTTAAAGATGAACTAACGGCTGAAGTACAGGATGAAAGCCTGGCTAACTATGCTAAAAAATTAAGTAAAGCCGAAGCTTTAATCAACTGGTCTGATGATGCTGAGTTTATTGAACGCTGTATCCGTGCTTTTAATCCCTGGCCGATGAGTTACTTTGAACTCCAGGGTAAGCCTGTCAAGGTACACAAAGCAGGGGTTATTAACGCTTCCTCAGATAAACCGGTCGGTACGATTGTCAGTGCCGATAAAAACGGCATCCAGGTGAATACAGGTGCAGGTATTTTAAACCTCGAAGTGATTCAGCTTTCCGGCAAAAAAGCGATGCCGGTACAGGATATCCTTAATTCCCGCCGTGAACTGTTCGCAGTCGACACCAACTTGTCTGTACAAGGTTAATTTCATGAATGTAAGAGCACTAGCTGCCAAAGTATTAAACCAGGTTGTAGAGCAGGGGCAGTCATTATCCCAGGCATTGCCGGCCGCTCAGCAGGATCTTAATCCCAAAGACAAAGCCTTATTACAGGTGCTTTGCTACGGTGTTTTACGCACCCTGCCGCGTTTAGATTTTTTCTGTCGCTCGTTGATGAGTAAACCGCTTAAAGGCAAGCAGCGAGCTATGCACTTTTTGATTTTAGTGGGGTTTTATCAGCTTCTTTATACACGTATCCCAAGCCATGCTGCGGTTGGTGAAACGGTAAATGGCGCTAAAGCCCTTAAAAAACCGGCTTTAAAAGGCATGGTAAACGGTGTATTACGTAGTTTTTTACGTGAGCAGGAAAGCTTAATAGAAAAGGCGGATAAAGAAGATACCCTGCTTTACTGCCACCCCGGCTGGTTAGTTAAACGTCTGCAGGCTGCTTATGGTAAAGAATCTGCCGCTAAGATTATGGAAGAAAATAATCAGCAGGCACCTATGTGGCTGCGCGTAAATGCACTGCATCACAGTCGTGATGAGTATCAGGTGTTGTTAAATGAAGCAGAGCTGCCAAGTTCTGCTCTGCAGGATAATGATAATGCGCTGTGTTTAGAAAAAGCCTGTGATGTTTATAAACTGCCTGGTTTTGAAGACGGCTGGGTATCCGTGCAGGACGGCGCTGCCCAGTTAGCCGCTCATTATTTAGATGCGCAGCCGGATGAGCTGATTTTAGATGCCTGTGCCGCACCGGGCGGTAAAACAGTGCATACCCTGGAACTGCAGCCGCAGATTAAACAGATGGTTGCGGTTGATGCCGATGATAAACGCTTGGTGCGCGTGCAGGAGAACTTAGATCGTTTAAAATTAAAAGCTACTGTTATTCACGGTGATGCTTCCAAGCCTGACAGCTGGTGGAGCGGCGAGCTGTTTGATCGTATTCTTTGTGATGCACCCTGTAGTGCAACGGGAGTGATTCGACGTCATCCGGATATCCGCTGGTTACGCCGTGACAGTGATATTGGCGAATTAGTTTCCCTGCAGAAGAGAATATTAAATGCATTATGGGAGAAACTGAAACCCGGCGGTGTACTGCTTTATGCTACCTGTTCAATTCTTCCCGATGAAAATGATCTGCAGATTCAAGAATTTTTACAAAGCACCAGTGATGCATCATTAATCCCGCTTTCTGAGCAGTATGATAATAAAGACAAAGGCCGTCAGTTATTACCGAATGAAGACGGTATGGATGGTTTTTATTACGCAAAACTGTACAAAGCGATATAAATAAATTGAGCAAAGACCTGCGGCTATAGGCTATGTTTATTACTCCTATAGCCGAGACAGGTCAAAAAAGATTATCGGGCCCTCTGTACAATGGCTGCGCCTGAATGCAGACGGGTTCTTAGCCACGCAGGTAAAAAGCCTCAGTTAACCGTTAAATCAAAGATGGATAGTTTATTCTATGAAAATTATTATTCTAGGCGCGGGCCAGGTCGGCGCGTCACTGGCAGAGCATCTCGTTGGTGAAAATAACGATATTACGGTTATTGACTACTCCTCTGAACATCTGCAGGAATTACAGGATCGTTTTGATTTACGTGTTGTGCAGGGTAATGCTTCCAGTCCGAAAACCTTAGGTGAGGCCGGCGCTGAAGATGCCGACATGTTAATTGCGGTCACCAATTCCGATGAAGTGAATATGGTTGCCTGTCAGATTGCATTTACGCTGTTTAACGTACCGAAAAAAATTGCCCGCATCCGCTCGCAAAGTGTGGTTATGCACGAAAAAGAGCTGTTTAACAGTGATGCCTTCCCGATTGATCATATTATTGCGCCTGAAAAACTGGTCAGTGATTATATTTTTCAGTTAATTGAACATCCCGGTGCACTGCAGGTGGCTAACTTTGCCGATGGTAAAGTAGGGCTGGTAGCCATTAAAGCCTATTACGGTGGTTCGCTGGTGGGTAATGCAATTTCTACGCTGAAAGAGCATATGCCTAATACAGAAGCTCGGGTAGCGGCAATTTTCCGCCGTGGGAAAGCGATTCGTCCACAGGGCACAACTATTATCGAAGCTGATGATGAAGTGTTCTTTATTACTGCAAGCCAGCATATTCGCGCGGTTATGAGTGAGATGCAGAAACTTGAGCATCCTTATAAACGTATTATGATTGTCGGCGGCGGTTATATTGGTGAAAACCTGGCTAAGCGCCTTGAGAAAGAAAATTCAGTTAAGCTGATTGAAAAGAATTTAAAACGCGCTGAATACTTGTCTGAAAACCTCTCGAATACCATCGTTTTTTGCGGTGATTCATCGGATCAGGAACTGCTTGCCGAAGAGCATATTGAGCAGATTGATCTGTTTATTACTGTGACTAACGATGATGAAGCTAATATTATGTCAGCGATGCTGGCAAAACGCATGGGCGCCCGTAAAGCGATGGTGTTGATTCAGCGTAATGCTTATGTTGATTTAGTGCAGGGGAATATTTTAGATATTGCCATTTCACCACAGCAGGCGACCATTTCTGCACTGTTAACCCATGTACGTAAAGCGGATCTGAAACACGTTTATTCATTACGTGAAGGTGTCGCTGAAGCCATTGAAATCGTCGCCCGTGGTGACAATATGACCTCGAAAGTCGTCGGGCGGGAGTTGTGTCAGCTTAAACTGCCGCGTGGTACCAGTATCGGCGCTATTGTGCGGAACGGTGAAGTATTGATTGCCCACGATAAGACAATAGTGGAAAGCGATGATCATGTTATTTTGTTTCTGGTGAATAAAAAGTATATCAGCGATATTGAAAAACTATTCCAGCCTAGTCCGTTCTTTTTGTAAATAAGGCAGCGTCTTTTGGTTTATCGTCCTCTATTTTTTATCACCGGCCTAGTACTGTCAAAAATGGCAGTATTTATGTACTTTCCGATGATTCTGGCTTTTTATAATAACAGTCTTGGTGGTATTGAATTTTTATCTGCCATCATCATTACTCACTTTGCTTCCTTTATTTTTATTTATCTCGGAGATGAAAAAGATCGTTCCCGCTTAGGTGTGCGTGAGATGTTTCTCTTAACCACCGGGGTGTGGGTATTGGCCAGTATGTTTGCTGCTTTACCTTTTGTTCTGATTGAACATATCAGTTACAGCGATGCCTTTTTTGAAACCATGTCGGGTATAACCACTACCGGCAGTACCGTTCTGCATGGCTTAGATACTATGCACCAGAGCATTTTGTTATGGCGCTCTATCCTGCAGTGGTTAGGCGGTGTCGGGTTTATTGTAATGGGCGTGGCAATTCTGCCGTTTTTAAATGTCGGTGGTATGCGCCTCTTCCAGACGGAATCTTCAGACTGGTCAGATAAAGCCGAATCAAAAACACGCCGTGTGGCTATCGATATTCTGCTGGTTTACCTACTTCTGACGGCCTGCTGTTTTGTCGGTTACCGTTTAACCGGTATGCATAATTTTGATGCGCTGAATCATGCAATGACGACCATATCGACCGGCGGTTATTCCACTTCAGACAGCTCTATGGGCAACTTCAGTCATGGTGCGCACTGGAATGCAATTGTGTTTATGTTCCTGGGCGGGCTGCCGTTTTTACTATTTATCCGTGCTTTTAACCGCCATAGTTTTGCTCCTTTAGTTAAAGATGCGCAGGTCTTAGGTTTTCTTAAACTGGTACTGGTTTTTGCCTCGAGCTTAGCTGTATATTTGGTACTGAGCGGGCAGTTTTCCATCTGGGATGCTGTACGTTTAAGTCTGTTTAATGTTATTTCAGTTATCACTACAACCGGGTTCGGCCTGGATGACTTCCTGACTTGGGGTGATTTTAGTATTGTGGTGTTTTTTGGTCTGCTGTTTGCCGGGGCTTGTTCAGGGTCAACATCGGGCGGTATAAAAATATTCCGTTTTCAGATTGCTATTACTTTGTTAAAACGTCAGTTAATGCTGTTGATGCACCCGCACGGTATTTTCCCTCAAAAGTATAATAACCGCACTGTAAGTGATGATATCCTGCGCTCGCTGATAGCCTTTATTCTGGCTTATATGGCGACCATTACCGTATCTACGCTGCTGCTGACTCTGTTCGGTTCCTCGTATATGGTTGCGCTGACTGCTTCTATTACCGCTGTTTCTAATGTCGGACCTGGGCTTGCACCGTCGATTGGTCCGTCGGGTAATTTCGCGCATTTACCTAATATTTCTAAATGGATTTTATCCGTAGGTATGTTGATGGGGCGATTAGAAATTCTTACCGTGGTAGTGATGTTCACGCGCCATTTCTGGCGTCGCTAGTTTCTATCCGGCTCGGCCGCTAAACGGGTAGCTTCAAGCAGCTGCTCGGGCAGTGGTTTATTGACCGTTACTCCCATTGCCTTTAATGACTCCGCCTGCTGAATAATATTGCCGCGCCCCTGGCTTAACTGTTTCAGGGCGTGATCATAGCTGTTCTGCGCTTTATTCAGCTGGCTTCCGACATCAAGCATATTTTCGCTGAACAGACGTAGTTTGTCGTATAACTTGCCTGCCTGGGCGGCAATCAGACGTCCGTTTTGTTCCTGTTGTTCAAAGCGCCATAAATTCTCAATGGTGCGCAGTGCAATCATCAGGTTGGTCGGGCTGGCTAATAATATATTGTTATCCAGTGCTAATTTTACCAGTTCAGGGTCATGCTCAATAGCACTGATAAAGGCTGGTTCAACGGCAACAAATAGCAGTACATAATCAAGAGAATTAGTGCCGATTAATTTCTGATAATCTTTTTTACCTAACCCTTTAATATGCTGACGAACCGATAAAACATGGGCATGCAGGGCTTCTTTCTGTTCCTGCAGATCATCGGCATTAAAAAATCGTTCATATGCGGTTAACGATACTTTTGAATCGATAATAATATTTTTATTCTGCGGCAGATGCACAATAACATCGGGCTGTAGGCGTTGACCGCTATCATTTTTAAAGCTGACCTGAGTCTGGTATTCATGACCTTCGCGCAGTCCGGAAGACTCTAAAATACGCTGTAAAATGACTTCTCCCCAGTTACCCTGCTGTTTGTTATCACCTTTTAATGCATTGGTAAGATTGCTGGTTTCCTGCTGCATTAGTTCATTGAGCCTGGCGAGTTTAGATATTTCATTCTGCAGGTTATAGCGTTCTTTGCTTTCATTTACATAACAGTCAGTTACCTGTTTTTTAAAGCCGTCCAGCTGTACTTTAAGAGGGGCTAATAATTGATTAATACTGTCCTGGTTAATCTGCTTGAATTGTGCAGATTTGTCGTTGAATATGCGCTGCGAAAGCAGTTCAAACTGATCGCTTAACTTCGCTTCGCTCAACTGCTGGTCGCGCAGACGCTGTTCTCCCGCCTGCAGACGCACTTCTGATTCGCGTATGCGTGCGGTGAGTTTATTTGTCTGTGCCTGAAGGCTGTCGATAAGCAGCTGCTTTTCTTCTAATAAACCTAATTTTTCCTGATTAAGATCAGACTGCTGCTGCAGTTCCTGTTCATTTAATCTCTGTTCTAGAAAAAGAGCGTCACGCTCTTGTTTAAAGCGCAGTAAAAACCAGGACAATAAAATTAACAGGGTGGTGGTCAGTATTACAGCAGCTAATAACAGGTCTTGTGGTGCCAGCTGGGTCATGAAAATTTTAACTTGTTGAGGTAATTACAAACCATTTTATTAGAACGGTTCCAAACCAGTAAATAAACTAAGTAAGCCGCAAATACACTCCATTTATGCAGATTCTTCCCCTGGTCTAACTGCTGAAAAGTGAAATCACCGGAATAGGTGTTCATTACTGCTACATAAGTAACGATAATAATCGGGATCACAAAAACGGTGGATAACTTCCACAGCAGCAGCAGTAAATGACTCAGATGAACAAGCAGCATCGAATATCCTAAATAATCTAGTGAAGAGTTTTAACTGTAAACATTTACATGAAATAAAGAAATAAATAATTATAACAATTGTATACCCAAGTCGTTTGAATATGTATCTCCAAGTCGTTTGGGGTTATTAACGACTGACTTTATCCACTAAATATAAAATAGAGCGGTACTCAATACCGCTATGCTCTGACAGGCCTATCTCACAGGTACGGCTGTTTGAGTAGCCTTCGCTGCAGTTATCGGGTATCTGCGATTTTAATGGTGCAAGCGCACTGGCATTTAACTCCGGATAAGTGAATCCTTTGTCTCCGGCAAAACCGCAGCAGTCAATCTGATCCGGTATAATGACCGTCTGTGCACAGGCTTTTGTTACTTTGTGCATGATTGAAGCTAATCCGGAGCGCCACGAAGAGCAGGTGATATGGAGCATAACCGGATCCGTTTGCGTAGTAATACGCAGTTTGGGTAATACATATTGGTCAATAAACTGAAAAGGTTCAAAAATTGTTACGCGACAGGTGAATGTTTTTTTACTTAGAGCTGCACAGGGGCTGGTATCCATTAGAACCGGGTATTTACCGTTTTTTGAGGCTTTCTGCAGAACCTGTTCAAGCTGCCGGGATTTATCTTTATAAATATCCGTAAAACCTTTGCTTCTGTAGGGCATGCCGCAGCACTGCGTGTTTAGCTCTTCAGGAATAATAACTTGATAACCGGCCTTATTTAACAGTGCCAGTGTGACCTCCACAAGCGGACGCGGATCGGCACTATTTTTTGCACCTCCCATATTTCGGGCGGCACAGCTTGGAAAGTAAACCACTTTTTCCCGATTAACTGCATTGATTTTAAGAGGCATTTTTCCCGCTGGACGGGGCATACTGACAGACCATAAAGGTAAATGCTGTTTTGACCGCTGATGTAAAGCTTTACTAACGGTGCTCATTCTTTTACTACCGAGAAGGGTATGTGCTGTATCGGCTGCCTGCAGGCCTAACTGAGCTGATTTACAGACTGCGCTGAAATGCTGTGCACTGCAGTGCGCAATACGGCGCTGAAAAGATGAATGTTCCTGACGTAATTTAAGTATTAAGTCACCGCTGTTAATATCAACAGGGCAGCGGTCTGCACAAAGTCCCGTGGCTGCACAGGTATCAATACCATAATATTTAAATGAGACGCGCAGTTCAGCGAGCCGGCGCGGATTCTCACCGCTGCGCTGCAGGCGGCAGATCTCCCGGTACAGTGAGTTTCTTTGTCTAGGTGTTAAGGTTAAATTTCTGGAAGGGCAGACCGGTTCGCAGAACCCGCATTCAATGCATTTATCGATCAGCGTATCGGCTGCCGGCATCGCTTTCAGGTTTTTAAGGTGCACCTGTTTATCTTCATTAATAATCACGCCGGGATTAAAGATATTTTCCGGGTCAAAAATCTGTTTAATGCGGCGCATTAAAGCATAACCTTCACTTCCCCATTCTAATTCCACATAAGGTGCCATATTGCGACCGGTTCCATGCTCCGCTTTTAATGAGCCTTTGTACTGAACTGCAGTCAGTAGAGCAACATCCTGCATAAAATCCCGGTAGCACAGAATTTCCTGTTCGGTCTCAAAAGCCTGAGTAAATACAAAATGCAGATTGCCGTCTAAAGCGTGACCGAAGATGATTGCTTCATGGTAGTGATAGTGTTTAAACAGCAGGTGTAGATCCCGCACCGCAGCCGCCAGCTGTTCCGTCGGAAATGCAATATCTTCAATGATCACCGTGGTGCCGGTTTCCCGCACAGCACCAACAGCGGGAAATAGGCCTTTTCTAACAGCCCAGAGCTGCTCACTGACTTTTTTATCCTGACTGAAAGGCGTGTAATGAACGGGATCAAAAATGTTGATTAATTCCATTATGCTGCTCTGCTGCTGCTGCAGAGCTAAGGCATCTTGTGTCTGTATTTCAATTAATAAAGCCGCCGATTCATTATCAAGCTTTTTAATAAAATCCGGCATGCCCGCTTTATCTGCGACTGACTGCAGAGAGCGGTTATCCATTAATTCCACGGCTGCGACTGAGGTTTTTTGTAATTCACTGACCGCTAGACAGGTATTTTCAATATTGTTAAATACAAATAAGCCGCAGGCTTTAAAAGCGGGATCCGCTACGCTGTGATAGGTTATTTCAGCAATAAATCCCAGGGTGCCTTCTGAGCCGATCATTAAATGCTGAAGAATATCAATCGGATCCTGAAAATCGATTAACGCATTAATGCCGTAACCTGTGGTATTTTTCAGACGGTACTTATGGCGGATTTTAGCTGACAGTTTCTTATTAGCTGTACAGGTTTCTGCGAGCATGGATAAATCATCTAATAAGGTTTGACGGCTGTATTTAAAGTCACTGATACTATCTTCGTCCAGGGTATTTAAGACCGTGCCGTCGGATAAAACTACAGTCATGCCCGCTAATGTATTATAGCTGTTGTGCGCCGTGCCGCAGCACATTCCCGAGGAGTTATTAGCTGCAATGCCGCCTATTTTACAGGTATCAATAGAGGCGGGGTCCGGACCGATTTTTCTGCCGTAGGGGGCTAAATACTGATTTGCCTGTGTGCCTATAATGCCGGGCTGCAGCGAAATTTTAGCGCCGTCCGTACTGATTCTGAAATTGTTCCAGCTGCTGGTTAAGGTAATTAGCAGGGAATCTGAAAGAGCCTGTCCGGATAAACTTGTACCGGCCGCCCGAAAGGTAACCGCAATAGACAACTCTGCACAGTGGACGATAACTAAAATAACTTCATCGATGTTGTCCAGCTGCACAATCAGCTGCGGGGTTAAACGATAAAAACTGGCATCACCGCCATAAGCGAAGAGCAGGGCAGGATCACTGATGATTCTACTGGAATCAATCTTTGTGCTTATACGTTTAATCAGTTCGAGATAACGTTTTTCCATTTTTCTCTCCAGATATCAACAGCTTGGTACACCTCAATCAGAGGCTAAGAATACACTGAAATATACTTTATATTATTGTCTTTCCTCGCGTTTTTGCGGCGATTTTACAGTGAAAGATATTTTTCTCTGCGAATAAATGTCAAATATGAAAAACAAGATGAAATAAAAATAAACATGCACTAATATGCATGTAAGTGCACAAAGGCGCATGTCTATTTGCGTTTTTTTTCGACCTCTATGGTCATTTGGTGCGGTAAATTATTTATTACTGGAGTATAAGTTCATGTGTGGAATCGTTGGCGGCGTTGCGCAGAGAGATGTATCTGAAATTTTAATCGAGGGTTTAAAGCGCCTTGAGTATCGTGGTTATGATTCTGCAGGCCTGGCGGTTATTTCCGGTTCCGGCGAACTGCAGCGTCTGCGCCGCGTAGGTAAAGTAAAGTCACTGGCTGATGCCGTTGCTGAGCAGCCTGTTTCCGGTGGTACCGGTATAGCACATACGCGCTGGGCAACACATGGCGAGCCTAATGAAGCAAATGCTCATCCCCATGTTTCCAATGACACGATTGCTGTTGTACATAACGGTATTATCGAGAACCATGAAGAGTTACGCAGCCAGCTGCAGTCTCAAGGTTATCAATTTACTTCGGACACAGATACCGAGGTGATTACGCATTTAGTACATTTACATCTGCAGACAGAAACATCACTACTAAAAGCGGTACAGAAAACAGTTAAGCAGCTTGAAGGTGCATACGGTACAGTAGTGATTGATAAACGTGATCCTGAGCGTTTAATCGTAGCCCGTTCCGGTAGTCCGCTGGTAATAGGTTATGGCGTTGGAGAGCACTTTGTTGCCTCGGATCAGCTGGCTCTACTGCCGGTTACTCGCCGTTTTGCCTTTTTAGAAGAGGGCGATGTTGCTGAAATTACCCGTAAAACTGTCAGTATTTTTGACCTTGAAGGTAATAGTGTTGAACGTGAGGTTAACGAATCAGAAGTCAGCCATGATGCGGGTGATAAAGGTCAATATAAGCATTACATGCTGAAAGAAATTTATGAACAGCCTGTAGCACTGCAGCGTACCATTGAAGGTCGTATCGGCGGCGGCAAAGTGCAGGACAGTGCCTTTGGTGAAGGCGCATCAGAGCTGCTGAAAGATGTTAAACATATTCAGATTATTGCCTGCGGTACCAGCTACCACTCAGCGATGACAGCCCGTTACTGGTTCGAATCTCTAGCCGGCGTGTCTTGTAATGTTGAAATCGCTTCTGAATTCCGCTACCGAAAATCAGTAGTGATGCCTAACAGCTTACTGGTTACTATGTCTCAGTCTGGTGAAACGGCGGATACTCTAGCTGCTTTACGCCTTGCAAAAGAGCTGGGTTATATGGCTAGTCTTACCATCTGTAACGTACCCGGTTCTTCACTGGTGCGTGAATCAGATATGGCTTATATGATGAAAGCAGGTGCAGAGATCGGCGTGGCATCAACCAAAGCCTTTACTGTGCAGCTTGCCGGTTTAATGATGCTGGTTACTGCAATCGGCCGTCATAATGCGTTAAGCTGTCAGCAGGAAGCGGATATTGTCACAGCGCTGCAGAGCCTGCCGGCTAAAATAGAACAAACCCTTGCTATGGATGGTGCAATTCAAGAGCTTGCTGAAGACTTTGCTGATAAACACCACAGCCTGTTTTTAGGACGTGGTGATCAGTACCCGATAGCAATGGAGGGAGCGCTTAAACTGAAAGAGATCTCTTACATCCACGCCGAAGCTTATGCGGCTGGTGAATTAAAACATGGCCCGTTAGCACTGGTTGATGCCGATATGCCTGTCATTGTTGTTGCTCCGGATAATGATCTGGTTGAAAAGCTGAAATCTAACGTCGAAGAAGTGCGTGCCCGTGGCGGTCTGATGTATGTATTTGCCGATAAAAATGCCAAATTCAGCAGTGATAACACCATGAAAGTACTAGAAGTACCAACATGTGATCCGCTTCTGGCACCGATTATCTACACCATTCCGCTGCAGCTGCTGAGTTACCATGTAGCTTTAATTAAAGGTACCGATGTAGATCAGCCGCGTAATCTGGCGAAAAGCGTTACTGTGGAATAAAAATTAAATTAACTCTTTGAATAAAAGTTAATTATTTCCCCTATCTGCCTCCTGTAGAAACTGCTCTGCCGGAGGTTTTTTTTAACTGATATATACTCAGCCGATTGCGAAAAAACTCTGTTTATTAAATCTATTTTTTTCTAAAAATTTACCTTTCTCAAGCCCGCAAATTAAGCTATTTAAGTCCTTATCCTGTATAATTTCAGCTCATTATTTTGATTAAAGGAAACAGTGTTTTTATTGCTGTTAATCTTTATTTTCTGTTTGTTTTAATATTGATTTATAAGGTTATTTGATGACTACTCTTTATTTTATGCGCCATGCTGAAAGTGAAGCAAACCTCTCTGATATTTTAGCTTCACAATTAGATTTCCCTCTAACCGAAAAAGGCCGAAAGGATGCCGCCAAAATAGCTGAAGAAGTGCAGCAGTTTCACCCGATAGATCATATTATCAGTTCGCCTCTTATACGTGCTAAGCAGACAGCGGAACCTTTTGAAAAACTGTTCGCTTTAACTGCTGATACAGATGCCCGGGTTATTGAACAGGATCTTGGAAAATACGCCGGTAAAACTTATGCACAGCTGGATGACGAACCTGACTACTGCCATGATAGAAGTTTACGCTGGAAGTGGGTGCCGGAGGGAGAAGGGGAGTCTTATGAAATGATTGCACATCGCCTGCAGCCTTTCTTCGATAAAATGTTTGAGCAGAAACATGAGCATATATTAATTATTACCCATGCGGTGACCCTGCGCATGGTTAAGTCAATTTTACTGAATATGCTGCCTGAATATCCGCGGGAGATTGCTCATAATGGTGAGATCTGGCAGGTGAAACTAGGTAAAAAAGGTGATGTTCACGAAATTAAATCGCATTTTTATGGGGAAAGTAAATCTGCTGTCAGCAGAGCATAACCTTTTAACCGGCGGTTGTATCAAACCGCCGGCGTATTGTTTTAAAGACAGAAAAAAGCCCCGTTATGGTTAAACCATAACGGGGCTTTTTTATCTTTTACATCTTACCAGGTGTATTTAATACCAACACGGTAGCGTATCTGGCGTTCATCTGTGTAATTATTAACACTTACATCACCAATCTCTATAAACGGACGCCATGTTGTTCCCTCTGTCGTATTGATTGAATACATGAAACGAATATTATTCAGATAGTTTGTTGAGCCGTTGTCAAACTGAGGCTTGGCATTATCTTCCATCTCTTTCCAGTATTCGAAGCCATATTCAAAGTCCCAGTTTCCTGTTTTGTAACCAAACCAGCCGTCAACCTGCTGGATTTTTGAATGGTAAGACTCTCCGTCTGTTCCTTCCTGGCTGTAATCCCATAGTTTCCACTTATAACGGCCCTGTACACGGAAACCGTTATCAAAGGAGTAGTTCAAACGTGCATAAGGTACATAAACCAGGCCGTCAGGGTTGTAATCGAGAGATCCACCGAACACGCCGACTATATTTTCACTGAGGTTGTTATAGTAAAAAATTGACAGCTCTGAACCGTTCATAGTCATAGAATTAAACATTTCATCTTCACCGTCATTGTTATAACGTGCATCAAGCTCAAAACCGAGATTGTTGCCGGTATCAATAAATGCTTTTACACGATCCGAATGTTTATTCGCGCCGTCACGGTATTCATGGCGGTACTCAATAGTGGTTTTGTAGTCATTGGCTGCCGCGTATCCCGTTGCTGCCAGCAGTGCTGAAGAGATAACAACTTTAGTGATGGTATTCATAATAATCCTTAGTTTTTTATTTAGTTATATTTAAATTAGCCGCACGCTAGCGGCTAAAGTGGTGGTGCAAACTGTGTATCAGGTATAAGCATTTAATACATGCTCAGGTACTTCAGTCGGGCGCCATGGATCGCCGGTATGTTCAAGCCACGGCAGCAGTTCTTGTTCAATGAGCTGCTTTATTAACCTCTCATTCTGCTCTGCTATATTCTTCATCTGGTAGGGATCTACCTGGTTGTCGTGTAAAACGTAGGTCAGTGGTTTACCTATTTTGCGGTCAATCGACAGCGTATAGCGATCGGTGCGGATACCACGGCGGCCGTATGACTGTGCGCCGTAAGGCATGAAACTATACAGTTGTGATGTTGGTGCTTTATCGCCGCTTAACCCTTGAACGGTTCGTGCGAAATTAGCGCCTTCGACGGTATCCGGGATCAAGTCGGACATGCCCATTAAACCAAACAGGGTTGGATATATATCCGGTGCCGAGAAAAGAAGATCATCATGCTTAGCAGATAATTTACCCGGCCAGCGGAAGATCATCGGAATACGCATTGACTCTTCATAGTGAATATTCTTAGTCGGCATGCCGTTTGAGCCCATGTTGCAGCCGTGATCCGAGAAGAAAACAACCAGCGTATCTTCGCTTAAATTTAAACGGTCCAGCTCGTCAATAATCCGGCCGAACTGTTCATCAACACCGTTGACCATAGCCATATACTCTTTAAAGTATTTTGGTCCGTAACCTTCTTGATAATCAACGTCCCACTGCACGTTCGGGCGTGTATTCAGGCTTTCAGATGTTTCACCTTCAAAGCGGTCTAAGTACTTCTGCGGTACTTGATCATACGGTGAGTGCGGCGGATTCATTGAAACGACTAAGGTGAACGGCTTGTCACTGTCTCTGAATTTTCCGTCGGTATTACGCAGATAATCAATCGCAACATCTGCTTCGTGCTCCGGACTCCAGCGGTCAATCTGCAGCGGTTTATCTCGTGGTGTTTCATTGGTCCAGTAGATAGGTTTCAAGTGCAGATCGTAGGTACCGTATGCATGCCAGAAGTCAAAACCATGGCGACGGTCGGGTGCTGTCCAGTCGTTCCAGAAACGTCCTTCCATTGGATTGTTGTAGCTGGGTACAAAAGGTGTTTCCGGCGTATCAAGATGCCATTTGCCGATATAACCCATGCTGTAGCCCTGCTCTTTAAGGATATCAGACCAGGTAGTGGTATTTTTTTTCAGTTCAATACCAAAGTCTTTGCCGCCGAATTGTCCCGCGTCTGCAGTATGGCTGTTACCCTGAATACCGTTACGGTAAGGATATTGACCTGTCATTAACATACCGCGAAAAGGCGTGCATAACGGGAAATTAGAAACCGCTTGTTTCAGTACCACACTCTGTGCTGCAAATTTATTAATATTCGGAGTCAGGGATGGATCTTCATTCATAAAGCCTAATGCCTGGGTACGCATCTCATCGGGAAAGATAATTAACAGGTTAGGTTTTTTGGCTGGTGCTTCACTATTTTCACCGGTTTTGCCGGCTGCTGTAGATGTAGAGCATCCGGCAGTTAAAGAGGCAGCTGCAAATGCACTGGTGGCTGCCATTCCTTTCAGCATATCGCGACGGGTTATTGACATGTTCAACTCCATAAATGAAAAAATTAGAAACTAAATGAAAGACTAGTGTTTTGAAATTCTATCGTTCCCCAACGGTTTAATATCTTCACTAGCTTCCGAATTGTTGCGTATCGTAAGTTATCGAAGATTAAATAGCTGTGTAATCGATCACAAAAAAGGTAATGAAGCTTATTGAAAGTTGTTTTCTTGTGTTTTTGTCTTTTCGAAAGTTTTTGTGTAAATTTTTGTTTCACATTAGGTGAAATGACTTTATCAAGATATAATGCAAGCTAATGTGTAAGTATGCGTAAGTTTTAGCGTGATTTAGCGAAAGATTGTGAAAGCGATCAAAGTTTCAAAGTTACGTATTGCTACTTTATTTTTTAAGTGTAAGCTGTATTCGAAATTAAACGAAAGCAGTTTCATTGAGTTTGTAAGGAAACGAAGTGAAAAGTGCTATAGAAAGGCGTATGGAAATCGTCAACATGGTTAACCAGAATGGTAAAGCGCGTGTTGAGGACCTAGCCGAAAAATTTAATGTATCGAGTGTCACTATTCGCAGTGACCTGAGTTTTCTGGAAAAGAACGGCTATGTGATTCGCTCTCATGGTGCGGCAATTCCAAATTCAGGGGTAATTGCAGAACTGACAGTGCAAGAGAAACGCCGCCAGAATGCGGGTGTTAAATCTTTTATTGCTCAGGCTGCTGCCAAACTGATTAACAATGGTGACACAGTTATTCTGGATTCTGGAACGACTACACGAGAAATCGCTTCTAGCTTGAAAAAACTAGAAAACGTAGTGGTAATGACCAGTGGTCTGGATGTAGCAATGGAGTTGGTATCGGCACCTGGTGTAGATGTGCTGATGTCAGGCGGAGTGCTTCGTAAGAATGCACTCTCTTTTTCCGGCTCACAAGCTGAAGCCAGCCTGAAGAATTATCGTTTTGATAAAGTCTTTTTAGGTGTTGACGGTTTTGATTTGAGAGCAGGTATCACCACACATAACGAGCAGGAAGCAAGTCTTAACCGGTTAATGTGTGATGTTTCTGAACAGGTTATTGCAGTGACCGATTCAACAAAGTTTGGTCGACGCAGCTGCCACATGATTAGAGAGTTCGGAAATATTGATATCTTAGTAACAGACGCGAATATTCCGGAAGACTATTTACAAAGTCTCCGTGAGATGAAAGTTGAAGTTATTATTGTAGAAGAAGACTGATTAACTAACTCCACTGCCGCATTGTAAATGTTTACTGTGGAGTTAGTATATGAACACCCTTCAAAAATTAGTACAGAGCAATAAAGCAGGCGAAAAGAATGGTATTTATTCTGTCTGCTCAGCCCACCCCCTTGTTATTGAAGCCGCGCTGAAGCAGGCTTTAAATGACCAGTCACTATTACTGATCGAAGCGACCTCTAATCAGGTAGATCAGTTTGGCGGTTACACTGGAATGAAACCGGTGGACTTTAAAGAGTTTGTTTTACAACTTGCCGCAACAGTACAGTTTCCAGCAGAAAATCTTATTTTAGGCGGCGATCACCTCGGTCCAAACCGCTGGCAGAACCTGCCTTCTGAAGAAGCGATGAATAATGCCGATGATCTTATCGCCGCTTATGTTGAAGCTGGATTTACCAAGATTCACCTCGACTGCAGTATGTCTTGTGCTGGTGATCCCGTTCCTCTTTCAGACGAAATCGTTGCACAGCGTGCCGCGCGTTTAGCTGATATTGCAGAAAAAACGGCAGTTAAAGCATTCGGCAGCAGCGACCTTGTTTATGTTATCGGTACTGAAGTACCAGTTCCAGGCGGTGCGGCTGAAGAGCTTGAAGAGCTTGAAGTCACATCTCCTGAAGCTGCTCACAAAACCATTAACTGCCATAAGCAGGCTTTTGAGAAAGCCGGTGTCAGTGACTGCTGGCCTCGTGTTATCGGTTTAGTTGTGCAGCCGGGTGTGGAATTTGATCATACCGGTATTATTGATTTCAAACCTGAAAAAGCTCAAAAACTCAGTGCCGTTGTTAATGATTACGATAATCTGATTTTTGAAGCTCACTCAACAGACTACCAGACAGACAGTGCTTATAAAGCGTTAGTTGAAGGGCATTTTGCCATTTTAAAAGTCGGACCGGCGTTAACGTTTGCTATGCGTGAAGCACTTTATAACCTCGCTGATGTAGAAGAGCAGATTATTGCCAAAGCACACTGTTCAAACTTTAAAGAAATCATTGAAGAGCAGATGTGCGCCGCGCCTGGTTACTGGGAAAAATACTACCAGGGAACAGAATCTCAACAGCGTTTTGCACGCAGCTACAGTTTTAGTGATCGTATTCGCTATTACTGGCCTGAGCAGTCTATCCAGAATGCACAGGACAAGCTGTTCACTAACTTATCCCGTACCGGTATCTCTCTGCCGTTATTAAACCAATATTTACCTATCCAGTTTAAAGGTGTTCGGGAAGGAGATGTACAGGCAGATCCGAAGTCTCTGGTATTAGACAGCATTCAAGAAGTATTACGCAGTTACGCAAGCGCATGTCAGCAAAGTAAAGGTTAAAAGAAGATTATGAATCAGTATTTAGGTTATTCAGAAAAAGAGTTAGACAATTTAAAGGCATTCTGGACTGCGAAAGAGATTGAACAGCAGCCGTCATGCTGGAAAAAAACGCAGGCAATTGTTGCAAATAGACAAGCCGAGATTGGACCTTTTATGGACAAGGTATTTGCCCATAAAGATCTACGCATAGTAATGACAGGAGCCGGTACTTCGGCATTTGCCGGACAGGCGCTGGCACCGTCATTAGCAAAAGACAGCGGCCGTCGAGTTGAAGCGATTGCATCGACCGATATCGTTTCTAATCCGGATCAGTATTTTGCTGAAGATCTGCCGACGCTGCTGGTCTCCTTTGCCCGTTCAGGCAACAGCCCGGAAAGTGTGGCTGCTGTTGAGCTTGCAGACCAGTGTCTGAGTAATTGTTATCACCTGTTTTTAACCTGTAATAACGAAGGTCAGCTTTATAAAAGCAGTGTGAATAACAGTAAAGCATTAGCATTATTAATGCCTGAAGAAACCAATGATAAATCATTTGCAATGACATCAAGTTTTTCTTCAATGATGGTGGCGGCTATTTCGGTTTTATCCGGGCAAACAGATTGTGCAGAAAAAGTTAACCTGTTCAGCAGTGTTTCAGATGCGCTGATTCAGCAGGTTAACAGCAGTATTGCGGATATCGCTGCCAGTGACTATGAGCGTGTTATCTATCTGGGAAGCGGCGGCTTACAAGGTCTGGCGCAGGAGTGTGCGTTAAAACTATTAGAATTAACCGCAGGTGAAGTGGTTGCCTGTTTTGATTCTCCTTTAGGTTTCCGTCACGGTCCGAAATCCATTGTTAATAATAAAACATTAATCGTTGTATTTATTTCTAACGACGCTTACACACGCAAGTACGATCTGGATCTGTTAAAAGAACTGCGCAAGGATCAGAGTGCGGCTAAAGTTATCGCCATTACAGCTCAGTCTGACCAGGCAGTAACGGACGGAGATCATATATATATTCCCGACATGAGAAGCGTTTCTGATACTGAGTTATTATTTCCTTATATGTTTTTCGCTCAGATATATGCATTTCATCGCGCAGTATCACTGAAAAATTCACCCGATAATCCTTGTCCGAGCGGCGAAGTTAACCGAGTTGTACAAGGCGTGACTATTCACCCTTTTAATTGTTAATCATTAAATAATAACCGATAGGTAGAACTACTATGACAGCACCTAATATTGTTTGGACTCGTATTGATGAGCGTCTATTACATGGACAAATCCGTATCACCTGGGGTAAGCAGACAGAAGCGAATCTTATTCTGGTAGCAAATGATGCGGCGGCGGAAGGGCCTAACGCGGCATTTATGCAGGCGGGAATGAAAGCCTCTGCCGGCGGCGAATATGCCGTGCGGTTTTTCTCACTACAGAAAACCATTGACGTGATCAGCAAAGCCTCTGCTAAACAGAAGATTTTCATCTTATGTAACAGCCCGGAAGATGTCGCTAAGCTGGTGGAAGGCGGCGTGCCGATTACCCATTGTAACGTCGGCAATATGCACTTCCATGAAGGTAAAAAGCAGATCACTAAAACGGTATCAGTAGATGAAAATGACCTTAATGCCTTTGAGCGTATGGTCAAACTGGGCGTGACCTGCACCATTCAGAATACACCGGATCAAAAACCTGTTGATGTATTAGAACAGGCAATGGCTTCGGCATAAGTCAGCACGGGTTTAACTTAAATAAAAAGGAATAGAGCATGTTATACGAAGCTTTACTGGTCGCTGTCTGGGCCTTCTTCTGTGGTATCGATAAATACGATGTCGCACTGAATATTCACCGCCCGTTAATTACCGGCCCGGTTATCGGCCTGATTATGGGTGATATGCAGATCGGTTTGATTGCCGGTGCAACACTTGAGTTAGCCTGGTTAGGTCTTGTGCCTAACGCCGGTGCTCAGCCGCCGGATGTTACTCTGGGTACCATTGCCGCTGTTGCTTTTGCAGTAATGACGGGGCAGTCGGCTGAAGTAGCAATGGGTGTAGGTATGCCTATCGCCGTTATTATGCAGATGCTGGTTATCGGCTTCTTCGCGATGACTGCCTTTACTATGGGTAAAGCGGATGATTATGCGGATAAGGGGGACTCGAAAGGTATCGATAATCTTCTCTATGCCACTATCAGCCTGCGTGCGATGTTATATGCCGTTGTTGCTTTCTTAACGGTTTACTTTGGTGAGCACGGCGCGGCCTGGATTGATGAAAATGCTCCGACCGTACTGTTAGAAGGTTTAGGTATCGGCGCGAGAATGGTACCGGCAATTGGTTTTGCAATGCTGCTTAAAATCATGTGGTCAAAAGAAGTGGCGGGTGTGTTCTTTATCGGTTTTGTAATGACAACTTACCTGCAGCTTCCAATTATGGCAGTAGCAATTATCGGCGCGTCGCTAGCCGCATTGTATTTCTTCTTTAGCGGCTCAAATGACAATTCAAACAATCAAAAAGCAGAGGAATTTGAAGATGGGATCTAACAGCGCAGCCGGTACTTTACCGAACGACATCGACATGGCAGGCGATACAGAAGATAAACAAGTTTTAACTGATGGTATTGATGCCTACCAGGATACTGAAGTACGTCAGGTTATTACCAAAAAAGACTTGTGGTGGTGTGCTATCCGCGGTTTATTTATGGAAGGTAACTTTAACTTTGAACGTATGCAGGCGGGTGGTTTTGCCTACTCAATTATCCCGGCGCTGAAGCGTATTCACGGCAATAACAAACGTGATTTCGCTACTGCACTGAAGAACCATTTACAGTTCTTTAATGCCAGCCCTAAACTGTTTACCTTCCTGCTGGGTACTGCAGTAGCAATGGAAGAAAACAAAGAGCAGCCGTCGACGATTAACGTAATGAAAGTTGCCGGAATGGGGCCGACAGGGGGGATTGGTGATGCTATTGACCATATGACGTTGATGCCGTTAACCCTGGCTCTCGGGGCGTCCATTGCTATTGAAGGGTCGATTGCCGGACCGTTTGTTTTCTTCATCTTATACCAGACAGTACATTTTCTGGTGTACTTTGCCCTGATGTTTATGGGTTATAAAGCGGGTACTAACGCCATGGTAAGTATGGCTGACTCGACGGAGAAAATGGCTAAAGCCGCCAACATAATGGGTATCTTTGTTATCGGGGCCTTATCGGCCACCTTTATCCGGGTGCAGACAACCTTATCAGTCGAACTGGGCGGGGCGGTTGTTGAACTGCAGACTGCACTGTTCGATAAGATTATGCCTAACCTGCTGCCGCTGGCATTGGTGTTCTTTATGCTGAAAATGGTGAAAGGCACAGGATTCTGGGCTAAGCCGCCGGTATTGATTTTCGCAACCTTAGCCGGTGGTGTTATCGGACATTACCTAGGCATCTTATAAACCGCATTTCAAACATAGTTAAGGGGAAGGAGACTTCCCCCATTTTTTAAGGATTTCCCCATGATAGGTATTGTTGTATCAGGACATATTAACTTTGCGTCCGGTATGCAGTCGGCTGTAAAGGCGATTACCGGAGAGCAGGAACAGATGGCTTATGTTGACTTCGTTGAATCAATGTCAACAGATCAGTTAGAAGCTCAATTACGTCAGGCCGCCAAACAGGTTGATTCTGGAGACGGTGTTTTATTCCTCGCGGATGTGCCGGGCGGATCACCTTCGAACCGTGCTTCAGCCATTTTAATGGATACAGAGAACGTTGAGCTGATTGCCGGAGCCAACCTGCCGATGATCGCCAATGCTGCTTTTGAACGTGACGGTGCCAGACTGAAAGAGCTTGTTGAAGTTCTGCTGGATATCGGTACTTCCTGTATACAGGATATGCGCGCCGAGCTGGACAAAATAATGGCCAGTGAGCCGGAACTTGAACTTGAATGTGAAGACGGACTGTAAATATGCGTTATGCCTTAATTGCTGATCGAGTTTTTGGTGCTGCTGGAATTGAAAAGAATACTGCCGTGGTAGTTGAAAACGGCAAAATCACCGCTGTCACTGAAAATATTCCTACTGACTGCGAGCTGATCAAGCTTGAAGGTTTATCTCTATTACCAGGATTTATTGATATTCATATCCACGGCCGTGATGGTGCGGATGTGATGGATGCATCGCAGTCGGCCCTGCAGAATATTGCCGATGCGCTGCCTGAAACGGGGGTTGTCGGCTGGGTTGGTACCACGGTAACTGCCCCTTGGCAGGATATTTTAGATTCGTTAGCTGCCGTGCGCAGTTTTACCCGAAAAGAACAGACTCAGGGGGCACAGCTGCTGGGCAGTTTTTTAGAAGGGCCCTATTTTACCGAGCCTCACCGAGGTTCACATCCGCCTGCTTATTTGAAGTCTCCAACGATTTCTGAGCTGGTGGAATTAAAAGAGGCCGCCGGAAGCTCTTTAATCCGAGCTGCGGTTGCGCCGGAAGGCACTGGCGCAATGGAAGCAGTCCGCTGGCTGACAGAAAACGGTATAAAAACCTCTGTGGCCCATACCGATGCCACTTTCGAGCAGGTAACTGAAGCTTTCCATCTTGGTGCTGACTGCGGTGTGCATCTATTTAACGGCATGAGCGGATTACATCACCGCCAGCCTGGATGCTGCGGTGCGGTTTTATATCACGACATGTTAGCCGAGCTGATTGCAGACGGTATTCATGTTAATCCAGTCATGATGCAGCTGGCCTACCGCATGAAAGGTTACCAGGGCATCGCATTAATTACCGACTGTATGCGTGCCGGCGGGTTAGCAGATGGTGATTATCAGCTGGGCGCTCAGGTTATTACCGTAACAGACGGCGAAGCGCGCAGTCCCTGCGGCTCTTTAGCCGGCAGTACCTGCAGTCTGGATCAGGCGCTGCGTAACATGGTTTTTAAAAGTGATGTTCCACAATGGGAAGCGGTGCAGATGGCATCGGCAGTTCCCGCGAAATACCTGGGTATTGAACATCGCCTAGGCAGTATAGCCCCGGGTTTAGATGCAAGTTTTACCATTATGGATAATGAACTACAGGTGCAGGGAACAATTATTAACGGCGAGTGGGAATATAAAAAATAAATTCCGGCAGTCAGACCACAAATTAAATAAAAGTTAAGAGGTAAAGATGGAAATTCGTCAGCCAATTCATAGTGATCACGCTAAACAGTTAGATACAGCCGGGTTACGCGAGCAGTTCCTGATTGAAGATATGTTTCAGGAAGGTCAGATCAATCTGACTTACAGCCATATTGACCGCATTATTGTCGGCGGTGTTGTACCAACAACAAGCGCAGTAGATTTTGAAGGCGGTAAAGAGATTGGGGTTGATTTCTTTTTACAACGCAGAGAATTAGGGGCTATCAATATCGGCGCTGCAGGTATTGTTACTGTTGACGGTGAAAGATTTGAAGTAGCCGCCCGCGAAGCTGTTTATGTAGGAATGGGTGCTAAAGAGATCAGCTTTGCCAGCGTCGATGCCGATCAACCGGCGCGTTTTTATCTGAATTGCGCACCGGCACATCATGCTTATCCAACACGTAAAATTACGCGTGCAGAAGCTTCACCTGAAACAATCGGTAATCAGGAAAACTGTAACGTCCGTACTATTAATAAATATCTACACCCAGATGTATTACCAACATGCCAGCTGTTAATGGGCATGACAGAGCTAGCGCCGGGCAGCCTGTGGAATACCATGCCATGCCATACGCATGAGCGTCGTATGGAAGTGTATCTGTACTTTGATATGAAAGACGACAACATTGCATTTCATTACATGGGTGAGCCAAGTGAAACCCGTCATATCGTAGTGCGTAACGAACAGGCTGTGATCAGCCCAAGCTGGTCTATTCACTCTGGCGTCGGTACTGCTTCTTATACATTTATCTGGGGAATGGTCGGTGAAAATCAGACTTTCCACGATATGGACCATGTTGCTATGAGCGACCTGAAATAAGCCTCAACACTTTCAATTTACGGTGCCGCAGCTGCGCCGTAGTTAACTCATTATTAGGATATTAACATGAACAATTTTGATCTAAGCGGTAAAGTCGCGATTGTAACAGGTTGTAATACAGGTCTTGGTCAGGGTTCTGCAATTGGCCTTGCTAAAGCGGGCGCAGATATCGTCGGTATTGGGCACATTCCAGCCCCGGAAACTCAGGCTCAAATCGAAGCATTAGGGCGTAAATTTCACTACATTACAGCTAATCTGATGGTTCAGGATCAGCTTGAAAATATTGTCGCTGAAACCGTTGAGGTAATGGGACGTGTAGATATACTGGTCAATAATGCTGGTATTATCCGTCGTGAAGATTTCCTCGATTTCTCTGAATCAAACTGGGACGACGTGATCAATATTAACCAGAAAACTGTATTTTTCTTGTCTCAGGCTGTTGCTAAACAGTTCGTTAAACAGGGTAAGGGCGGTAAAATCATAAATATCGCTTCTATGCTGTCTTTTCAGGGCGGTATTCGTGTTCCTTCTTATACTGCAAGCAAATCAGCGGTAATGGGCCTGACTCGTGCACTGGCTAATGAATTAGCACAGTACGAAGTAAATGTTAATGCTATCGCACCGGGTTATATGGCGACTGATAATACTGAAGCACTGCGTGCCGATGAAGCGCGTAATGCTGCTATTCTTGAGCGTATTCCTGCCAATCGCTGGGGAACCCCTGAAGATCTGGCTGGTCCTATCGTGTTCCTTGCTTCACCGGCAAGTGATTATGTAAATGGTTACACCATCGCCGTTGACGGCGGCTGGTTAGCACGCTAAGGAGTAAAAGTGATGGCTTTAGGTACTAAACAAAGTGTTTTACAGGTAATGAAGCGGGTATACCGCTATCAGGCTGAAAACCAGACTCGCAGCGTGATCCGTCGCAGCGGCGCGACTCGCTTTATCAAGGATACGGACTGGGAACGTGGTGTATTCTGGTCTTGTGCCTCTGCGGCATGGCTGGCGACTGACGATCAGGAATACCTGAATGGTGTCATGAACTACACATTACACACCGGTTTTCGTACCGGTGCATTTCCGCGTTTTGCGGATGACCATGTTTGTGCCCAGGCTTATCTGGACGTCTACCCAGCAATAAACATCCCTGAAGCGCTGGAACCGACCATTAAAGCGTTTGATATTATGCTTGATCAGCCGAAACCAGGTCATCGCGACTGGTGGTGGGTGGACTCACTGTTTATGGCACCAGCTGCCTTTGCTGCTTTGTCGAAAGTGACCGGCGAGCGCAAGTATGTTGATTACATGCATACGGCGTTTTGGGATTCGATTGATCATCTTTATGATCCTGAAACGAAACTGTTTTATCGTGACTACCGTTACATGCCGACTGAGCTGGGTCAGAAGTACCGTGATGAGTTCGGTGACGGCGGGGCAGAGCTGCGCGAAGCTAACGGTGAGAAGGTGTTCTGGTCGCGCGGTATCGGCTGGATGCTGGCAGCATGCCCGCGTATTCTGGCACGTCTGCCAGAGGGGTTCGAGCAGCGCCAGTCTTATATCGATTTGTTTACGGCATTGGCAGCAGAAGTGATCAAGTATCAGCAGGCTGATGGTTTCTGGCGTACCAGTTTATTAGATCCGGATAACTTCCCTGCACCGGAAAGCAGTGCCACATCTTTGTTCTGTTACGGTCTGGCATGGGGAGTTAATAACGGCATTTTAGATCGTGAGATTTATCTGCCGGTTGTTGAGTCCTCCTGGAGTGCACTGCAGACTGCTGTTCATGATAACGGCATGATGGGCTGGGTGCAGCTGCCTGCATTTAACCCGCGTGATGTGAAGTTTGAACACAATATGGATTATGGAGCTGGTGCATTTATGCTGGCGGCTACGGAAGTGGCTATTCTCGCCGAGTAAAGATAAAAATCCCAGCTAGTCTGGGATTTTTCATTTCTGCAGAACGTTTCTGAAAACTCAGAGTGTATTTTATGAGCTATAAAAAAATTAAGGCTGTCGTCTCGGATCTCGACGGTACCCTGTTAACCGCCGATAATCGAATCGGTGCTTATACCCGGAAAACCTTAAAGACGCTGCATGAGCAGGATATTCATTTTATTGTTGCAACGGGACGTCACTACCTCGATGCTAAATATATTCGTGATTCAGCGGCTGTACCCGCTTATCTGATCACTTCCAACGGCGCCCGGATTCATGATAAGAATGATCAGCTGATCTACAGGAAAGATGTTGATGTCGATGTGGTAAAAAACATTACCGCCATGCTTAAAGATGACAGCAGTATTACCCTTAATCTGTTTACTGAGAACGCCTGGTTAGCAAGCAAAGATTATGCTGATACAGATAAGTACCATCCCGACAGCGGTTTTACTTATCAGCTTTTTGAGAAAGCGGCTGCGCCGGCTGAAAATGTGGCTAAATTATCAGTATCTCACCCCTGCGGTGATTATCTGGCGAAACTGGAAAAATCTATTATTAGTTCTTTTTCCGGTCGGGCCAATATTTACCTGTCAACACCGACTAATTTAGAAGTAACCGCAGCCGGTACGTCGAAGGGGCAAGCGCTGCAGATCATTGCACAGCGTCATAAGCATAAGCTTGAGAATTATATGGCTTTTGGTGATGCGATGAACGATCTGGAGATGCTGGAAATGAGCGGTTTTGGTTTGATTATGGCAGAGGGCCAGAAGCGTTTAATAAAACGGCTGCCTGATAATGAAGTGATAGGCTGCAGTGCTGACCAGGCTGTTGCTGAATATATACAAAAACACCTGTTGTAGCGCCATAACTATTTTTTATCAGCATAGAAAAACAGTTTTCAGGCGCTATGGCGGAGTTTGGTTAAGCACCTTCGAGTCGGTCGAGGTGTACATTTTTAAAACATTATTCTTTGCAGTGCCGGCAGTTTTTCTGGTTACCTGCATGGAACCGTTTAATTAAATAATAGAAAGAGAAGGAAACAAATTATGGGTGGTATCAGTATCTGGCAGCTAGTCATTGTCGCAGTGATTGTAGTTCTACTTTTTGGCACGAAAAAGCTACGCGGCATTGGTGGTGATTTAGGCGGCGCAATAAAAGGCTTTAAAAATGCGGTGAAAGATGAAGAGTCAACTTCTCCAGCATTTGATGAAAAATCAGAAAAAAGCGCTGCTGATGAACAGACTCTCAGCGGAAAAACTATTTAAATGTTTGATATTGGATTTTGGGAGATGGTTTTTATCTCCGTAATAGGGTTAGTAGTGCTCGGTCCCGAGCGCTTGCCTCCTGCTATCCGTAGTGTTGTGCGCTGGGTAAATACTGCCAAAGGTATGGCTAACTCTGTCAAAACTGAAATATCTCAAGAGTTAAAGCTGCATGAAATAAACGAGAATATGGTTAAAGCGAGTAAGCTGGGTCTTAACGATCTGGATCCTGAGCTTAAAGACTCAATTGATGATATGAAAAAAACGGCACAGAAAATTACCCGTCCATATCAGGCCAGCAATGAAGACTTAAACTCATTAGTTGCCGAAAAGAGTGTCAACACAGTAAAGACAGATGAAAACAGTATTATTAACAAGTCAGCCGCATCGATTACACCGGATAAAAGTGAATGAGTTCAAGTGAAACCTGTGATCCGCAGACAAAACACAGCTTGCCGTTAATAACGCATTTATTAGAGCTTCGTGACCGCTTATTACGTGTTACTGCTATCGTTATGGTTCTCTTTTTAAGTCTGGTTTATTTTGCTAATGATATTTATCACTACTTAGCAATCCCGCTTAGCAGCCAGCTTCCTGAAGGTTCAAGTATGATTGCAACCGGGGTAGCGACGCCGTTTTTCACTCCGATCAAACTGACCATTGTCCTGTCCTTTTTTATTGCCATTCCGGCTATTTTACATCAGGTCTGGGCATTTATTGCACCGGGTTTATACAAACATGAACGTAAATTAATTTGGCCTTTGGTGGTCACTAGTGCGCTGCTATTTTATTTAGGTATGGCATTTTCTTATTATGTGGTTTTCCCCTTAGCTTTTTCCTTTTTCACCAGTACAGCGCCGGAAGGTGTCACTATAGCAACTGGGCTCTGTTCCATTTATGTGTTGTTACCCGTATGCGGATTGTAAAATTCGCTGATAATCAAAGTTTGAGTTACTTTCTCTAAACCAAGCAAGATAATGTGGCAAATACTTTGTCGCAACACCTCGCATTTTTACATCCACCCAACCTTTGAAATGAGCTATTGCTCCATTAACTGTTTGGATATGATAAATTTTATCTATCACTCTTTTTTTACCACTTATCAATCGTTTGTGATCGCAATTTGTGTTTTTTGCAACACTGACATATGCCCAAGCACCATCACTGCATAATACCGAACTTTCTGCTATGTGG
>NZ_KB906991.1 GCF_000381745.1 Psychromonas ossibalaenae ATCC BAA-1528 | reverse complement strand
TAATTTGTTGTAAAGAAGATATGCCCAACGTTAAAGCCATAACGGGTTGGACTGCTTGAATAAAGCCGAACCATAGAATTGTTAAGTTGCAGGGAAATCTGCAAAGAACTGGATTAGCGTTGGCACTAAATAATTACTGAGGCTTATAAAGCCAAGAGCAGTAGCCATACAACATTGCATGACTACATCGCTTAAATTCAGATGGGTGACTGGTGCATATTGACACCAACATTGTGATTTTTAGGTGTGTATTAACAAACAACAAATTAGCGGTTCATGTACGATTTAATACTTGGTTAAAAAACACCCAAGGAAACTTGCATACCAGCTTGACCAGAACTCACTAATGGGTGACCCTATTTGTGCTATTTGTGTATTTAACTACTGCTGATTTCTGAAAGCCAAGAGTTGATTGTGATTATTAAGTCTTTAGGTATGCCACGATGCCCGTCCATCCTAATTTCCCTTTCATCCAACATTTTTTTCTTTGTATCATCATCACCCAAATCGAAACGAATTAAATTTTTAACATGTTCTAGTGAATAAAATCGTCCATCACCTGTAAGTTCGTTTAGTCCACTTTCCTCAATAACAGCGATGTAATCTAGTTTCCCGTTCACAACCTTCAACGAATTTGGCTTACAAGCTTTAAGGTAACACACCATGGCTATCAAATACTGATAGTCTGGTAAGTAGCGTGTACTCCCAACCATATTGTTAATAATAGAAAAGTAAGAAAGAACCCTTTCTATTTCCCTAAATGATGGTTGATAAAACTTAACTATATCGTTTAGTACTGTAACAACTTCATTATTAACAATCTCTTCGTTGTCATCTTTCATAGCTTTTAAAGCATATTGAAGGAATTTGTAACCATGATCATTATATTCACTTGCCGACCTAGGCATTGATAGCCAAACATTGATAAATTTATGAAGATAATTAGTTGGGTCAATACCCTGTCCATACTTTGCTTTAATCGATTCTTCTAATTGCGTTCTATTCGTCACTAAAAGAAAAGTTATCCCCTTAACAGAGAACAAATGTTTAACTTGCTCCAATAATTCCAAGGCAAAATCTGGTTTACACCGATCCAGTTCATCTATAATGAATACAATAGGCTTACCATTATTAGCTTCATTAGCAAACGTTGATAAGTACTCTCTAAACTCTTTTAATGCTAGCTTGTCTTTTTCAGCATGTTCAAACCTTTCTTTAACCAAATCATCGACTTGATTAGCAACCAAATTTGAAAGCTCTTTTTCAGCCACATCAACTGCACTACCATCGACAAGGCCTGCCGTACCTACTTTTACTGCAACTTTCAAAGCACCTCTAGTAAGAGACTTAACAGCCTTTGTTGCCTTATTCTTGAACTTAGTCTTTGTTTCTTCGTCATCAACAGATATGAGCTGATAGATTTCAGAGGCTAGTGTCAAAAATGGGTCTTTTTGATAGTCGTTTTCAAAAGCATCAAAGTAGATAGACTTAATTTCTGGTTCGCGGTGATTAGCTAGATAACCTCTCCACATTTTGATAAATGTACTTTTACCTTCCCCCCAACCAGAATCCAAGGCTATCACAGGGTTTCCTCCTGAATTTTCAACGAGGTTGGCAAGCCTTTCTCCAAAATCTTTACGGTTAAATATATCTATCTCCGACCGAAAACCACAATCATCAGAGATCTGAACTTCTGGCACTACTATATTCATGTTAATCCTTATCATTGCAATGTTTGACGTGTAAATCGTGGTGGTATAACGCCGCATTTGCGGCTGGTTTGGAGCGCAGCGGAAAACCAGTCCGACAACATGCGCTTGTTAGATTTATTTTTCACGACGACCCTTTTTAAACCTGCCTATAAAGTGCCAGACAATCGTCGCTATAAGTGAAGCCAGTACACCAAAGCCAAAACTGATCCACCTTTCTGTCCAAATCGTCTTCTCAACTTCCTTTTTCTGTTGCAGAAAAATAGCATCAACCACCTTTTGATTAGCAGTAACAATTGGCTCTAGCTCGGACTTCTTTGTTTCCAGTTCTTGGATTACATTTTTCGTTACTTCTATCTCACTTTTTTTACTGGTGATGAATGCAGATAAATCATTCAAATTTCGTTCAGTATTTTTCAGTAAGTTAAATTGTTCTGAGTAACTTTGGACGCTTTCAAGCCGTTCAGTTCTAGCCGTTTCAGAAGAATATATTGCCAGCCCTAAACTCAACACGGCTAATAAAGAGCCTATGAAAGATATTATTGCAGTGGGCTGAGGAGACTTTTTATAGCTTTTTACCCAAAGGTCAACAAACGCCTCAGCGAAAGCATCAAACCGAAACAGTATTATTGATTTTATGAGCTTAACAGAATCTTCAAGCTCATCTTCCTCTGGTGGGGCGTGATGAATACCGAAGTCACTTTCTAAAATCTCAGCGCCTGAAGTATCTTGATTTGTCATATTCAGAATGCCAACAGGGTATTCCCAAGCTTCGAACTTTATCTGAATACGATTACCACAGTTATGACACTCTTCATCCACTTCATAGGTATGCTGAACCTCTGTCCCCATCTCTCTTTCTGATCCAGATTCAGCCACAAAATGGAAGTCTTCTTCATGCAAGTAATGTTTAGCACCACACTTGAGACATTTATATGTGGCGTTCCCTATTATTCCGTCACTCATAATTTTTAATATGCACTCCATGAAATCTAACAGCTTTATATACGTCACAGTGACGCAATTATTCCGTTGTATATATTAATGACCCACAACATCACAACAGCCACAAAACCAAATAAATTCAATGACTTGTGAGTATTTAGAACAGAGAAGTGAGTCGACAAATGCGTCACGATGGAAAAAGCAATATATCTAAACCATATATCCTTTAAAAACATATGGATAATTTCGGGATACTATAGGAAATGACTAATAAAAAATATTACATCCCATTACACCAAGGTCATTGAAATATAACAAGGTTATAAAGAAAGAGGTGCGAGGTAAGAAACTTACCTCGCAAAATGATAACTATATATAGAAGGGATTTAGAAAAGTTCTTTTTCTAACAACTGCCAATACAATTCATAACCAACCAGCTGTTCATCAAGCCAGTCGTGCTTATTATAAATTGCCATAATTCCACCGAGTTCATGACCAAGCATTTTTTCGGTGACATGAGGCATAATGCCGTTTTCACTTAAGCGGGTAACAATGGTGCGCCTTAAATCATGGGGAACAAAGTGCTCAAGCTTCATACGGTCATTTAAACGCTGCACAAAACGATTCTGCGCATGCGCGGTTAATGGCTTTCTAGGCGACTGACCGGGTATCAAGAACTCGCGTTCACTGCCATAAGGTAAGTTCAGTGATTTAATTAATTCAATCACCTTTGAGGACAGTGCCCGTCTGATTGCCTTTCGGGTTTTAAATAAAAACAGGATCGCATCTTGCCTTTTGCCTATATAACCTAAATAGTTCGGCTAGTGTCTTACATTCCCGTTTGCGTTTTTCTTGTGATGATCAAATCCTTTAGCAAATGAAATCATGGATGATTTTATTAGTCTTTGCATGCACAGGGATGTGCATTAAAAGAGGGTGCGTTAAAAAGGAATTGGGCATTACAAGATTAAAAAACGCCTCGGGACGGCACTCTTTTGCTTACTTTTCTCTTGCTGTTGAGAGAAAAGTAAAGTCGCCGACAGGGCGAAACCCCAACGGAGAAAGTTAAACCAAGAGCTAACAAGCGCAAGCCGACAAAAACGGCTTTGCTTACACTGCAAGTGAATTACTCCATTCAACACAGCAAGATACAGCTCAATTACTTGCTCTCAAGCATCACTTAGCTTAATCTCTCGATATAATTCAAAACAAATACAGCAATAACAAGGCCTGTAATGGAAGATAACGAACAAAAAGACGCATTAGAAACTCCCCACGAAGGCCCCTCGCTGTACTGGCACGATTATGAAACATTCGGACTTAATCCGGGTGCGGACCGCCCTTCGCAGTTTGCCGGTATCCGTACTGATCTGGATCTAAACGTCGTATCCAAAGCCGATGAATGGTTCTGCCGTGCACCCAGTGACTACCTGCCTAGTCCGGAAGCCTGTTTAATCACCGGCATTACACCGCAGAAAACGCTGCAGCATGGTGTACCGGAAAACCAGTTTATCGACCTTATTAACCAGGCATTCAGTCAAAAAGATACCTGTGTGGTGGGTTATAACAACATCCGTTTCGATGATGAAGTGACGCGTTTTACTTTATATAGAAACTTTCAGGATCCCTATCAGCGCGAATGGAAAAACGGCTGCTCACGCTGGGACATTATCGATCTGGTGCGCACCTGTTACGCATTACGCCCGGAAGGCATCAACTGGCCGGTTGATGATAATGATGTACCGTCATTTCGTTTAGAGTTATTAACCAAAGAAAACGGTCTGGCTCATACACAGGCCCATGACGCGATGTCTGATGTTTATGCGACTATTGCTATTGCAAAGTTAATTAAAGATACTCACCCGAAACTGTATGACTACTGCTTTAATCTGCGTAAAAAACATAACGTATTAAATGAGTTAAAACTTGGCAGCATGGCGCCTGTTGTTCATATTTCCGGTATGTTTCCGGCATTACAGGGTTGTGCTTCCTATGTGCTGCCTGTCTGTGAGCATCCTTTTAATAAAAATGCCGTGATCGTGGTTGACCTTAATAAAGACTTAACTAATTTAGCTTCACTTAGCGCTGCAGAGATCCGCCAGTATATGTATACGCCAACGGCTGATTTACCTGAGGGTATAAGCCGGCCTGCACTGAAGTTAATCCACATAAATAAGTGCCCTATTGTCGCACCGGCAAAAACATTAACTGAAACTCGGGCAGATGAATTAGGTATAGACCGCCAGCAGTGCCGCTTATCTTTAGACTTTATCAAGCGTAATACAGAGATTGCAGAAAAGCTCCAGCAGGTCTTTGCCGAGGAGTCGTCTAACACTGAAAATAAGACCCCGGAAGAGATGTTATACGCCGGAGGCTTCTTTTCAGGTCATGACAAAGCACTGATTAATCAAGTACATAAAAGCAGCTTTGATGAGTTAACTAAAAGCACGTTTGATTTCGAAGATGCACGTTTACAAACACTGCTATGGCATTATCGCGCTCGAAATGCACCGCAGTCTTTAACCATGGAGGAGCAGGAACAATGGCAAAGGCAGTGCCAGGCTTATTTACTGGAGCATAGTTTGTCTTACAGTGAAAAACTTGATGCGCTTGCGCTCGAACATCAAAGTAATCCTGCAAAATTAGATCTGCTCCTGCAACTTCACAATTATCTTTATTATTTAAGCAGTAATTAAACGGTAATGGGGCTATATTGTAACAGTGTTTTTCAACAGTTTTACATGGAGGTAAAATCATGTTGAAGTTAATCATCGCTATCGTAGCTCTTACATCCAGCAGTTGTTTCGCAGTCAATGTGCCGTCGAACCTGCTTCAGGTGCAATATCAGAAATCTGTGAAGCAGCAGGCAGAGGCGGATGAATTTAATTTCAGCTCTGTTTCGCAGATACCAGAAGTTACTTATAACTATCTGAACGAGATATTTACCTCTTTTTCTCAGACCTTGTCTTTAAGCACTCCCATTACCAACAGTACATTTGAAAATAATTCCTATTATGAACTGATCTCAGTACCGTTAATTGCACCTAATAATGACAATATCCAGCTGGAATTCTTCAGCAATTTTTCAAATCCGTCCACCGCCTACCTCAGTAACATGTCAGATGATCATGCGATGTCTGACTATATGTCTAATACTCAGCACAGTGACTTCTATGATAAAGATACAGATATAGGATTTGGTGCAGGGTTTAGTTTTAATACCAGCCCGACCGGTAAAATTAAAATTATTATCTCCAATGAGGAGATCCCGGGTTATGGAAATAGTAAGGCGTTAATCGGCTTTGAATCAAAATTCTAACCACCTACTGCAGTCTGCTTAAGGCTGCAGAATTATTCCCCCTCCTTATTGCCGTTAACAGTCAAAATGCATTTATCAGCCGTCAGCTAAGGTGCACATGATGACATTTCGGCCGATTATCTTCGTAATCCTCTTCCGGTAGTCATAAATGCAGGTATTTAACGCCTAAAAATGATAACGGGTATATAGTATAACAAAATTTTATTTCCTCTAATTTCTACTTCAGCTATTCTTAGTTCTACAACTTTCAATAACATACAAAAGGTTAGGAAATACGATGACTAAAATTTTTAGTGATAATTCACAAACTATTGGTAACACTCCTCTTGTTCGTTTAAATAACGTAACAACCGGTAATGTATTCGCTAAAGTGGAAAGCCGTAACCCAAGCTTTAGTGTTAAATGCCGCATCGGCGCAAATATGATCTGGGACGCTGAAAAGAAAGGTACACTTACAAAAGAAAAAGAGCTGGTTGAACCAACAAGCGGTAATACGGGTATTGCGCTGGCATTTGTTGCAGCTGCCCGCGGTTACAAAATCACCCTGACTATGCCTAATACCATGAGTGTTGAACGTCGTAAGCTGCTTAAAGCCCTGGGTGCAAACTTAGTATTAACCGACGGTGCATTAGGTATGAAAGGTGCGATCAATAAAGCACAGGAATTAGCAGATGCACAGCCGAATAAGTACCTGCTTCTACAGCAGTTTGAGAACCCTGCCAATCCGGAAATTCACGAGAAAACAACCGGCCCTGAAATCTGGAATGATACCGACGGCCAGATTGATGCATTCGTAGCCGGTGTGGGTACCGGCGGTACAATCACAGGTGTCAGCCGTTACATCAAACAAACTCAAGGTAAAGCGATTTTAAGTGTGGCAGTAGAGCCTGAAGACTCTCCAGTTATTACGCAGACTCTTGCAGGAGAAGAAATAAAACCAGGCCCGCATAAGATTCAGGGTATCGGTGCAGGTTTCATTCCGAAAAATTTAGATATCTCATTAGTAGACCGTGCAGCTTTAGTCAGTAATGATGATGCCATTGAAATGGCACGCCGCTTAATGGAAGAAGAAGGTATTCTGGCTGGTATTTCGTCGGGCGCGGCCGTTGTTGCAGCAGCTCGTTTAGCTGAAGAGCCTGAATACAAAGATAAAAATATTGTTGTTATTCTGCCGAGCTCTGGGGAACGTTACCTTTCAACAGCACTATTTGCAGGGGTGTTTGAAGGCGAAAATTTTGCCTGATTAACGTCTTAATCTGATAAAAAAGGTGCCTGGAGCACCTTTTTTTTCCTGTTAAAAATCATTCAACTACACTAAAAAGATAACCTCACGACTTATTAGTTACTTTTTGTTACCTTTCTTACCTTTCGTTACCTTTTTTTAATGTTTTAAAGCAAAAATACATTGACCTAGTCTCACTAATTAAGGATTATTCATTCACATTTATTTAAATGTAGTTATATGTTCTGCTTAAAGTCTTTTTTTACAGGACAAAAAAAGTATGGCAAAATGTGAGTTGTCGCAAAAAACATGACCTGCGTCAAACTCATATAAGCATTTTTTCGTTACTTTGTAATCGCAAAACAAAATTATTCGTTATTACGTTGCTATGGTTTATTTCTTAACCACAGTAATAAAAATACCCATAAACTTCTCAAAATTGAAGGTGTTTCCATGTATCAAAAAACAGTAACTATCACTGCGCCTAACGGCCTACATACTCGTCCAGCAGCACAATTTGTTAAAGAAGCTAAATCTTTTGCATCTGACATCTCTGTTGAAGTCGGTGGTAAATCTGCAAGTGCAAAAAGCCTGTTTAAGCTGCAAACTTTAGGTTTAACTCAAGGTACATCTGTAAATATCAAAGCTGAAGGCGCTGATGAGCAAAAAGCAGTTGATACGCTAGTAGAACTTATGGCTACGCTTGTATAGTTCAAAATACGTATTATTTAGTTTTTAATCAGTACTTAAAGGATCGAATATGATATCTGGCATTCTAGCGTCTCCTGGAATAACGTTCGCAAAAGCATTATTACTGCAGGAAGATGAAATATCTCTAAACACGGGTAAAGTTGATGACATCGACAAGGAAATTGCTCGCTTCATAGAAGGGCGTGGCAAAGCGTCCGCTCAACTTGAGGTTGTAAAACAAAAAGCATTAGAAACATTCGGTGAAGAGAAAGAAGCTATCTTCGAAGGACATATCATGCTCCTTGAAGATGAAGAGCTAGAAGAAGATATCGTAGCTTACATCAAAGAAAACAAATGTTCTGCAGACTTTGCTATCAACTACATCGTTGAAGAAAATGCAAATATGCTTCAGGAGTTGGACGATCCTTATTTACGCGAGCGTGCTTCTGATTTCCGTGATATCGGAAGCCGTTTACTAAAAAATGTTTTAGGCATTGAAATTGTTAACTTAAGCAACATCGCTGAAGAAGTTGTATTAATTGCTAACGATTTAACACCTTCAGAAACAGCACAGATTAACCTTGATAAAGTACTTGGTTTTATCACCGATATCGGTGGTCGTACATCTCATACTTCTATCATGGCCCGCTCACTGGAAATCCCTGCCATCGTAGGTACTAATGATATAACTAAACGTGTTAAAAATGGTGACAACATCATTCTAGATGCGCTTAATAATAAAATCATCATTAACCCAAGTGCAGCTGAATTAGCTGAAGCTAAACAAATTAAAGCGACTTTCTTAGCTGAGAAAGAAGAGCTTGCTAAATTAAAAGACCTTCCGGCAATGACCCTTGACGGTCATCACGTTGAAGTCTGCTCAAACATCGGTACTGTTAAAGATACTGACGGGGCTAAACGTAACGGTGCTGAAGGCGTTGGTTTATACCGTACTGAATTCTTATTCATGGACCGTGACCAGCTTCCGACTGAAGAAGAACAGTTCATCGCTTATAAAGATGTTGTGGAAGCAATGGAAGGTAAAGCCTGCATTATCCGTACTATGGATATTGGTGGTGACAAAGATCTGCCTTACCTTGACCTGCCGACTGAAATGAATCCTTTCCTAGGCTGGCGTGCAATCCGTATCTGTTTCGACCGTCCGGAAATCATGAACCCGCAGTTACGTGCTTTATTACGTGCTTCTGCATTCGGTAAAATCCGTATCATGTTCCCGATGATTATCTCTGTTGAAGAAATTCGCCGACTTAAATCAATTATTGCGGTACTAAAAGCAGAATTGACTGGTGAAGGTCACGCTTTTGATGAAGCAATTGAAATCGGTGTAATGATCGAAACACCAGCTGCAGCGGCTATCGCTCATCATCTGATTAAAGAAGTTGAGTTCTTCAGTATCGGTACAAACGATTTAACGCAGTACACACTAGCTGTAGACCGTGGTAATGAACTTATCTCAGATCTTTACAACCCGATGACACCTTCAGTATTAAGCATCATCAAAACAGTCATCGATGCTTCTCATGCTGCTGGTAAATGGACGGGTATGTGTGGTGAGTTAGCGGGTGATGAACGTGCAACGTTACTACTTCTAGGTATGGGTCTTGACGAGTTCTCTATGAGTGCTATCTCTATCCCTACTGTTAAGAAAATTATCCGTAATACGAATTTCTCTGATGTTAAAGCCCTTGCTGATGAAGCACTATCAATGGCAACGGCAGCTGAAATCGAAGCCCTGGTTAACGAATTTAATAAGACTAAAGGCATTAACTAATTATTTAAACGGGTTATAATGCAGTAAAGCAGACGCCCGTTTGATATTATATATCTATCAATAACAATTTGGAGTTAACCTATGGGTTTTTTCGATTCATTAAAAAAAGCAATTTCAGGCACGACAGAAACAGACGACACAATTGACATTATTGCACCGCTTTCAGGTGAAATCGTAGCAATTGAAGATGTGCCGGATGTTGTATTCGCTGAAAAAATTGTTGGTGACGGTATCGCAATTCGTCCAACCGGCAACAAAATGGTTGCACCTTGTGACGGGGAGATTGGTAAAATCTTCGAAACTAACCATGCATTCTCTTTAGAGTCTGACACTGGTATCGAACTTTTTGTTCACTTCGGTATTGATACCGTTGAGCTTAAAGGCGAAGGTTTCACTCGTATCGCACAAGAAGGCCAGAAAGTGAAAATGGGTGATACAATCATCGAATTTGATCTTGAGTTCCTAAAAGAAAAAGCAAAATCAATCTTAACACCTGTTGTTATTTCAAACATGGATGAGATTAAAGAACTACAGAAGATGTCTGGTGCTGTTACAGTCGCTTCTGACCCGGTACTTAAAATCATTAAATAAGTAAACCTTATTTATGTTTTAAAAAGAGTCGCTTATGCGGCTCTTTTTGTTTCTGCTAAGCACTGCTGTTTTTCTTTTTATTCCCTGCTACAATCATTTTATTTTCAGCGGGTAAATCATGACAACAATTCTGTACGGCATCCCTAACTGTGATACGGTAAAAAAAGCGCAAAAATGGCTTTTACAAAATAACATCCCATATACATTTCATGACTTTCGTAAAGACGGCTTAGATAAAACTCTTATCGACGCATTTCTGAAAAACCTACCCTGGTCTGATTTAGTCAACAAACGCAGTACCAGTTATCGACAACTCAGCGATGCACAAAAAACATCACTCAGCGAAAGCACAGTGAGCGATCTGTTTATTGAACTTCCGACTTTAATCAAGCGCCCTCTTCTTGTTCATAACAGCCATTATCAACTTGGTTTTAAGATTGAAACCTACCAGACTCTATTTTCAGTATAAGGAAGATCCATGTCAGACAGTCCTGTTTTGGTTTTACTCAAAGATTTAGTAAGCCGCCGTTCGATTACCCCTGAAGACGCCGGCTGTCAGCCGTTATTGATTTCAAAACTTGAAAAGCTGGGCTTTGAATGTGAAGTCATGATATTTGAAGATACCACCAACTTATGGGCACGCCGCGGCAGTGAAAAACCATTATTCTGCTTCGCCGGCCATACTGATGTTGTTCCAACCGGACCGGAAGACAAATGGATATGCCCTCCCTTTGAGCCGCAGGTAATTGACGGATTTCTATACGGCCGCGGCACTGCTGATATGAAAAGCGGTATTGCAGCTTTTATGGTCGCACTGGAGCAGTTTATAGAAGCACATCAAGATCATAACGGTTCAATCGCACTGTTAATCACCAGCGATGAAGAAGGCCCGTTTATCAATGGAACGACACGTGTTGTGGATACCCTTGAAGCCCGTGATGAAAAAATTGATTATTGTATTGTTGGTGAGCCCTCAAGCACAGAGCATGTCGGTGACGCGATTAAAAACGGCCGCAGAGGTTCGTTAACCGCAGATCTGATAATCAAAGGGACACAGGGTCATGTCGCTTACCCGCATCTGGTTCACAACCCGATACACAGCTGCACCTGTGCACTGTCTGAACTGGCGAATACTCAATGGGATAGCGGCAATCAATATTTTCCGCCTACGAGTTTCCAGATCACCAATTTTAACTCCGGCACCGGCGCGAGCAATGTAGTACCGGGAGAAGCATTCATTCAATGTAATTTCAGATATTCCACCGAATTAACCGCCGAGCAGATAACCACACAGGTGGAGTCTATTTTACATAAACATGAACTTAATTTTGATGTTCAATGGACTTACAACGGTTCACCTTTTATCACCCAGCCCGGCACTCTAACTGATGCAGTCGCTCAAGCTATTTTTGAGGTAAACGGTTTAACCACCGAACTATCTACCAGCGGCGGTACATCAGACGCTCGATTCATCGCACCTACCGGCGCACAGGTGGTTGAAGTGGGGCCGGGTAATAAAACCATTCATAAACTCAATGAATGCGTAAAGGTTGATGACTTAGAAGAGTTAGTTAAGATATATCAGCTGACACTGGAAAAGTTATTAGCGTGTTAGCACAGCAGTTAACCGGTCAGGTAACCTCTCACCTGACTGAAACCGGTAACGGGATTTTAATTCATCGAAATGCCGAGGCTGATTTCTGCGCTCTGCAGCAGGCGGCAAAATCAGCCGGTTTTAACCTGCAGATTGCCAGCGGATTTCGCAGTTTTGAACGGCAGCAGTTTATCTGGAATAATAAATATTCAGGTAAGAGAGCAGTTTTAGATAGAAACGAACAAGTATTGAACCTGCAGACTTTATCTGAATTAGAAAAGCTGCTGGCGATTCTGCACTGGTCTGCATTACCAGGTGCAAGCCGTCATCACTGGGGAAGTGATTTTGATATCTATGATCCTGATTTATTACCGCAAAAACAGAGTCTGCAGCTAACCGTCAGTGAATATGAACAGAATGGTTATTTCCATGAGTTAAGCCTCTGGTTAAGTGACAATATGCACTTATTCGGTTTCTACCGCCCTTATCAGAATTATCAAGGTGGTGTTGCAGTAGAGCCCTGGCATATAAGTTATTATCCGATTGCAGAGAAAGCACTTAAACAATTAGATCTAGCCCTCATTGAAGACACAATTATCAATAATAATGTGCTTGGGAAATCGCTAATTTGCCAACAACTACCTATGATATATAAACAATTCATATGTAATATAAATCAATTGTAACTAACAACATGATGGGAAAAAAACATGTCAGAAAGACGCAAATTTTCACGAATCACCTTTGCAGGACAGTGTTCAATAAGCGAAGATTCTTCTGGTGAAACAGAAACCTGGTCGACCGAAATTTTAGATATATCTTTAAAAGGGGCATTAGTTCTCAGCCCGGCTGACTGGTCAAATAAAGAAAATGTACCGGTACAGTTAAATCTGCAGCTTGAAGGCTCTGACATAGTCTTAGAAATAGGCGGTGTGATTTGTCACTATGAGGAGGGGTTATTAGGAGTCAAATTCTTAACATTAAGTTTAGACAGTATTTCCCATCTGAAACGCCTGGTGCAGTTAAACTTAGCGGACGAAAATCTACTGCACCGAGAGATCTCGCAGTTGGTTAATATTGAAGACTAATTAAAGTTTACATCTAAGTGTATTTTAACTGATGAGCAGTGGCCTTATCAGTTAAAATACACGGTCATATAGAAAACCATATCGCAGACGCACTGATTAGGTGCCGAAACGCTCCTTCTATATCTGTTAATGCCTTACTTATAATACTGAATAAACTTGAGCAGATTGTTATTCTCTTAATGCTTTATAACTCTTAAGCATTGAAATCCTTTACTATATTGTGCTTTACTCAGTGTATTAATTATTATTAAACAGATCATGCCTTAGAAGTTAAATATCAGCATTACAACCGCAGATTACTGACAAAAGGCTAAACAATTCTCTGCAACTGCAGATAAAGTGATTAAAATTACTATAAAAGACAAGAACCGCGGATGAAAAACTAATATATGGATTTTAAAGATTACCAGTCACAAATCAGAGAGCTTATTCCGTTACGGAATGCGCCCGATTTTAATGATCTACTCAATAAAATCCTATTTGGTGAAAGCACCAGTGATAAATTTCTGATCAAGATGGAACTCAACCGTTTGTCGCAGCCGTGTCAGCGAATTATTGATTTACGACATAAAGTAACTGAAGACTGCCAGCTGCATCAGCAGGACGGTCTGAAGCATTATCTAACCAAAGATACTGTTAAAGTATTACAGGAGACAATTGAGTTATACGGCCTTTATACTATCGGCGTATATGAATATGTTCACTATTACCTTCTGCAGCAGAAACAGAAACAAACAGAAAAACACTTTTCAGACAATGAATTACCGGTAAAAGAGGAGCAATGTGAATTTCTGCGCCTTTCTCAGAAAACCAAACGCAGTGCACCGCGTATGTTTTTTGTTTCTGATGTACAGCTTATTCTTGAAGACGGCACAATATTAAACGCGCAAACCTCTAATATCTCATCATCTGGTTTAAAGGTAAAACTACATGAAGATATTCATATGCTTAACGATCAGTATATACAAGTCATTTTTACCGGTCTGAAAAATGAATACATCGAAACACACCTTGAGAAAAGAATTAATTATCAGTTAATCAAGCAGAAGCATAACGATAATATTCACTATTTTTATTTAATGCTTGCCGATGACAACGATCAGTTCATCAATTTTATTCGTGAATTCATCCGTATGAATCAGCATAAGTATAAAATTGATGTGTACTATTATTATCAACTTGCCAAAATCAATGCCTTAAAACACAGCTGCCTGGCACAGATGAATTCATTACCGGTTTACCTTGACTGCCGCTCTTCCAGTCCCTTTATCTTTACTTTGAATAATAAATCCAATAAAAAAATAATTAATGAGTGGACCTGTGAAGGTAACAGCCAGCTGCCGATATTATTTAATGAATTACGCCTGACTAAGCAGCTGGCACAAATGCAGCAGCCGACCAGTACACTTTACTGTTTTACCCATATTAGCGGCGGCAGACAGTACTTTTTATCTGCAACCGAAGAAGAGTTGATAGAAAAGGATTTAAAGAAATTATTTATTAGCTACGGACAAAGTAAAAGCAGCTGGAAAGTTTATCACCTGACACTGCGAGAATATCAGTATCGGCAGAATCAGAACAACAGTTACGACATAACCGAACCTGTACCTGCAGAGTTTAACCGTGTCACCCATATTGCCATATTAGAGCCGTTAACTAAGGCATATCCGCAGCCGGTCAACGACACAACTGACAAATATGACTTAAGTACCTTAAACCAATTTGTTCATATACAGAATGAAGATAACGAAGCACATATATTCACCCTGTTTTCAACCGAGAGAAGAAAAGAGGAACGTTATCTTTATGAAAGTCAGTTAGTACTAAATGACAAAGGCACGAACTACCAGGGAAAAATTCTAAACTTCTCATTATCAGGTCTGAGAATTCAGCTGGATAAAATTGTTTCAATGGCAGTTGGAAGCAAAGTAACTATCAATTTAAAGGAATTACAAAGAATATCTAAGAAATTCGCATTAAATCATCTGCATTATCAGGTGGTCTGCGCAGGCCCAAATAACAGCTGGCATTTACAAGTTTGCGAAACAGACAGCCTGAAAGTGACAAACTCTTTTTTCTCGTTATTAATAAAAAATAATGCCAAACACTTTAAGTGTTTACCATTAACAACGCCTAAACAGCCTGCATCCAAGCGTTTAATCGAAATTTCAGAGGAAGCATTAACTAATTGTGTTTTCTTTATCGGTAAAGAAGGCGGACGCCCTAAAATTAGATTTGCAGCCATAGACAGCGTCGATCACCCTCTTCACAAACTTTTTTCCATGTGCAGTGATAATCCTGCTGAACTAAATTACTACCCGCTGGCAAATAATTTACTCTACGAGCGTCTGATAGCAGAGCCGTTTAAAAATATGGAAAATGAACCGCTGGCAAAAGAGGCGCTAATTTATGTTCGCGCAGTGCAGACCGTAGATAAACAATGGCAGATACACAGTTTACTTGATAATGACTTTAAATCTGAGCAGGAAAAAAGAGATTTTATAATTAAGAGTGAGCAGGAATCGACATTTTACGCGCTGCATTACCGGCTTAGTGCATTAGATAAACCTGATTTATCAACCATTAAACCTGAAATTCGCGCCATATCCCGGTTCGCTATTCACTTAACCAAAAAACTTGAGGAAGAGTTAACGGCGGTTCACGCCATGATCGAAATATTCGACAGAAGTAAAGATATATTAGACGCTGTTAAAGGAGATTCAACTTAAGCACTTATAAAGTGCTTAAGATACGAGACACTGCTTTTTAAAACCATCTAAGCGAGCTTGACGCACTCAAAATACACAAAGCGCCCTGCAGATCTAAATGATTAAGCGAAACAGGCGCTTTCTCCTGCACAATAGGCTTAGCATGAATTGCGATCCCCACCGCAGAGGCGTCCATCATAACCAGATCATTTGCACCGTCACCAATAGCAGCCGTTTGTGAAAGCGGAATACCATAAGACTCAGCTAACTCACCTAAGGTACGCGCTTTAACCTGTGCATTAACAATTTCCCCCACTACTTTTCCGGTTAAACGGCTGTCAGATATTTCTAATGTATTGGCAACGGCAGCATCAAACCCATGGTCATCTTTCAGACGGTCGGCAAAATAGTTAAAACCACCAGAGGCGATAGCAACTTTCCAACCGGCAGCTTTAAGTCCCGCGATTAATGCTTCTAAGCCCGGCATCAAAGGCATATTGTCAGCCACTTCCTGTAGTATCGAAACAGGCGCATTTTCTAATTTTCCGACACGGGTACGCAGACTTTGATTGAAATCCAGCTTACCCTGCATTGCCAGAGCAGTAACAGCAGACACCTGCTCTCCGACACCGAATAATTCAGCAATTTCATCGATACATTCAATCTGAATGGTTGTTGAATCCATATCCATCAGAACTAAACCCGGCTGATTCCAGTCAGGAAAAGACGCCATCAAAGCAAAATCCAGCTGATTGTGTTTTGCGAAGGCATCAATAACAACTTTAAGAGAATCGGGATAAGCACCTAATGCAAAACGCATTACAGTTACATTTTCAATTAGTTCCGGTTTATGCAGACGAACACTATCAACCCCATTTTTAACCAGTAATATCAAAAGGTTACTTAACTGCTCAGTGGTGAATGAGCGCCCCATTACAATCAGTTCAGCCTGCTGATTAAAATCATAATCCGGCAGCTCAATTAACTTCCCATTTTGGTAAAACAAATGTTCTAATCCGCTAACTTGTTGTTTTAAATAATCTCTCCATTGAATTAATGATTGAGAATTTAAAGGAACTTGAAGTATTTCTTTAGTTTTCACAGTACAATCCCTATGCTTATAGATACCCTGCCCACCTAACGGTGAGTTTAATAAGACTTGAGTATTTGAATTAAATGAATCGCACACACGATAACTATTGCATTTTAGCATTGCAAGTTTTACCCGCGGCTTCTTAAGGAATAAGAATAAATGAACAAGAAAATGTATTATCTTTTGCGTACATGCCAAATTAGCGGCCTAATTATTGTGTGCGCTGTCATCCTTTATCAGATTGCCATGCTTGAAAACACCTCAAATGAGATGCGTTATCAGCAGACAGAAAAATTTTCATATTCTTTAACCAATTTAGCGGCGGCTGAAGCGACCCGTTACCTTTCGCAAAATAAAATAAAAGATCTGCAGCTGCTTATTGATGATTTAAGTAATGACCCGATTGTCCGCGATGCAACCGTTTATGATAATTTAGGGCAGATACTTTACCAGTCAAAAAACTCTCTGCCTCTGCAGGTACTGTTAAAAATTAATGATTCAGACGGCGTCAGTGCAGAAGGCGTTATTCCGTATATTGCAGAATTATATAATGAGGATAAAAAGATTGGTTATATTCGAATATCTCTTGAGCAGGAGAATATTTTAAGTTTAATTCATAACTACCAGGAAAAAGGCTTCTCGACCATGCTGTTATTATTAATCCTGTCTTTTACTGCAGGTACAATCATTATGGCGCTCTTTTTCAGAAGAGCAGAAGCGGCCTATTACCGGTTAGCAACGCTGATTCCAAGACTAATTGACAGTAATAAACCTAACGCCTGATATAAAAAAACCTTAATGCCGCCATTAAGGTTTTTTATAGTTTGCAGTCAAACTAATTTAAGCGAAATTGTTATTTACAAAATCCCAGTTAACTAATGCCCAGAATCCGTTTAAATAATTAGGACGAACATTACGATAATCGATGTAATAGGCGTGTTCCCATAAATCAACCGTTAGCAGTACAGTAACCGATTCATCTGTTAGCGGTGTAGCCGCGTTTGATGTGTTAACAATATCTAAAGAACCGTCTGCTTTTTTCACTAACCAGGTCCAGGAAGACCCAAAGTTATTAACGGCTTTGTCGTTCCAGGCAGCTTGGAACTCAGCAAAAGAGCCAAAATCTTTAGTAATCGCATCAGCAATTGCCCCCGATGGATCGCCGCCGGCATTCGGTGCCAGACAGTTCCAGTAAAAGGTATGGTTCCAGATTTGTGCTGCATTATTAAATAACGGCCCTTGCGTTGTTTTAATAATCTCTTCTAAAGATTTAGATGCCAGTTCAGTCCCTTCAACAAGACCGTTTAATTTCTGCACATATGTTGCGTGATGCTTTCCGTGATGAAATTCAAGTGTTTCAGCCGAAATATGAGGTTCTAATGCATTTTTAGCAAAAGGTAGAGCAGGTAGTTCAAAAGCCATGATTTTAATCCTCAATAGAATGTAATTACTTAATAACTATAAAGTAATTTATAGTCATTTGTCCGTTTAATAAAGCATTTGTGTGATTTAATTCTCGGTAAGAAATTGATCTATGTCAACGTTTATTTGTGGTATGCTGTTTTTATTAGCCCTAATATTTATAACGTTTTTTTAATGGTTAAATTTGGGTACAATCATTTAAAATACTAACTGGATTATACAATGGAAACTTTAGACAAAATCAAAAGCCAAATCAGCGAAAATGCAGTTTTACTGTACATGAAAGGCTCACCAAAACTACCTAGCTGTGGTTTTTCATCACAGGCATCACAAGCATTAATGCAGTGCGGCCACCCTTTTGCATATGTTGATATCTTACAAAATCCGGATATCCGCGCTGAATTACCAAAATACGCTGACTGGCCTACATTCCCGCAGTTATGGGTTGACGGAGAATTAATCGGCGGTTGTGACATTATTTTAGAAATGTTCCAACAGGGTGAATTAAAGCCTATCATTGAACAAGCGGCTGCAAAAGCAGAGACGGCAGCTGCAGAGTAATTTATATTCAGTCACTTATAAATATAAAAGGGATACTTCGGTATCCCTTTTTTAATTTCTATTGTATAACCAAATCATTTCTAAACAGGCCAGCCGCCCAAAGCTTTCCATTTGTTAACCATATAAAAGAAAAGCTCTGCTGTCACTTCAGTATCGTATAAAGCGGAATGGGCTTCATTATTATCATAGGGTATTTTTGCCTGCTCACAGGCTTTAGCAAGCACTGTCTGCCCTAACGTTAATCCAGCCATACAGGCAGTATCAAAACTCGCAAAAGGATGGAACGGCACTCGTTTTAAATTACAGCGCTGTGTAGCCTGATTAATAAATCCCTGGTCAAACGCCGCATTATGCGCCACCAGAATAGAGCGGTTACAGCCGTTGTTTTTCTGGTGCTTACGGACACATTTAAAGATTTCTGTTAATGCTTCACGTTCGTCAACAGCCCCGCGTAACGGGTTAAAAGGATCAATACCTGTAAATGCCAGTGCTTTTGGATCTAAATTAGCACCTTCAAAAGGCAGTACGTGAAAATGAATCTTCTCAGCACAATACAAATACCCCTGCTCATCCATTGCCGGCATGATAGCGGCTATTTCCAGCATCGCGTCTGTTTGAGAATTCAGGCCGGAAGTTTCAATATCAATAATAACAGGGTAATAACCACGAAAACGCGCAGCCAGTAAATATTCCATAGTTTACTCTAAGGTCAAAATAAGAATGGCGATTATACCCAAGCCAACTGTAAATGCGAGCTCTGCAGTAAGTTCAGAAAACAGATAAAACAGTTGAATTTAAACTAAAGATTATTTAACTGCGGCCGATATCAGATAGGACGCCTTAATTTAACGAGCTGAATTATGAAAAAAATAATCCTAACTGCACTGATGTTCTGTCTCAATAATGCTTATGCACTGAATAAAAGCTACCAGGCTAATATGGATAACTCATTATGGTATATATCCAGCTCTACGCCTATTCAGTGCACTCTCGAGCATCCTATTCCCCGCTACGGGCAAGCTCACTTTGAGGCTAAAGCCAGTAAACAGGTTAATCTGGATTTTATACTGCATAGTAAAAAAGCAATGCCGAAAACACGCATGGCTACGTTAAAGTCTGTACCTCCACAATGGCGGGCAGGAAGCCCGGCTGAAAAGATTGATACAGTCAAATTCTATCAACAGTTTGACGGTTATGTTACCCGCCAAAGTGCATGGCAGATGCTCAATGAATTAGAGTCTGGGCAGTTCCCCACTTTTTATTTCAACGACTGGTACAACAATGAGCAGATCACCAGCGTCGGTTTATCATCAATCAATTTCTTGAAGAGTTATGACGATTTTAATAACTGTATTGACCAGCTTTTACCTTATAACTTTGATGATATCGCTTACAGCATACTTAAATACAACAAAAACGGCATAAAACTGACTCCTTTTTCTAAGAAGCGTTTGAAAATGATCGGCGACTATATTAAGCATGATGAAAATATCAGCGTTATTCTTGTTTCAGGTTATTCAGACAGTTACGGTGCCCGTTACCACAATCAGGAATTATCAGAGCAGCGCGCGACTTCTGTAAAAGAGTATCTGGCACAGCTAGGCTTGAATGATGAGAAAATTAAAGTGACAGGTTTTGGTGAAAAACACCATGTAGCAGATAATCGCGATATTTTAGGACGTATGCAGAACCGCCGAGTGGTTATCTCTATTGAAAGAGAAGATATTTAGCGACAGCTCATTTATAGTTAAGGCAGTAAATCATTAGCTCTAGCGGGCCGGCAGCGATATGTTAAAAAATTCTTTCCTATTAATGTTATCCCTTTCTTTATCCGCCTGCACCACAATGCAGGTTCAGCATGCAATCAGCAGTAATAACTGGCAGGCAGTCGGTCAATATGACGGAGAAAACGGCTTAAATGAAAAAACGTTAAGCGCACTGCAGAAGTTAAGCGATAAATTTGCGAGCGGAACTGTTGATTATGAGTCCTATCAGGGAAGTTATGAAAAGGCATTAAGTCTTTATTGTCAGCCAAATAATGCTTATATATACGGTGTAAAAAGGCAACCCTACCCATACGCCTGCAACCGATACTCACACGGCTGGGCTTTTTATCAGGACTGGCTGAGCGGCAGACACTCGCAGGCGGCCTCAATATTTTAACAAAACAATGGAAGCCGATACTCATAATAAGTATCAGCTTTTATTTGTAGAAGTTATTTTTTCATTTTACTTTTTAAGTCAGCAAAAGGATTATAAGTAGCACTTGCCTGCTCATCATCACCCGCTTCAACTGTACTACCGTACAAATCTGCCTGCGTGTATTTATCATGCTCATGATCATGACAATAGATACATAACAGCTCCCAGTTACTGCCGTCAGCAGGGTTATTACTGTGATCATGATCCATATGATGAACCGTTAACTCTTTTAAATTAGAGTAAACAAATTCACGCGCACATTTACCGCATACCCACGGGAATAATTTCAACGCTTTATCGCGATAATCACTTTCTACACTTTTATAATTACTTGGTATATAGGCCATCTTGTTCTTCTTTTAGCATGACAGAAACATCTATTTTAACTTGAACAAGATACACAGTGAAGCCGCAAACACTAAAATAGTGCCACAAGCATAACAATCCCTGTTAAAATGCCGGATTCTTTAATAAATGAGTAATTTCAAATATGGCGATTCAATGGTTTCCCGGGCATATGCACAAGGCACACAAAGAGATTAAAGAGGTCTTACCACAGGTTGATATCATTATCGAAGTGGTAGATGCGCGTATCCCTTACAGCAGTGAAAACCCACTCATTGCTTCAATCCGAGAAAAAACGCCTTGTATTAAAGTGTTAAATAAATCTGACCTTGCCGATCCTGAGATCACAGAGAAGTGGATCACTTACATGGAGCAAGAAGAAGGTATTAAAGCACTTGCAATCACAACCAGTAAGATAGAACAAGTACACCAAATCACTAAACTTTGTGAGCAGATGTTACCTAATCGTTTGAGCCAAGACAAACAGATCCGCGCGATGATCATGGGCATTCCTAATGTGGGTAAGTCCACTATTATCAATATCTTAGCGGACCGTATTATTGCTAAAACAGGTAACGAACCGGCGGTAACCAAAAACCAGCAGCGAATCCGTTTACCAAGCGGCATTATGCTTACGGATACTCCCGGATTTTTATGGCCGAAAATTGAAAACGTCAACTCAGGTTACCGCCTTGCCGTCACCGGAGCAATAAAAGATACCGCCATCGAATATGAAGATATCGCCTATTACGCAGCCGAATACCTTTTAGAAAATTACCCGGCACGCTTAAAAGAGCGTTATGAGCTGGAGACGCTGCCGCAGAGCGATCATGAGTTAATGGAAGCAATTGCCCTGCGCCGCGGCTGTTTACGAGCTGGCGGACACTTTGATATCTATAAGGTCTCAACAATTTTATTAAATGAACTGCGCTCAGGCGCACTTGGCTCGTTGAGCGTAGAAACACCTGAAATGGCAGCTGTAGAAAAAGTCGAGGTTGCCAGAATTATGGCAGAGCAGGCAGAGAATAAAGTTGAAAAGAAAAAATCAAGAAAGCGTAAACATAAACGCAGATAGTATTTACAAAAAAAACGGTGCACGAGAATTAATAAACCTCGCGCACCGAATGGGTAACTTTTAAGGTGGTTAATGTAATCTGAGAACACCACCGCTAATAACTGAAATAAAAAAAACGATGCGCGAGCGCTTATAAACTATCGCGCACCGAATGGGTAACTTTTAAGGTGGTTAATGTAATCTGAGAACACCACCGCTAATAACTGAAATAAAAAAAACGATGCGCGAGCGCTTATAAACTATCGCGCATCGAATGGGTAACTTTTATGGCGGTGAATATAAACTGGCAACACCACCGCTGCTAATAAAAAAAACGATGCGCGAGCGATTTAAAAAACTCTCACGCACCGAATGGGTAACTTTAGACGAGATCCGTCATTTGTGAACCGCCTGTTATTTTAATATCCTCATAGGCAAAACGAATTTCTCGACTGCGTCGCTCAATCGCCTGCGGCAAATTGAATGACTTAGGTAGAATACTAACAACCTGCTTTCTGAAACGATAAACCTGAATATTAATATGACTTTCATTCTGTCCAAGCATCTTGCTTAACTCTTCTTTATCTATCCAGCCCTGTTCAGTTTCGCTGACTCCAGTTTCCATATCATGAATACGTTTACGAGCCAGAAGCTGCAGTAAATAATGATGATTGCGCTGTCCTAAATCATACTCATGATCGTCCATTCTCAATTTGAAAGAAACATGTTCTTCGTTCTGGCTGACATCAAAGTAAATGCCAATCTGCGGTGACGTTGACAGTTCGCTTGACTCAATAAATACGGTTTCTTCACTGGCGCGGGCTTCAATAAAACGCCATGTCTGATCATGACAGCCGACCAGATCTCCCGTTTTTAATATAGAAATACCCGATTGACTTTCACAAACCCAGTGACCGTTCGGAGACTGATACATGGTAATTTCCGGTGATTCTTCACTCGGCAGTACCGCTAAATGATCTAATTCAATGGTGCCTAAACCAGCAGTAACCGGGACTAACAAACTTTTCGGTGGAGCAGCATCAAGCATCTTCCAGGTATCACCAAACAGACTGGCAAAATGGATTTGATCACCTTTATGCAGACGCTGTTTAGTACCACGAACAACCGCGTGACCGTTTATATAAGTACCGTTGCTGCTGGAATCCTGAAGCAGCCACTCTTCACCATCCCAGAAAATAGTCGCATGCATGCGTGATGCATCGGGGTTGATTAGTATTGTGTGTGATGTACTAGGGTGGCGTCCAAAAACATGCTGGATCAATAAAATAACTTGTTCCCCAGTATCGGTATTTATAATCTTTGTCATAACTGCTTGGTCTCCAAATTCCTTTAAGTAGAGTCTAAAGAGATAATAATAAAAGTCCATTACACTCTATTACACTCAAATGCCGAATTTGTGCTTAATTTTTCACCAATTAACGTTTTTTACTATAAAACTACGCACTGCAGGCTGCTAGTTTGAAATGAGATCTGCTTTTAGCGCGAAATAGATCGTGATCTGCCCGCTCAAATAACGTATCCAGATTATCATTTTTCTCAAAGTTGGCACTACCGATATTGCATGAAATATTAAATTCCAACAACAAAGGACTTTCTGATATTGCCTGTTGAATACGCTCGATAATCTGAGGAACCGAAGCTATTACTGCATCGTTTAATATGATAGTAAATTGATCTCCGCCATAACGAAATACCTGATCTCTATAGCGAATATAATTAGATAAAATTTTAGCAAAACTGGTTAATACTAAATCACCAGACTGACGTCCAAATTTTTTGTTAATCCCCTCAAATCCATCTAGTTCGAGCACTAATAAGGAGAAACTTCTGCATTGTATCTGACTATTCTTAACCGAATTTTTAAACGATATCGAAAACTGATTACGATTATCAAGTCCAGTTAAATCATCTTGTAAGTTCAGGTCTTCCATATTCTGATACTCCAGTACATCATCGAAAGGCAGGTTCAGTAAAAAATTTAACACTCTGGAACTGCTTTCAAGTTTTAGCAAACTCCTTGATCGTCACCTTACCTTTTCAAACCTTAATTAAAACGTTGAACTAGTAAGGAAACTGTTACCAAATAGATTAGCTGTAAGAGGTGATAAAAACTATTACACCTTATTACACGCGGATTTTGACTGAATAACAGAAATTTAGTTTTGCTGATAATATGGCAGCGACGATACTCATTTATTAGTATTATGCCTACCGGGCTGTGAGCAAGTTTTTCTAGAATCAAACAGTTGTATTAAGTTATATAAAAATGTTATGACGTTGCAATGACAAATCTATTACAAACAAATTTCCAGCCTGTTAATTTCAGCCCGGCAGCTGAAACAAACAGGTGTAATTACATGTAATAAATTACAAACACTTGTATTCTAAATGGTTACAGATTTACAAAGTTAACCCAAATCGTTCCTGCAGCACCATTAGACTGCTTAAATGCATAAAAACAGGATCTAAAGACGCTTGTTTGTCGGGGCTTATCGTTAATGCTTGTAAATACAAGCTTCGTACTTTGTCTTTATTGTAAAAATCAGGAAGGTAGTTCAGATCTAAAAACTGAGTTTGAAATAATGACGCTAAGGGTCCTCGACTCTTTAAACTCGCAGGCGCACTGATAAAAGCTTTTTTTTCTATCTGCGTATAATTTTGAGGCATAAATTTTCCGGCCACCTGGCGTAAAAGGCGCTTATCCACCTGCCCGTCAAACTTATAACTCAGCGGTAAACTGTGCACAAACTCCACCAGCTTATTATCCAAAAACGGCGGGCGCCCTTCTATGCCATGGGCCATTTCGGTTCTATCTGCCAGCGCGCCTAAATTATAGGTTTGAAAAACTGACTGATAATGGAGTTTTTGTGAAAGCTCAATTGGATGCTCGGTAACAGTACGTTCAAATTTACTAAAAGAAGCAAATGATGATCTAATCAGATGTTCATTATTTCGTAAGCTTGTTAATAACAAACCATTTGGCGTTGCATGTACGGCCTGAGTAGGCATGAGACCAAGCTTATTCTGCACCTGTAATAAATGAGGCTGCCAGCTCGATGGAAATTTCTCCACATCAACATAAGACTGAGTCAGATCCTGACGGAAAAAACCATAACCGAGAAGAGACTCATCAGCCCCTTCTCCGGTTAATACTGTTTTATGCCCTGCCTGTGATAATACTTTACTAAGGTGAAATTTTGCCGCGACATTAATATTCGGTATCGGCATTTCACTGTGCACGACCGCACTACAGAAGTTATCAGCAAGTATCTGGTCGGTCACTGTTATTGTCTCATGAGTTACACCAATTTCCCGGGCGAACTGCGAGGCCAGTTTACTTTCATCAAAGATCTGATTTTCAAAACCTATACTGTAGGAGTGTATAGAGCCGCTTAAACGAGCCGCCATCGCAGTAACCGCAGAAGAGTCGATACCGCTGCTTAAATAAGTGTGGTTACTGCATTTTTTTATTAAACGTTTATCAATCGCGTTAAATAATAAATCTTCAAATTCAGTGCACGCCGAAGAAAATGAAATCGGCTGCGCTTCGAATAATGACGGATTAAGCGGTGATTTAGTGATATAAGGTAAACATTCAACACCACGGTTTGAAACCTTAAGGATATGACCGGGCGGAATTGCGTACACCCCCTCAACAAAAGTCTCGAGCGCATCATGAATAAAGTACTCTGTACCCGACAGGTAGTTTTTATTCCACTTAGCTTCTACGCCATATTCTAAAAGTGCCTTAATTTCCGAAGCGGCCAGCAGCTGACCGTTAGAAAAACTGTAAAATAATGGTTTAATACCAAAGCGGTCTCGTCCTAAATAGGAGCACCCGGCCTTTTTATCATGCACCACAAAAGCAAACTCACCGTCAAGCTCAGCCAGCCCGGCAGGGCCTTTAAGCATAAATTGATGCAGTAAAAACTCACTGTCACTTTCAGTAGTGAAAGTAATGCCCTGTTTTTCAATATCTGTGCGGTTATTATATATCTCACCATTAACAGCAATCACTATACTGCCGTCACTACTGTGCATCGGCTGTGAAGCATCGCTGCTGCCGTTTATTTCTAAACGAGTGTGGCCGATGGCCAGATTTTTACTCTCTGAAAACCACAAACCATCATTATCCGGACCGCGGTGCTTAAGCGACAATAACGCCCTGCTGAATTTTTCACAGTTACATCGATTCAACTCAGAATGATAAAAAATAATACCGCACATATATATACCCATGATACTTCAAGATGCAAAGTCAGCAAGACAAACTGTGCCGATATGCTAGGCATGAAATTGAAGTATAGTTATTCTACATAGAGATTTTATAACAACGCAAATTGGTGCAGTTTGCCTTGCCCTACGGGGCGCCAGCTCGAAAACCAGTCCTGTGTTGCAATCGAAAAGGGATTACCATTCAAGGTGTAAATGCTTGCATTTACACCTGCCGATAGAGGATTAACGGAGTTAATCGCTCGAAAGGCCTCATGTTACTCCTTGCTCTGGTATTCGAGCTAGTGCCTGACAAAGCATCTTGAAGTAACATGGGTATAATTACCCGCTAAATATACAAAGCTTGCTGATTAATCGTATCTTCAGTATTGGCACTTTCTAACCAGCCTAAATCAACCGGCGCCTGATATAAGCGCGGGTTAGCCAGCTGCGGCCAGATATGACAGAGCCCGGGCACAAATACTTTAGCTGCTTTAATCGGTAACGGCTCACGGGAATAATTAAGTACTAAGGTTTCTAAATCCAGCTCTTTTAATTTATTAACAATATTTTCAATATCCGTTTTTATATTACCGCTAGCGTTAAAATCGTCACCTTCTACTGCCGGGAAATTTCCCGGAAATAGAAACGGATGTTCAACAACAGCATTAAAATCAAAAGGCGCACCGTTCTGATCACGAATCGGAATAAGCTGACATAACTCAGTCAGTGCACGCTGTGCAGCCAGCTCACTTTGTAAATGGCAGCCAAAACCAAAACTTAAGCCTTGAGTTTGTTTATTACGTCCAACAGCCACCATCACCGGGACTTCAATATCATGGGTTAAATCCAGTACCCAAAAATCATGCTCCTTTGATAAGGTCGCATCCAATAAACTAAAATGCTCCGGGTCAATAAGCGCCATATTAAACTCAGGTCTCGGGGTGCGGTTATACCACCAGATAGCGACAGCATCACGTTCAATCAATTCAAACAGCGCCTGCAGGACTGCTTCCTCTAACGTATTTCCAGCAGCACAGCCGTTCGAATGCCAGCGCGCGAACTGATCATCTTTAAAGGGAATATTAGCCAGACAATGGGTCAACGGCAGGTAAACCTGCTGCTGTTCACTAAGAGACCAGGTCGGCAGCCAGTGCACTGCCTGATCCTGATAAGGTATGGCGGCCTGCTTTAATAATGAGTCACTATGATTCTGGTCAGTAAAATTCTTATATTGCTTCTGACTGTAGGGAACCAGCTGCTGAAAATCATAATTACGTTTATCAAGCTTAGATTTTACAGAAAGATGCAGCGGTTCATCTCCCTGATAATGTGAAGAATAACGCTCAATGGCTTCACACAAAGCACTAGCTTGCGACTGCATATGAGAAACACCTTTACCCATGCAGCTGTGTACAAAACTGCTTTGATCTAATTTCCATGAATCTTTAAGCGCAGGTGTTTTAAAAAATGCTGTGGAATATATTTTTACCGGGTCATTTTTACACTCTTTTAAAACCTGAATATGGGTGATCAGGCCGGTGACCGGGCTGATAAAAGGTTTAATACTTGCTACCGTCTGTTCAGGAGCAACCGCACGGGAGCCGCCGTCAATATTGAAATTAACCGGGCAGTTCTGCAGTTTAACGGCTGAGTTAACCTGCTCAGAAAAAGCCTGTTGATGATTATCAGCTAAGCAGACAGGGTGATATTCCACCCGCTGTGCTGCCGGCGAAATAATTACAATCTGATCCTGCCGGCCGTTTAGCTGCTTACTTAATTCATTAGTAATGTGCAGCAGCTGGGCATCAGACAGTCTATCTTGTTCGCAATAGGGAATGCACAGGCTCTGCTCAGGAAACAGCGACTCTGCTAAAGTCAGCGTCGGATTATTATGCTTCAGACGTGACTGCAGCGCAGTTAAATATTCAGCAGCATTCACTGCGGATAAAAGCGGTCCTAACCAGATCTTCTCACCGCAGACTTTAATTAAGCAAATATGTTCACATTCAGGTAACTGGTTAATAATTTCCGGATTAAGGAAGCTGTCAGTCAGTATAAAACACAATGATGAATTAAATTTTTCCGGCAGATTCAATTGAGCAGTCAAAGTCGCCCACGGCTCCAAACTCTCACTGCTTAACGCGCAAAGATTTAACAGCGAGTAACTTTTTTCTTGAGCAATAAGAGTGCTGTTATTGGTGTAATAATTAATATAAGCGGCAGATTGTGCATAGTTTTTATCGACAAGCAGCTGTTGTTTTTTAAAGTTGTCTATCTGATAGAGAAAATCCGCAGTTTCATGCATAGCTAAGGGTGTTTCTGCGATAATTTCATCAACGGTTTTTACACCGTCGAACTTACTGAACAGTGCGAAGTTTGTATGAGGCAGAGAAAAACTATCGGACTCACTAATTAATAAAAGATCCAGGTTATCTAAACAATACACATTAAATTTAGGATGCCAGCTTAAAATTTCGTTCACATTAATACCTATCTATATATTTTGATTTTTTATTTATCAACTGTGTTTAAACTACTATTTACTGTTCAACGGACAAAAACAACCGCCAGCACAATAAAGTTTTAAACAATGAGACTTATACCCGTTATCATTCAAGATGCAAAAAATCAGCAAGTCGTGAGGTGAACAGGCTCTAGCCGTGAAAGTGAAGGTCTAACGGGTATGTATCAGCAGCCCGTTGCCTTGTGTTTGAATTTACACATAAAAACAGCTAAAACGTAAAATCCGTTACTATCCGCATATTTCCTGTTCAGCGGCTTGAATGGCTGATATTGCTATGTTAACGTCAAACAAATCTTAACTTATTAAGCAGGTCAAATTTGAAATATCAAGCTTACTCTCAAATCTCTTTCAAAAAAACACCCTATTATCTGAATATGTCAGAAACGCTGCGCAACGAGTTTGATGTATTAACTAAGGTATTGCCGTTTAAAATAAATAACTATGTAGCGGAGCATTTAATTAACTGGGAAAACCTGCCTGACGATCCCATATACCAGCTTATATTTCCACGTAAAGATATGATAAGTGCATTTGATTTTAAAACATTATCAGGAATGATTAAGGACGGTGCAAGTGCATTAGAGATGGATATGGTATCCAACATGGTTCAGCAGAAAATCTGGCCTGCAGTTGCTCTTGATGAAGATAGAATCCCTAAATGTAACGGTGATATTATTCCTGGTCTCTACCATACTTTTCCAACCAACCTGTACCTTTTCCCGGCACCGGCAGTAAAAACATGCCATGCAGTGTGCAATTATTGTTTCAGATGGATCCATCATACCCGCGGCAAATTTCTTCCAGAAACCAGTTATTCAGATCCGGCAACACCGATTGCTTTTCTGCGCGATAATCCGCACATTAAAGATATCTTTATGACCGGTGCAGACCCGCTGGTTATGACCACTTCACAAGTCAAAAAATTTACTGATCCGCTGATTAATGTAGAAAGCCTGGACGTGATCCGCTTTATCACCAAATCGCTTACTTACTGGCCTTTCCGTTTTACCACGGATAAAGATGCGGATGAGCTGCTTGATTATTTTAGATATCTGAAAACACAAGGCAAACATGTCGCTATCATGGCACATATAACCCATGTTAATGAACTGCAGACCGATGTGGTAAAAGAAGCTATCAGACGAATCCAGGAAACCGGTGCCGTTATTCGCTGTCAGGCTCCGATAGTGAAAAACATTAATGACAGCGCACAGGACTGGACTGAGTTATGGGATACGCAGGTACAGTTAGGCATGTTTCCCTACCACATGTTTGTAGAGGCAGACACAGATCCTAACGGCTGTTTCCAGATTCCACTTGCAAAAACTGTTGCAGTATTTCAGGAGGCGCGAAAAAAAGCGACCAGTATTGCCCGTGCAGTTAGAGGGCCGACATTTATGAATAACAACATGCGTGTTGAGATTTTATCCATAGAAGAGATAAACAATGAAAAGTTCTTTGTGCTGAAATGCCTACAAGCATTAGATGATAAACATGAAGGAAAAATCAGGCTTTATCCTTTTGATCCGGAAATAACTCAAATTGAAAATTTAAGATCTGTTTTTGAATAAAATAAAGGGACAAAAGTCCCTTTATTTTCTAAACAGTCAACGAGTTAAACGCATGTGAACGGGTATGTTCTGCCCGTTGCCTGATAGTCAGCTAACGCAACGGCTCTTTTTTCTAAATCAGGAGTCGGCGGCAGAATCATTGTAACTTCAGATGCTAATTCGTCTTTAAACTGCATCCAGCCGTTACAGCCTTTTTCATCCTGGTACTGACAGTCACCGGCATAACTTTCGACTTTTAGTTTGGTACCCTGCGGCATTGTATATCCGAAATCTTTTAACGCAGCGGCCGCATCAGTCAACAGCAGATCACGAAACCCAGGACTTTCCCATGCTTTCGCTACAGCCCTTGCCCAGGCATACTTCCACTCTTCATCGGCCTTAAGGCCCATGATAGTGTTCTCATCTCCGACCTGACTAATTTGCATTATTTCTGGCATTTCTATCTCCTTCCTGTGGTTGTGAAATAATCCAGTTTTGCTCTATTTGACAGGTTTACCGATATTCAGCTAATAATAAACTAGCTTCCTGATAAACTTTTGTCGCAAAACCTTCGCTAAATTTATTCAATAACGGCTTTAGTAAGCCCGAAATTTTATCGGTTTTATTTTCTAACTTGTATAAGTTACAAAGATCCAGACAGGCATCTAACTCTAATGCGATAGAACTTTGTTTTTTAGCTGTATTAATCGACATTTCTAGTGCATTAACAGCTTCATATATTCCATGGGACTTAGATGCGAAGTAACCTTGGGCTTGTAAACGATACAGAGTAGATAAAGCCAGCGTTTCTCCGGTTTTATTACACCATTGAATACTCTCACCTAATATCTGCAGAGCACCGTCAGCATCCCCCAGTTTTATCTTGGTTTCCCCCAGCATGGCCTCGTAAAGGGTCATAGCGTATAACTCTTTTGTCTGACGTCTCTGGGAAATAAGCTGCTCTGTATTCTCTGTACTTTGATTTGCCCATTCTTCTAAACATTTCAAAAACAGCATAGAGAAAGCCATATCGGGGTGTTTTTTGCACAAAATTTCATTCTCATTGCAGGTTTCAATTACAAAATCAGGATCTCTTCTAAAATATGCCACTAAACCAAGGTATATGTTAGCCATTCCTTCGGAAGCGAAATGACCAAGTTGAACCGCTCTTTGATGTGCTTTTTTCGCGCTGACAACAGCTTGATCGGCATAACCTAGTTTCCACAAGGACAATGCAAGCGTCATTCTGCATAATGATTCCGGCTCTAACGAATACTTAACAGCTAACCCCTGATGTTTTTCGGGATCGTACATAGCAATGGCTCTTTCCAAGACATCTTTAGCTTTCAGGTAGTTACCTTCCATGTAATAACACTGTCCGAGGTTGCTGCGGATGGCAATTTCAAACTCAATATCTCCCATACTTACAGCTTGATCGAGCAGCTCTTCAGCGAGTAAGCGGGCCTTAGTCCGCATCGATCTGAGGTTATAAAAACCCACTAATGCAAATTTACTTCTTCTTTCCAGCTCAATCTGGGCTTCAGATAACGAACCTGATGAGACATCTTTTAAGTTTTTAAGCGCGAACTCACAGCGCTTTATTTCATCACCAACTTTAGCCGATCCCATTCCCTCTGCCGTCATAATCGCAGGGAGACTTACTGCTAACAAATTCAGTGAGACCTCAAATTTTGCGGCACTGTCTGCCCGCTTCTCATTCCATATAATCGCTTTTCGAGCGATTTCAAATGCACTTTGACTAAGAGACTTAGCTAATGCATTCTGCGATTCGGATAAGCCTAATGCAGCCGCTTCACGGTTACGGTGCGCATTTGCTAAATGTCCAGCCAGCACCATAGGTGCAGCTGACTGCCGCGTTATCATGGCATCCGCAACACGGCCGTGAACTTGTACTAATGCAGCAGGGATAATTGAGTCATAAGCAGCATCTCTTACCAAGGCATGCTTAAAGATATAACTGTCACCTGCAACTTTTCGCTGCAGATAGATCAATTCAGCTTCAATTAATTCAACTAAATCAGTCTGCAGCTGAGCTTCGCTTCTATTTGAGGAAGCAGCCAGCAGTGCATAATCAAACTCACGACCAATGGCAGCTCCCAGCTGTGCTGTTTCTTTGGCATGTACCAATGCATCAAGTTTCTGCTGCAGTGAGTCTCGTAGGCTGTTAGGTACTTCGTGGATTTTATCGGCATGAACAAAGTCAGTAATCCCATTTAAATGCTGTACTAGATTCTTTTGTTTGAGCATGTTTACCAGTTCTTCGATAAACAGCGGAATACCGTCAGCACGACTGACCACAACATCTAATAAATTTGCCGATATGTTTTTCTTATCGAACAGAATACGAACAAACTCACGGGTTTTTGCTCTGCCTAATTTAACTAACTCAACTGTATTGAACCCGGCATCAGCTAATGAACCAGGCAGCGGCTGACGCGATGTACTAATAAACACGTCATTAGAATTGTTGAATGTATTATCGGCACTTAAAAAAGCGATAAACTCAACACTGGTAGGATCTGCCCAGTGCATATCTTCAAAAAGAAACAAACTCGACTGCGAAGTCGTACGTGAGTCCTGGCTGACTAATAAAGTGCTTAAACTTGCAAATAACACCTGTTTCTGCTGCTCCGGACTGAGCGCCGAAATGCCGATGTCTTCAGGTAGAGGCAGGCCTAACCAGGAACAGAGTACGGGTAAGCTCTGCTGCTCAGTCAGCGGCTCAGATATATTTATCAGGTTACGCAGTTTATGTACTGTAGTTTCTGGTGTCAGCGCTTCTAATGAATACTTATATTTAAGCATATTCAAAATAGGGTACAGGCCGTTATTAATATGTTCCGGCAGACACTGCGCCACATAATGAAACATATGTGAGGCGCTGTTTCGCAGCTCAGAAATCAAACGGGATTTACCGATCCCCGCTTCACCACAAATATGTGCAAGTTTACTCTGGTTATTGTCTTGTGCCTCTCTATTATTGAGCAGCACTTTTAAACGGCTAAGTTCCTCATCTCGCCCGATAAATACATGATTGTTCTGCGTGCTTCGTAAAAAACCAAAAGCCTCTACAGTACGCTCTGCGACTAATTTGCAAATAGGTGTTTCGGTGCGCTTGATCCCCAGCTCATGACTTTGAGCAGGTTCAAATTCAATGTGGCTTTCAAGTATTTTTCGACTTGCATCAGAGCAAAGCACCTGTTCAGATCCCGCCAGACGAGAAAGCTGCATCGCAATATTAGGCGTATTACCTTCAGGTACCGTATCAGCATAACAGGTGACTAAACCGGTATGGATACCGATGCGAAGCTCCAGCTCAATACCATGCGTCGCTTTAAGCTGTGTATTACGTTTACGTAAACTGCTGATGATATCCAGTGCACTGCGCGCACATAAACGGCTGTCATTATCACTTACGACAGGATAACCAAAGTAAAATAGCTGTGTGTCCCCCAGCGTACCTGCATGGTAACCGCCATAACGGACAGCCGTATCCAGACACTGGTTTTTTTGGTCGCGGTGCAGTGCATCAACCACTTCATAATCAACATCTTGATCAGCCGCTGAGTACGCACTTAAATTAATACTCAGTGCAGTTACCTGTTTACGCTCGACCAGCGAAGTAAAACTAAGCGGCTGTTCATGAATAATAGTTTCATCAAAATCTGCACGTATCACCGTCGTATGGTGCTCAGCAGCCTTCTCCTTTGGAGCTGCCATATCCCCCACCAGGTTGGAAAAATTAATCTGGGTAAGCTCTTGATATAACTCTGAGGCATTAACTGCGCGCTCATGTGCTTTTTTCTGTAAGACCCGGCGAAGGAGCGCCGCAATCGGGTGCCCGACAATGGCGGCAGGAAGAGGTACATTTTCCTGACTAAGCTGTTTGTGAAATACCGACGCAAGATTAGATCCCGACATTGCCGGCTGTCCGGTCAGGCATTCAATGAAAACTAAGCCCCACACATACAAATCAGTTTTTACTGTCGGCGGTTCGCCTCTGAGCTGCTCGGGCGAACTGTAAGAAGGTGTCCCTAAGGTTTCCTGGGTTAGGGTAATACTTTTATAATCCTGTAACCGCGCTTCGTCGACTAAGGTACCAATACCAAAATCTAATACTTTAACGTGTGTTTTGGCCCCTGTCTTACTAAGAATAATATTGGCCGGTTTAATATCTCGATGAATAACCCCCTGCTCATGAGCATGGGATAATGCATCTAAAACCTGGCGCATAATTTCAGCCGTATCACTAGGCAGCAGGGTGCCGCATTCAACTAATGTTTGTTTTAAGGTTTTACCTTCTACAAACTCAAATACCGCATAAAGCAGATCAGCACAATTACCTTTATCTAATAAACGTACTATATTGGGGTGCTGCAGACGTCCGCCAAGTAATGTTTCCCGTTCAAAACGATCGATATAACGTGTTCTTTTAGCCTGGTCAAATTCGCTGCCGATTGATAAGAACTTAATGGCAACAATCTGCCCGGTATTAATCTGTCTGGCACGATAAACTAGGCCAAAGCCGCCTTCACCTATTTTTTCGAGTAGTTCATATGCAGAAGAGTCAAACTTCTCGGAGGTTTTATCGCTAAAAACTGCTTTTATAGTCATATTACCTTCATTATTTTGTGAGCATGTCGGTATAAAATCAAATGAAAAGGATGGGACAGTAATTGACTTTTTTCAATATACCAATGTTCATAAACACTACCCGCAATGCGTTTCTGATCTAACTTTTGATATTATAATAGCAGCTTAACGAGAACTTGCTACCGCAGGTTTAATTAATAATTTATTCAAGTTATTAAAATGGTGAAAATTTTCACAGAGAAACTATCTCCCTGAAAAATAACAACAAAGAAAAACATCGAAAAATTTACAATTCAAACTAACTGCCGTCTATGCAGTAACATGGGAATTATTAAGCGAAATTTACTGCTGAAAAAACATTGCTGCCATTTAATAGGCAACACTGACGCGCAAGCAGCTAACCCGCTATAAACAAGTTAACACATCTTTATTAAGGGGCTAAAATTCAACTAATTTTTAATAAATCAATAAAAAATCTAACTTTGAGTACAGCACTGCGGGGCTATTTTTTGACTTTTACCTGCAATATTCTCTACTGAAGTTTTTGTCAGACATGCACTTAATAAACATCACGATTCCATTCAGACTGTCGCTTTATCCAATCAAAATAGTGAATATTGCACGCAGGAAAAGCTTCGAGCAGCGGCTGCTAAAACCGTGATCTTCTTCGAATAGCAGAAAAATGGGACTGATGCCTAATGTAGAGTAGAAACCACATTCAATGTCCCCATTTCATAGGGTAAGGAAGGCTAAATTTCCTCAATGATAATGGCCTCACTTTACTTAGTATTGTTTGGCGGGCGCCAGAATCTTCTGGTAAGAATGTGTTTTATCACTAAATCAGCAGCGCCTGCTGATTTAAGTCAGATTCACTGTTTGCCTTTTCAAGCCAGCCCATTTTTACAGGGACATTATAAAGTCGCTCAGCGGCAAAATAGGGAAACAGGTGGCAAGTTCCAGGGATAATTACTTTAGCCGTATTGAGTATCATATCTGGGCGGGTATAGTCCAAAACTAGCGTTTCAAGCCCTAGCTGAGACGCCCTTTTAATACATAAATTAATATCATCTAATATATCGTCATTAGCTTCTACAGCATACTCTTCGAGTTTGACTGGCGGCTTGCTGCTGGCTGCTAAGTAGTTGTCTTGTTTAATCAGATCAAAATCAAATGGCGCCGTATTACTGTTTCTTATTTCTGTAATTTGACAAAGTTCCGTGAATGCCCGCTGACAAGCTATAAAGGGATTTAAGTGGCAGCCAAAACCGAAGCAGACTTTGCCTTCCAATTTATGCTGGCTTACGGCTGCGATGACCGGGATATTAAAATCAGTGGTTAAATCAATTGCCCAGTATTGCCAGTCATCACCTAACGTGTGTGCTAACTGACTGAGCAGTGCATCACTCATATTTGAATAATCGACACTAGGCTTTTGTAATTTGTTATACCACCAAACTGCAATAGCATCTCTTTCAACAATCTCTAAAAAACCTTGCAGCACGGCTTCTTCTAACGTATTTCCAGCTGCACCACCATTATGATAAAAACGACTGAATTTATGATCTTCAAACGGCGTGTGTGCGTAACAATAACTCAGGGGAACAAAACATTGTTTATTGCGAGTTAATGACCATACAGGGGTCCAGTTTAAGGGAGTATTTGCATTGTACTTTTCCGCTGCATATAACTGATATTCTGCATTTTGCTCTGTTGCAAATTTTTTGTATTGCTTGTCTGTAAAAGGACTCAGCTGCTGCGGCAGTATATAATCAGGATTATTCTCGGGAGGTATTAAAGAAAAGACAACTTCATCACCTTGATATTGCGATGCAAGACGTTCAATACCTTCACTTAATGCACTGGCTTGTGACTGTTCCGCAGCAATACCTTTGCCCATGCTCGTATATAAAAAAGTAGCATTGGATAATTTGTGAGTAAATGTATTGATTAATCGGGGAACTTGAAAAAATCCACTGCGATAAATCTGGTTAAGGTTTTCTCCTGTTTTAGATACCGTATTAAAGTGACTCAATAATCCGCTGATAGGGCTTATAACAGTTTTGAGAAGAGCACATGTTTCTTCTGGAGCAACACAGCGTACGCCCCCGTCGATGTTAAACATTTTTTTAGCCTGCTGAAACTTGACTGGCAGCCGGGTTTGCTTCTTATATAAATCTTGATCGCCGCAGCATGGGCATTGTGGACGTTTAATCACCGGATGGCTTTCTTGATGAGCACGCTCAGTGTTTATTTCGAAAAAGCAATTTTGGAGCTCATCAACGAGCAGCTGTTGTAATTTTGGTATTAACAGAGTGATATGCTTATTAATAAGTTCTGCATCATACTTTATTGGTACTGGCTTTGTCGCCATATCACTCGTTTCTAGCGGTACATCTTCAATTAAAGAGTCTGAATCGTTATTATATTCTATCCATCGAAGTGCATTATTAATGCGCATACGGTGGTTTAAACACTGCCAGCAGGCTGTCTGATTTTCAGTGCTAAACAGCGGCCCGACAAATGTTTGGTCGCCAGTAACTTTAATTAAAACCCAGTCCTGTTTACTGTCTTGATACTTTTGGTTAATTGTTTCTAGGCGAGGATCCAGGTAATCATCAACTATCACAACATTACATTTATTAGTGATATCAAGCTGATTGAATACATTAAAAAGAGGCTCTAAAGAATTACATTGAGATAGTACTGTTATTTCATGTGATTGATGTTTATTAATTATCTGCAATGCTTTTTGGGAAAAATCGGGCAGCTGGTAAGTAACATCATCTGTACTATTATCTCGTACACGAATATATCCTGCGCTTAATAATGCCTGCAGCTGCTGATGCAGCTGTAAAATAATATTTACCGGAAATTTTCGACTTAATTCATCTAATGTTTTAGCATTAATCAGTATTTCATTTAAAGCTGTAACAGATGAAATATTCAAAATATTATGATTAAAATCGGCTAATACACGAACATAATTATTATAGAGAGAGCTGATTGAATATTTGGGATGCCATTCATAATATTGTTCAAAAATAATCAATTTCTGTTACCTTTTTGATAGTTATAGATTTGTAGATTAATTACTAAAAAGAGATGTTGATTTATTACCAATCTGAAAAAGTCTCTGATCCTTTATGCTGGTTAAAATCAATCTATTAAGGTTTTTAAGAAAACTTTTGCTGGATTAATGTATTCCTGCAGCCCTATATCAGGACTGCAGAAAAATCATCAAATTACAGAGTTAGCAAGTGAAAGGCATTCCATAATCATCCACATCGTAATTCATTAATGCTATTGGAGCCATGCCTTCATTTTGAGGCGGTGTAGGTATTGTATACTCAATAAATTGTAACGGGAGTTTTGAAATTGAATACGGCACTCCCGCCTTAATATCACTACCCTCCTTAAATTTACCAACGAATTCATCATCATACATCCATTTCCAAGATCCTTTGCCGGTATTTTTATCAAGGATATAATGAGCATGTTCATCTTCCATGAGCACGAAATCAAAATGCAGCGGATAGGTTGTATCAAGCAGTTCATTGATTAACTTTACTGTTTGCCCGGGTTTATGCTGATCAAACATCTCTTTTTCAGTAATGACTAAATTCCAAATTGAATCTTCCGTCCACATTGTTGTTAATAAATTGCGAATACCAGCACTGATTGAAAAATATAAACCAGAACTATCATTATCTAAATTAAATGATTTCTTTGGTTGTTCCGGTGCAAGTATCTCAGGAATTAACTGCGTAGGATCACGCGGTACAATAGGCGGCAGATCGAATAATTTCCGGTATTCTTTATAAGCGACTGAGAAATAAACACTATATCGTCCAGAGTCACCGACAAAGAGCCCTGTATCGATATTATACTCTTTTTCACTAAGAGCCAGAGTATACATGGTCTCTGCACCCGATTTATATGTGAGGTTTTGATTGGATTTCTGCTTGGCAGAAAATACAGCAGGATCATCAGCGGCAAAGCTAGTAAGGGCTATCGCTTGTTGAAATCCAGTTAAATACTCTTTACTTTCAACGAGTAGGCCATTCTCAATATACTTCACCCTTTGTTTTTTTGGTACCTTTACAATGATACGGTTATTAATAAAAGGCTGCAGCATCATTGAACTATTTGCAGGGTTATAAAATGGAGGGATACCTTCGTACCAGAACAAATATGGATTTCCCTCTTTTACTGGAGCTTCTGCTATTCTGGGACCAAAAGCTTTTAAATATTTTACCCAGCCTTTGTCTTTAAACTTTATATCAAACAATGTTTCATCTAATGGATCCTGCCAGCGAAAATCTATTTTTTTTCCATTACATTCATTAATAAAGTCTTCAATATTGTCACTTTCAGACCAAATTTCTGCACATTCTCGTAAATGTAATAGTCTTAAATTAATCATTCTGTCTGCAACTGAACTTGGTACTTCTGTTTCTGTTCTATCTCTAGTCATTTTATTATTGTCCTTAATTATCATTAAAAATTGCCGTTAGATCATGCTTCACTTTTTCAACAACATAAGAAGCACCTACTTTTTCCGCCTGCATCAAAGCTTGTTGAAAATCTTTTTTTGCTAATTCTTTTTGTTCAGGGAAATAATGGACACGGCACAGGGCTCTGCGATGGTACAGCTGTGCTTCGTAATAGTGCTCACCTATGGTTTGACATAAATGGATACATTCATCCAAACGTTCAATTGCTTTATTTACAGCACCATGTGATATATAGATATCGGCGATTAATGAAGAGAAATAAGCGACTGCATGTCTAGAGCCATAATTTTTCAGCTCCTCCAATGACAGCAGCTGTTTACTGTCATCATTAGCAGCCCATGAAAAGATCAAACGCCCATAAGCGGCAAAGACGGAAAGATCGTATTCATTTGACAGAGTTACTAACTCTTCTGCAGTAGTTAAACATGAAGCTTTATCGTTGTTGTATTGATGGACAATACTTGCATACATTAATGTTATGCCTAAAGTTCCAATATCATCGGCATCTTTCGCTTTTTTTACCGCTTTTTCCACATAGTTGAGCGCTAAATCAGTATCCCCCATATCCCAGCAGACTCGCGCTAAGCTGGCTAAAGAAAAAATAGCGCTATGCCAGCCATAAGTCTTAAAATGCTCCTGGTCTTGATCTACTTCAGAATGATAATCAACTGCTGATTCAAGAAATTTTCTTCCTTTTTGACAACATCCTTCTGTGTAATAGTAATATCCTAAAATACTCAAAATAGCGGACTTATCTGATGGACTTGCTACATCCAGCAGTTCTTCAATTTCTTGAGCGACTTCGGGCAAATGTTCCCGATCTCCAGCCACAAGACTCTGCATAATCTTCCACCACAAGTATTTAATAAGCTCTTTTTTCTCATAACCTTGCTTCGAGTTTAATAACTCAATGGACTGGCTGGTATATTCTTTAATCTGATCTGATGCCCAGCCGTCAGTATGCATACTCACCGTTGTTAGAATCTCATTCAATTCAAGTTTACTGTCAATCTGATCCTCTTCACTCAAATTTGTGAGCCATAATTCCACCTGCTTAGTTTGAGATACTGTTTCAGAAAATGCAGCCGCCTGCAGAGATTGTTTTGCAGCCCGAAGACCATAATAAACTGCCTGCGAAAATTTTTCTGCAGATGCAAAGTGCTGCGCTACAATTGCAGGCTCTTTCTCTGCAACTTCAGGGAAATACTTCTCTAATGAATCAGCTATTTGAAGATGAGAGTGACTAAGCGCATGGGAACTTATTCCCTCGTAAGCGGCATCCCTTACCAACGCATGCTTAAAGATATAACTGTCACCAGCTACTTTACGCTGCAGATAAATAAGCTCTGCATCTATCAGTTCATTTAAATCATTTTGCAGCTGAGACTCCCCCAGTTCTGAGGCGGCAGTTAACAAGTTATAATCAAATTCACGACCAATAGCAGCGGCCAGCTGTGCAGTCCCCTTTGCAGATACTAATGCATCGAGTTTCTGCTGCAGCGAGTCGCGTAAGCTGTTAGGTACTTCACTTATTTTGTCGGCATTTACAAAATCGGTAATACCGTTTAAATGATGTACCAGCCCTTTTTGTTTAAGCATGTTGACCAGTTCTTCAATAAACAGAGGAATACCGTCCGTACGGGTTACAACAATATCGAGTAAACTTGCCGAAACATTCTGTTTATCAAATAAAATACGAACAAAATCACGCGTATCCTGCTTAGAGAGTTTTACTAGTTCAATTAAATTAAATCCGGCCTGCCCTAATGAAGCAGGTAACGGCTGACGCGATGTACTAATTAACACATCATTAGAACTGCTGAATGCATCATTGGTACTTAAAAAAGCGATAAACTCAATACTAGTAGGATCTGCCCAATGCATATCTTCAAAAAGAAATAAATTCGGGCGCGAAGCAGTGCTTTGATCCTGATTAACTAACAAAGCGCTTAAGCTTGTAAATAATACCTTTTTCTGTAGATCCGGACTGAGCACCGATGCTTCCATCTCTTCCGGCAAGGGGAAACCTAACCAGGAACAAAGCAGAGGTAACGCATCTTTAGCCTGCAGATGCTCTATCTGATTTATTTCACAGCTTAGCTTCTGAGCAGCCGCTTCAGGTGTCAGCGCCTCCAGTGAATACTTATATTTAAGCATATTCAAAATAGGATACAGAGCGTTATTAACATGCTCCGGCAGGCACTGCGCTACATAATGATGCATATGGGCCGCGTTATTCCGCAGCTCGAAAATCAAACGTGATTTACCTATTCCCGCTTCACCATAAATATGTGCGAGCTTATTATTGCTGTTACTTTCAACTCCCTTGTTACAAAGAAGATCGTTTAAGCGGCTAAGCTCATCAGTACGCCCGATAAAAGCATGATTATTTTGTGTTCCCCGTAAAAAACCAAACGCCTCTACAGTTCGTTCTGCTACCATTTTATAAACAGCAGTTTCAGTGCGCTTAATTCCCAGCTCATGACTTTGAACTGGCTCAAATTCAATATGACTTTCAAGAATTTTACGACTTGCATCTGAACAAAGCACCTGCTCAGAGCAGGCCATACGCGAAAGCTGCATAGCAATATTAGGCGTATTACCTTCCGGTACCGCATCTGCATAACAGGTGACTAAACCGGTATGTATACCGATGCGAAGCTCCAGCTCTATACCGTGCGTTACTTTAAGCAGGGTATTGCGTTTACGTAAACTGCTGATGATATCCAATGCGCTGCGGGCACATAAACGGCTGTCATTATCACTTACGACAGGATAACCAAAATAAAATAACTGCGTGTCACCCAGCGTGCCTGCATGGTAACCGCCGTAACGAACAGCCGTATCTAGACACTGGTTTTTTTGATCTCGGTGCAGTGCGTCAACCACTTCATAATCAACAGCTTGATCAGCCGCTGAATATGCACTTAAATTAATGCTCAATGCCGTAATCTGTTTACGTTCGATCAGTGAAGTAAAACTAAGCGGCTGCTCATGAATAATGGTTTCATCAAAATCGGCACGTATCACTGTTGTATGGTGCTCTACAGCATGCTCCTTGGGAGCTGCCATATCCCCCACCAGATTAGAAAAGTTAATCTGGGTAAGCTCTTGATATAATTCGGCGGCATTAACCGTGCGCTCATGTGCTTTTTTCTGCAGGGCGCGGCGAAGCAGAGCGGCAATCGGGTGTCCGACAATGGCTGCCGGAAGAGGCACATTTTCCTGACTAAGCTGTTTATGAAATACCGATGCCAGATTAGAGCCCGACATTGCAGGCTGTCCGGTCAGACATTCAATAAAAACTAAGCCCCACACATAGAGGTCGGTTTTGACCGTCGGCGGCTCCCCTCTGAGCTGTTCGGGAGAACTATAAGAAGGCGTCCCTAGGGTTTCCTGGGTCAGGGTAATACTTTTATAATCCTGTAGCCGCGCTTCGTCCACTAAGGTACCTATACCAAAATCTAGTACTTTAACGTGTGTTTTAGCACCGGTTTTACTAAGAATAATATTGGCTGGTTTAATATCTCGGTGAATGACCCCCTGCTCATGTGCATGGGATAATGCATCTAAAACCTGGCGCATAATTTCAGCAGCATCAATAGGCAGCAGGGTGCCGCATTCAGCTAACGTCTGTTTTAAGGTTTTACCTTCTACAAACTCAAATACCGCATAAAGCAGATCAGCACAATTTCCTTTATCTAATAAACGCACAATATTAGGATGCTGCAGACGCCCGCCCAGTAAAGTTTCCCGCTCAAAACGATCGATATAACGCGCCCTTTTAGACTCGTCAAATTCAGCGCCGATTGATAAGAACTTAATAGCAACAATCTGCCCGGTATTAATCTGCCTGGCACGGTAAACACGGCCGAAACCACCTTCACCGATTTTTTCTAGGAGTTGATATGAAGGCGAGTCGAACTGCGCGGCGATTTTATCGTTAGTAACTGCTTCTCTAGTCATATTATTTTCATTATTTAGTGAGCATATAGCTATGAAATCAACTAAAAAGACTACGGCAGTAATTGATGTTTTTCAATGTATCAATGCGGATAAACGGTATCATCAGTGCGTTTCAGATCTCACTTTCAAGATTAAAGCAGGGTTTGACAGAGCGAGTTTAATTATGATACCAGCAACTAAATCAACAAATGCAAGTTTTCATTTCTATCACCCTGAAAATTCACAGTAAAAACACACCCATCACAAAAACACAATAGCCAAAGCTTAGTTTAATTAGAATGAAAAGCTACACTGGTACGACAAATTTAAATGCATAACAGCAGCACTAATTAAACACTTCGCATGTCAGACACGTAATGAACGGCGCTGATGCACTTTATATAATCAAGAAAACATATCCGTTTTTGACTGCTGTCAGCAGTATGCTGATAGATAAAATAATGCTAATAATTAGGCAGAAAATAGCAATGCGCATAAGCAGATGCGTCTGAAATTATAAAGGGGAAATTAATGGAAGTGAGGCGTTTGATTGAGCACTAGCTATTGGTATTTAACACCACGAACTTAACGTAACTTTAAGCAGTAATATTGGTAACATATTTATGCGGAATGCTATAAGTTCAATAGGGTCAGCAGTGTTTCGATAATAAAAAAGGGACAAATGTCCCTTAAAACTCGGTATAAAAGTAATTAACTTAGATTGTAGAGAACGGGTAAGTTCTGCCTGTAGCCTGGTAGTCAGCTAAAGCGATTGCTCTTTTCTCTAACTGCGGCGTTGGCGGTAATACCATGATCACTTCTGAAGCTAATTCATTTTTAAAATGTGCCCAGCCGTTCAAACCTTTTTCTTCCTGGAATGCGTTATCTCCGGCATAGTTTTCAACTTTCAATTTTGTGCCAAGCGGCATTTTGTAACCGAACTCGCGTACAGCCGTTTCAGCATCTGTTAATAACAGTTCACGAAATTGAGGACATTCCCACGCCTTAGCGACAGCTCTTGCCCAGGCATATTTCCACTCTTCATCGTCCTTAAGACCCAAAATCACGTGTTCATCACCCGGCAGGCTGGTTTGCATTATTTCTGACATGTTAAGTTTCCTTTGTAGTTATGTAATATTAATTTAAACACTCAGCGAACAACCTAAAAAATAGAATTATCATCACTCCATTTGAACATCTACGCAGGTTTGCTCAATATGAGAAATTATTAAACTGCTGTTTTATAAATTCAATAAATCTCGTTGATAACATTTCCCTATCGAGCACCGATATTACTTTACCCAGTCATTTTTTTCACCCTATTATCACAAAATAAATACCTTTAACAGACAGGTTTTATGATTTTTTTTATCAGTATCGCGTTTGTCTTCAAACACTTTTATGGAATTAGCTTTTCAGCACCCTTAAACAATACAAATAAATGTAAATTATTAGTAAATGCATTTCAGGTATATGAGAGAAGCAAGTGCCCGGCGCTGATCAGCATCGGACAAAAAGAAAAACTTAAATTCTTAAAAAATAATTAAGCTGTGTACTCATGTTTTTTCTGGTTTTCACGGCAGTCTGCTAATAATAAACTTGCCTCCTGAAAAACTGTGGTTTCAAAACCTTCGCTAAATTTAGCTAATAAAGGTCCCAGTAACTCAACGACCTTAGAGAACTGCTGTTCAAGTTTATAGAACATACAAAGATCCACGCAGGCGTCTAACTCTAAAGCAATTGAGCCCTGTTTTTGTGCAATATTAACAGCATTTTTTAAAGCGTTCACAGCAGCATCCGTATCATATTTAGACGAAGCTAAATAACCTTGTGCACGAATGCGGTAAAGAGTGGGCAATGCAATCGTTTCTCCGGTTTTATGGCACCAGTTAATGCTTTCACTTAATAACTCTAGTGCTTGTTCGATATCACCCAACTGGATTTTAGTTTCAGCAAGTGTCGCTTCGTAAAAGGTCATTGCAAACAGCTCGTTTTCAGCGCGCTTTTGTGCAATAAACGGCTCCGTATGCAGCGTAGATTTATTCGACCACTCCTCCAGACACTTCAAAAATAATGTGCACCAGGCCATGTCCGGATAACGTTCACACATTTTTTTATTGTTTTCGGAAACTTCAAGAATAAAGTCAGGCTCTTTTCGAAAGTAGCCGATCAAACCAAGATATACATTTGCCATCGCAACCGATGCGGTATGACCTATTGCAGTCGCCCGCTCATGGGCACTTTTAGCTGTGGTTACAGCCTGATCTGCATAGCCTAATTTCCATAAGGCTAGTGCCAGCGTCATTCGACAGTAAGACTCCGGCTCGAGCGAGTATTTAACCGCTAACCCCTGATGCTTTTCCGGTTCATACATAGCAATAGCCGTTTCCAAGGTCTCTTTGGCCTGTAGATACATGCCTTCCATATAATAGTTCTGCCCTAAAATACTTCTGATAGCTATTTCGAATTCCACATCTTTTAAAAACATCGCCTGCTTAAGCAGTTCTTCAGCGGTTACTCTTGCCTTGCGGCGCATGGAGCGCACATTATAAAAACCAACTAATGCAAACTTACTGCTTCTTTCAAGTTCCATCTGCGCTTGTGTTAATGAACCGGAAGGTAAATCTTTCAAGCCCTGTAGTGCGATTTCACACCTTTTTATCTCTTCGCCGACACTATCCGCCCCCATGCCTGAAACAATCATAATTGCCGGTAGAGTCACTGCTAATAAGTGCAGCGAGGATTCAAATTTTTCTGCACTGTCTTCCCGTAACTCATTCCAGTTAAGTGCTTTATTCGCAATATCAAACGCACTCTGACTAAGCGACTTAGCTAATGCGGTTTGAGCTGCTGATAACCCAAGTGCGATAGCTTCAGCATAACGCTGTGCATTAGCTAAATGCTCCGCCACCACCATGTCTGCTGTTTCCGGATGCGTTTTCAGCGCATCAGCTACACGGCTGTGAAGTGCGATTAAAGCAGCAGATGGAATCGAGTCATACGCAGCATCCCTTACCAGAGCATGCTTGAAAATGTAGCTGTCTCCGGCAACCTTTCGCTGCAGATAGATAAGCTCAGCTTCTAATAATTCAGTTAAATCATTCTGCAGCTGTGCTTCACTTCGCTTTGAAGCGCTGGCAAACAGAGCATAATCAAACTCGCGGCCGATAACAGCGGCCAGTTGTATTGTTTCTTTGGCTGATACTAATGCATCAAGTTTCTGCTGCAGGGAGTCACGTAAGCTATTAGGTACCTCATCAATATTTTCAGCGTGCGTAAAGTCAGTAATACCATTTAAATGTTGTGTCAGGCCTTTCTGCTTAAGCATATTAACCAGTTCTTCAATAAACAGCGGAATACCATCAGTCCGGGAAACCACGACATCTAATAAATGACTGGATACTTTTTTGTTATCAAAAAGGTTAATGACAAATTCACGAGTTTTAGCCTGGCATAATCTGCCTATTTCAATTAATTCAAAATCAGCAGCTTTTAACAACTTAGGTAAAGGCAGACGAGACGTCGTAATAAACACATCGCTTGAATCAATAAATCCTTGATCCTGATTCAAATAAGCAACAAATTCAATACTGACGGGATCCGCCCAGTGCATATCTTCAAAGATAAATAAATTCGGCTGAGTTTCCTTCACTTGGTCAGGGCTGATCAATAAGGCGGCTAAACCTGCAAATAAAACCTGTTTTTGCAGTTCCGGGCTGAGAGGAGAAACAGGCAACCCTTCCGGTAAAGGTAAACCTAACCACGAGCAAAGCACAGGTACCGTTTCCTGCGCACTCTGCGGTTGTATATGATTCAGCACGTTAATAAGTTTATTCACCGCGCCAGACTGTGTTAGAGCTTCTAATGAATACTTATATTTAAGCATATTTAAAATAGGATACAGGGCATTATTTACCTGTTCAGGCAGACACTGCGCACCATAATGAAACATCTGCGGACAGCGGTTTCTTAATTCAAATATAAGACGTGATTTACCAATCCCAGCTTCACCATAAACATGAGCGAATTTATTGGGGCTTAGTATGCTGGATGTATTATCCAGCTCAGGATTATAAAGCAGCGCGTCTAGAGACTTAAGTTCTTCTTCCCGGCCGATAAAGACATTATTATTCTGTGTGCCGCGTAAAAAACCAAATGCTTCAACGTGACGCTCTGAAGATAAATTATACAGAGCCGTTTCAGTAGAATCGATGCCCAGCATGCAGCTCTGCCGAGGTTCAAAATTAATATAACCTTCGAGCATATTGCGGCTGCTGTCAGAACACAGTACCTGACAACAATTTGCCATGCGCGCAAGCTGCATAGCAATATTAGGTGTATCTCCTTCCGGCACCGCATCTGCATAACAGGTAACTAAACCAGTATGCATGCCGGCCCGGATCTCCATCCGTATTCCCTGACTGTTTTTAAGCAGGGCATTACGTTTTCGTAAACTACTGATCATATCCAGGGCGGTGCGCGCACACAGGCGAGAATCATTATCACTCACCGCAGGGTAACCAAAATAAAACAACTGCGTATCACCCAGCGTACCGGCATGGAAACCACCGTAACGCACTGCCGTATCTAAACACTGGTTTTTTTGATCGCGGTGCAGTGCATCAGCCACTTCATGATCAATCACCTGATCTGTTACCGAATGCACACTTAAATTAATACTCAATGCAGTTATCTGTTTACGCTCTGTTAAGCTGCTGTACTGCATTGCACTATCATGAATAACGGTTTCGTCAAAATCACTGCGCAGTACAGTTGTGGAATGTTCACTGCGGTGCTCTTTGGGTGCCGCCATATCACCGACAAGATTAGAAAAATTAATCTGCGTAAGTTCCTGATATAACTCTCGCGCATTAACCGTGCGCTCATGTGCCTTTTTCTGTAATACCCGCCGCAGTAGAGCAGCAATCGGATGACCGACAATAGCGGCCGGCAGAGGTACATTGCTCTGACTGAGCTGCTTATGAAAAACCGATGCCAGATTAGATCCCGACATCGCAGGCTGCCCGGTCAGGCACTCGATAAAGACAAGACCCCATACATAAAGATCGGTCTTTACTGTCGGTGGCTCCCCGCGCAGCTGTTCAGGGGAACTATAGGAAGGCGTACCTAACGTTTCCTGCGTCAAGGTGATGCTTTTATGATCTTCTAAACGAGCCTCATTCACAAAGGTACCGATACCAAAATCTAATACTTTAGCATGTGTTTTGGCGCCTGTTTTAGTAAGGATAATATTAGCGGGTTTAATATCGCGGTGGATAACCCCCTGCTCATGCGCATGAGAAAGGGCATCTAAAACCTGAGACATAACGGCGGCGGCATCAGAGGGCATCAGCGTACCGGACTCGAGTAATGTTTGTTTTAAGGTTTTCCCCTCTACAAACTCAAAGACTGCATAAAGAAGCTCCCCACTTTTACCTTTATCCAGCAAACGTACAATATTAGGATGCTGCAGGCGGCTGCCTAGTAACGTTTCACGCTGAAAACGTTCAATATAACGAGTCCTTTTAGACAAATCAAACTCAGCACCGATCGACAAAAATTTAATAGCAACAATCTGTCCGGTATTAACCTGTATGGCCCGATAAACACGCCCGAAACCACCTTCACCTATTTTTTCAAGCAGCTGATATGCCGGAGAATCAAACTGCTCAGAAATATCATCACACAGAGTTATTTTTGTCGTCATGTTTTTTTCATTTTATTGTGAGCAAGAAGCTCTGAAATTGGATAAAAAGGTTACGGTAGTAATAGATATTTTGCAATATTTCTATACTAGCATTACGTTTCAGCTCTCATTTTATAAGTGCATCATAACAGTTTAACATAAGCAGTCTAATCAAGAATTTCACAAATAAATTTACTGTTTAAAAGACAAGCAAGCAGGCTGTTTTGCTGAAATGACACGATAAAAACAACTGCTAAAGAATTAAGCACTATCGGCGGGTTTGAATTTATGCATAAGCATAAGCGATGTTAAAATCAGCTTAACGGCATTTACAACAGAGGCGCAGTTCTGAAAACTGCATACTTTATAATCCCGCCTCACATTCAACATAAAAACATCAATCAAAAATCCACTATTTAACTTAAAAACACCCATTTTATTATAGTTTTTTTGCTTTTTTTAAACGAGCCATCGGAATTGAAATTAACGCCTATTGGGGCATGCTGCTGAGCGGCTCGTTTTGATGCACTAAAAACGAAATGTATGCACGATAGCCGCAAAGCATTAATAACAAACAGCCCTAAGGTTTCTTTCTTTTGACTCTTCTTTTCTTTTTAAACACATTCACACCTGCGGGTAAATTAGTCAGTGCCTGCGGTCCGTCTGCAATCGCTTTCTCAATAATATTTTTTAACTGTCCCTGCAGCGGCTGCACAAAACCCTGATAGCTTTGCGATTTTTCACTGATCGCATTCAACTGCATCTCCCACTGCGCAGTCATATCCGGCAAAGTCAACATTTCAGGTAAACTGTCAATCAGCTTACGTCCAGTTTCCGTCGCTTTAATGACTTTGCCCGTTCTCTGTAAAAACTGCCGCTTAAACAACAGCTCAATAATGCCTGCTCTTGTCGCCTCCGTACCTAATCCATCGGTCTCTTTCAGTATTTTCTTAAGCTCGGCATCTTTAACATAACGGGCAATATTACTCATAGCGGCCAGAAGAGTTGCATCGGTGAAATATGCAGGCGGCTGAGTATTCTTCTCGATCACCTCCCCCTTATTACAAAGCAGCTTCTGCCCCTTAGTCAGCTTGGGTAGAAATGTATCTTTTTCCTGCTTATCAAATAAGACTTTCCAGCCGTCACTGAGTTTTGATTTTGCTTTACTGATAAACAAACCGTTATTAATTTCAATCTCAGCCTTACACTCTGCATATTGATAATCTGGATAAAACTGACACAGAAACTGGCGGGCAATAAGGTTATAAATATTCTGAGACATTTTATCTAAACTGCTTAACGACTTTTTACTGTCCGTGGGGATAATTGCATGATGCGCATCAACTTTTTTATCATTCCAGGCGCGTCCCTTAATAGACAAATCAATGTTATCCACAGCTTGTTGTAGAGATATATCATTGTGTGAAATGGCCTGAGTAACCGATTTTGCCTGGCTGTGATGATTACGCGGTAAATATCGCGAGTCCGAACGAGGATAAGTTATTAACTTATATCTTTCATACAAAACCTGACAAATATCTAAAACCTGCTGCGCGCTGCAGCCGTAACGTTTAGCAGCATCAATCTGCAGTGCAGATAAATTATAAGGCAGCGGTGGCGCCTGTTTTTTATTCTTAGCGGTGAAACTCTTCACTACCGCAGGCTGATTAGTAATTCGAGCTGCAACATTCTCAGCAAGCCCTTTTATTAAAACACGCCCCTCTTCATCCTGATACTGAGCACACGCTTCGCTGGGTTTCCATTTTGCCGTAAACGTCTCTGCACCGTTCTCAGCATTAGTAATTAATGATGCCAGTACTTCGTAAAAAGGTTTACTGACAAACTGCTCTATCTGCTGATCCCGTCTTGCTACCAGTCCCAATAATGGTGTCTGTACTCGACCGACTGAAATAACCCCTTTATAACCCGACTTCTGCGCCTGCAGTGTATAAACACGAGTCAGATTCAAACCATATAACCAATCTGCCCGGGTTCTTGCCAGTGCTGAAGTAGACAGAGCGACAAACTCCTGATTAGATCGTAACTGTTGTAGCGAGCGCTTAACTGCATTGGTAGTTAAATCACTCACCAGACACCGCTGCGTCTGTTTAAGTTTATTACCTTTAACACCACTGAAGTGGATAACCTCATCCACCAGCAGCTGCCCTTCTCTATCAGGATCGCCAACATGAATAAGCTGTTCAGCCTGTTTAATCAGTTTTTTTAATACTGCAAGCTGCTTACTGGTACGGGGAGTCGATTTTAATTTCCATTTTTCAGGAATTATAGGCAGGTGTTCAAACTTCCATTTTTTATATTCAGGATCGTAAGCTTCAGGATCGACCTGTGTTAACAAGTGTCCGATACACCAGCTGACCACATCACCATTACCAACATGAATACATCCGTCTGCTTTTCGATGTGGTTTAGGCAGCGCATCCGCAATAGCACGTGCAAGACTTGGTTTTTCAGCAATATAAAGTTTCATTAAGCCTTCATTTGTGACTGTTTTTTTACACAGTAGTCGAATGATTTTCGAATTTCAAGCACAACACAAATTAAATCACTGTAAAACCAGTGTTTGTGGAACCAATCAACAATAACAGAGACTAACATAAACAACGCACTTACAAATGCGGCTGACTGCTAAACAAATCAGCACAAAATTAAGTTTCTTATTCTTTTCAACTTCGCCATTGGTACACTAGTTATGAACATAAATATCCCGCTTGTCATGTTAAGCCCGTTAATATTATCGCTTTCAGCCTGCGATGCTCAAGAAACTGAAACAGCGCCAGAGTCCGCTGAAATTCAAAAAACAGAACAAGCCGAAGCAGCACCGGTGAAAAGTGCTGCCGAAGAGAAAGCGCCGTCAGCTGAGTCAGTAAAAGAAAAAACACCGGATAACTGGGATAAAGCAAAAGAATCTACAGATCAGGCCTGGGCACAGGGCAAAAAAGCAGGAGAAGATCTACTAAAAGCTGGTAAAGACTCCGGTGAAAAAATATGGGAAGAGAGTAAAGAAGCTTCAACTGAACTATGGGATTCTGCAAAAAAAAGCTCCGAAGAGATTTGGTCCGAGGGAAAAAAAAGCGGCGATCAAATCTGGGATGATGCAAAAGATAAAAGTAATGAGGTCTGGGACAAGAGTAATGAGAAGTTCGATGAATTATTAAACGATAAAGAAAAAATGAGTGAATTAGAATCTCAGTTTGATGAGATTTAAACACCCGCCCCATAATAAAGGGTATACAGCAACACTTAGCTGTTAAGTTAAAAAACCATCACTTTTGCTTAACTTAACAGTTTTTTATCCGATACGTGCAAAAAAACATCAAACGAACCAGAAACTTAAAAGAACTATTGACAGTTTACCGAGGACAAAGCAAAATCATCTCGCTTTCAACAGCAAAGAAAATAACGCTCGCTTAACTCAGTTGGTAGAGTGCCGCCATGACATGGCGTAGGTCACTGGTTCGAGTCCAGTAGCGAGCACCATTTTCTTGTTCTGCAACGTTGATCAGCATACAAAAAATAATGCTCGCTTAACTCAGTTGGTAGAGTGCCGCCATGACATGGCGTAGGTCACTGGTTCGAGTCCAGTAGCGAGCACCATTTTTTCAGTAACATCCTCATACATCTAATAAAACTCCCCAAAGCCTTCAAAAACAATGACATAAGATATCTTAACCTTATAGCATCCATTACCGTCTTGTGATGACTTAGAAACTTCAAATTTGCGGTAAATATTACTCAGTTACAATATGTTGCAGTCTTAATAAAGGCCCATAGCGATTTCCCGAAAATAACTACAACAACCTTACATTTATTTTTACTTATTTAAATATTTTTAGCGTATTGATTAAGCTCAAAAGATGACCGAGTGATTAATTCATCGAGTCTATGCAGCTGCTTATTATTAAGCGCTTCAGTCTGGCAATGTGACTCTAACTGCTCACATAAGTGGTGTAATCTCACTAAACCTAAAGCGATAGCCGCACCTTTGAGTTTATGGAGTTTTTTTTGTTGTTGATGAGCCGACAGCGTGGAAAAACGGTTGTATTCACTTTCCACTTGCTGACAGAATAACAAAGCAAGTTGTTTTACTTTTTCACAACCTAGATACTCGATATCCTGGTTAGGGATATCAAGATCGAATAATAACGAATTTAGATAGTCATTTTCATTTTTTGAAAAATCGTTGTTCGGGTTAGCTTCTGATGCTGAACTAGTATTACTTTCATTGACGGGTTCACTCGCCGTTTTACCTTTTTCAAGGGGCTGACTAATCAAACCTGCAGCGTTTAACATGACTTGGGCAACACTTGGTTTTAGCTTTTTCATCTGCACGGGTTTTGCGACAAAACCATCAAAACCTGATGCGATAAACTTGGTAATATCTTCATTAAAAACATGAGCAGACACTGCAATCGTTTTAAGCGCATGCTGTTTTTCTTTAGCCATCGCTTTGAGCTGCCTGCAGAGCGTAACGCCGTCAATATCGGGTAAGTTGATATCAAGCAAGGCTAAGTCATAGTTGCTTTCTAACATGTACTTAAGTGCGCTAGTCCCATTTTTAGCCGCAGTTACATGATGTCCAAGCTTATTAACTAAAGCACACGCAACATCAAGGTTGATTTCATTATCTTCGACGATTAAAACGTTATAGCTTGGTGATAGCGCATTTGACGGCATGGTTACTACCTGTTGTGCCTGAACCGCCTCAGTGGAGGCTTTATCAGCAGGTATAGTAAACGAAAAGCAGCTGCCTCGATTTTCTTCACTTATCAGAGATAAACTCCCCTGCATTGCACTAACCAGATGCTGACATATTGCCAACCCTAAGCCTGTACCTGTTGCAGTTTGTAAATTTTCCACTTGAGTAAATGCTTCGAATGCGAGTGCTTGTTTATCTTTAGCAATGCCGCAGCCTGTGTCTGTTACTGAAAAGGTAATCTCGGATGAGCCTGTCTTGTTCTCATTACTGGCAGATATAGATAAAACGATACTTCCCCGCTGCGTATACTTAATCGCATTACTAATCAGATTCAATAATACTTGTCGTAACTTTCCAAGGTCAGCATGACGCCAGATTTCAATATTCAGCCCCATTTCAAAACGTAACAGTAAGCCCTTGTTTACCGCCCTAGCCTGCATCAACTGGATTACATCTTGACCTAATTTAACTAAATCCACAGCACGGTAAGAAAGCTCAATATGACCCGCTTCTATTTTAGAATAGTCAAGAATATCATTAAGGATCTCAAGCAAACTTTCCCCTGAATATAAAATTGTCTCAGCGTACTTTTGTTGATCGTTAGTAAGGTTTGTATCGGCTAAAAGCTCTAAAGTACCAATCATGCCGCTCATTGGTGTGCGTATTTCATGGCTCATAGTCGCCAAAAATACTGACTTAGCCCTATTAGCTTGTTCAGCCTGCAGCTTAGCGGCGGCATGTGCTTTAGATTCATTATTTAATTTTTTGTTGGTTTGGCTTAACTCCTCAGTTCTAAGGCCGACCAGTTGTTCTAGGTTGTCTTTGTGCAGACGTAATTCTTTTTCTGTCTGCTGTTGTTCAACTTCAAGCTGCTGCTTTTTAATGGCCTGTTCTCGAAAAACACCTAGGGCATCAGCCATATGCTTTAACTCTTCATCATTAGATGACGCTACGGTAATTTCAAGATCGCCTGCAGCCAGTTTTTCAATTGCATCGGTGTGTTTTTGTAATTTAAAAACGATGCCTTGATATACCACTTTCCACATCACGAATACGATAACAATAAGTGAGATTAAGGTCGTTATTAAGAAAACGTTTTGTGACCAGAAAACCAATTTTTGATGCTGTAAACTGGTTTGCTTGGCTAATTCACCTTGGCGCTTAACTAAGCTTAAAATGCCTTGATTTAATTGATCTAACTGCGTTGAAATGTGCTGATGCAGTTGATTTTGCTGCTGTTCTAAATCAATGGCTCTTTGTTGGTCAGCAATAAAGTCATCAAATAATTTTAGCTGACTCAACGCTGAACGCGCCAGGTTAAATCTATAGGGATCAGAAATTGCTTCAACCAGTTGGTGTATCAGCTGCAAGTGGCTGTTTTTTAGCTTAGCAAGCTCATTTAACTGCTGATATTGCCCTGTAGACATCACTAAGTTCGCTATTTGCTCGAGTTCTAAAGCATGGCGTTCCAGCGCTGACATTTTATCAAGTAGATTTAAATCATCCTCAATAATTAAATCAATCTCCTGCTGCGCCTGCACAAGTTTATTGCTTTGCTCTATCAGATCATAAAGCCCAGATAAACGTACTAATGCAAAAGTACTTGCATTGGCGACTTGTGATTGAGACAACACTGAAAGTGCATGTACAGACGTTTTTACTACCCCAAAATTTTCATCCAGTTGCTTCTTATTGGTAATTTTAGCTTTTGAAAAGTTACCAAGTTGTTCAATGTTTTGACTAATTTCGTTTTTAAGCGCTAACAAGTAGACTAAATTGTTATTATTAATGTTAAGTAATTCAAGTGCGGTAAATTCCTCTTCAATCGTTAAGTTAAGTTGTTTAAGCTGCAGACTATTTTCTTTTCGCTGCGCTTCATCAGTGGTGTTTTTTAATAACGTCGCGGCATGAGTAATTTGTAAGCTGATATTTGCCAGTTCGCGAGCACTTGAAAGTATGGGTAATGTTTGCCGTGTGATCGTATCGCCGGTACTGGCAATAAGACTGAGTCCATTCCAAGCAACGATACTCACAAAAAGCAGCAGACCGGCTACAAAGCTAAAGGCAAATAATAGCTTGTTACCTATACTTCGACGAAAGTGCAATGTAATATCCTCTTATACTGAACGGCTGATTAATCTTTAAATAGAGTTGATTTTTGTGAAAATATTTTTAGTTTTACCACTAACAATGATAAGTTTTTTCTTTTGTTTTTCATCCGCAGTTCACTCTGCTGAGCAGATAACAAATAACAGCCCTCAACCAATCAGCGTTCGACCAGTCAATCCTCAACCAGTAACTGCTATCAAAATTTGCGCCGTCTATCCACACCTAAAAGATTCTTACTGGCTAAGTATCAATTTTGGCATGACTGAACAAGCAAAACAAAGATCAATTGAATTAAAAGTCCTTGAAGCAGGTGGTTATGGAAATACCGATGAACAATTAAGACAGATTGAACAATGTATTCACTGGCAGGCAAGTGCTATATTAGTTGGTTCTGTCAATTTTGAACAATTGAATCAAAAATTAATACAGGTAAACCAAAAAACCCCCATTTTTGCCCTCGTCAATGAAATTTCCACACAAAACATTACCGGAAGAACGGGTGTTTCCTGGTATCAAATGAGCTATAAACTGGGTGAGTACCTGGTTAAATATCACAATATGCAGTCTCATCAAAAAACGGCTCAACTTGCATGGTTCCCAGGTCCTAAAACGGGTGGCGGCAGTTCACAATCTACGGCAGGTTTACAAGCGGCCTTAGCAGACAGCAATATAGAAATAGTGACAATACAATACGGGTTAAATGAAAAAATCATTCAATTCTCTTTGTTAAAAAACACCTTGGAAAAATATTCAAATATCGATTATTTAGCGGGTAATGCAGTGATGGCAGAGATGGCGATTAGTGAAGTTGCACAATTATCTAAAGAGCAGCGGCCTAAAATTCTGAGTCATTATCTTAGCCATGGTGTCTATCGAGGTATCAAACGTAAAAAAATATTAATGGCGAATTCAGATCAAATGGTACTGCAAGGTAGAATGGCTATCAATCAAGCAGTTGATTATTTACAAACGGGAGCATTAAATGTAGAACAAGCACCTGAAATAATTTCCATCGACCAGAATACTATAAATAAATTTAATGCTGAGCACTCTTTATCACCGAGTCACTTTAAACCGACCTATGAAGTTGGCAGCAACTAACTTACATCTGAAGCAAAGAAATAACCTTCACCGTGAACAGTAATGAAAATCTGAGGATCTTTTGCATTATCTTCAATTTTATTACGTAACCTTCGAACAAGCACATCGATAGTTCGATCATTGGGCGCATCAACACGATGATCAATAAGGTTAAGTAATCGATCGCGACTAAGCACTCGACTCGGGTTAGCCACAAAAGCGACTAACATGTCGTATTCAGCTTTGGTCAATTTTACCGGAATATTGTTTTTAAGTAATTTACGTTTTGGAATATCAAAACAGCATTCACCGAAGCGAAACAGATCATCCTCTTCAATTTTAACCGTTTTTGCTGCGGTAACAGGCTTTTGTTCAGTAAGAGACATTCTCCATAGAATATTTTTAACTCTAACTAATAACTCTCTTAATTCAAACGGCTTAGTAACGTAATCATCCGCCCCCATTTCTAAGCCGATGATTTTATCAATTGAGTCACTGCGCCCCGTCACCAGTACAATACCAATAGTCGACTGACTGCGTAAATTTCGCGTAATCATCAAACCATCTTCATCCGGTAGATTAATATCTAACATGACTAAATCAATGTGATGATTTTCTAAGACCGCATTCATTTGAGCTTTATTTTCTGCTTCACTCACTTGATAACCCGAATGCTGAAAATAACCAACCAACTTGGCTCGCGTTATCGCTTCATCTTCAACCACTAAAATATGTTTACCGTTCAAGCTTTACTTCCTATTCGCTTGTTATCGAAAAATCTAATAACATTTTTACATATTGTGTTCATCTAACTTAACTGGCCGCTATGATAACGCCGTCAAAAATAATTGTTCTGATTATTATCAATCTTGCAGTAGGCACTTATAAATATGTATGAAAACAACAAACCGTTTTGTCGCCGCCATTCTGTTCATATTTTTTCACAATTTTACGCAAACTGACATTTCTCCCCTCATCGTTATTCATATCACTTAGTTAAAGTGCGGTTATTACACTAATTGCTCTAATTAATGACAGAAGTTTCAATCCATTAACTTTTATTATCATAACTACACGACATTGGAATCATTATGGCGAATAAAAAAACAGAATCAGAACAGATAACACGCATTTCCGAATGGAAGACTTTTTTAATGCTAACTGTCTTATTATTTCCTATCTTAAGCCTTTTCGCTATTGGTGGATATGGATTTTCCGTTTGGTTTTTACAAATGTTTGTAATGGGCCCTCCTGGTCATGGTTAAACACACCAGCAGCCCTTTTTCTTTTTACCTTTTCATTATTCTCATTACTAAGGTCTAGTTATGAATAAACTATTTAAACGGTTCTGGCAGATTGTCAGTAAACCAAGCGTCCATTTAAGTTTTGGATTCCTCACCATTGGCGGTTTTCTCGCGGGTATTATTTTCTGGGGTGGTTTTAATACCGCACTTGAAGTCACCAATACTGAAGAGTTTTGTATTGGCTGCCACGAAATGTCAGAAAATGTTTATGTCGAGCTACAAGAAACTGTACATTGGAAAAACAGCTCTGGTGTTCGCGCAACTTGTCCTGATTGTCACGTACCACATAATTGGACGGATAAAATTGCACGTAAAATGCAGGCGTCAAAAGAGGTCTGGGGAGCGGTATTCGGCACCATAGATACACGCGAAAAATTCCTGGATAAACGCGGCGAACTTGCTCAGCATGAGTGGGATCGATTCTCTGCAAACAACTCATTAGAGTGTAAAAACTGCCATAATTACGACAGCATGGATTTTGAAATCATGTCTGAACGAGCACAAGTGCAGATGAAAATGGCGGCAGAACGCGATCAAAGCTGTGTCGATTGTCATAAAGGTATTGCCCATGAATTACCTGAAGATATGGAGTCTGGTGAAGGCACATTAGCTAAATTAGAAGCAATGGCAACCTCGGGTTATAAAAAAGGTGAAAACTATTACAGCGTTCGTCAACTGCCGCTATTTACCGATAAAAGTTTGGCCACTGAAGCTGGACAGCTAAATGCAGCGACAGAAGTAAAGATACTTGAAGTCAGTGGTGATGCAATTAAAGTTGAAATCGACACATGGCGTAAGACCAAAGGTTTCGGCCGCGTGATGTTTGAAGATTTTGCGATGAATATTAACGAAGGGTACTTAACCAAAGAAGTTGCCCAAAGCGATCAATACATGCAGAAAGGTGAAACTAAAGAAGATAATTTAACTGGATTGCCATGGCAGAAAGTAAGCCTAGAACTGTGGATGCATAATAAGTCATTAACCGAGTCGCGCGATACTTTATGGACCTTTGCAAAAACGACTTACGACACAAGTTGTAGTGTTTGTCATACCCAGCCAGCTGAAGGCCATTTTGACAGCAACACTTGGCCAGGCATGTTCAATGGTATGTTGTCGTTTGTAAACTTAGATGGCGATACGCAAGCCCTAGTGCTTAAATATCTACAAAAACATTCATCTGATTTTTCAGATGAAGCACATTAATTAGGAGGTCTCATGTCAATTTCAAGACGTAGTTTTTTAAAAGGTTTGATGGTCTCCAGTACAGCGGTATTAGTCGGCCCTGGTTTATTACAAGTCGCAGAAGCGGCGGCAGCAGAAACAAAAGGGACCTGGAAAATATCAGGCTCACACTGGGGCGCATTCCGCGCCCGCGTTTATGCCGGTAAAGTGCAAGAAATTAAAGCATTTGAAGCCGATAAATACCCAACCGAGATGCTTAACGGCATCAAAGGTATTATCTATAGCCCATCTCGTATCCGTTACCCTATGGTGCGTTATGAGTGGTATTTAAACCGTGAAAAAAGTGATACGACTAAACGTGGAGACAACCGCTTTATTCGTGTCACCTGGGATGAAGCTATTTCGCTTTTCCATGCTGAACTAGAGCGCATGCAGACTCAGTATGGTCCATGGGCAATTCATGCCGGCAGCACCGGCTGGCGTTCAACAGGCCAAGTACATTCATGTGGTAATCATATGGCACGTGCTATTGCGATGCACGGTTATACGGTTAACAAAGTGGGAGACTACTCAACCGGTGCAGGGCAAACAATTATGCCTTATGTACTTGGTACGACTGAAGTTTACGCACAAGGTACATCATGGCCGCTTATTCTTAAAAACAGTAAAACCATTGTATTGTGGGGAAATGATTTAGTTAAAAACCTACAAGTAGGCTGGAACTGTGAAACCCACGAATCATTTGAATATCTTGAGCAATTAAAAGAGAAAATTGCTAATAAAGAGATCCGCGTGATCAGCGTTGATCCGGTTGTCACTAAAACTCAAGATTACCTAAATTCAGAGCAGCAGTACATTAACCCGCAAACCGATGTACCGTTTATGCTGGCGATTGCACATACGCTGTACAAAGAAGAGTTATACGATAAAAAGTTTATCGAAACCTATGCATTAGGTTTTGAAGATTTTCTACCTTACTTGTTAGGTGAGACAAAAGATAAAGTTGAAAAAACACCTGAATGGGCAGAAACCATTTGCGGCATTAAAGCTGATGATATTCGCGAATTTGCACGCTCCATTGTTAAAGAACGCACTCAAATTATGGTGGGTTGGAGCATTCAACGTCAGCAGCATGGTGAGCAGCCTTATTGGATGGCCGCGGTACTTGCAACTATGTTAGGCCAGATTGGCCTACCGGGCGGCGGCATCAGTTACGCACATCATTACAGCTCCGTGGGTGTATCTTCAACTGGTGCAGCAGGCCCCGGTGGTTTCCCGCGTAACCCTGATAAACCACAAAATCGTATCCACAAAAATCAAGACTTTAAAGGTTACAGCAGTACGATTCCTGTTGCGCGCTGGATAGATTGTATATTAGAGCCGGGTAAAAAAATCCAAACGAATGGTGCAACAATTACCCTGCCCGACCTTAAAATGATGGTATTTTCAGGCTGTAACCCTTGGCATCATCACCAAGACCGTAACAACATGAAAAAAGCATTTCATAAATTAGAAACCGTTGTTTCGGTTGATTTTACTTGGACTGCAACCTGTCGTTTCTCTGATATTGTATTACCCGCTTGTACGCAATGGGAACGTAATGATTTAGATCTTTATGGCTCTTACAGTGCACGCGGCATTATTGCTATGCAGAAATTGGTTGATCCCCTGTTTCAATCTAAAACAGATTTCGAAATATTTACGCTGCTTGCGCGTAAGCTTGGTCAAGAAAAAGATTACACACGCGGCAAAACAGAGATGCAATGGGTTGAAGAGCTTTACAGCGACTGTGTAGAATCGAATAAAGCCAACTTCCCAATGCCAGACTTTAAAACATTCTGGAAAGAAGGTTTTGTTGATTTTGGTAAAGGTAAAGATTGGACTCGCCAAGCAGATTTCAGAGAAGACCCTGAAATTAATGCATTAGGTACACCATCAGGATTTATCGAAATATTTAGCCGTAAAATTGATAGATATGGTTACAAAGAGTGCCAAGGTCATCCAATGTGGTTTGAGAAGTCAGAACGTTCACACGGCGGTCCAGGTTCAGATAAGCACCCTATTTGGCTGCAGTCTTGCCACCCTAATAAACGTTTACACTCGCAGATGTGTGATTCACAAGCGTTCCGTGAAACTTACACCGTACAAGGCCGCGAGCCTATATATATCAATAGTGATGATGCAAAAAAACGTAACATCAATGATGGTGATTTAGTACGCGTATTCAATAAACGCGGACAATTACTCGCGGGTGCAGTTATCTCTGATAATTTCCCGACAGGTGTTGCACGTATTGAAGAAGGCGCATGGTATGCACCTCTTGATGAGAAAATAGGTTCACTTGATACCTATGGCGATCCAAATACCTTAACACAGGACATACCAACCTCAGAGCTTGCGCAGGCAACCAGTGCGAATACCTGCCAAGTGCAATATGAAAAATTCCAAGGTCAGGCACCTGCTGTTACTGCATTTTCTGGCCCAATAGAAGCGAGTTAAGCGATGATGGATACTGATATTTCAGTGGTTAATGAATCACGCGCAAGTTTGTACTGGTGGTTTGCCACCTTGCTCACTAAAGAGCTGGATAAAGAGCAGTTAGCTTTATATTTCTCTGGTGAAGGTTTGCAGTTATTAGATCAATTAGCCGAAGAAGCGGTTTTTGAAAAGCCGGTTAAGCAGATTAAATCCGCTTTATTAACGGTATTAGCAGTTAAACAACCTGAGCTAGAGTTAGCTGCTGATTTTAGTGAGCTGTTTTTAACGGATGCAAAAAAAGGTGCACCACCCTACGCATCTGTTTATCTATCGGAAACGGGACAACTCTTTGAGCAGCCTCATCACGATATGCTGGCGATATTTAAAAAGCAGGGTTTAGCGGTTGATCCGACTTTTAATGAACCTGCTGACCATATTGCCATTCAGCTTGACTACCTCGGTAACCTGATCATACAGGATGGAGGTGAGGTAAGTGAAACACAAGTAGCGTTTATCGAAGAGTCGGTTTTACCATGGCTGGGGCTTTTTGTAACGGCAACCACAAAGGTGAGTAACTCCGGTTTTTACCAGGGAATTTGTCAGTTAATGCAGGCTTTTATCGAGCAGGATATTGCAGCAATAAAAGCCTAATTATTGACCCGTAATCAATCAGTAACGAGGCATTACCTCATTGCTGAGTAAAGCAGACTGAGTCAGGTTAAAGTTAATCTGACTCAGTTTATCTCCTGAATGAAAAAACGATGAATCTTAGCTAGAAAACAATTAGCGACATCCCAACTTTTTACTAACGATTTAAAACTCAACGCAAAACATCATCTATCCCCCTTACCTAGTCACTAAGATGACGGGGTATGAATGTCACTAGCCTTTGATATTTACTCAAAAGGGATTTTCATAATCTCTTTATTAACAAATGGAACAACCATTGCCTCTGAAGTACCATTTGTCACACAAACAGATCCAAAAAGATACGCATATTCAAACTGTTGTTACTTTACCTTCCTGGCGACTACCTTTGTCACCTAATCAGGGGCTGTGCCGTTCAGACACCACCCATTCAAGTAGAACAAGATGGGTTGACTACAACAAGGTAATGTTATTTTCCTTCACCACTGCTTCAAATGAGTCGTTAAGGAATGCCACATCGGTGTATCCGTATTTAAGCAGAATCTCATAGGCTAATGCGGCCCGAGCACCACCAGCACAGTGCACAATCACCTTAGCACCCTTCGGAATTTTAGATAAATTTTTACCTAAATCATCAAGTGGAATGTGTACCGATTTCGCAAGACGCCCAGTGGCAGCTTCCTCTGTATCACGCACATCAAGGATGGTTGCTCCGCCTTCTAACACAGCTTTTACAAACACACTTTCTTGCACCGCTCCTTTTATCGGTTTTTTCACATATTCCAGAGTGTCTGCTATCCTGCCCGTCTCTTTCGGCCCAGACCATGCGTCCAAACCACCATTAAGAATGGTTACATTTTTATATTTCCAAAACGTTAATATCTCATAAGCTTCAATCGCTTCATCACTGTCATCGCTATTCGCAATAATAACAATAGGCGCTTTTTTATCACGTACTGCCATGACTAAACGTTTTTTCACTGGATATTTATCTTGATTCCATTTTGCATGCATAGCAGCCAGCGTCGACGCTGGCATATGGGCAGAGCCTTTGATGAAACTAGGTGCCACGTCACGAACGTCCAGAATCACATGATGAATATCAAGATTTTTTGAAAGCCAGCCGGCATTAACATGAGCAGGATAAACCTCCTCTTTCCATGCAGGATAACCTTCCACATAAGCGCGTACATTGGTGTAGCCTTTCTTCATTGCGATGTTCATCGCTTTTGGGCTTAGGGGGCAGGTTACGCCGCCGCAGTAAAAAACAATTGCCGTTGTTTTGTCTTTAGGCAGCCACTTAAGGTTTTTCGCAAGTGCTGAAGCAGGGGTTGGCATCGCTGTTGGAATATGACCTAAATTATAAATTCTAGCCGGACGAGCATCTCCTAAAAAGTAAGGACCGCTCCCCTCCATCAGGGTTTCAAGTTCCTCAGTGTTGATCACTCTTTCAGGCGGCAGCTTAACCAGGATCCGTTTTATTTTAGTTGCTACCCCTTGCTCGTTTACACTCGCCTTGAACTTAGTATTGACCGTCAGATCTTTAAAATCTTCTGCGCTTTCAAGTACCGTTTCATCGCTAAACTTAATCACGCTGATTTCTTTCGTCTTGGGGTTTAGGTATTTAATGACCTTACCCTTTATTGAAATTGACTGAACCTTTCCCACTACTTCAGCAGCAAGAAGCGAATAAGGCATTATCGTTAAACACAAGACAATAATGATTTTGTTCCACATAAAATTTCTCCTAATAACCGTTAATCACATGCTGCCAACTCACCGCTGTCTGCTGCATATTTCATAGCAAAATCTTTAATATCCGGCGCTATTTCCTGAAATTTTTCACTGGCAAGAAACGCGGCCGATTCAGGATGTTTTTTGGAAAATTTCTTAATAAATCTACTTGCGTCTTTTTTAAAGTAACGTTTCCATTCCACTGTTAAGTATTGAGATGCAAATTCCTGCCCGTTATAACCAAAAACAGGCCTTAAGTATTCTAAGTAATATTCTTGTCCTTTAGTGGCATCGGCAGATGCATTAATAGAAAACATTAACAGCAATGCCGTGAGTATTATTTTCATGTCCCGTACCTCTCTGCGTTGATCCATTATTGGTGGTCCCCCACCTAAGCGTTTACTTTATATAATTATTTTCCAAGCGTTTCTTTTCCTGTCAACATGCTCTTAAGGTGGCTTGAAAGCTTTGCTCCAAAAGTGATCATATATAGATGAACAATCAAAAAGGCGATGACTGCATAGGCACAGAATGTATGAACTGCCGCCACAAATCCAATATGTTCAATCACACCTGCGGCGCGTATTTCAGGAAAGAAAAAGAAAACTAATCCGGTGATAATCTGCAGCGGCACTAAGCCGAATAACACCAGTAAATAGGTCATACGCTGTAATGGATTAAACTTGTTTTCCGCTGTCATATGATGAGGGTGTGCTTCGCCTATAAATACGCCATATAGGTAGTAACGTAAAACTCCATCAATGCCATCCATATCAGGAATAAACTGCTTCCACTCTCCTGTGGTCAATATCCAGGTAAAAATCAGTACCACTAATCCAGTCCATACAAATCCTCCAATATGGTGAAGATGAGAGCTTGTTTCAAAACCAATAATTGAAGTAATGCCGTGCAGCTCTAAACCCGTAAATATCAGGGCAACTACCAACAATGCTTGCCCCCAGTGCCAGAAACGTTCAAAACGTTTGTAAAGCGTGGTTGTCTTTTTCATCTTGATACCTTTTCTATGACTGAACTTGTGAAGAAGACTTTCTGCGATATGCACTCACAACACGGTAACCTACATGCAGCAGCATCCCGCCAAGCGTTCCCCAAATAGCTAATACACCAAACCATTCCACCAAGTTGTAACGATCACGCCCTACTAAGTAGAAATCATTGAGCCCCTGTAAACGGCTCGGTCTACCATGACATGCCTCGCACTCAAGTGCCTGCTCTTTTGGTGCGACCATATGTTTGATCGGCCAGTAACCGTTAGTTTCAATAAAATCATATTGACCGCTGAACTCAACGTCGTTTAACCTGGCCCCTGCGGTTAGCGCTTTTGGCCAGTCAAACTCGGTCCAGAATGCCCCCGTCCCTTTTCTTCCATACAGTTTAATCGGCAGGAAATGATTCAACTCTGTATCGTAAGGCTGTCTGCCTCGGTGGATTTTGAATGGCCAGATACGCGCTTTAGGATCCTGGTAGCCGCCAGTGGGTGGATTGATATCGATGGGCGCTTTACTTGGATCAATATTATCTAAGAAAGTGATTTGTTTAAGCTCACCTTTGTACCAGCGATATTCCGGCACAACATTTCGTCCCCACGTAAAGGTCCCTTTTTTACTCATGTAGGCATGATGGGTCACGCCGTCAAATTCTTCATCAATAGAATACGGCTTGCCGTTTTTTAGATCACCTGCTGTCGACCAGTCCCATGACAACTTGGTGAGATAAGGGCCGCGTGCCATTTCTGGAATATGACAAGATGCACAAGCTACTTTAGCGGTGTGGTTATCTATGTCACGATCATTATGCGGCGTACTGCTATGACAAGATTCACAAGAAACATTGCTGCCGTCACGATCGCTTCGGCCCATATCCAATTCATAATCGATAAAAGATTTTCTATCGTAGTAACGTCCAGATATTTGATGATCATCCGCTGAGTGGCAGTTTTGACAGGTAAAGTTGAGTTTATCAGGACTCATATGTACATCGAGTGCAAACTCAGGGTTGAGTAGCGAAAGGTCTGTATCGCCATGTTTCACACCGTTGCCGCCTCCGCCAACGGCATGACAAGCTAAGCAGTTTTCGCGCCCAGGATCGCCAACATGTTGAGCAACAAAACTCAAATCAACCGCTTTTTCAATTCTGGCCCCAACTTTAGTGTCTTCATAATACGGGTGCCCTGACATCGCCGCCGATTTTTTATAAGTGCCGGTTTTATCGTGACACACTAAACAATCGACATTCTCTTCTGCATCCAGCTCAAATTCTTTGTTACGCCAGCCATAACCTACATGACATTGAGTACAGCTTTCATTGCCAAGAGCAGAAACACAATAATTGTTAAATGCATTTTTTGACTTCCCCATTTCAACGCCGTCCACTTCTTTTTTCCAAGTCCAGTGGAAGGTTTTATGGACCTGTTTGGCGGCTTCGGTGTGGCATTCAAGACAAGCTTCAGTTACATCTGGCGCGTAATCGAATTCCTGCTGCAAAACTTCAAATTGTGAGTGATCCGCAGTGCCGGCAACGCTCGATACTTCACGATCTTCCATTGAAGGCGCGGCAGGAGGTGATGCAATGCTCACAATGGGCATGACACTAACAGCAGACAATATAATCAAAATAGTATTGCGGAGTTTATTCATGAGATTAGCCTTACAACAAGATCCCTTCTCGATCAATTGAGCTCACCAAATCAATGAATTTTTGTTGATTAATTCAACGAAAATTCACTCTGGATAAGGCGACTTAACGCTCAACGGTGCAGCCTTCAATGTAGATTAGCAAAACCTACATAAGATAAACCTAATATAGTACATATAACCTTGTTTTAATTGTGGCGATATGCGGGTTTTGCGTTTTTGCTATCTAGATCATATTTACAGAAACGAGTATCACTTCTGAGAGTGTTGTGACTAAATGTATTTGATCATATTTGATCATATTTTATCGTTTTATAAGGTGTTTTAAGGTTCTGCTTAGTTAAAGATTCGAGAGTTATTAGCCCCGCCTGGAATAAGCGAGCGTTGTGCTGCAGGAATACCTGACTGTTCCATGCTGCAATTATGAAACTTTATGCACTAATACACTAGTCCCTCAGAATCCTACCATTAAACCAATAGTTCAAATGAAGTCGAGGAACGAAGCATGACAGGGCTACATAAATATCGCAATTTCAATCAGGAACTATTCTTTATCCATAGGTATCATTTCTGGGATTTCTGAATTGAGAGGCAAATAGAAGAAAATGAAAGTAGTTCAACAAAATGAAGAACGAATAAGAAAAGTGTGTGATTTTATCAATGGCAACTTAGATCAAGACCTCTCTCTAGAGCTGTTGAGTGACACAGCCGCATGCTCTAAGTACCATTTTCACCGCATATTTAAGTCATTCATGGGAATTAGTACGATTCAGTTTGTTCGCTTAACACGAATGAAGCGAGCTTCATTTAGGTTGGCATTTGAACCAGAATACAGTATTACCGATATTGCTTATGAAGCTCATTTCGAGAGTCCAGAAGCTTTTTCACGTGCATTTTCTAGAATTTTTGGACAGTCCCCCTCCCTGTTTAGGAATCGGCCAGAGTGGCAATCTTGGTACTCAAAATATGAATTTAATCCACCGATAAACAGAAAAAGTGCTGTGAAAGTAAAAATAATAGACTTCAATGAGAGAGATGTCGCTTTGATTGAGCATAAAGGCAGTCCTCGATTAGTTTTTGAGACAGTCGCAAAATTTATTGCCTGGAGAAAAACAACTGGCTTATCACCCATTAAAACAAGCGAGACGTTCGGTATACCTTACTCAGATCCAAATGATACACCAGATGAAGAGTTTCGATTTGATATATGTGGAACCCATAAAGGTGAAGTTCCCGAAAATGTCTATGGAATAAAATCAGGGGTAATACCAGAAGGTCGCTGTGCCGTTGCTCTACATAAGGGAAGTCATGATCTTATTAGTGAAACCCTGTATTACTTGTATCAAAAATGGCTGCCGGATAGTGGAAAAGAGCTAAGAGATTTTCCATGCTTCTTCCGCTACCTAAACTTTGTTCATGAAGTAGACGAATGTGAATTATTAACTGAAATCTATCTGCCGCTAAAATAGCAAGTTGATATCAGGTGACGGCAGATCCATTGCCTGGTTAGTGTATTACTCGATGAAGCGGCGGCTACCGTTTTTGTTTATTTAGGGAGCAACCTAGCAGTCAGCTCCAGCACATAAGCACTTTAAACGGAACAAAAAGTTGGCTACGTTCCGCTTTGCTACACAATTATAGCCAACAATTTTTGCCCGCTTAAGTGGGCGTTATGAACGACCCATTATTAGAGGAAATTATTTTGATAATTAGTAACATGAATTATTCTGCTGGAAGCAAAACAATCAAAATACAAGATGAAATCAACAATATCAATTTCCAGTCTTGGATTTTATATCCGAGTATAGATAATTCTCAGGATATAAAGATTGGTCCCTATAGTATTAATGTATGCCCCGAAGGGAAATTGGCAAAAGGTAATTTTCCACTGGTGATAATATCCCACGGCGGCGGTGGATCACATCTGCTTTATCGGATAGTAGCTCAGCATTTAGCAGAAAATGGTTATATTGTGGCGATGCCTGAACATCATGGTAATAACAGAAACGACAATTACCTTGAAGGACATAATAAAAATTTAACCTTGCGTACAAGACATATACGTCTTGTCACAGACACATTGCTCTGTGATCCTGAGTTGATGGAATGTATAGACTCTCGACAGATTTTTATGATCGGACATTCTATGGGGGGGAGCACTGCGCTTGCCGTCGCAGGGGCTGTTCCCTGGTCGATAGAAAGGAAACAAGTCGAAGTTGTTAACGATCAACGAGTTAAGGCGCTTGTGCTTTTTGCTCCAGCTGCAGCATGGTTCCAGCAGCCTGATTCGTTCAACCATGTCAATCTGCCCATTTTGTTTTTTTCAGCGGAGCACGACACTCTCACACCTTATTGGCAAGCCGACCTGATAAAACAAAACGTAAAGAACCCAGCGCTCATCACTTTAAAAACAGTTGAAAATGCCGGCCACTTATCTTTTCTTGCACCATTCCCAGAGAGCATGCGAAATAAATACTTTTCTCCATCACAAGATCCCGATGGATTTGATCGAGAGGCTTTTCATGAAAAATTGAAAACTGAAGTTCTTAATTATTTCAACAAACAACGTGGAAACAAGCAATGATAGAAGAAAAGCTCATAATTACCCGCTTAAACAGGTTGTGATACACAGCTAGCTGTTTGTAAAGTTATTGAAATGATGCTTCTGCATTTACCATCTTTGGGCACAATTTTAATGACGATATAGGAAACGTATTATCGCATGGCTTCTAAATAGAACAGAATAATAGCCATACCAGAAAATTACTAAAGCGCTTTGGATCACCAACCACCATAGAAATTATTATCATAACAACGCTAATGGCGTGGTCATTTTAACTAAAACACTACAGTCAATAGCTACATTTAAGCAGATCATTAAAAATCATATTAATTAATACCATAGCGAACTAAGTCAAATTTTTGTTGCCTACATAGTCAATTGAATTAACAACAATTTAAAAGGATTTAATAATGGCAAATACGTTTGCACTAATATTAGTAATTTTAACTTTTTTCACCGGTATTGTCTGGGTCATCGATAAAGTCAGATGGGCCCCTGTGCGTGATAAAGCGCGTCAGAGAGCTCAGGTTGGGGAGCCTCTTAATGAGAAAATGCGGAATAATATTCAGCCTGAGAATGTTCTGATAGAAAATGCACGCTCTCTATTTCCGGTAATAGCTGTGGTGTTTGTATTACGTTCCTTTTTGTATGAACCTTTCCAGATTCCGTCGGGTTCGATGATGCCAACTCTGTTGATTGGTGATTTTATTCTCGTGGAAAAATACTCCTACGGTGTAAAGGAGCCACTCTGGCACAATACTCTTATTCCGACAAGTAAACCTAAACGCGGTGATGTTGCTGTTTTTAAATACCCTGAAGACACTCGTATAGATTTTATCAAGCGAGTGATTGGGCTGCCCGGAGATCGTATCGTTTATAAAGATAAGCAGATGTATTTAGTGTCCAACTGCGCGAAAGAGCAATGTGGATCCTACAAAAAATTGGATACTCACTTTTTACAAGATAAAACCTTTAGCGATGAAAGAGGAGTGCAGAAAATATACAATGAAGTTTTAGGAAAAACTGAACATCAAATATTAATCACTCCGATAGCGGGTGAGCGTATCAGCAGGTATTTCCAGCAGCAGGATACCGTAACCTATCAGTATGAGTGGGTTGTTCCGCAAGGTCATTACTTTGTGATGGGCGATAACCGTGATAATAGTGAGGACAGTCGCTTCTGGGGTTTTGTTCCGGAAAAGAACTTAGTAGGTAAAGCCGTGTTTACTTGGATAAGCTTTGAGCTTGATCGGGATGCGAACGGATTTTTACCAACCTGGATACCGAGTGCAGTACGCTTTGGACGTATTGGTAAGATCAAGTGATAATCGTAAGCACAGCACTGACATGTAGTCTGCATTGACTTGATTAGGTATTTATAAATCTAACCTGACTTCAACTTAACTGTTTGATTGGATAGTTAAGTTGGGAATAGAAAAATTGCCCTCATATATATTGCTAAGCCACTATGGGGGTAACCTCAACAGATAAATACTACAAAAATTCTAAGGCTGTATGTGCTTCTATGTGTCACAGAAAACAGTCAACCTATCTTCTATCTAAGTTAACTTTTTATAATGCCCTGTCATTACAATTCATGACATATTTCTGGCAAAAATCAGTGAAATAATTGGCATCCTTCTATGAACATTATAGTGGCACAATAGTTTTGCTCGCTTATGTAGAGGTAAATGATTAGTAAGCGTCCGGCCAACTACACTGGCTCGAGTTTTACGTTCCATGGCAAGAGCGAATCTATCTCATCTGGCTGATTTGATAACTGTTCAAGGCAGTGCATTAAGTAGTTAAAGGGCATTAACCCGTTTGCTTTCGCCGTTTCGATAACGCTATAAAGAATCGCACTGGCTACAGCTCCATTTTTAGTATTAGCAAACAACCAGTTCTTACGACCAATAACAAATGGTTTGATCGCCCGCTCTGCACGATTATTATCAATAGATAATTGACCGTCATTAATATATTGCACCAGCTTAGGCCACTGATTAATGCTGTAACTGACGGCTTTTCCAAGCGCACTTTTC